>JAQIJH010000038.1:0-42797 GCA_036946345.1 Gordonia paraffinivorans | reverse complement strand
TGATGTCCATACCGCGCGGCCGGTCGATGTTGTCGATGTTGATCTCGTGGAACATCGACTGCTCGTTCAGGCCGAACGTGTAGTTGCCGTGACCGTCGAACTGGCGGTCGGACAGACCGCGGAAGTCGCGGATACGCGGGAGGGCGATCGACACGAGGCGGTCGAGGAACTCCCACATGCGATCGCCACGCAGGGTGACGCGCGCGCCGATGGGCATGCCCTCACGCAGCTTGAACTGCGCGATGGACTTGCGGGCCCGACGGATCTCGGGCTTCTGGCCGGTGATCAGAGCGAGGTCGGCGACGGCCCCGTTGATCAGCTTGCCGTCGCGGGCGGCGTCACCGACACCCATGTTGACGACGACCTTCACGACGCCGGGATCTGCATGACGTTCGCGTAGCTGAACTCCTGCTGCAGCGAGTCCTTGATCTCCGCGCGGTAGCGCGCCTTGAGGCGCGGCTGTGCGTTCTCGGTGGTGGTCATGTCAGATGTCCTTCCCGGTCTTGCGGGAGATGCGGACCTTCTTGCCGGACTCCTCGTCCTTCCGGTAGCCGACGCGGGTCGGCGTGCCGTCGGAGTCGACGACCATCACGTTCGAGACGTGGATGGGAGCCTCGGTCACGACGATGCCGCCCGAGGAGGCACCGCGCTCGGTCTGCGTGGCGGAGGTGTGCTTCTTGATCCGGTTCACGCCCTCGACGAGGACCCGGTTGCGCTGCGGGTAGGACTCGATGACCTTGCCCTTCGCGCCCTTGTCCTTGCCCGAGATGACGATGACGGTGTCGCCCTTGTGGACCTTCATCTCACAACACCTCCGGAGCCAGCGAGACGATCTTCATGAAGCGCTTGTCGCGCAGCTCGCGCCCGACGGGCCCGAAGATGCGGGTGCCGCGCGGGTCGCTCTCGTTGCGGAGGATCACCGCGGCGTTCTCGTCGAAGCGGATGTACGAGCCATCCGGACGGCGACGCTCCTTGGTGGTGCGGACGATGACGGCCTTGACGACCTCGCCGCGCTTGACGTTTCCGCCCGGGATCGCGTCCTTGACGGTGGCGACGATGACGTCGCCGATGCCCGCGTAACGGCGGGACGAGCCACCGAGCACACGGATGCACAAGATCTCCTTGGCACCGGTGTTGTCGGCGACCCGCAGGCGTGACTCCTGCTGGATCACTTTCTCTCCTCGACCTGGGTTGTCTGCCCGCCGGATTTCCGACCCGACGCGCACGGTCTGTCACCATCGACACACGCCTGCCCGCTCCTCCGAAGAGACCGCGATGGGTTCGTGTGCCGACTCGCGACGCAGGACGCGCCGCGGGCAACCGCCCCAGGGTAGGTGAACCCGCAGGTCGGAAGCAAACTCGTGCTCGCGACCGCGCCGAGATCGGCTCCGAGGTGACCGCCCGACGGCGATGCACCGTCTGATCCACGTCTCGGTGCAGATCCTGGCGACGACAGCGGCGGTTCGTCCGATTCCCTGACAGACTGGCCGCGTGAGCGACCTGCGCCCGGGTGAGAACCGACCGCTGGCGGGATCGTGCGTGTCGGTGTCCGTTTCGTGCGCGGTTCCCGTCGACGTGTCCGCGCTGCTGCTGGCCGAGAACGGCCGCGTCCGTGGAGACGCCGACCTGGTGTTCTTCAACAACCCGGTCGGGCCCGGGGTGCAGTACCGCCACGGCGCGGGCGCGCCCGACGTCGTCGCGATCGACACCTCCGCGGTACCGGCCGACGTCGTCACGGTCGCGGTCACCGCCAGCCTCGACGGGTCAGGGCCCGCGACGTTCGGGAGCGCGCGCCGACGCTCGTCGCCTCGATCACCTCCGGCGGCGAGGCCGTCGGCTTCGAGATGACCGGCCTGACCACCGAGTCCGCCGTCGTGTGCGTCGAGGTCTACCGCCGCGGCGACGCCTGGAAGGTGCGCGCCGTCGGGCAGGGCTACGACGACGGGCTCGCCGGCATCGCGACCGCCTACGGCATCGACATCGACGACGAGCCCGAGCCGTCTGCCCAACAGACGGCTCCAACCGCCCACCAGACAGCTCCTACCGCCCACCAGACGCTCCCAGCTGCCCACCAGACGGCTCCAACCGCCCAACAGACGGTCCCTGCTGCCCAACAGATGGCCCACGGAGGTCCCCCGATGCACAGTGAACTGTTCGCCCCCGCAGTACGCCGAGGGCACCGAGCCCGGCATCCAGAAGCAGGGCAGCAAGATGTGCAAGGTCGCCATGAACGGCGAGGTGATGGCCCGATCGGGCTCGATGGTCGCCTACCAGGGCGACCTGCGGTTCGAGGCGCTCGGATCCGGCGGCATCGGCAACGCCATCCGCCAGCGCCTCACCGGTGAGGGTGTCCCCCTGATGAAGGTGTCCGGCCGCGGCGACCTGTTCCTGGCCAACGCGTCGTCGGACGTGCACCTGATCGACCTCGACGGCACCGACGGGCTCACGATCAACGGCGCCAACGTCCTCGCGTTCGAGTCGACGCTCTCCTACCGGATCGGCCGGGTGTCCGGCGCCGCCGCGGCGAGCAACGCGGGCCTCTTCAACTGCGTGTTCACCGGCCGGGGCCGCATCGCGATCACCACCGACGGGACGCCCGTCGTACTCAACGTCGACCAGCCGACCTACGCCGACCCCCAGGCCGCGGTCGCGTGGTCGTCGAGCCTGCAGACCGGCGTGAAGAGCAACGACACCTTCAACCTCGGCACGCTGATCGGCCGGTCGACGGGTGAGCGTTTCACCCTGTCGTTCTCGGGCACGGCTTCGTCATCGTGCAGCCGTCGGAGCTGCCGCCGGGCGGGATGATCGGCGGCACCGGCGGCGGCGAGCAGTCCGGTGTCGGCGGCGCGCTCGGCGGCCTGCTCGGCCGCTGAGCCACGCCGCCGGTCCACCGGACTCCTCCGGCCGGGGATCTCGGCGTCAGCCCGTGACGGTGTTCACCCGCGTCACCCCGTGACGACCGGCACCCAGAACCCGAAGAACCAGAAGCCCCACCCGTGGTGGGCGGCGTTGTACTGCGGTTGCACGCGCTGTCCGCGGTAGGTGAACGCGCGGTGGTCGGGTCGCTTCACCGCGCCGGGCTGACTGGTCGGCCGCTGCTGCTGCCACTGCTGCTGTTGCTGCTGCTGGGTGACCTGATGCGTCGGCGCCGCCGACGCGATCCCCGCTCCCGCTCCCAGCGAGGCCAGGCCGATGCCGCCGGCCGCCAGCGTCCCCACGACGATCTTCTTGATCCGCATCTCCCACAACCACCTTCGTGTCGTCCACCGGCCACTCGACCGGATCGACGACGACGCTATGGAGCAACTCTGTCAGGCGGCTGCGCCGACGACCGGGGTCACCTGACAGGACCCTGACGGCGTTGCCAGGCAGGTTGTTAGCATCACCTAAGTCGGCATCGGTCGACGCACACGCCCGACCCGAGGAGTCCGCATGCACCTCACCTCCGCCTCCCGTCGTCGCGCACGGGTGGCCGCGATCGCGTCCGCGGGTCTCCTGCTGGCCGTGCCGATCGCGGCCTGCTCCGACGACTCCTCGTCGACGGCCACCAACTCGACGACGTCCTCGAGCGCGGCGGGACCCGCGAGCGGCGACGTCGACGCGCCCTCCGGCTTCGACTCCGCTGCCGCGCAGCAGATCCTGCGCACCGTGCTCGATCCGACGACGTCGCCGACCGTCATCGCGTCCCTGGTCGACTCCGGGAACGCGAGCATCGGGCAGCAGCTGAACGGCTTCGCCCGCGGGGCCGGGCAGGCCGGGTACACGCCGGACAAGTTCACGGTGACCGGCGTCCGTGCCGACGGGTCGGACAAGGCAGAGGCGACGGTCGCCGTCGCCAGCCCGCACACCCCCGCCCCCGTCTCGGTCCAGTACGGGTACGTCCGGGTGGCCGGCACCTGGAAGCTGTCGTCCGACGCGGTGACCGCCCTCCTCGGGATGGCGAGCGGGCCGCGCTGATCCGCTCCCCACGCCCCGCCGTCGCCGCGGTCGCCGCACTCGTCGCGGCGGCCGTGGTCCTCACGGGGTGCTCGACCGCCCCGCTCGACGTCGGGTCGCCCACCTCGACACCGCTCGCCGCGACCGGTCCGCGGACGGCGACCATCGCGCAGTCCGATCCGGTCGCGGTCGCGCCCACACCGGTGCCGCGCCTCCCGGCCACGGTCGACACCGCCGACGGCCGCCGGGTCACGGTCACCGACATCAGCCGCATCGTCGCCCTCGACCGGTACGGCACCTACGGCACGACGGTGTTCGCGCTCGGGCTCGGCGGGAACCTCGTCGGCCGGGACATCGCGACGAAGTTCCCCGCCGCACAGTCGATCCCGGTACTGACCCTCGGCGGCACCGACGCCAACGTCGAGGCGATCATCGCGCTGCGACCCACCGTCGTCCTCACCGACGCCTCACTCCCCTCGTCCGCGACGGTGGTGCGACAACTGTCCTCGGCAGGCATCCCCGTCGTCGTCGGCAGCGAGAAGAGGGACGTGGCCGACGCACCCGCACAGCTGCGGTTCGTCGCCCGGGCGCTCGGCGTCCCCGACGCCGGCGAGACCGTCGTCCGCCGGGTCGAGGGTGCCCTGTCGCAGGCGCGGCGGGACCGCCCGGGCATCCCCGACGCCGACCGTCCGCGGATCGCGTTCCTCTACGCCCGCGGGACCGGGCTGCTCATCCTGGGCGGTCCCGGGTCGGGCGCCGACTCGCTGATCGACGCCGTCGGCGGCCGGGACGCCGGCACGGCGGCGGGCCTGACGGACGCCTTCACCTCGCTGACGTCCGAGGGCCTCATCCGCGCCCGACCCGACGTCATCCTGATGCTCACCGACGGGTTGCGGTCGGTCGGCGGCGTCGACGGTCTGCTCCGCATCCCCGGGGTGAGCGAGACACCGGCCGGCCGCACCCGTTCGGTCGTCGACTGCGACGACGGCGAGCTCCTGTCCTTCGGGCCCCGCACCGGCGACGTCGTCCTCGCCCTCACCCGCGCGCTCTACGGACCGCGATGACCCGATCGGCCGTGCGGGCCCGGCTCCGGCCGTCGCCGACGGGGCGGGCACGACGCGTTGCCCTGCCCGCGGTACTCGTCCTCGGTCTGATCGCCGTGGCGGCGTCGACGGTGGTGGCCGCGGGGATCGGCCAGAACCCCGTGCCGATCGACGAGGTGGTCGGGTCGATCCTGCACCACCTCCACCTGCCGATCGGACCGCTGCCCGACCAGGTCGGCGAGAACACGCTGTGGAACGTCCGGCTGCCCCGCGTCGTCCTCGCGCTGCTCGTCGGGGCGGCACTCGGGTGTGCGGGCGCGGTGCTGCAGGGTGTCTTCGCCAACCCCCTCGCCGAGCCCGGGATCATCGGCGTCTCGTCGGGCGCGGCGGCCGGGGCGTCGGGGATCATCGCCCTCGCAGGCGTCGGCGTCGCGGGCTATGCGGTCGCGGGTGGCGCCTTCGTCGGCGGTCTGGTCACCGCGGCCGCGGTCTATCTGCTGTCGCGGTCGGCAGGTCGGACGGAGGTGGTCACCCTCGTCCTCACCGGCATCGCGGTCAACGCGTTCGCCGGCGGCCTCATCGCGTTCTTCACCTTCCGGGCCACACCGACCGCCCGCGACCAGATCGTGTTCTGGCAGCTCGGGTCGCTCAACCGCGCGACCTGGGACCAGGTGTTCCTGGTGCTCGGGTTCGTCGTGGTCGGCGTGGTCGCGGCGATGGTGATCGCCCGGCGGATGGACCTGCTCGCGCTCGGCGAGTACTCGGCGCGGCACCTCGGCGTCGACGTGGAGGCGCTGCGTCGCGTGGCCATCGTGATCGTCGCCGTCCTCACGGCCGCCGCCGTGGCGTTCTGCGGGATCATCCTGTTCGTGGGACTGGTCGTCCCCCATCTCATGCGCCTGATCGTCGGGCCCGGGCACCGCGTCCTCGTCCCGGCGGCGACGCTCGCCGGGGCCGTCGGTCTCGTCCTCGCCGACCTCGCCGCCCGGACCCTCGTCGACTACGCCGACCTCCCGCTGGGCATGCTGACGAGCCTCGTCGGGGGTCCGGTCTTCCTGATCCTGCTGCGCCGCACCCGGTCTCGGCGTGGGGGGTGGACGTGACACCGCTGATCACCGTCGAGGGCCTGTCGGCACACCGCGACGGCCGGCCGGTCCTCACCGGTGTCGACCTCACCGTCGCCGCGGGCGAACTGCGGTGCGTGGTCGGCCCCAACGGCGCGGGCAAGTCGACCCTCGTCGCCGCACTGTCGGGATCGGTGACGCCGACGGCGGGGACGGTGTCGCTCGCCGGCGACGACATCGCGGGCCTCTCCCCCGTCGAGCAGGCCCGTCGACGTGCGGTGTTGCCGCAGGACCACGTCGTGGGCGGGGCGTTCACCTGCCGCGAGGTGGTGCAGATGGCGCGGTACCCGTGGAACCGCACACCCCAGAACGCCGAGGACGACGACGCGGTCGCCGAGGCCCTCGTCCGCTGCGACGTCGAGACCTTCGCCGACCGTCCGTTCGCGACGCTGTCGGGTGGGGAACGGGCTCGCGTGGCACTGGCCCGGGTGCTCGCGCAACGGACACCGGTCCTCGTGCTCGACGAGCCGACGGCGGCGATGGACCCGCACTTCGCCGAGGCGGTGATGGGGGTCGTGACCGCCCGTCGCGACGCGGGGTGCGCCGTGATCGCCGTCGTCCACGACCTGGGTCTGGCCGCCGCGTACAGCGACACCGTGACCGTCCTGGCCGACGGTCGCGTCGTCGCGACCGGGCCGCCGGAGGAGACGATGACCGCCGACCTCCTCGGCGAGGTCTACGGCGTGCCGATGGCCTCGGGCGTCGTCGCAGGCCATCGCGTCGTCGTCCCGATCCGACCGCCCCGGCCGAGGAACTGACCCGCGCGAGACCGGAGAATGCACGCGAACGACCGTCGAATTCGACAAAATGAATTCACGGCACGAATGCAGCGCGGTGAGAGGCGGTGAACGGTGCAGATCCTCGTCGAGGGCGCGCTCGGCGTCGTCGTCCTCGCCGTGGCGGTCGCCGCGATCCGGTTCATCTGGATCCGTCCGCAGCGCGGGCTGCTCCTCCTCGCCGCGTTCACCCCGCTGCACGGCCTACTCGACATCGCCCCGGTGCCCCACGTCGCGGCCGCGTGGAAAGAGGGCCTCGTCGCGCTGACGTTGGTGTGCGCATTCGGGCAACGCGCTCGTCGCCGCTCATGGCCGCCGCTGCACATCCCGTACTGGCCGGCGGTCGCCGCGTTCGTCGCGTTCGGTCTGGTCTCCGCGGTCGTCACCTACGGGCCGTTCGGTCTCGTCGGGGCCAAGGTGACGTTCTTCTACATGATCTTCGTGCTGCTGATCCTGTGGTTCGCACCGTTCGACGCCCGTGACCGCGACCACCTGATGTCGATCCTCATGGGGATGTGCATCCTCGTGAGCCTGGTCGGCATCGCGCAGCAGATCGTCGGGCCCGGCGAGCTGGTCAACCTCGGTTACGAGTTCGGCAAGCAGGTGCGCACCAGCGGCCCGCTGTTCCGCACGTTCAGCACGTTCAACCAGCCGTTCGGGTTCGGCCTGTACGTGATGGTCGCGCTCCTCGTCGGCGGCGCAGTCGCACTGGCCGATCCACGACGCAGGCGCAACCGCGTGTTCCTCTGGCTGTGGCCGGTGATGGCCGTCGTCATGGCGACGTCGGTGGTGCGTGCGGCGATCATCGGTCTCGTCTTCGGGGTGATCTGGCTGGCCGCGTTGCGGTTCCGGTACCTGATCGCCCCGCTGGTGGCCATCGCCGTCGTGGCGGTGGCGGCGTTCCCGCTCCTGCCGAAGTCGGCGACGTCGGTGTTCTTCTCCTCGAGCAGCCTGGGCCAGCGCGGCGCGGGGTGGAGCGACATCATCTCGAGCATCCTGGTGCACCCGCTCGGGCGCGGTCTGGGGTCGAGTGGTGCAGCCGCCGACCGTATCTCGACGGCCCAGGGCACGTCGACGACGACGGTGACCGCCGGCGCCGGTGGCACCATCCAGTCGGGATCGGCGAACTACCAGCCCGACAACTACTACATCAAGACGCTGCTCGAGCTCGGCCCGATCGGACTGTGGGTGTTCCTGGCCCTGATCATCACCGCGCTCGTCTGGTGTGTGCGGTCGTCACGGACCCTGCCCGGCCGCGACGGTGCCCTGTCGCTGGGGGTGAGTGCGTCCGTCGTCGCGGCGATGGTCGCCAGCCTGGTGGCGACGTACTTCGAGATCTTTCCGATGGATGTTCATTTCTGGCTTCTCCTGGGAGTGGTGGGATGCGCGACGGCACAGCAGGGTTCACATTCGGTGCGCTCGCACTCCGACCCGGCGGCAGCGGGGTCCAGACCTACATCCGCGAGCTCCTGAGGTACATGCCGGAGCTGCTGGCCCCGGCACCGACCACCGCCCTGGTCCAGGCCGACGCTGTCGGTGAGCTGCCCGCGGGGATGCATGCGATCACCCGGCCGGTCGCCGACGGGGCACGTCGCGCGGTGTACGGCGCCGCTCCCCTGCGCACGTCGGTGTTCCACGGCCTCGACGTCGATCTCCCGCTGACCGGTCCGGCCGCCACCGTCGCGACCGTGCACGACCTGTCGGTGATCGACATGCCGTCGGCGTCGAACCGGTTCCGCGCGGCCGGCGAGAACGTCCTCGTACGACGGGTGCTTCGCAAGGCCGACGTGCTGATCGCGGTGTCACGGTTCACCGCCGACCGCATCAAGGACATCGCCGGCCGCGACGCCCACGTCGTCGAGCTGGCCCCGGCGGTGTGGGCGACGCCGCCGTCGGAGGCCGACATCGAGCGGGTGCGGGCCGCGCATCACCTGCCCGAGCAGTTCGTGCTGCAGGTCGGCACCGTCGAACCGCGCAAGAACGTCACGCTGGTCGCCGAGGCCGCCGAGCGGCTGGGCATCCCGTGCGTGCTCGCCGGCGGCGGGTCGCAGGGACCCGACGCGCCCGCGTCGGCGATCGGACTGGGGTACGTCGACGTCGAGGACCTGCCCGCCCTGTACGGCGCCGCGACGGTCACCGCGTACGCGTCGTACTACGAGGGCTACGGGCTGCCGCCCGTGGAGGCGATGGCCTGCGGCGGGGCCGTGGTCGCCAGCGCCGTCGGGGCGCTGCCCGAAGTGGTCGGGAACGGGGCGCGACTGGTGGCCGCCGACGACGTCGACGACTGGGTCGCCGCGATGGAGCCGCTGGTCCGCGACCGCTCGGCACGCGACGAGCTCACCCGTGCGGCGATCACCACGATGGAGCCGATCACCTGGGAGCGCACCGCACGCGCCACCGTCGACGTGTACCGGCGCGAGGGGATCTCACCGTGACCGGCCGGACCCCGTCGTGAGCCTGGAGTCGGTGGCGCAGGCCGGTCCCCCACCACCCGACCCCACGGTCGCCGATCTGGACCCGGCGGCTGTGCGTCCCGGCCAGGCGGCGTCGGAGGCATCCGACGGTCGCGCGGCGGCGAGGGCGACGGGCGCGATGCTCGCGAGTCGACTGGTCATCGCCGCGCTCGGCTGGACCGGCAGCGTCATCATCGCGCGGATGTTGTCGCCCGAGGCGTGGGGCCACTACACGTTCGTGTTCGCGCTGCTCGGCCTCATGGCTATCTTCACCGACCTCGGAGTGGGCCGGGCGGTGATGGCGCAGCTGATCGTCGACGACCCCGAGGAGGTCGCGCGGACGTCGTCGGCGTTCATCGCGCTGCGGGTCCTGCTCGGACTCGGCGGCTACGTCATCGCACTCGCCTACGTCGTGGTCCTGCAGTACCCCGCCGATGTCATCCGCGCGACCGCCCTCGCGGGACTGGTCATCGTGTTCGCCACCCCGGGCCACGCGTTGACCGTCGTGTACCAGAGCCGGCACCGGCTCATGCTGTCCGCGATCGCCGAGAGTGTCGGGCAGGCACTGCAACTCGCGATCACCATCGCCGCCGCCATCGTGGCGCCCTACCTGCTGATCTTCGTGCTCGCGCCGGTGGTCAACGAGATGCTCGCGCTGTCGATGAAGACGGTCGGCATCCTGCGCCGGGACGGCGGACTGCGACCGTCCCTCCACATCGAGACCGCGCGGTGGCGGTCGATGCTCCTCGACGCGGCGCCGCTGGCGATCGGGTTCGCGTTGACCATCGCCCTGCAGAAGGTCGACATGCTGCTGCTGAGCGTGCTCGACACGTTCGACGCGGTCGGCATCTACGGCATCGGCTACAAGTTCTCCGACATCCTCGACACCTTCGTCCTCGCCGCCGCCGGACCGATCGCGACCCTGCTGGTGGCGGCCTGGCCCGACGAGCCGGGGGTGTTCCGGCAGAAGTGCCGCACCGCCGCAGCCGCACTCGGCACCGGTGGCGCCCTCGCCGTCGCAGCGTTCTGGCCGTCGGCGCCGCAGGTGATCGGCCTGCTCTACGGCGACCGGTTCGTGGTGGGTGCGTTCGCGGCCCGACTGCTGGTCCTCGGGGCGTCGTTGACCGCGCTCATCGTCTTGGGCATCTACCTCCTGGCCTCGGCCGGGCGCGCCCGCAGCTATCCCCTGGTCGCGCTCGGCGGGCTGGTGCTCAACGTCGTGCTGAACCTCCTGCTCATCCCGCACCTGTCCTTTGACGGCGCGGCCATCGCCACCGTCGCGACGCTCGGCGCGGTCCTCGTCGTGCTGTGGGTGGTGATCATCCGGACCGTGCCGATCATCGGGATGTTGCCGCTCGGCACGCTGACGACGCTCGCCGTCGTCTGCGCGGCGGTCTGTCTCGGCGGCACGGCCCTGGTCCGGTGGGTGCCGTGGCCGGTCGTGTCGGTGATGACCGCGCTGATCGTCGCCGTCGTCGCCCTCCCCCTGCTCCGCGCCTCCGCACGCACCCCCGGTCGACACACGAAAGTGCAGGTGAGCACGACATGACGTCCGAGCGCAGACCCGTCGACAGGGTGCTGTTCGTCGCCCACTCCGGGCAGGTCTCCGGCGCCGAGAAGGTCATGCTCGACCTGGTGCATCACGCGGCCGGCGACGGCCTCGGGGTCACGGTCGCGTGTGCGGCCGGCCCCCTGGTCGACCGTCTACCCGCCGGCGTCGACCACGTCGAGATCGGCCACCTCGGCCTGACCGGGGAGAGCGGCGCCGCCCGACTGGTCGGGGGCGCACGGCTGGTGGCGCGCTGGCGGGCGGTGGGGCGCGCCCTGCGACCGATCGTGACCACGCCGGGAACCGCGACCGTCGTGAACTCGCTCTACGCACTGCCCGCGATGCGCTGGGCCGCCGGCGACGACGGGGTGTCGTGGCTCGTCCACGACACCGCGGTGTCCGGCCGGCAGCGCGCGGCCATCCGGGCCGCCCGGCCACGGATCCGACGGGCCGTCGCGGTGTCGTCGGCGACGGCGGCGCCCCTCCGCGCGATGGGTGTGCCGGTGGTCGTCGCGCACAACGGCGTCCGCTGGCCGGTCGAGCAGCTGTCGTCGGAGCTGCACTCGCCACCCGTCGTCGGGATGCTCGCGCTGCTCACCCCGTGGAAGGGCCACAAGGTCCTGCTGGATGCGGCCGCGACCCTGCCCGACATCCAGGTCGAGTTCGCGGGCGGATCGTTCCCGGGCGACGTCGACCACGTCGCGGAGCTGCATGCCCGCGCGGCCGCGACCGACCTCGACGGACGCGTGCGGTTCCTCGGACACACCGACCTCCGGACGGCCCTCGAGCGCTGGGACGTGGTGGTGTCGGCGAGCGTCGAGCCGGAGGCGGGTCCGCTCTCGGTGCTGGAGGCGATGTCCTACGGCAAGCCCGTCGTCGGGACGGATCACGGCGGTACGACGGAGTTCCTCACCGGCGGCGCCGGGGTGCTCGTCCCGCCGGGCGATCCGGGTGCGCTGGCCGACGCCATAAGCCGAGTTCTGTCGGACGGGGATCTCCGTGCGAGGATGATCGCCGCAGCACGACAGCGGGTGGCCGACGAACACAACCTGTCGCGGACCTTGCCCGCCATGCTCGACGCGCTGCTGACCTGAGGGGGACAGACACGCCCTCCTACCGCGATGTCGTCGCGAAGGAGCCCGATGCGGCCACGCTCGTCCCGACCACGCCGGATCACCGGTGCCCTCCTGGTCGTCGCGTCGACCCTGCTGATCGGCACGCTCGTCGACCTACCCCGGGCCGCCGCGGTCCCAGCGGCGACGGCGTCGTGCTTCCCCGCACCCGGCCTCTCCGGGGGCGGCGTCGTCAAGGGGACGTCACCCGGGGCCGGGTTCCTGTACCTCTCCAACTCCGACCAGGCCTCCGAGGTCGATGCCGCGAAGAAGGCCGGGATCCGGACCGTCCGCATCGACGTCGACTGGTCGGCCATCGAGACCAGCCCGGGCGTCTTCAACTGGGCGTCGACCGACCGCGCCATGTCAGCGGTCGCGAGCGCCGGGATGTGCCCCCTCGGGCTGATCGGCTTCACCCCGAAGTGGGCCACGAACCCGGCCGACAACGCCACCGACAGCCACTTCCGCCCGCAGGACCCGGCGCGCTACGGACAGTTCGTGCGGACCGCGGCGCTGCGGTACCGGTCGACGGTGTCGGCGTGGGAGATCTGGAACGAACCGAACACGCTGAACTTCTTCAAGCCGGCGACCGACGCCGCGTACTACACACGGCTCCTGAAGGCCGGGTACTCCGCGGTCAAGGGCGTCAGCTCGTCGCTCGGGGTGATCTCGGCGGGCATGGCACCGGCCACCGACAACGGTCGGGACATCGCACCGCTGACGTTCCTCGCCGGGATGTACGACGCCGGCGCCCGCGGCTCGTTCGACGCGGTCGGGATGCACCCGTACACCTACCCCTACCTGCCGAACGACCCGTCGACGAGCTCCTTCAGTGCAGCGCAACAGATGTGGCCGATGCACGACATCATGGTGAACCGCGGCGACGGGTCGAAGCGCATCTGGATGACGGAGTTCGGCGCGCCGACAGGGGCGTCGCCGGTGTCGGTGACGCCGCAGACGCAAGCCGACACCGTCCGCATCATCCTCGACGCCGCCAAGGGGACGTCGTGGCTGGGTCCGGCGTACGTCTACAGCATCCGCGACGCCGGCAGCGATCTCACCGATCCCGAGCAGAACTTCGGCCTGCTCTACCGCAACTTCGCCCCCAAGCCCGCCTACCAGGTGATGGCGTCCTACACCTGACAGCAGTCACCCCGATCCGTGGAGATCCCTCCCGCTGAGCGGGAACGATCACCACGGATTCAGCGGCAGACGGTCGGGCGGTAGACGAGTTCGACGATCCCACCGTCGAAGGTGGTGCTGTCCACCAGCTCGAGGTCGAGGTCGGGGCCGTCTCGGAAGATCGGGTCGTCGCCGTTCTGGCCGGTGACCACGGGGAAGACCGTCAGTTGCAGGCGGTCGACCACGCCCGCCGCCAGGAGCGCCCGGTTCAGCGACACGCTCCCGTGCGACCGCAGCGGCAGATCCGAGTCGGATCTGAGCCGCCGGACCACGTCGACCGCGTCCCCGGCAGCAGGCGTCGCGGTCGGCCGGTCGAGTGGCGGGGTCAGCGTCGACGACACCACGGTCGTCGGTGACCCGAGCATGCGCGCGACCCAGGCGTCCGGCTCGACGCCGATGCTCTCGAAGTGGCGGAACAGCCGGTAGGTGTTCGCGCCGAACACCATGTGGTGGTCGACGGCGAACTCGCGTCTGCGGTGGTCGAGCCGCTCATCGCTCTGCTTGCCCCAGTATCCGCCCCACGTCCCGGGTTTCGGGGCCGCGAAGCCGTCCAACGTCGTGAACAGGTCGACGGTGTACTCGGCGCTCATGGGTCACTCCTGTGGTGTCGGCGGTCGAGGGGTGTGACCGTCCCCGGTCCCGGAACTCATCGCCGCGCGGCGGCCCGGTTCGCCGGTTGACCGATTCGAAACTAGTTATGATCGGCAAAGTCTCGATTCACAATGCCCAACTGTCGTCGCCCGAAGGAGCATGCCGGTGACCGTCGATGCCGCGACGACACATCGCGACGCGCCACCCCCCATCGACCTCGCCGGACACTTCCGGGATCTGGCGCGCATGCTGCTCCCCGCACTGCTCATCGGCGTGATCGTCGGCGGCGCGGTGTTCGCCTACCTGTCCGCGCAGACCAAGCAGTACTCGGCGTCGGTCGTCACCCAGGTGACCACGCAGGGCGAGATCGTCGCCGGCGACGCGTTCGTCGAGCAGCTCCGCGCGCCGTTCCAGGAACTGGCGACCGACGACGGCGTGCTCGCGCAGGTCCTCACCCAGGTGTCGACGGGCTGGACGACCGGCGAGCTCAGCAGCCACGTCACCCTCACCCCCGGCACCGCACCGTCACTGCTGACGTTCACCGCCACCGCCGACAGCCCCCGCACCGCACAACAGGTCGCGCGCGCGATGGTGGCGGCCGTCGCGCAGGCGAACGAGGCGAACGCCGCCCGCGACGTCGCCCGTCGGGTCGACCAGATCGACGCGTCGATCGCGTTCGAGCAGGCCCGCAACGGGCGACTCGCCGCGGGCAGCGACGCGCGCACCCAGTCCGACGCCCGACTGGCCGAGTTGCGGGCCCAGCGCGACCAGATCGCGGGCGCCGGCGGCAACCAGCTGACGGTTTTTGTCCGTGCCGGCGGCGTCGTCGTCGCCGGTGTCCCCGAAACCGATGTCGACGGCGCTGGTCGCGGGGATCGTGGCGGTCATCGTCGCCGCGGAGCTGCTGGTGCTGGCCCGGGGTCGACTCGGCACGCGCAACAACCGGGTATGGGCGCGACGCATCGCACACAAGTACGGCGCCCGCCTGCTCGTCGTCGGCCCCGGACCCTTCGACGCATCGAAAATCCTGTACGGCGAACTGGCACACCGGCATCGACGCGGGCGGTCGGCGGTCATCCTCACCGGTGACACGGTGGCCGTCGCCGACGTCGTCGTCCCCGGCGGTACCGCGGAGGAGTGGGGTCAGCGTGTCGAGCAGGGTGCTTTGGTCGACGAGTGGTGGCGCGACGTCGATCTGGGCGACCTCATCGCGGCCGTCGTGGTGATCTCCGCGACCGGCCGCGACCGCACCACCACCGCGGAGGCACTCGCCCAGCTCGCCGATCTCGGTGCAGCCCGCTATCTCGTCCTGCAGACCCGGCGGGGAGGCCGGACCCGTCGGGGGACGAAGGGGAAGACCGCATGACCAGTGATCCCGCCGACCAGGCAGCGGCACCCGGCCGCGGGGCCACCCGACGGGTGGCCGTCGTGCACGAACGCCTCACCGAGATCGCCGGGTCCGAGCACGTCGTCGAGCAACTGGCCCTCGAGTGGCCGGACGGCAGCGTGCACACGCCGATCGCCCGCGAGCAGGGCATCCCCCGCGACCTGCCGTCCCCGCCGCACACGACCTGGCTCAACGGCCTGTACTCCGTGCTCGGACACCGCTCCTACGCGCCGACGTTGCCGTTCATGCCGCTGGCGTTCCGGCACATGGACCTCCGCGGTCCCGGCGGCGACCCCGAGGTCGTCGTGACCAGCCACCACGCGTTCGCGACGCAGGTCGTCTTCGCGACGGACGCGCCGGTCATCGCCTACGTCCACAGCCCCGCACGGTGGGCGTGGGACGCGAGCCTGCGGGCGGGCGAGGGCGGCGGCGCGGTCGGGGCGGCGATCCTGACCGGGCTGTCGGCGGTCGCCCGACGATGCGAGGTGTCCGCGGCACCGAGGCTGCACACCGTCGTCGCGAACTCGTCGGCCGTGGCCGAGCGCGTCCGGAACTGGTGGGGCCGTGAGGCGATCGTCGTGCACCCGCCCGTCGACACCGCGGGCTTCACGCCCGACGACTCCGTGGAGCGGGAGGACTTCTTCCTGCTGGCGGGCCGGCTCGTCCCGTACAAGCGGCCCGATCTCGCCATCCGCGCCGCCGCCCTCGCCGACGTCCCGCTCGTCGTCGCCGGCGACGGCCGCGCGATGGAGGCGTGCCAGGCGATCGCCGGACCGAAGACGACCTTCCTGGGACGTGTCCCGCACGAGAAACTGCTCGACCTGCACCGACGGACCCGCGCACTGCTGATGCCGGGCATCGAGGACTTCGGCATCGTGCCGGTGGAGTCGATGGCCACCGGCACCCCGGTCATCGCGCTCGGCGAGGGCGGTGCGCTCGACTCCGTCCGCCCCGGCGAGACCGGACTGCTGGTGGAGCCCGGCACCGACGACGAGATCGCCGACCGATTCGCCTCGGCGATGCGCGACTTCGACCCGTCCGCGTTCGACCGGCAGGCCATCCGCGAGTGGTCACAACGGTTCTCGCGGGCGGAGTTCCGGCGGCAGATGCGCGAGGTCGTCGATGCCGCGGTCTGATCGCCATGCCGTCCGACCCGACGAGGAGATCGGCGAACACCGCCCCAGCGCACTCGACCGCGCGTTGGCGCACACCCGCAACATCGCCGTCTTCGGTCCCGTACCGGATCTGGACCGCGAGCTGCTGACCGTGCGTCTGCGTTCCATCGCCGCGGACGTCCCGCGGCTGCGCCTCGACCCGTTCTCCGCCGACGGCACCTGGACCCGGCGCACCGACACCCTCGTCGTCGAGGACATCGACGCCCCGGCACCGCCGGGCGATCTCCCGGACGTCCCCGGCGCCCAGCTGGGGGTCATCGCAACCCATCTGCGACAGCATGATCCGGTCCCGCTGCGGGTGGCGGTCTGCGCCGACCACCTCGTCGTCGACCACTCGCACGGGCTCGGCGACGGGCGGCTCGCACCTGCCCTGCAGGCGGTTCTGCTCGACTCCGCCCCACCCGCCGTGCACGCGGCACTGGCACACGACGCGCCCTCGGGATCGGTGCGTCGTGCCCTCGCCGACCAGGTCCTCCGACATCCCCGGCGACTCGCCGAGGTCCGGCGACTCCGGGCGGAGAACTCCCGCACGGAGACCGTCAGCGAGCCGACCGCGCTCGACCCCGCTCGGGTGCGCACGATCTCGATCACCGTCGCGCCCGACCGCATCGCCGCTCTGCGCGAGCGGATCTCGACGATGGACGGTGCGTCGGACGCGTCGTCGACGGTCGCCATCTGGGTCGCCGCCCTGCGCCGCGCAGGTGTGGCGACGGACGAGGTGGTGCAGGTCCTCGTCGACTGCCGGCGCTACCTGCGGCGCGGTGACGCCGGGATGGGCAACCTCGCCATCGCGCTGCCGATCCGCATGCCGGCACCGGTCACCCCGGCCTCGGTGCGCCGGCGGGTGCGCGCCGCCACCGAGTCCGCGTGGCCGCTCGCCGTCCTCGGCATCAACGCCACACGGGCACGGCTGCACCGCGGGATACCGGACCCCGCACCGGAGTCCGCGACACCCGTGCGGACGTCGCCGCACGTCCGGCTGTCCGTCAGCGACATCGGACGACTGCCCATCTTCGACGGCGTCGTCCCGCCGCCGCCCGCGGCGCCGCCCCAGCTCGGCGCCGGCATCGATCCCGACGGCCCCGAGGCGCTCACCCTGCTGGTCAGCGAGACCGGCGGGGCACGAACGCTGTCCGCGACGTTCCACACCGACGTCATCGACGCGCGGGCGGTGCACGCCGCACTCGTCGACATCTCCCGTGACCCGGTCGCGGTCCTCGAGACGGCGAGCCCGTGAGGCGCGAGCGAACCAGCGCGCGGCGATGACCGCGCACGACGTCGAGACCAGGCGTCGCAGGCGGATTCCGTGGACCCGGGATGTCCTGGGCGTCTGGATCTTCCTGCTGACCGCGGTGCTGCTAGTGGGGTGCGCCACGAGCACCCCGGCCGACGTCGCGACGCCGTCCACGTCGACAGAGCCCGGTTCGCTGATCGGGACCCCGAGCCGGGACAACGGCTACCCGGCGCTCGACGACGTCACCCGCGACATCACCGCGATCCGCTACGCCACCACGGCGCGTGACGGATCACCGCGCACGGCCAACGGCGTCGTCTTTGTCCCCCGCGACGACCCGCCCCGAGGTGGGTTCCGCATCGCCGCGGTGGCCCACCCGAACACCGGCGCCTCCAGTGACTGCGCCCCGACGTCGTACCCGGGCCTGCTCGGGAGCCTGGGCGCGGTCGCCTACTTCCTCGCCGCCGGCTACGTCGTCGTCTTCACCGAGGACCCGGTCACCGTCGACGACGCCGGCACCCTCGTCGACGCCGGCGACGGCACCGCGACGACGACCACGCGGCCGCACCCGTTCCTCGAGCCGTACAGCGGCGCCCACACGATGATCGACGGGGTGCGCGCCGCCCGTCGGACCGTCCAGGGCACCTCGACCGACTGGGTCGCCTACGGGGTGTCGCAGGGTGGTCAGGCGTCGTGGGCGGCCAACGAGCTCGCGGGGACCTACGGCAACGGGCTGCGCCTCCTCGGCTCGCTCAGCATCTCCCCGGCGGCGGACCTGCGGGGTCTGGTCGAGAAGATGCAGGCCGGGACGCTGAGTGTCGCGCAGCGGGTCTCGCTGCCCGTCGTGCTCGAGGGCGTGAGCGCCGCGTTCCCGGGGTTCCGGGTCGACGACTACCTGCACGGGTCGATGCTGGCGGCCCGCTCGGTGTTCCTGTCGTGCACCGGGGACCAGGAGTCGGCCAAGACCGGGATCGCCACCGCGGCACCGGCGTCGGACTTCCGACCGACGTCGACGGCGGCCGCCGACCGCCTGCGCGACCAGCTCGGGCAGTTCGCCGTGCCCCTGCCGTCGACGCGTGCGACCGCCCCGATGTTCGTCGCCTACGGCACCGACGACACGCTCATCGACCCACGGTGGACCGTCGACGCCGTCCGCCGCGCCTGCCGATCGGGGGACACCGTCGACCTCCGGGTGGTGCAGGGTCAACCGCACGGGACGCTCGATCTGGGACCGGTTCCGCAGGACTGGGTCGACGACCGCGCCGCCGGACGCCGGGCTCCGAACTCGTGCGCGAGCCTGTGACACATGCACCCGAACAGGAGTGGTGATTCGCTATCGTGAACCTCATGCCCGGCACATCACCCGCCGTCGACCCGGTGGTCACCGAGGTCCTCACGCGCGCCGCCCAGTCCACCGGCGAGGACGTCGACGTCTACATCGGACGGGCCGTCGCGACCCGCCTGGCCGCCGACCTGCTGGGGTCCGACGACCCGGACCTGACCACCGCGATCACCGCGCTGCGCAGCTCCGGGCTGTCGGGGGCGCCGTCGACCGACGGCGACGGGATCCCGTCCACGCCGCCGACCGCGGCGACCGATCCGGTGATCCGCGATCCCGAACGCCTGCGGGTGTTGTTCGACACCGGCCTGATGGACACCCAGCCGGGCGCCGCGTACGACCGCATCGCCGCGATGGCCGTCGACGCGCTCGACGTCCCCAGCGCGGGGGTGTCGCTGGTCTCCGACGAGAAGCAATGGTTCTGCAGCGCCGCCGGATTGACCGGCGAACTGGCCGAGACCCGCACAGTCCCGCTCGACCGCTCGCTGTGCCAGTACGCGGTGTCCTCGGGTACGCCGCTGATCATCGAGGACGCCCGGGTACATCCGACGCTGTCCGACCACCCGATCGTCGCCGACGGCACCGTCGTGGCGTATGCGGGCATCCCCCTGACGGACTCGCAGGGACACTCGATCGGGACGCTGTGCGCCTGGGACGACAAGCCCAAGCAGTGGACGACCGGCCACGTGCAGGTCCTCGAGGATCTGGCAACCATCGTGCGGGAACGCATCTTCGGCGACGACGAGTTCTGACGCGGGCCCCGGCGATTCGCCGGGATTCGTAAACGGCGCATCCAGAATTCACTACAGTGGATGTCATGACAGGCACAGGAATCTGAGCTGTCCGCGATGGCAATCCAGACGACTCCCACCCCCGCCCTGACACCGTCACCCCACCACGACGTGGTCGAGACGTCGGCGTTCCTGCACCGCATCCGCACGGACCCCGGGCACTCTCTCATCACCGTCGCCATCGACACGGCCGCGGCAGTCGTCGCCGTCGTCATCGGCTACCTGTGGGCCGACGCGACGCAACCGCAGACGCCCTCCGCCTGGGCCGTGGCGTTGTTCGTGCCACTCGTCCTCGCGGCGTTGGCGCTGCACCAGATGTACCGCAGACAGATGCGCCGCAACTTCCTCGACGAGCTCGGACCGGTACACACCGCGCTCGCGCTGGCCGTCGTCGTCACGCTCGTGATCATCGTGACGTTCCTCGGCTCACGGGGTCAGCCCGGTGTCACCATGACGAAGGTCTGGGTGTGCGCGGCGGTCCTGCTCACCGTGGGCCGGCTCGTGCGGGTCCTGGTGCAGCGGAACCTGCGGACGAAGCGCGGATCTCTCGCACCGACCCTCGTCGTCGGCGACGGCCCGATCGCGCACCAGCTCATCGCGCGGATGAAGGAGATGCCGGAATACGGTCTGCGGCCGGTCGGGATCCTCGCCGCGACCCCCCTGCAGGTGGTCGGCGACACCGCGGGCGAGGCGGTCTCCCCCGACGTTTCGCGGCTCGGACCGCCGCGACGCATCAGCGACGCGATCGCGGCGACACACGCCGAGGAGATCATCGTCGCCGCCGAGGACGTCGACGACGACCAGCTCGCCCGCGTCGTCCGCGCCGCACATCGTCGAGGCATCCGGGCGTGGGTCCTGCCCCGTGCCCACGACGCGGTCGGGGCCAGGGCCCGCATCGACCACCTCGGCGGCGTTCCGCTGCTGATCCTCCCCCGGATCAACCCCCGCAGTTGGCAGTTCGCGGTGAAGCACGGCTTCGACCGGGTGGCCGGCGCGCTCGGCCTGCTCATGATCTCCCCGATCTTCCTCACGCTGATGCTGCTCGTCCGGCTGAGCTCGCCGGGCCCGATCTTCTTCTCCCAGGAACGGGTCGGTCGCAACGGGAAGGTGTTCGGCTGCCTCAAGTTCCGCTCGATGCGGCCCCCGACCGAAGCCGACAAGGCCTTCGAGCTCAAGGCGGGTGCCGCGCCGGGTGGTGTCGAGGGTGTCGACCGACGGACCAAGGTCGGCAAGATCATGCGGTCGACGTCGCTGGACGAGCTGCCGCAGCTGATCAACGTGGTGCGGGGGGACATGAGCCTCGTCGGCCCGCGGCCCGAGCGGCCGGAGTTCGTCGAGCTGTTCGAGATGCAGATCCGCCGTTACGGCGAACGGCACCGCGTGAAGGCCGGGGTGACCGGGTGGGCACAGGTCCACGGACTGCGCGGCCAGACGTCGATCGCCGACCGCGCCGAGTGGGACAACTATTACATCGAGAACTGGTCGCTGGCCCTCGACCTCAAGATCCTCGCCCTGACCGTCCTCACCGTGTTCCATCGCGCGGAGTAGACCTCGCGCGCTGCACCGCTGCTCGGTATCGTCGGGTCCGGCGCGCAGGACGCCACCGGGTCCGCGGAGAGGGCTGAGCCCACCTGCACGGTGATGAGTGTCCTGTCCGTCGTCACCTCTTCTCGCCCCGTCACGCGGACCACGGGGACGCGAGAGGAGATCGCGGTGGCGACCCTTCCCGAACGACCCGACATCGACTGGCTCCGCCGTCAGGCGCGTGACCTGCAGCGCGGCGTGCGCGCCGGCGACCCCGACGCGCTCCGACGGGCGTCGATCCCCGTCGCCGACAGCGCCTTTCGGCTGGCCGACGCCCACCGGGCGATCGCCCGCGCGCACGGGTTCACCAGCTGGCCACGGCTGCAGTCACACGTCCGCGCGATCGCCGGTCGGACATGGATCCCGGGCCCGGCCCCCGACGACGAGACACCGGCCCACCGGTTCGTGCGTGTGTCCTGCGAGACCTGGACGGGCACACCGCCCGATCTCGACGGCGCGCGGTCGGTGCTCGAGACGCACCCCGACATCGCCGACGATCCCGCAGCGGCAACGGTTCTGGGCGACGTCGACCGGGTGTCGGCCCATCTGCGCAGCCACGCGCCCGGCACCCCATGCGGCCCGTTCGGGTGGTCCCTGCTGATGTACGCGGCGTACTCCCGATGGCCGGTGGGCGAGGCCGACGCGCTCGGCGTCGTCGAGGCGCTCCTGCAGGCCGGCGCCGACCCCGACGACGGGCGACACTTCGTCGGGCACGCGACACCGTTCACCGTCCTCACCGGCCTGTTCGGCGGGGGTGAGCACGACGAGTCACCGCACCCCCATCGCGACGCTCTCGCCCGCGGGCTCCTCCGCGCGGGCGCCGAACCGACCGACGCGCAACTGCTCTACGACCGGATGTTCACCACCGACGACGAGCACCTGCGTCTGCTGTTCGCGTTCGGCCTCGGATCCGGTGACGGCGGGCCGTGGCGTCGTCGCCTGCCCGACCTCGTCCCGCCGCCCGATGCCCTGCTGCGACAACAGCTGACGTGGGCGATCGTGCACGGCATGCGCGACCGGGTCGCACTGCTCGCCGACCACGGTGTCGACGTCGATGCACCGCTCCCCGATGGGCCGGGACCCGTTCGAGGGGGCGCCACGCCGATCGCCGTCGCCGTCCGCAGCGGACAGCCGGAGATCGCCGACGACCTGCGCGCCCGCGGCGCCCACGAGCCGGAGGTCGACGCCGACGACGCACTCCTCGGGGCGATGCTCGCCGGCGAGACGGCGACGGTGCGGGCCGCCGACGCGGCCGTGGTCGACGAGGCGCGCCGACGCCACCCCGGCTTCGCCGCCTGGGCGGCCACGCGCGGGGTGCCCGCCGTCGCCGCGGCGCTCGCGGCCGGCTTCGACGTCGACGGACTCGGCCGATCGGACGCCCCGATCGACCAGCCGTGGCAGACCGCGTTGCACACCGCGGTCGAGCGCGACGACGTCGACCTGGTCGCCTGGCTGCTCGCACACGGGGCGAGCACCGTGATCCGTGACGCCCGCTTCGGCGCCACCCCGCTCGGGTGGGCCGGCCACCTGGGACGTCCGCGGTGTGCGGACGTGCTGCGGTCGGCGGAGACGACCGACGGGTGAGGGCGCCCGCGTAGTGTCGGTCGATGTGAGTGCGCGCGCGGGCATCGTCGTCACGGGGACCGAGGTCCTCACCGGTCAGATCTCCGACCGCAACGGGCCGTGGATCTCGACGCAACTGCTCGATCTCGGCGTCGACGTCGCCCACATCACCGTGTGCGGCGACCGCCCCGACGACCTGCGCGCCGCGCTGCGCTTCCTCGCCGACGAGCACGTCGACCTCATCGTGACCAGCGGTGGCCTCGGCCCGACGGCGGACGACCTCACGGTGGCGACGGTCGCCGACTTCTGTGGGCGTGACCTCGCGCTCGACACCGCCGTCGAGTCACAGATCGCCGACATCGTCCGGTCGTGGAGTCGTCGCCGCGGTGTCGACCCCGACCTCGACTCGGTGCGCGCCGCGACCCGGAAGCAGGCCATGGTCCCGGTCGGCGCGACCGTCATCGCGCCGGCCGGCACCGCACCGGGCGTCGTCGTCCCCGCCGGGGACCGCACCCCGGTGGTCATGGTGCTGCCCGGGCCGCCCCGCGAGCTGCAGCAGATGTGGCCCACCTCGATCGCCGCCGACGACGTCGTCACGGCGATCGCCGGGCGGATCGAGTCGACGACCGAGACCATCCTCATGTTCGGCACCGCCGAATCCGAACTCGCCGAGACACTTCGCGACGCGGAGGCCGAGGTCGACGGCTTCGACACCCTCGAGATCACGACCTGCCTCCGCCGCGGCGAGCTGGAGATGGTGACGCGGTTCGCGCCGCATGCCGCCGACGCCTACCACGCGGTGGCCGACCTCGTCGTCGAGCGGCACGGCACCACCGTGTTCTCCACCGACGGGTCGACCGTCGACGACCAGGTCGCCGCGCTGCTGGCCGGTCACCGTGTCGCGACGGCCGAGTCGTGCACCGGCGGGATGATCGCCGCCCGTCTCACCGACCGTGCGGGCTCGTCGGCATACGTGATGGGAGGCGTCGTCTCCTACGACAACTCGGCGAAGACCGACGTCCTCGACGTGCCCGCGGCCATGATCGCCGAGCACGGCGCGGTCAGCGAGCAGGTCGCCGCCGCGATGGCGACCGGCGCGCTGTCCCGACTCGGCGCGGACATCGCGGTGTCGACGACGGGTGTCGCGGGCCCCGGCGGCGGGAGCGACGAGAAGCCCGTCGGCACCGTGTGTTTCGGGGTCGCGCGTGCCGGCGGCGAGGTCGTCACACGCCGACTGGTGCTCCCCGGTGACCGGGCGGACGTGCGCGAGCGGTCGGTGACCGTCGCGATGCACCTCCTGCGACGCGCGCTCAGCGACTGACGAGTTCGCGCGCCACCGTCGAGACGCGGATGTCGGGGGCGTCGAGAAGCGTTGCCAGCAGGCCGAGGAACGTCGCGAGATGCGCGTCGATCTCGTCGCGGTCGTACATCGTCGAGTTGCCGTGCAGGTCGACGACGATCGGCAGTCCCGCACCCGCCTGATACAGGTTGACGCGAAGGTCCTGCAGGATCCCTGACGACAGGATCTGGTAGCTGACGTCGGCGCCGTCGAGGGCGAGCGGCTTGTCGAAGAAGACGAGGTTGACGATCGGACCGAAGGCGGTCACGCGGGGATCGTCGATGCCCGCGGCGCGGCCGATGTCCGCGAACGGGAACCGCTGGTGGCGCAGGCATCCGGTGAGTTCGAGTGTCACGGCCTCCACCAGCGAGCCGAGTGTGTGACCGCCGACGCCGTCGAGCCGTACCGGCAGCATGTTCGCCACCATCCCGCCCGCGCGCTTGATCTTCGCGGTGGCGCGGCCGGTCACCGGCAGTGTCAGCACGATGTCGTCGCGACCGCCCGCGCTCGACAGGTACGCCGCGAACGCGGCGGCGAGCACCGCGGCTGTCGACGCACCGAGATCCGCCGCGGTGCGGTCGACGCGGTCCTGCAGACCCGGGTCCATCGTGCGGGAGCACACGACGTGGTCGGCGGTGTACCGCAGCGTCGGCTCTCGGCCCGAGAGGCTGACGGGCGCGGCGAGATCGGTGACCTTGGCGCGCCAGTGCTCCTCGTCGACGGCCCGGCGAGTCCCGGCGTGGTACTTCTCGTCGTCGGCCGACACCTCTGCCAACGTCGCCCGCGGCGCGACGACGTACTCCTCACGCCGGATGGCTGCGTTGTACCGGTCCACACCCTCGTGCAGGCAGGTGAGGGCCGCGAAGCCGTCGAAGGCGATGTGGTGACCCCGCAGGTACCAGAAGGTGCGGTCGTCGGCGACGCGGACGAAGGCGGAGATCGCGACGGGGTCGCGGGTGACGTCCATCAGGCCCTGATGGTCCGCCGCCATCCATGCTTCGGCGGCGGCGACCGGATCGGGCTCGTCGCGCAGGTCGATGTCGACGACGTCGAACGGCAGATCGAGGTCGACGTACTGACGCGGCTCGCCGTCGACGACGGTGAAGCGGGAGTACGCCGTCTCGAGCAGTCGGGACCCCTCGCGCACACCGGCCCGAAAGAGGTCGCGGTCGAAGGCGCGGTCGGTGTCGCGGATGTCGAGGTAGTGGGCGACGGTCGCCGAGTAGTCGTCCTGCAGGTGCTCGGCGTCCCACATGCTGCGCTGCGCCGCGGTCAGCCCGAACGGCGTGCCTGCTGCCATCTGATCGACCCCCCGATCACATCCCCGATGTCGGTGCAGGAGTCTATCGCCACCGCAACGCCTGCACCGGGTGTCCGACATCGAGCGGTAGGGCCCTGGACCGACGGAAAAGGCCCGTCACCGCGAGGGTGACGGGCCTGTCCGGGTGCTGCAGGTGCTTACTTGGCCTTCTCGAGGACCTCGACCAGACGCCACCGCTTGGTGGCCGACAGCGGTCGGGTCTCCATCAGACGGACACGGTCGCCGATGCCGGCGATCTCCTGCTCGTCGTGGGCCTTCACCTTGGAGGTGGTGCGGATGATCTTGCCGTACAGGGGATGCTTCACGCGGTCCTCGAGCTCGACCACGATCGTCTTCTGCATCTTGTCGCTGACGACGTAGCCCACCCGCGTCTTGCGCTGGTTGCGCTCGGTGGTCCCCGAGGCGCTTGTTGTGGTGCTCACGTTGCTGTCCTCACTCATGCGTCGTCACCGCCGTCGGCGTCGGGTGCGGCAGCCAGGCCCAGCTCGCGCTCACGCAGCACGGTGTAGACGCGTGCGATCTCACGACGGACCAGCCGCAGCCGGCGGTTGTTGTCGAGCTGCCCGGTCGCCATCTGGAACCGGAGGTTGAACAGCTCCTCCTTGGACTCCTTGAGGCGCTCGGCGAGCTCGGTGTCACCCAGTGCGCGCAGCTCGGACGCTGCGATGCCCAGTGCCATCAGAACTGCTCCTCTCGGGTCACGATGCGGGTCTTGATCGGCAGCTTGTGCTGCGCGCGGCGCAGGGCCTCGCGAGCGGTCTGCTCGTTGGGGAAGCTCATCTCGAACAGCACGCGGCCCGGCTTGACGGGGGCCACCCACCACTCCGGCGAGCCCTTGCCCGAACCCATGCGGGTCTCGGCGGGCTTCTTGGTCAGCGGACGGTCCGGGAAGATGTTGATCCACACCTTGCCGCCACGCTTGATGTGCCGGTTGATGGCGATACGCGCGGACTCGATCTGACGGTTGGTGATGTACGCGCTCTCCAGTGCCTGGATGCCGTAGTCACCGAACGTCACCTGGGTGCCGCCCTTGGCCTGCCCCTTGAGGCTGGGGTGGTGCTGCTTGCGGTGCTTGACCCGGCGAGGGATCAGCATGGGTCAGCCCTCCTGGTTCTCGGTCGGGGCCGGTGCCTCCGTCGCCACCGCGGTCGCGGTGTCGGCGGCTGCGCGGCCGGCCTCGGTGCTCGTCGCGGTGGTGCCCGACGCGCCGCTGCGACGCGGACGCTGCGGGCGCTCACGGCGCGGACGGTCACCGGCGGGGGCGGCCGCGGCGGCGAGCTCACGCTTGCCACCGACGATGTCGCCCTTGTAGATCCACACCTTCACGCCGATGCGGCCGAAGGTCGTCTTCGCCTCGTAGAGGCCGTAGTCGATGTCCGCGCGCAGCGTGTGCAGGGGCACCCGGCCCTCGCGGTAGAACTCGCTGCGGCTCATCTCCGCACCACCGAGGCGGCCGGAGCACTGCACGCGGATGCCCTTGACGTTGGGCTGCCGCATGGCCGACTGGATCGCCTTGCGCATGGCGCGACGGAACGCGACACGGTTGCTCAGCTGCTCGGCGACGCCCTGCGCCACCAGCTGCGCCTCGCTCTCGGCGTTCTTCACCTCGAGGATGTTCAGCTGCACCTGCTTGCCGGTGAGCTTCTCCAGCTCGCCACGGATGCGATCGGCCTCGGCGCCGCGGCGACCGATGACGATGCCCGGACGGGCGGTGTGGATGTCGACACGGACCCGGTCACGGGTGCGCTCGATCTCGACCTTCGCGATGCCGGCGCGCTCGAGTCCCGTGGACAGGAGCTTGCGGATGGCGACGTCTTCCTTCACGTAGTCCGCGTACTGCTTGTCGGCGTACCACCGCGACTTCCAGTCGGTGGTGATACCCAGACGGAAGCCGTGCGGGTTGATCTTCTGGCCCACTGGTCAGGCTCCCTTGCTCGTCTGCTGCTTCTTGGGCTGGCGGGACCGCGCACGGCCCTGCTGCCCTGCCGGCACGCTCTCCACGACCACGGTGATGTGGCTGGTGCGCTTGCGGATCCGGAACGCGCGGCCCTGGGCCCGCGGACGGAAGCGCTTCATGGTCGGGCCCTCGTCGGCGAACGCCTGCGAGACGACCAGCGTGCGCCGGTCGAGCCCGAGGTTGTTCTCCGCGTTGGCCGCCGCGCTGGCGACGACCTTCGCGACCTGCTCGCTCGCCGCCTGCGGCGCGAACAACAGGATGTCGAGTGCCTCGTCGACCTTCTTGCCGCGCACCAGGTCGATCACGCGACGCGCCTTCATGGGCGTGACGCGGACGAACTTGGCCGTGGCCTTCGCGGTCGGGTTGGCGGTGGTCTCAGCGGTGCTCATCGACGCTTCGCCTTCCGGTCGTCCTTGATGTGGCCCTTGAACGTGCGCGTCGGCGCGAACTCGCCGAGCTTGTGCCCGACCATCGACTCCGAGACGAACACCGGCACGTGCTTGCGACCGTCGTGGACGGCGAACGTGTGACCGATGAAGTCGGGGATGATGGTCGAACGGCGCGACCAGGTCTTGATGACCTGCTTGGTGCCCTTCTCGTTCTGGACGTCCACCTTCTTGAGCAGGTGGTCGTCGACGAACGGGCCCTTCTTGAGGCTGCGTGGCATGTTCTACTCCCTCCTGCTCAGCGCTTCTTGCCGGTACGACGACGGCGCACGATCATCTGATCGCTGGCCTTGTTCTTGCGGGTGCGGCCCTCGGGCTGACCCCACGGGCTGACCGGGTGGCGACCACCCGAGGTCTTGCCCTCGCCACCACCGTGCGGGTGGTCGACGGGGTTCATCACGACACCGCGGACGGTGGGGCGCTTGCCCTTCCACCGCATGCGGCCGGCCTTGCCCCAGTTGATGTTCGACTGCTCGGCGTTGCCGACCTCGCCGACGGTGGCGCGGCAGCGCACGTCGACGCGGCGGATCTCACCCGACGGCATGCGCAGGGTGGCGTACGCACCCTCCTTGCCCAGCAGCTGGATCGACGCGCCGGCGCTGCGAGCCATCTTGGCCCCGCCGCCCGGACGCAGCTCCACCGCGTGGACCTGGGTACCGGTCGGGATGTTGCGCAGCGGCAGGTTGTTGCCGGGCTTGATGTCTGCGGTGGCACCCGACTCGACGACGTCGCCCTGGTTCAGCCCACGGGGGGCGATGATGTAGCGCTTCTCGCCGTCCACGAAGTGCAGCAGCGCGATGCGCGCCGTGCGGTTCGGGTCGTACTCGATGTGCGCGACCTTGGCGTTGACGCCGTCCTTGTCGTTGCGACGGAAGTCGATCAGACGGTAGGCACGCTTGTGCCCGCCGCCCTTGTGCCGGGTGGTGATACGCCCGTGGGCGTTGCGTCCACCGCGACCGTGCAACGGACGCACCAGCGACTTCTCCGGGTGGTCACGCGTGACCTCGGCGAAGTCGGCGCCACTGGCGCCGCGGCGGCCCGGTGTCGTCGGCTTGTACTTGCGAATGGCCATGACTCTTCGTCCTCTGCCTCTCCTCGGATCCGACCGGCGTCAGCCGATCGGTCCCCCGAAGATCTCGATGGGCTTGCTGTCGGCGGTCAGGGTGACGATCGCGCGCTTGGTGTTCTTGCGCTTGCCGAAGCCGGCCCGGGTGCGCTTGCGCTTGCCCTGGCGGTTGGCGGTGTTCACGTTCGTGACCTTGACGTCGAAGATCTTCTCGACGGCGATCTTGATCTGCGTCTTGTTCGAGTCCGGGTGGACGATGAACGTGTAGACGTTGTCCTCGATCAGTCCGTAGGACTTCTCGGAGATCACCGGCGCGAGGATGATGTCGCGCGGATCGCTGTGCTGCACGGTCATGATCACGCCTCCTTCGCGGCTGCGTCGCCCGTGGCCCGTGCGACGAAGGTGTTGAGCGCCTCGACGCTGAACACGATGTCGTCGGAGTCGAGGACGTCGTAGGTGTTGAGCTGGTCCGGGCTGATCGGCAGCACGTTGGGCAGGTTCGCCACGCTCTTCTGCGCGGCGATGTCCTCACGGCCGATGACCACCAGGAACTTGCGACGGTCGCTGAGCAGCTCCAGGAACTGCCGGGCCGACTTCGTCGACGGGGTCTGACCCGCGACGAGCTCGGTCACGACGTGGATGCGCTCGTTGCGCGCCCGGTCCGACAGGGCACCGCGCAGGGCGGCGGCCTTCATCTTCTTGGGGGTGCGCTGGCTGTAGTCACGCGGCTGCGGGCCGTGGACGGTGCCACCGCCGGTGAACTGCGGTGCGCGGGTCGAACCCTGGCGCGCGCGACCGGTGCCCTTCTGGCGGTACGGCTTCGCGCCGCCACCGCTCACGGCGCCACGCGTCTTGGTGGAGTGCGTGCCCTGGCGGGCCGCCGCGAGCTGCGCGGTGACCACCTGGTGCATCAGCGCGATGTTGGCCGGCGCGTCGAAGATCGAGGCGGGCAGCTCGACGGTGCCGTCGGTCTTCCCGTCCGCGGTCCGGACGTCCAGCGTCAGTTTGGTGGCTGACTTCGTGGTGTCGACACTCATGCCTTCACACCGCCTTTCACTGCGTCGCGGACGATCACGACGCCGCCCTTGCGACCCGGGATGGCTCCCTTGATCAGCAGCAGGCCGGCCTCGGCGTCCACCTTGTGGACGGTCAGGTTCTGCGTGGTGACGCGCTCGTTGCCCATGCGTCCCGCCATCCGCATGCCCTTGAACACGCGACCCGGGGTGGCGCAGCCACCGATCGAGCCGGGTGCGCGGTGCACGCGGTGGGCACCGTGGCTCGCGCCCAGGCCCTTGAAGCCGTGACGCTTCATGACGCCGGCGAAGCCCTTGCCCTTGGAGGTGCCGGTCACGTCGACGTAGGCACCGTCGGCGAAGATCTCGGCGGTCAGCTCCTGGCCGACGCTGTACTCCGCGGTGTCGTCGACGCGGAGCTCCGCGACGTGACGACGCGGCGTGACGCCGGCCTTGGAGAACTGCCCGGCGACCGGCTTGGTCACCTTGCGCGGATCGATCGCACCGTAGGCGAGCTGCACGGCGGTGTAGCCGTCGGTCTCCTGGGTGCGGATCTGGGTGATGACGTTCGGACCGGCCTTGACGACGGTCACCGGCACGACGCGGTTGTTCTCGTCGAAGACCTGGGTCATCCCGAGCTTGGTGCCCAGGATCCCTTTCCCACTGTTCTGAGTCATGTCTGTATCTGGTCCCTGTGTGTTCGATCCCTACAGGCGGCCTCGGAGAGACGATCGGCGTGACGCGAGGCGTCGCGATGCTCTCCGGCGCCGACTACTGGATGTTGACGTCGACGCTGGCCGGCAGGTCGATGCGCATGAGAGCGTCGACCGTCTTGGGGGTCGGGTCGAGGATGTCGATCAGACGCTTGTGCGTCCGCATCTCGAAGTGCTCGCGCGAGTCCTTGTACTTGTGCGGCGAGCGGATGACGCAGTACACGTTCTTCTCGGTCGGCAACGGCACCGGGCCGACGACACGTGCCCCGGTGCGGGTCACGGTCTCCACGATCTTGCGCGCCGACGCGTCGATCGCCTCGTGGTCATAGGCCTTGAGCCTGATGCGGATCTTCTGTCCCGCCACGCTGTGTCCTCTTCCGTCTGGATGACTCGGCGACAGATGCCCGCGAACGGGTCCCGCGTGTGCGGGTCAGGACAGACCACCGGGCGGCTCACACGCCGTCCGACCCGGAACCCCGGGTGGGTGATCGACACTGTTCATCTGTCGTTGTGCGTTCGCGTCCGTCGACGGTGGTCGGCGGACGCCACAGCTCTCTTGTCGCACCGGGCTGCTCCGGCACCCGCGGTCGGGCGTGTCGCGCGCACCGGACAAACCTGTGCGCTGTCACCCTGTTCCGACCGCTTGTGGTCTCGCCCTGACGGGCGGTCCCACCGAGTCCGCTCCGATCCGTCGGATCGAGCCGGACGACGACGTTGTTGTCGAGCTTGGTGATCGAACCCCCGGTGCTCGGAGCAGTTCGGGAACCGCTTGCTCCGCCGGGACGATCGGCGCCCGGATGGGGGCCGCACGAGACGGCACCCGGTCTGGGCAACCCGAACAGTATGCACCAGGACCCGGTGCCGGTCCAAATGGCCGTTAGTCTCGCCGCATGAGCGAACAGCACACCGTCGCCCCGGCCCGTCCCACGGGCGTCACGCCCACCTATGCGCTGTGGCGACGGCTGCCCAGCGGCATCGTCGGTGCCGCCGTGTTCTCCGTCGGCATGGTCGCGCGGGTCCCCTACTTCGGCACCATCCTGCCCCTGGTGCGCGAGCTCGAGCCGGGCCGGTGCGTGGTCACCTCCCCGAAGTGGTTCGGCGTGCACAACCACATCGGCACCTATCACGCCATCGCCGCGTGCAATCTCGCCGAGACGGCCATGGGGATGCTGATGGAGGCGTCGACGCCGACCGAGCTGCGCTGGATCCCCAAGGGCATGACGTCGCAGTACCTGACCAAGGCGACCACCGGCCTGCGCGCGGTGGCGACGCTGGCAGACCCGATCGACCCGGCGACGATCGGCGACGGGCGCGACGTCGTCGTCGACATCGCGATCAGCGACAAGAACGGCACCGAGGTCGTCCACTGCGACATCACCTGCTGGGTCACGCCGCGCTGACCTGAAACGCCTGTCCTCCGAACGGAGGAACACGCACCGCTCGGCGCGTGGTCGGGGCACGCACCGCCTATGTATGGGCGGTGAGCACCCGCCCCATGGTCCGCACGACGGTCCTCGGCCGGTTGCGGCCCTCTGCCGAGAGCGAGCTCAGACAGGCAGTCCCCGACGCCGCGGTTCCGTTCGCGATCTGGCACGCGGCCCTGTTCGGTCTCGCAGCGTTCGTGAGCGCGTACCTGGCGCCTCTCGCGACCACCCGCGCGAGTGGTGCCGCGTCGCGGTTGCCCTGGACCCACTTCGACGCCGCGTACTACCTCGGCATCGCCGACCACGGCTACAGCGCCGGGCGCGGCGACGAGTGGGCGTTCTACCCGCTCTACCCGGCCGTCGCGCGGGTGCTCGGGTACGTCGGCGGCGGTGGCCACACGGCGCACGTCGTCGCCGGCCTCGTCGTGGCCAACGCCGCCGGCCTCGTGGCGGCTGTCCTCCTGCACCTTCTCGTCCGCAGGGACTTCGGTCTGGGTGTGGCCCGACGTGCGTGCATGTACTTCGCCGTGACGCCGCTCGGCTTCTACCTCTCGGCCGTCTACGCCGAGAGCCTCTTCGTGGCGCTGGCCGTGGCCGCCCTGCTGCTCACCCGGCTGCACCGGTGGATCGCCGCCGGTGTCGTCGCCGCACTCGCGGCCGCGACACGTCCTCCCGGGGTGATGCTCACCGTCGTGATCGCCGCCGAACTGGTCGTCGTGGCTCGTCCTGGCCCGACGGTCCGGCACCCGGGTGTCCCTCGTGCGACCGCTCGTCGGCGTCCTCCTCGCGCCGACCGGTCTCGTCGCCTTCCTCCTGTACGGACGGGTCCGCACCGGCGACTGGCTGGTCACGTTCCACGTCAACGCCGACCGGTGGCACCGCGAACTCGACTGGCCGTGGGTCGCCGTCGGCCACGCGATCCGAGACGCGACCTGGGGCGACCCGGGGAACTACCTGTTCGGACCGCTGAACCTCGCGGTGGTCGCCGTGTGCCTCGTCGCGCTGGGGTTCATGGTGCGACGGTTCCCGCCCACGTACTCGGTGTTCACCGCGGCCCTGCTCGCGCTGCCGATCTGTTCCGGTCAGCTCCAGGCCGTCGGCCGCGCCGCCCTGCCCATCGTCACGGTGTCGGTCGTGGTGGCCGTGCTGACGCGATCACGGACGTCGACCGCCCACCAGATGGTGGTGGCCGTGTCCGCCGGACTGTGTGCGGTGTTCCTCGTCATGTACGTGCTGCTCGTGCCGGCGATCGCCTGACCCGGCCGCGAACCTTCACACTCTCTGCACATCATCTGCGGCGCAACCGCACAAACGGACATTAGCGTCGACTCCCATGAGCCCCGACGAGCGTTCGCCGAGTGTCCTGGTGGTCGACGACGAGCCACTGATCCGGACCTCCATCGCCGCGCGCATGACCGCCGAGGGCTTCGCCGTCACCACCGCCGCCGCCGGCCCCGACGCGCTACGCCACCACGCGCAGGCCGGCCCCGACGTGGTGATCCTCGACGTGATGCTCCCGGGCATGGACGGCCTGGAGGTCTGCCGGAGGATGCAGGCGCACTGCCCCACACCGGTGCTCATGCTCACGGCCCGCTCGGAGGAGACCGACCTCGTCATCGGCCTGGGGGTCGGGGCCGACGACTACCTCGCGAAGCCGTTCTCGATGCGCGAGTTGGTGGCCCGCACCCGCGCTCTGCTGCGCCGCGCCGAGCGCTACCCGGGCAAGGGAGCCACAGCGGTGCGTCCGGACACCCGACCCGATCCACAGGTCATCGGCGCCATGTCGATCGACCACGACGCCCGGCTGCTGACGGTGGACGGAAGGACGGTGCACCTGACCCGCACCGAATTCGACCTGTTGGCGACACTGGCCCGCCACGCCGGTGCCGTGCGCAGTCGCGCACAGCTACTGGAGAGCGTGTGGCAGTGGACCGACGGGGGCGAGACGCGCACCGTCGACTCTCACATCCGGTCGCTGCGGCAGAAGGTGGGCGCCGAGCGCATCCGCACGGTGCACGGCGTCGGGTACGCACTCGAGGTCGGGCGGCCGTGACCCCCGCTCGGCCACGGCCGCTCGACGCGCTGCGCTCGTTCAAGATGAAGACCGCGGTCGTCGTCGGGGTCGCACTGTTCACGTCGAGCCTGTCGTTCTGGCTGACCGCCCAGTGGCAGTTCCGCTGGGCCCTCCTCATGGCGCTGCTGGTGGCGTTGGTGGTCACCTGGTTCCTCGCGCACGGGATGACGTCGCCGCTGCGCGAGATGACCGGCGCAGTGCGCGCGATGTCGTACGGCGACTACTCCGGGCGGGTCCGCGCCACCTCTCGCGACGAGATCGGCGCACTGGCGACTGCGTTCAATCAGATGGCCGCCGACCTCTCCGCCACCGACACATACCGCCGAGAGGTGATCGGCAACGTCGCCCACGAACTCCGGACACCGGTTGCCGCGCTGCACGCGGTACTCGAGAACCTGGTCGACGGTGTCAGCACCCCGGACCACGACACCCTGGCCCTGGCCCTGAGCCAGACCGACCGCCTCGGCCGTCTCATCGGGGACCTGCTCGACCTCTCGAGGGTCGAGGGCGGGGCGATCGCCCTCGACCGAACCTCCATCGGCCTCCGCGGGTTCACCGATGACGCGATCGCGGAGTGCCTGCTGCGCAACGGTTCCGTACAGGGGTCGACGACGCCCGTCACGTTCCGCAACACGGTGCCCGCCGATGTGGTCGTCCACGCCGACGAGGCACGGATGCACCAGGTCTTCGCCAACCTCCTCGACAACGCCGCGCGCCACTCGCCGCCCGACGGTGTCGTCGACATCTCCGCACGGGTCGACGAGACCGCCACGGAGATCGACTTCGTCGACGACGGACCCGGCATCGACCCCGCGGAGCACACCCGCATCTTCGACCGCTTCAGCCGGGGCGGTTCGCGGGACGGCGGCACGGGACTCGGCTTGGCGATCGCACGGTGGGTGGTCCGCCTGCACGACGGGGAGATCGCCGTCGTCGACGACCCCGGCGGATGCCGAATCCGGGTGCGCCTGCCCGCACGCGTCCCCGTCTGAGCCGACCTACAGCGCCGGCGCGCTGCCACGTCCCCACCACACCTGCTCGACGAGAGGCGATACCCCATGCCCGAACACTTGCCGATCGGCACGCTGCCTCCGTTCCCCGGTGCGCGCCCCGCCACGCTGCCCGACCGGCCGCCGCTGATGACGACCGTCGACGACCTCCCGGCCGCCGCCCCGCCGCGCGTCCCCCTGGCCGCGGCGGCAGCCGGCCTCGCCGCGGCGATCGCGATGCCAACCCGGACGACGGGGATCGGCGTCGTCGTCATCGGGTACGCCGTCCTCGCAGCGGTACTGATCGCGGCACCGCGCGGGCGCCCCGGCCCCGTCGGTGTCCTCGGCGTCGTGGGGGTGGCCGCATTGGTGTCGGTCGCGGCGTGGCGCAGCGCCGACTGGGTGGTCGGTGGGTGTCTCGTGCTCGCGGCGGCGACCGCGATCGGCCTCGTCGTCGATGCGCGCACGCTGCGTCAGACCGCGTTCGGGGCAGTGGCGTCCGCGATCCTGACCCCGCGAGCGCTCGCGTGGTCAGCTCGGGGGGTCGCTCGCGCCGGTGGCGGCCGCCGGGTCGACAACCCGGCGGCGATCGCCGCCGTCGCAGTGGTCACCGTCGCGCTCGCGGTCGTCTTCGGTGCCCTGTTCGCGGGCGCAGACGCCGCCTTCGCCCACCTGCTGCAGTCGCTCATCCCCGACGTCGATTCGCTCACGATCGGACCGCAGATCGCGATGGGCGTGGTCGCCACCGTCGTCGTGGCGGTCGGCGCACATCTGCGATGGGCACGTCCGCGGTCGACACGCGTCCCGACACCGACATCGACCGTCGGAGAGACCTGGATGTGGGCGGTGCCGGCGGGAATGGTCCTGCTGATCTCCGTCGCGTTCCTCGTCACCCAGACGTCGACGCTGTTCGGCGGTGACGAACACGTGCAGCGGACCGTCGGGCTCACCTACGCGCAGTACGCACGGTCGGGGTTCTGGCAGTTGTTCGCGGTGACCGCGCTGACGATCGCCGTCGTCGGCGTCGCCTGGCGCCGCGCCCCCCGCGTCACGACCACCGACCGCCTCGCTGTCCGGATGATCCTGGGCGGGCTGTGCCTCGCGGCGCTCGCGGTCGTCGCCTCGGCGCTGCACCGCATGGACCTCTATGTGGACGCGTTCGGGGCCACCCGGCTGCGGGTGGGGGCGACCGCCCTCGAACTGTGGTTCGCGGTCGTGCTCGTCGCCCTGATGGTGGCTGGTGCAGGCCTCGGCACACGACACCTCGTACGTGCGGTCGCCGGCCTGACGGTCGTCGGCGCACTGGCGTTCGCCGCGTACGACCCCGACGCCCGCATCGCCCAGATCAACGTCGATCGTCTCGAGAAGACGGGTCGCGTCGACGCCGGTCAGCTGTCGGACCTCTCCCCCGACGCGACCGGTCAACTCCTGCGGCTGCCTCCGGAGCTCCGCGGTTGCGTGCTCGCCGCGATCACGCTCGACGTCCGCGAGGACCGCGGCTGGGCCGACGTCGATCTGGGTCGGTCACGAGCACGCGATGCGCTCGACGGCGTCCGTCTCGACCCGACGTGCCCACCATGAGCTGCGGGCTCCCGGTCGTCGGGGCCACATCACGCCGTGGCATCGGTGCGATGACAACTCGCCGTCACGTGCTCTGGCACGGGTGAACCAGTTCCCGTTCTGGTGCGGGTGTGGCGTACCGTCGCGTCATAGCGGAGTTTTTTCGCGATCGTAAAGAGTTCGTCATCTGCAGCGGGGGCAGAGATAAGGAGTGGCTCGATGGTGTCTGCCCGCGTCGTACGACGGGTCTCGGTTCTCGCCGCGATCGTCGCGATCCTCCTGGGGATCCCCGTGCAGGCGACCGCGGCACCGCGCCCGACGTCCGGTGTCGACGACATCAACTGTCAACCCTCCGCGGCCCACCCGCGACCGGTGGTGCTCGTCCACGGGACCTGGTCCAACCCCACGAAGACGTGGGAGAAGCTCGCGCCCGCGCTGCGGGACCAGGGCTACTGCGTCTACACGATCTCGTACGGCAAGCGGGAGAACGCGAGCCTGCAGAACCTGCTCGACCTGTTCGGTGGCGACTCCATCCGCGAGTCCGCGCGCATGCTGGGCAAGTTCGTCGACACCGTGCGCGCCGAGACCGGCGCCGCCCAGGTCGACATCGTGGGCCACTCGCAGGGCGCCGTCGTCGCCCGCCAGTACATGAAGTTCGACGGGGGCACGAACCCGGCCAACCCGGCCGCCAACAAGGTCAACACCCTGGTGAGCCTGGCCGGCACCAACCACGGGACCTCGTTCAACCGCAACCAGTTCATCGGCGCGGTAGGCGAGATGCTCGGCATCCCGGTCGTCCGGTTGGCGGCGCTCGCCGTCGGGCCGTCCTACGTCGAGCAGATGATCGGCTCCCCGTTCATGACCGCGCTCAACGCCGGCGGCGACACCCAACCCGGCGTCCGCTACGTGGCCGTCGGGACACGCGACGACAACATGGTCACCCCGCAGGAGCGGACCTTCCTCACAGCGGGACCGGGCGCGACCGTCCGCAACCTGTGGGTGCAGGACGGGTGCCCGACCGCCCAGGTCGACCACATGCAGATGACGTCGGATCCGCGGGCCGTCGGGATCGTGCTCGGAGCCCTCGACCCCGCCTGGGGCAGAACTCACCCCGCGCCCTGCCCCTGACCGCAGACCACCACCGGCGACCCGACGCCCGCCGCAGACCCTGCGGCGGGCGTCGTCGTGTGTGCGGTCGTCCGGGTGGCGGTCAGGCCCGGTCGACGATGGCGCGGAGCGCCAGCTTCCAGTGCTCGACGAGCTCGGCCAGGTCGGACCGGTCGATCGCCTCGTCCAGCCACGTCACCTGCGCCCGCACGACGCGGCCCTCGACGGTGACCGTGCTCATCGACTGGATGTCGATCTCGGCCTGCGCCGGCATCCGGTTGCCGCGCGCGAGGGCGGCGGGGTCGGTCGTGTCGATCAGACCCGGGCCGGCGACGTCCGGGAACCACGGCACCTCACCGATGTCGGTGGCTGCGCCGGCCCCGGGGACGGCGCCGATGTAGTTGAAGACGATCTGCGGCTCGGCGAACCCGCTCAGCCGCGCGACCCCCCTCGGGGTCGAGGTACCTGAGCATGCCGTAGCCGATGCCGCGATCCGGATGCGCGGCCATCGCCGACCGCGCGGCGGAGACCACCGCGGAGGCCGCGGCAGGATCGTCGAGCATGTCGACAGCGGTGCGACCGCCGAGGTCGACGAAGGTCGGGAACATCGACGTGAACCACCCGACGGTGCGCGAGAGATCGACCCGTCCGTCGACGACGGACTCCTGACGGCCGTGACCCTCCAGGGTGAGCAGCGCGCCCGGCGCCTCCACGCCGCGGTCGGCACGCCAGCCGACGACGGCAGCGGCCAGTCCGGCGACGAGCAGGTCGGCGACGGTCTCGCCGTCCGCGCCCGCCGACCGGACACCGGCCGTGAGGGGCTCGACGATCTCGGCCGGGATCTCGATCTCCAACCGCGCGAGGCGATCGACGCCGTCGCGGGTGAGGTCGACTCGGCGGGTCCCCAGGTCGGGGTCGTCGACGTCGAGGGTGCTCACCCAGTGGTCGATCTCGTCCCGGCGTGACGCGGCGGCGTCGTGCAGCGCCGCACTCCACTCGACCCACGACGTGCCGGTGCCGGGCAGGGCGGGCGTGTCACCGGACGAGACTTGACTGCCCGCGACGGCGATGTCGGACTGCAGGATCTGCCACGACACCGCATCGACGACCAGGTGGTGCAGGACCACGACGAGGCGCCCGGTGCGCCCGGACCCCGAGGGCGGGGCGAGCCAGACGAGACGCATCATCGCGCCCGACGCCGGGTCGAGCAGGTCGATGGCGTCGGCGACGGCGGTCCGCACGGTCGCCGTGTAGCCGTCGGTCCCGGGCAGGGTGTCGCCGTCGAGGTCGACCCGTGTCAGCGTCGCGGCCACGTCGACGTCGCCGGCGTCCCCGACCTCCAGCGCGCCGGAGGGGTCGAACCTCGACCGCAGCACGTCGTGCGCGTCGACGACGGCGCCGAGGACGCGCGTGATCTGCTCGGCGGTGACGTCGCCGGGGACGATGAACGCCATCGGCATCACGAAGCGGCGGAAGTCGCCGCCCCGCTCGACCATCTTGCGGATGACCGGGGTCGCCTCCGCGTGACCGGTCCGTCGTCCCGACGCACCGTCCGTCGTCGACGGGACGCCTCCGGCGACCTCCGCCCGTCGCGCGAGTGCGGCGAGGGTGCGCTGTTCGATCACGTCGCGGGCGGTGAACGACAGGCCTGCGGCGCGGGCACGGGTGACCAGCTGCATCGCACCGATGCTGTCGCCACCGATCTCGAAGAACGAGTCGTCGGCGCCGATCTCGGTGCCGAGCAACTCGCCCGCGATGCGGACCAGGATCTCCTCGGCGGGGGTCGCCGGCGCTCGTCGCTCCGCTCGGGCGACGTCGGGGACGGGCAGTTCCGAGCGCGCGATCTTGCCCGACCGCCCGCGCGGGAACTCGTCGAGCACGACGATCACCTCGGGGACCATGTAGCCCGGCAGTGCCCGTCCCGCGAAGTCGCGCAGGGCCGCCACGTCGACGTCGCCCCCGAGATCGCCGGTGACGTAGGCGACCAGCTGCTCGCGTCCGGCCACCTCCCGGATCACGACCGCGGCCTGCCCCACCGACGCGTGGCGGGCGAGGACGACCTCGACCTCCTCGAGCTCGATGCGCAGACCACGCAGCTTGACCTGGAAGTCGACACGGCCGACGTACTCGAGCGACCCGTCCGGCGTGCGCCGCACCAGGTCACCGGTGCGGTACATGAGCGAGCCGGACGGCCCGAACACGTTGGGCACGAACCGTTCCGCCGTCAGCCCGGGGCGGTTGAGATATCCGCGTGCGAGTTGGTCGCCGCCGAGGTACAGCTCACCCACCGCACCGACGACACAGGGACGCAGCCACCGGTCGAGGACGAAGCCGCGGGTGTTCCACACCGGACGCCCGATGGAGACCACCGATCCGTCCGACCGCGGACGGTCGACGGCGGCGACGGCCGACGACTGCTCGTCGCCGACCACGACCGCGGACGTCGCGTCGACGGTGACCTCGGTCGGACCGTAGAGGTTGACCACCCGCGCACCGCTGCGCTCGGCGACGTGCGCGGCGAGCGAGCGCGGCAGCGCCTCACCGCCGCTGAACACCAGTCGGAGTCCGGTCAGAGCCGAGTCGCCGGCGGACTCGACGAACACCGCGAGCACCGACGGCACGAACTGCACGACCGTCACCGCGTGCGTCGCCACGAGCTCGACCATCTCGGTGGGCTCGGTGTGTGCGCGCGGACCGGCGACCACGGTCGTCGCCCCGACGAGTCCCGGGGTGAACATCTCCCACACCGACGCGTCGAAGGTGAACGGCGTCTTGAGCAGCACGGTGTCGTTCTCGTCGATGCCGTACTCGTCGGCGATCCACCGGACCTGGTTGACCAGAGCCCGCTGTGTGATCTGGACGCCCTTCGGCCGGCCGGTCGAGCCGGAGGTGAACAGGACATAGGCCAACGAGGCCGGGTGCACCCGTCCGCGCAGTTCCGACGCGGAGATCGGACCGTCGTCGATGTGCCGCAGTCCCCGGGCGGCGAGATCGAGACAGGCCACCGGCCGGACGATCGACCGCAGTCGCGCCAGTCGGTCGGCGTCGGTGACCGCGCAGCGCACACCCGCCTCGGCGATGATCGCGGCGACGCGGTCGGCGGGGGCGTCGACGTCGACGGGGAGGTAGGCGGCGCCCGCCTTCAGGATCCCGTGGACGGTCGCGAGCTGCTCGACCGAGCGGACCATCGCGACCGCGACGACGTCGTCCGGACCGATGCCGTGCGCGATCAGCACGCGGGCGCGGCGGTTGGCCATGGCGTCGAACTCGGCGAAGGTCAGCGTGGTGTCGCCGTCGACGAGCATCACCGCGTCCGGCGTCCGCGCCACCCGCTCGGCGAACAACCCCGCGACCGTCGTGTCCTCGACGACCCGGTCGGTGTCGTTCCACGCGCGCAGCTGCGCGGCGATCTCGGCGGGGTCGACGAGGTCGACGTCGCGGACCGGCGTGGCGCTGGCCCGGGCGAACGCGGTCAGCACCCGCTGCAGGCGCGCCGCGAGATCCGCGGCCCGCGCGTCCGACACCAACGCCGGCACGTAGCGCAGCGTCACCGACAGGTGCGGATCAGCCTGACCGAGCACCGTGAGCGGGTAGTGCGACGCGTCGTTGACCTGTGCGCCGTCGATGGACAGCCCGTCGATCGACGCGCCCTGCTCCAGCGAGTCCCGGTCGATCGGATAGGACTCGAAGACGACGAGCGTGTCGAACAGCGCGCCGACGCCGAGCTCGCGCTGGATCGCGGGCAACCCGACGTGGTGGGCGTCGAGCAGCCCGGCCTGCTCCGACTGCACGCGCTCGAGCAGACCGACGACGGTCTCGCGCTCGTCGAGCCGGACGCGCGCCGGGATGGTGTTGATGAACAGGCCGAGGATGCTGCCGACCTCGGGGACCTCGGGCGGGCGGCCGGAGACCGTCGCGCCGAACACGACGTCGTCGGATCCGAGCGATCGGGCCAGCACGAGACCCCACGCCGCCTGCAGCATCGTGTTGACGGTGATCCCGCGGTCCCGCGACAGCTCCGCCAGGCCGGCCGCGGTGGGCTCGTCGAGATCGAGCACGCGGTCGACCGGCACGACCGAGTCCGCCTCGACCGAGGCGAGTTCGACGTCGTCCTCGCGGACGTCGGGTGCGGCCCCCCGGTCGACCAGCATGGTCGGTCGGTCGAGCCCGTCGAGGGCCTGACGCCACGCCGCCAGCGCTGCTCCCGGCTCGCGCCGCGAGAGCCACTCGAGGAAGTCCCGGTAGGTGTGGTCGGCCGCCGGGAGCTGATCCACGCCGCCGAGCGCGTACAACGCCATCAGCTGCTGCATGAGCAGCGGTCCCGACCAGCCGTCGAGCAGGATGTGGTGGTTCACCATCGACATCCGCGTGAGGGGTGTGCCCGCGTCGTCGGTCCCGAGGTCGATGACCAGGAACCGCATGAGCGGCGCCGACGCCATGTCGAAGCGGGCGAGCCGGTGCCCGCGGAGCAGGCGGTCGGCCTCGTCGGCGGCGTCGTCGCGGCCGGACAGGTCGACCCGCTCCCACTCGACGCGAGCCCCCGCGACGATCGCTGCGACCGGCGTGCCGTCCTCGGTCGCGTGGAACGCGCTGCGCAGCACGGGGTTCCGTGCCACCACCGCGTCGGCTGCGGCGCGCATGCGGTCCGCGTCGAGCGGACCGCGCAGTTCCAGCACCACCTGGGCGGTGTAGATGTCGACGGCCTCGTCGCCGGCGATCTCCGCGTGGTAGAGCAGGCCGGCCTGCAGTGGCGCGAGCGGCCACACGTCGTCGACGCGCCCATGCGCACCCTCGATGACGTCGAGGTCGTGCTGGGACACCGGTGCGAGGGGGACGTCGGACGGGGTGAGGCCACCGGTCTCGCCGGTCCGGACGTGTCGCGCGAGCGCCGCTGCCGCCGCGACCCACTCGTCGGCGAGTTCACGGACGTCGTCCTCGTCGAGGAGCTC
>JAQIJH010000037.1:0-55861 GCA_036946345.1 Gordonia paraffinivorans | reverse complement strand
ACAGTCGACGACGCCGAGCTGCGGCGGCTGTACGCCTACCCCGAACCCGAGCACCCCGATCCGCGGTGCCACGTAAGGGTCAACATGGTCTCGTCCCTCGACGGCGCCGCGACCCGCGACGGCGCGTCGGCCGGGCTCGGCGGCGACGGCGACAAGCAGATCTTCGGTGTGCTGCGGGACCTCGCCGACGTCGTCCTCGTCGGGTCGGGCACGGTCACCGGCGAGGACTACGGACCGATCGCCGCGGACCCCTCGGACCCGACGCTGCCCACCCTCGCGATCGTGTCGGGGTCGTTGAGCCTCGACCCCGAGTCCGAGGCCGTCCGCGCCCCCGCAGACCACCGTGCTCACCTGCTCGTCGGCACCCGAGGACCGTCGCCGGCGCCTTCTCGACGCCGGGGCCACCCTCGTCGACTGCGGGGGTGACGACGTCGAATTGCCCCGCGCACTCGCCCATCTCGCGTCCCGAGGCCGGTGGCGGGTCCTCGGCGAGGGCGGGCCCGGGCTGCTCGGCCGCCTGGCCGCCGCGGATCTGGTCGACGAGTTGTGCCTGACCATCGGGCCCACGATGCTCGCCGGGCCCGCCGGGAGGATCGCCCACGGGGACGACGACATCGATCCCCGCACCATGACCCGCGACCACGTCCTGGCCGACGACGAGGGCTTCCTGTTCACCGCGGTGGTCCCGGGCCACCGACGACCACTGAGCCGCGACGAGGCGGGCCGCGACACCGACGTGACTACAGTCGCCGACATGCGCCCGACCACGACGCCGCGGACCCGCCGACCGCGCCGTCGCCTCCTCGGGGCGCTCGGTCTCCTCGTCGCGGCGATCACCGTCGCGGGCTGCGCTGTCGGCCCGGACACCGGTCCGCCGCTGGTCGTCGAGGACGGCGGTGGTGGCGGTGCGGCGACGTCCGCTCCCCCGCGTGCGCCGACGCTGTCGGCACCGCGCAGCGATCTGGCCTGGGGGCCCTGTCCCACCAACCTCGCGTCCGGGTTCGGACTGCCCGCACCGGCGGGCGACGTGCGCGTCGACTGCGCGAGCTTCCGCGCCACCGTCACCCCCCGGGGTGGCGACCCAGGATTCCGTCCTCGTCGCGGCCGTCCGCGTCCGGCTGACCTCCACCCCCGGCGTCGGGCGCACCGCTCGTCGTGACATCCGGCACCGACATGCCGTCGGCGGTCGCCGGGTTGCTGATGGCCGACGGGCCGGGACGCGCGCTGCTCGCCGACCACCCGCTCGTCGCCGTCGACCGGCGCGGGACCGGACGCAGCACCCCCGATCGACTGCTTCACCAGCCAGGAGCGGTCGGTGGTGCTCGCCAACGGCCTGACCCCGTCGACCCGCACCGCACAGGCCCGCGGGGACCTGCTCGCCACCACCCGCCGGCGAGGCCGCCGACGCCTGCACCGAGACCATCAGCCCGTACCAACTGGCGTTCACCTCCGCCAACGCCGCGGGAGACATCGAGCAACTGCGTCGGACCTGGGGTGTCGACCGCATCGGCGTCGTCGGCGTGGGCGCCGGCGCCGACGTCGCCCTGGCCTACGCCGGCCTCTACCGCGACCGCGTCGGACGCCTGGTCCTCGACACACCGGCCGCCTATGGGGGCGTCGGTCCGTGACCGCGCACAGCAGGTGGCCGCGGGCACCGACGCCGCGATCGCGGGGTTCGCCTCGGACTGCGCTGCGCAGGGTTGCCCGCTCGGATCCGACCCGGGCGCCGCGATCCGCGCGCTGGTGCAGCGGGGAGCAGCGGGGGGGCCTCGGCGACGTCACCGACAGCGACGTGCTGGCCGCCCTGTCCACCGAGATCGCCCTGACCACCACCGACCGTGCATCGACGATCACCCGGGTGGCGGGTCTCCTGGCCGGCGGTCCGTCGCCCGCGCTCACGGCCGCCGTCGACCGCGCGAGGGCACTGCGGGGCACCGACGGCCAGCTGTTGTCGCGCTGCAACGACGCGAGCAGCTCGATCGGACGCTCGGACGTGGCCGCGCTGCAGCAGGCCTGGCAGAGCCGCTACCCCTACACCGGGTCCGACACGGCGTTGTCGCTGCTGCGGTGTTCGGGATGGCCGGCCGGGCCCGCGGCACCCCGTCCCCTCGGCTTCGACGTGCCCATCCTGGTGCTCACGAGCGGCTTCGACACCGTCAACGGCGGCACAGGGGCAGGCGCCCTCACCCCGCTGATCGTCACCGCGGGCGGCACCGCGTCGACGATCACCTACGACGGGCCGGGCTTCGGCGTCACCGCCCACTCCGACTGCGCCGCCGACATCGTCAACCGCTACGCCCGGTCCGGGGACGTACCGCCGTCCGGCGCGTGTCCGTCCTGACCAGCCGCCTCGGGGAGCGGCGCTCGGAGTCGTAGTACGGTGCGCGGGTGCCGCTTGACCTCTCTGCGCGCAGCGATGCCCGTCTGTTCCCCCCCGATGTCCACCCAACGGGTCGTCGCGCTGATCCTGTGGCCGATCACCGTCGTGATCGTCCTGCAGCGCTCGATCATCATGGGCGTCAACGGCGACCGCACCGACGACTTCCGCCCTGTCTACGACGCCGCCCTGGCCTTCCTCAACGGGCGCGCCGTGTACGGCGAGAACTACGACACCGTCGACCCGCACTACCTGTACCCGCCGTCGGGCACCCTGCTGATGTCCCCGATCGCCTACATCGACCCCGAGCGCGCCCGCTGGATCTTCATCGCGGTGTCCGTCGTCGCCCTCATCGCCTCGGCGTACCTGCTGATCCGGATGTTCGGGTTCGATGCGCGCTCGGTCGCGTTCCCGGTGGTGCTGTTCTTCTTCTTCTGCACCGAGACCGTCGCGCACACCCTGATCTTCACGAACTTCAACTCGTTCGTGCTCTTGGGCGAGATCGCCTTCCTGATGTTGATGCTTCGACGGCGCGACTGGTGGGCCGGTGTTCCCATCGGCATCACCCTGGCCGTCAAGCCGGTGCTCGCACCGCTGCTGCTGCTGCCGTTGCTGAACCGGCAGTGGCGGGTGTTCGCCGGCGCGGTCGGCATCCCACTGGTCCTCACCGCGCTGGCGTGGCCGATCTCGGCCGACCCGGTCGACTTCGTCAAGCGCACGGTGCCGTACCTCGGCGAGGCACGCGACTACTACAACAGCTCGATCGCGGGCAACGGCGCCTACTTCGGCGTGCAGCCGTGGCTGCTGTACGTGCTGCGGATCGCGTTCGTGCTGATGGCGGTCTTCTGCCTGTGGTTCCTCTACACCCAGTACCGCCGGACCGACGAGCTGCTGTGGGCGGCCACGTCGAGCGGCGTCCTGATGGTCACCGTCTTCCTGGTGTCGTCGCTGGGTCAGGGCTACTACTCGATGCTGCTGTTCCCGCTGCTGATGACCGTCGTCCGCCCGGGGTCGGTGATGCGCTCCTGGCCCGCATGGCTGGGCGTGGTCGGCTGCATGACCTTCGACTCGTTCCTGTCGAAACGGTGGGCGGCGTTCGGCCGGATGCTCGAGTACAACAAGGTGACCTGGGGCTGGTCGCTGCTGATGATCACGATCTTCTGCGTGCTGCTGTTCCGCTGGCTCGACCTGCGTGCGCAGCGCGACGCCCCGGCGGTCGGCAGTTCGCGCGCTACCGTGGACGCATGAGCGTCGACCGCCAGGACAGCACCACCCCGCCCGTCACCAAGACCGACGAGGAGTGGCGCGCCCAGCTGAGCCCCGAGGAGTACCGGGTCCTGCGACAGGCGGGCACCGAGGCGCCGTTCGTCGGCGAGTACACCGACACGAAGACCGTCGGCGTGTACCGCTGCCGCGCCTGCGACGCCGAACTGTTCCGTAGCGAGCAGAAGTTCGACTCGCACTGCGGGTGGCCGTCGTTCTTCAGCCCTCTGGCCGGTGACGCGATCATCGAGCACGAGGACCGGTCGATGGGCATGCTGCGCACCGAGGTCCTGTGTGCGAACTGCGGCAGCCACCTGGGCCACGTCTTCGCCGGTGAGGGATACGACACCCCCACCGATTTGCGCTACTGCATCAACTCCATCTCCATGCGCCTCGAAGAGGCCTGAGCTCCACGCCCGAAGTGTCGTGGCGTCGGCGCCGCGGTCAGTGTTCGCCGGCCCACGGGTCCGGCTCGGGGTCGAGATCGACGTCGAGCACGGCGGTCAGGCGACCGACCGTCAGATAATGACCGATCAGTATCAGCAGCGTGACCAGGTCGCCGTCGGCGAGTTGGGTGCGAACCGCGGACAGCGTCGCGTCGTCGACAGTGGGTCCTGCGACCACGGCATCGGTCAGCCGCAGGACGGGACCGATGGTGGCGGGCAGTCGCTCGTCGTCGCCCCTCTCGATGGCGTCGATCTGCTCATCGCTCCAGCCGGCCACCCGCGCCTGACCGAGATGGTGGAAGCGTTCGTAGGCGCTGCCCGACCGGGCGGCCACCCGTAGGATCACCGCCTCTCGCAGCCACGGCGAGAACGACGACGCCCGGAGCGCGTTGGCGGTGGCGGGGAGCGCACCGGCGAGTCGCTCGTCGGCGGTGACGAGCAGTGTGCGCGTGAGATTCGACGGGAAGCGGTCGAACTGCTCGCGAGCCCAACCCCCCAGTTGCTGAGGGTCGGGCAACGGGATCCGGGTCATCGGTGGGCCGCCCCGGCTGCGACCGCCGACCGGATGATCGTGGTCACCGCTGCGGGGCACTCGACGGGCGACAGGTGTGCCGCCCCCGGGACGACGTGGAGTGTGGATCCAGCGATGCCCGAGACCAGTTCGGCGGCCGTGGCCACCGGGGAACTCGTGTCGTGCTCGCCGACCACCACCGTCGTGGGGGCGACGATGTCGACCAGCCGTTCGCGTTCGTCGACCGCCGCGATCATCTCCCACAGCGCCGCGTGAACGGTGTCGTCGAGCAGCGACAGCGTCTTCCTCGCACGGTCCACGAGGTGTGGCCGGACGTCCAGTGTCGCCGGCCGGAACCAGTGCGTCAGGAGACCGTCCAGAACCCCGTCGGTGAGGCCGTCGCGCCGGATATCCGCGGCGCGGTCGATCATCGCGGCCCGGGCGGGTGCGGTGAAGTGCGCTCCGGTGTCGATCAGTGTGAGTGTGCGAATCGCACGGGGCTCCCGTGCGGCGACGGCCTGCACGACCACCCCCGCCGACGGACAGTCCGACGAGATGCACCCGCGTCGCGTCCAGGCCACGCACAACCGTCGACACCGCGTCGATCATCACCGGCATGTGCATGTCCTGAGCAGTCCCGCCGCTCCGGCCGTGACCCGGGAGGTCGAGGGCGACGACGTCGTGGTCACCGCGCAGCGCGTCGATCTGCGCATCCCACCAGGTCAGGTCGAGTCCCGCCGAGTGGACGAGCACGACGGTCTCGCCGTCCCGCGGGCCCGTCCGCACCGTGTTGACCACCATCGTCTCTCCCGTCCGCTGTGTCGTGGTCAACGGTGCCGCGCAGGACTCACTAACGGAAACGCTTTCTCGCGATCACATCCATCTGTCGAACAGCTAGGTTCGGCAGATGGAACTGCGGCAGTTGGAGTATTTCCTGGCGGTCTACGAGGAACGCTCCTTCACCGCCGCCGCGGGACGCGTGAACGTCGTCCAGTCGGCGGTGTCGGCATCGGTCGCCGCACTCGAACGCGAGTTGGGGGCAGCGCTGTTCGACCGGTCCACCCGACGAGTGGTGCCGACCGAGGTCGGCGTCGAGTTCGCAGCCAGGGCACGGACCGTGCAGCAGGCGGTCGAGAGCGCCGTCGACGGTGTGGCGGCGGTGACCGCCGGCCTCCGCGGAACCGTGCGAGTGGGGCTGATGCACGCGCTGCTGTCGACACCGGTGGCGTCCGCCATCGCGGAGTTCCGCCGGGCACATCCCGAGGTGATGCTGCGCCCCCGCACGGATCCCGACGGTGCTGCCGGGTTGCTCCGCGGTGTGCGCGACGGAGACCTGGACGTGGCCGTCGCCGCGTACGACCCGGGTATCACACACCCCGGGGTGTCGGTCCGCGAACTGTGCCGGGAGGAGATCGTCCTCGTCTGCCCGACAGGGCACCGGCTCGCGACGCGACGGCGGGTTCGCCTGAGCGAGGTGACCGGTGACCCGTTCGTCGATGTCCCGTCGACGTGGGGAAGCCGCGCAGCGACCGATCGCCTGTTCCACCTCCAGGGACTCACGCGTCAGGTGGACCTGGAGGTGAACGACGTCGCGACCGTCGTCGACCTGGTCCGTGCCGGGTGCGGGATGGCCCTGATCGCGCCCTCGTCGGCGGGATCGCTCGACGGCGTCGCCGTCGTCCGCATGTCACCCGCCCCCGTCTTCACCGTCGGACTCGTGCTCCCCGCCGACCGCGGTCCTCGCCGTGCGGCTCTGCGACTGGCTGAACTCGTGCTCGAGACGGTGGACGGTCCGACGACACGGTGACCGGACGACGGTCGGTCGCGCCGTGCCGTGCCGTCAGGGCAGCGCGGACACCAGCTGGTCGACCTCGACGCGGGGTCCCGTGTAGAACGGGATCTCCTCGCGGACGTGCAGTCGGGCCTCGGTGGCGCGCAGGTCGCGCATGAGGTCGACGATGCGGTGCAGCTCGGGGGCCTCGAACGCGAGGATCCACTCGTAGTCGCCGAGGGCGAACGACGCGACGGTGTTCGCGCGGACGTCCTTGTACTCCCGGGCAGCCTTCCCGTGGTCGGCGAGCATCTTCCGGCGCTCGGCGTCGGGCAGGAGGTACCACTCGTAGCTGCGGACGAACGGGTACACGCAGATGTAGGCGCCCGGCTCCTCACCGGCGAGGAACGCCGGGACGTGGCTCTTGTTGAACTCCGCCGGCCGGTGCAGCGCCGCGTTGCTCCACACCGCGGTGCTCGCGCGACCCAGCGTCGTCGACCGACGGAAGTCGGCGTAGGCGCGCTGCAGGTCCTCGATGTGCTCGGCGTGCCACCAGATCATGAAGTCGGCGTCGGCACGCATCCCCGCGACGTCGTACAGGCCACGGACCACCACCCCCGCTCGTCTCGAGCTTGTCGACGAACTCACGGGTCTCGGCGATGACGTCGGCACGGTCGTCCGGGAGCTCGCCGGGACGGACCGCGAACACCGAGAACATCAGGTAGCGGACGGTGGAGTTCAGCGCGGTGTAGTCGAGACGGGTCATGCCCCCATCGTGCCACCGGCGCCTCGTGCGTCGGCCGTGAGATGCGCGACGACGCGGGCCGCCGCGACCTGGGCCCGGGCGATACAGGCGGGTACCCCCACGCCGGCGTAGGTGGCGCCGCACGTGGCGACGCCGTCGGGGAGGGCGGCGTCGGCCGCGGCGACGAGCGCGAGATGCCCCGGTGCGTAGCGTGGCAGCCCGACGGGCCAGCGCTGGACGACGGCGTCGAGCACCTCGTCCGGCCGCGGCGCGCGCCCGCCGGCCAGGGCGCAGACGAGGCCGAGGTCGGCCACGGCGGTACGGACGAGCTCGTCGTCGGCGACGGCGTCGACCGGGTCGCCGAGGCGACCGAACGACACCCGCACCAATCGGGGCCCGGCACCGAGGTGCGGCCACTTCTGCGACGACAGGGTGATCGCCTTCGCGGTCGTCGCCTCCCCCGTCGCCACCAGGACGCCCGAGTGGTCGGGCAGGGTCACCGACTCGTCGAGCGCCAGCACCACCAGCGCCGACCCCGCGACCTGCACCTGTGACAATGCCGACACCGACTGCGCAGCAACAGGATCGAGAAGTCGCGCCGCGGCGGGCGCCGGCACGGCCAGCACCACGGCATCGCACACGAGGTCAGGCCCCCCGTCGACGGTGAGCACCCACCGATCCCGGTCACGGTGCAGCGCGGTGACGGGCACGTCGTAGCGCGGCTCGACGCCCGCAGCGTCGACGAGGGCGTCGACCAGCGTGCGGTACCCCCCCGGCGAGCGCCCCGAAGACCGGCGCATTCGAGGGCGGTGGCAGCACCGCTCCCACCGCCGCGGTGAGGCTCTGCGCCCCGGCGTCGAGGCGGGCGGCGACCTGCGGCAGCGCGGCGCGCAGTCCGATGTCGTCCGCGCGGGCGGAGTACACCCCCGACAGCATCGGGTCGACACTGCGGTCGACCACGGACCGCCCGAACCGGTCACCCACCAGCGCGCCGACAGCCACGTCGTCGCCGGCGGTCCAGGACAACGGCCGGTCGGCCTCGGCCGACATCCGCGTCAGGTCGTCGGCGTCGGCGACCTCCGCCACCGCGCCCGGCCCGGCCGGGATCCCCATCACCGTCGGCCGGGGCAGCGGGTGCAGTCCGCCCCGTGCGAGCACGGCGGGCCGGCGGGCCGTCGGGGTGACGACATGCCCCGACAGGCCGAGCCGGTCGATGAGCCCGACGGCCTCGGGACGACGCACGATGAAGGACTCCGCGCCCGCGTCGACGTCGACGCCCGCGACGGTCCGGGACGTCAACAGTCCACCGGGCCGCGGCGACCCCTCGAGGACGTCGATCCGCGCTTGCGAGCCGAGGGCGTCGCGGAGTGCGAGCGCGGCCGTCAGTCCCGACACGCCCGCGCCGACGACGGCGACACGGGGCCCGTCGGTCATGCCGAGTGGACGAGCTCGACGATCCGGGTCAGCACGTCGGGATCGGTCGAGGGCAGCACACCGTGCCCGAGGTTGACGATGTGTCCCGTCGCCCCGGCCGCGAGGGCCGCCTCGCCCTCAGCCAGCACGCGGCGGACCTCGGCCTCCACGACCTCCCACGGCGCGGACAGGATCGACGGGTCGATGTTGCCCTGCAGCGCCTTGCCCGGACCGACGCGTCGCGCCGCGTCGTCGAGCGGGATGCGCCAGTCGACGCCCACGACGTCGGCGCCGACGGCACCCATCTCGTGCAGCAGTTCGCCCGTGCCCACGCCGAAGTGGATACGGGGACGGCCGTATTCGGCGACCTCGGCGAGCACCCGGCGGGTCTGCGGCGCGACGAACCGCCGGTAGTCGGCCAGCGACAGAGCGCCCGCCCACGAGTCGAACAGCTGCACCGCGTGCACCCCGGCGTCGAGCTGGACGCGCAGGAACGTGATGGTGATGTCGGCGAGAGCGGCGAGCAGTCGCTCCCAGGTCTGCGTGTCACCGTGCATGAGCGCCTTGGTGCGCTCGTAGGTGCGGCTGGGGCCGCCCTCCACCAGGTACGAGGCGAGGGTGAACGGTGCGCCCGCGAACCCGATGAGCGCGGTCTCCTCGGGCAGTTCGGCGAGGATCGTCCCGATACCGGTGGCGATGGAGCCGACCTCGCCGGGGACGAGGCGCGGGATCGCGTCGACCGCGGCGCGATCCCGGACCGGCGACGCGATGACCGGCCCGGTGCCGGAGACGATGTCGAGGTCGATGCCCGCGGCCCGCAGCGGGACGACGATGTCGGAGAAGAGGATGGCGGCGTCGACACCGTGGCGGCGCACCGGTTGCAGGGTGATCTCGGCCAGCAGATCCGCGTCGAAGCAGGACTCCAGCATGCCGCGGTCGGCGCGGATGGCGCGGTACTCCGGCAGGGACCGCCCGGCCTGCCGCATGAACCAGATGGGTCGGCGGGACGGGGCGGCGCCGGTCGCGGCCGCGATCAGGGGCATGCGGCGCACGCTGCCCGGCGTCTGCTGCGTCTTCACGTCCCCATGGTCCCACGGCGCTCACCCCTCCCCGCCCGGCGCGCCTCCGGCGCACACGCCCGTCCGCGGCCTACCGTGCCTCACGTGACCTCATCCGGGGCTCGCACGGAGCCCGACGACTTCCGTAGCGCCGTCGACTCGATGCACGCTGCGCGTATCCGCCCCGACATCGAGGTCGGCAGCATTCGTCCGCCCCAGCGACTCGCGCCCTTCAGCCATGCGATCGGGGCGGAGGTCCGCACCATCGACCCCGACTCCGCGCAGATCCCCACCGACTCCGACGGCAGCGCCTTCGGTCGGCTCATCCTCCTGTACGACCCCGAGGGGCAGGACGCCTGGAACGGCACGATGCGCCTCGTCGCGTTCATCCAGGCCGAGGTGGAGGCCGCGTTGGCGACCGATCCGCTGCTGCCGGAGGTCGCGTGGAGCTGGCTCGTCGACGCCCTGTCCGGTGAGCCGCTGTCGGAGGCGAGCGTGACCGCGCTGGGCGGGACGGTGACCTCGACGACGTCGGTCCGCTACGGCGACATCGCCGGGCCTCCGCGCGCCCACCAGCTCGAGCTGCGCGCGTCGTGGACTGCGTTGTCGGTGGACCTCGCCGCCCACGTCGAGGCGTTCTGCGACGTCCTCTCCCTGGCCGCGGGTCTGCCGCCGAGCGGCGTGACGACACTCGGTGTCGGCGACCGCGTCACCTGACGCGGATGACCACCCCCACCGGCGACGATCCCGCCGGGTCCGAGCCCACTGCCGCCGACCCCGAACCGACAGAACCGACCGTCGTCCCGCTGGAACGCCCGGTCGACGGCGTGCCACCGCTGCTGTCTCTGCCGGAGGAGTTCGCCGAGGCCGCACGGCGGATCGCCGAGGGCACGGGACCGATCGCTCTGGACACCGAACGCGCGTCGGGGTTCCGGTACTCCAACCGCGCCTACCTGATCCAGATCCGTCGCCACGGCGCCGGCTCGTTCCTGGTCGACCCCATCGACCACCCGGAGGCGCTCGGTCCGCTGATCGAGGCGCTCGACGGACCACAATGGGTGCTGCACGCGGCCGACCAGGACCTGCCGTGCCTGCGTGACCTCGACTTCGTGTGCGCCGACCTGTTCGACACCGAGCTGGGCGGGCGTCTGCTCGGTCTCCCGCGTGTCAACCTCGCCGCGATGGTCGCCCACTTCCTCGGCATGGGCCTGGCCAAGGGGCACGGCGCGGCCGACTGGTCGAAGCGGCCCCTGCCCGACGACTGGCTGAACTACGCCGCGCTCGACGTCGAGGTGCTCGTCGAACTGCGCGACGCCGTCGCCGCCGCTCTCGACGAGGCCGGAAAGTCGCGGTGGGCGGCGGAGGAGTTCGACCACGTCCGTACCAAACCGGAGCCGTCACCCCGGCCGGACCGGTGGCGTCGGACATCGGGACTGCACACGGTGAAGTCGCCGCGCGTGCTCGCCGCGGTCCGCGAGTTGTGGGGTGCCCGGGAACAGGTCGCCGAGCAACGGGACATAGCACCCGGACGCGTCCTGCCCGACTCCGCCATCGTCGCCGCCGCGACCGCGGCACCCAGGTCGATCGACGAACTGACGTCCCTGCCCGTGTTCGGCGGTCACCGCCAACGTCGTTCCGCGCGACGGTGGTTCGACGCGCTCGACCGCGCGCGTCGCCTGCCCGACTCCGAACTGCCGCCGCGGACCGCCCGCAGCGTGGGACTGCCCGCGGTGAACCGGTGGGCGAACCGCAATCCGGCTGCCGCGGAACGGATCGCGGCCGCCCGGCCCGCGATGGCCGCGCTATCCGAGCGGGTGTCGACACCGGTGGAGAACCTGCTCCAGCCGGACATCCTGCGTCAGATCTGCTGGGACGGCGTGGAACCCACGACCGACGAGGCAGTGGCCGAGCGCCTGCTCGCGCTGGGTGCGCGACCCTGGCAGGCCGAGACGTGCGGACCGGTCATCGCCGAGGCACTGCGCACGGCCGAGGCAGCAGCCGAGACGCAGGACTGACCGCGCTCAGCGCGCGGTGATGTCGTCGGTCAGCGGCGACGACTGCATGGTCGCGACCGTGGCCGTGATCCCGCGGGCGAGATCCTGTGCGGTGAGGCCCAGTTCCGCGAGCAGCTCACCGCGCGACGCGTGCTCGAGGAACTCCTGCGGGATGCCCCGCTGGTGGATGGTGACGTCGACGTTCTCGGCGTGCAACCGCGACGCCACGGCCGACCCCACACCGCCGTGCACACCGGAGTCCTCGAGCGTCACGACGAGCCGGTGCTCCCGCGCCAGCCTGACCACGCTGTCGGGCACGGGCAGCACCCAGCGCGGGTCGACGACCGTCGCCCGGATGCCCTGTTTCGCGAGCCGTTCGGCGGTGTCGACGGCGAGCGCGCAGAACGCACCGACGCCGACGACGAGGACGTCGGCGGGATCGGCGCCCGACGACCGGTGCAGGACGTCGACGCCGTCGTCGAGGCGTTCCACGGCCCGGATGTCCTCGGGCACAGCGCCCTTCGAGTAGCGCAGCGCGGTCGGACCGGTGTCGGTGTCGAGGGCCTCGCCGAGTTCCTCACGCAACCGCAGGGCGTCACGCGGCGCGGCGACACGCATCCCCGGGACGATCGCCATCAGCGACAGGTCCCACATGCCGTGGTGGCTGGGACCGTCCGGGCCGGTGACACCGGCACGGTCGAGGACGAGGGTGACGGGCTGCTTCAGCAGCGCGACGTCCATGAGGAGCTGGTCGAACGCGCGGTTGAGGAACGTCGAGTAGATGGCGACCACCGGGTGCTTGCCGCCGAGCGCGAGGCCCGCGGCCGAGGTGAGTGCGTGCTGCTCGGCGATGCCGACGTCGAACATGCGGTCCGGGAAGCGCTCCGCGAACGGCGCGAGACCGGTGGGTCCGGCCATCGCCGCGACCACCGCGACGACGTCCTCGCGGCGTGCCGCGGCCTCCACGAGCGCGGCGGAGAACACCGAGCTCCAGTCCTGCGGGGGCACACTCGTCGCCCGGCCGGTGCGCGGGTCGATGATGCCGATGCCGTGCATCTGATCGGCCTCGTCGTTCTCGGCCGGCGCGTACCCCATGCCCTTGCGGGTCACCGCGTGCACGATGACCGGCCCACCGAACGACTTCGCGTGCGCCAGCGCGCTCTCCATCGCGTCGCGGTCGTGGCCGTCGACGGGGCCGACGTACTTGATGCCGAGGTCGGTGAACATCGCCTGCGGTGCGAGGAGGTCCTTCACGCCGCTCTTCATGCCGTGCAGGATCGCGTACGCCAGCGACCCGACCATCGGGACACCGGTGAGCACCTTGCGCGCCTCGTCGAGGACCTTCTCGTAGCCGGGCTGCAGACGCAGCGCGGCCAGGTTCTTGGCGAACCCGCCGATGGTGGGGGCGTAGGAGCGGCCGTTGTCGTTGACGATCACCACGACCGGCCGATCGCCGGCGGTGATGTTGTTCAGCGCCTCCCAGCACATGCCGCCGGTGAGGGCGCCGTCACCGACGATCGCCACGACGTGTCGGTCGAGATCGTCCAGTTCGAAGGCCTTGCTCAGGCCGTCGGCGTACGACAGCGCCGCGGAGGCATGGGACGACTCGACCCAGTCGTGCTCGCTCTCGGCCCGCTCCTGGTAGCCGGTCAGACCACCCCGCTGGCGCAGGGTGTCGAAGGCGTCGCGACGACCGGTGACGATCTTGTGCACGTACGACTGGTGGCCGGTGTCGAAGATGACCGCGTCGTGCGGGGAGTCGAAGACGCGGTGCACCGCGAGCGTCAACTCGACGACGCCGAGGTTGGGGCCGAGGTGGCCGCCCACCGCCGACACCTTGTCGATGAGGAAGGCGCGGATCTCCGAGGCGAGTTCGTCGAGCTCGTCGTCGGTGAGGCCCCGCAGGTCCCGCGGTGACCCCACACGTTCCAGCACGCCCATCGTCCTCGACGCTCCCTTCCGCACACGGGCATCCACCCGGGCGCATCGTGTCGATCAGTCTACGGAAACGAGGGCCGCGACCACCTCGACGTGATGGGTCAGTCCGAAGGCGTCGACCGCGACCACACGCGTCACCTCGTAGCCCCGCTGTGTGAGGAGACCGAGGTCACGGGCTGCGGCGGCCGGGTCACAGCCGACGTGCACCACCACACGCGGTCGGGCGGCGGCTATCCCGGACACGACGTCGGCCCCGAGACCCGAGCGCGGCGGGTCGGTCACGACGATGTCGGGACCGGGCAGCGACCCCAGTGCCGGCCCGACGGGGCCGCGGTAGCAGGCGATGCGGCCGTCGTCGGCGAACGTCTCACGCGCCGCGGCGACGGCCTCGGCGTCGGACTCCACGACGGTGACGTGGTCGAGCGACGGCAGTGCGTCGACGAGAGAGCCCGCGAACACCCCGGCACCGCCGTAGAGGTCCCAGGCGCTGGTCGCGTCGGGAGCGGCGTCTTCGGCCATCTGCGCGACCAGGGCGCTGTAGGCCTCGGCACCGTGCACGTGCGCCTGCCAGAAGCCGGACACCGGCACCGACCACCGGCGGCCGCGGACCCGACGCACCACGTGGGCATCGCCGGCGACCGTGCGCGGCGTGACCCGCGGTCGCCGTGACCGGGCCCGCTGCGACCGCGCCCGCGACGACCCCGCCCGGCCCGTGTCGGGCGCGCGCTCGGCGAGGTGGACCGTGCCGTCGTCGCCGAGCACCGCGACGACCTCCGCGCCCGGCGTCCACGACCGGGCGCCGACCGCCTCGACGAGGTCCGGGATCGGTTGCGCGCAGGGAGTGTCGGTGACGACGCCGCTGCCCGCACGGACATGGTTGCCGGCGACCCCCGCGTCGTCGACCGGCATGCGGACCCGCGTGCGGTAGTGCGACGTCGGCTCCAGGACCTGCAATTCCAGCCCGGCGACGACCTCGTCGGGCAGCTTCCCGATCCGGGCCAGCACGTCGCGTACGGCGGTCGCCCGGATGTCCGTCGCGACCGTGTCGTCGGCGTGGGCGAGATCGCAGCACCCGGCACCGGCCGCGGCAGCCGGACAGCGGTCGGGGACGCGGTGCGGTGAGGCGTCGAGCACGTCGACGACGGTCGCGGTGAGGTAGGACGACCGGCGGTCGTCGTCGATCCGGACGCGCACGCGTTCGTCGGGCAGCGCGCCACGCACGAACACCACCCGGCCGTCCTGACGGCCGACCATGACCCCACCGTTGCCGGCGCGCAGCCCGGACAGGTCGACGAGATACCCGACGCCCGGGGTCGTGGGCCCGGCCGTCACCGGGTGCGGTCGTCGGTCGACATGGCCGCGGGCGGGATGTCGACCACACCGCGGCGGGTGTCGCCGGGGGCGTTGTAGTCGCGGTCGTTGTCCTTGCGCCGGTCCGAGGACGAGAGCTGCCAGGGCACCGAGGTGACCATGACGTTCGGCTCGAACAGCAGGCGACCCTTGAGTCGCAGCGCCGACTGGTTGTGCAGGATCTGCTCCCACCAGTGCCCGACGACGTACTCGGGGATGAACACCGTGATGACGTCGCGCGGAGAGTCCCGACGGATGCGGCGCACGTAGTCGATGACGGGCCGGGTCACCTCGCGGTACGGCGAGGCGATGACCTTCAGCGGCACGGTCAGTTCGCTGGCCTCCCACTCGGCGACCAGGCGCCGGGTGTCACGGTCGTCGACGTTGACGGTGATCGCCTCGAGGGTGTCGGGCCGGGTGGCGCGGGCGTAGGCGAGGGCGCGCTTGGTCGGCAGGTGGATCTTCGACACGAGCACCACCGAGTGGGTGCGACTGGGCAGCACCACGTCCTCGTCGGTGGTGTCGAGTTCGTGCTGCACCGACGCGTAGTGCCGGTGGATCAACTGCATCAGCCCGAAGATCGCCACCATCGCGACGATCGCGATCCACGCGCCCGCGAGGAACTTCGTGATGAGCACGATGATCAGCACCGTGCCCGTCATCAGCAGGCCGATGGAGTTGACCACCCGCGACCGCTGCATCCGGCCGCGGGCCTGCGGGTCGGACTCGGACCGCAGGTGGCGGGTCCAGTGCCGGACCATGCCGATCTGCGACAGGGTGAACGAGACGAACACGCCGACGATGTACAGCTGGATCAGAGCGGTCACCTGCGCCCCGAAGGCGACGACGAACGCGATCGCCGCGACGGCGAGGAACAGGATGCCGTTGCTGAACGCGAGACGGTCACCGCGGGTGTGCAGCTGACGCGGCAGGTAGCGGTCCTGCGCGAGCACCGACCCGAGCACCGGGAAGCCGTTGAACGCGGTGTTCGCGGCGAGCACGAGGATCAGGGCGGTCACGGTGGTGACGAAGTAGAAGCCCGGGGTGAAGTCGGCGAAGACCGCGTGCGCGAGCTGCGCCACGAGCGACTTCTGCTGGTAGCCGTCGGGGGCACCGACGAGGTCGGACGAGGGGTCCTCGACGTACTTCGCGCCGATCTTGCGGGCCAGCACGATGATGCCCATGAGCAGCACGACGGCGATGCCGCCGAGCAGCAGCAGCGTGGTCGCCGCGTTGCGCGACTTCGGCTTCTGGAACGCCGGGACGCCGTTGCTGATCGCCTCGACGCCGGTCAGCGCGGCACACCCCGACGAGAACGCCCGGGCGATGAGGAAGACGAACGCGATGCCCACGAGGTGGCTGTTCTCGGCCTTCACCGTGAAGTCGGCGGTCTCCGAACGCACCGAGTCGCCGAGGACGAAGATCTGGACGAAACCCCAGATCAACATGACCACCATTCCCCCGATGAAGGCGTAGGTGGGGATCGCGAACGCGGTGCCGGACTCCCGGATGCCGCGGAGGTTCACGCTGGTGAGCAGCACGATGGCCACGACGCAGAACAGCACCCGGTGTTCCTCGACGAACGGGATGGCCGAGCCGATGTTCTCCGCCGCCGAGGAGATCGACACCGCCACGGTGAGCACGTAGTCGACGAGCAGGGCGCTGCCGACGGTCAGCCCCGCCTTCGGACCCAGGTTGACCGTCGCGACCTCGTAGTCACCGCCGCCCGACGGGTAGGCGTGCACGTTCTGTCGGTAGCTGGCGACGACCACGGCCATGACGATCGCGACGGCCAGACCGATCCACGGCGTGTAGGCGTACGCCGACAGCCCGGCGACGGACAGGACCAGGAAGATCTCCTGCGGCGCGTAGGCCACCGAGGACATCGCGTCGGACGCGAAGACGGGGAGCGCGATCCGCTTGGGCAGCAGGGTGTGCCCGAGCTTGTCGCTGCGGAACGGACGACCCAGCAACAGCCGTTTGGCCGCGACCGAGACGGTGGACACCGTGGACACCAGGCAACCTTAGACGCGGACTCACGATCGCCGACGGCGGGCGGTAGCGTTCGCCGCAAGTGTGGGACGGCGGACCCGGGCCCACGACGGGTGATCGTCCACCGGATGAGGAGCACAGACACGGTGCGGGTAGTGATCATGGGCTGCGGGCGCGTGGGGTCGTCCCTCGCGCAGGCCCTGGACAGCAAGGGCCACACGGTCGCCGTCGTCGACCGCGAGGAGTCCGCGTTCCGGCGCCTCAGCCAGTCCTTCGGCGGTACGACCGTCCGCGGCGTCGGGTTCGACCGTGACGTCCTCGAGGCGGCCGGCATCGCCGACGCCGACGCGTTCGCGGCGGTCTCGTCCGGCGACAACTCCAACATCATCGCCGCGCGGGTCGCCCGGGAGACGTTCGGCGTCGAGCGCGTCGTCGCCCGCATCTACGACGCCAAGCGCGCCGCGGTCTACGAACGTCTCGGCATCCCGACCGTCGCGACCGTGCCGTGGACGACGCAGCGTTTCGTCGCGGCGCTGGGCGTGGGCGACGCCGCCACCGCGTGGCGGGACCCGTCGGGTCAGGTTCTCGTCACGCAGATCACGGTGCACGAGAGCTGGATCGGTCAGACCGCGAAGGTCTTCCAGGAGGAGACCGGCGCGCGCATCGCGTTCATCAGCCGGGTGGGCGCAGCCCTTCTCCCCGAGCCGCGGACTGTGCTGCAGCAGGACGACACGGTCTACGTCGCCGTCCTGCGCGATCGCCGCGACGAGGCGTTCGCCGTCGCGGGCGCACCGAGGGAGGGTGGGGAATGAAGGTCGCCATCGCCGGCGCCGGTGCCGTCGGCCGCTCCATCGCCCGGGAGCTCATCGGGGGCGACCACGACGTGGTCCTGCTCGAGCGCCGTCGCGAGAACATCGACCCCGAGGCCGTCACGGGTGCGACGTGGGTGCACGCCGACGCCTGCGAGCTCGACAACCTCGAGCAGGCGCAGCTGCAGACGTTCGACGTGGTCGTCGCCGCCACCGGTGACGACAAGGCGAACCTCGTGGTGAGCCTGCTCGCCAAGACCGAGTTCGCGGTGGGGCGCGTCGTCGCCCGGGTCAACGACCCGCGCAACGAGTGGCTGTTCGGCGAGGACTGGGGCGTCGACGTCGCCGTCTCCACCCCGCGCATCCTCGCCTCGCTCGTGGAGGAGGCCGTGTCCGTGGGTGACCTGGTGCGGCTGATGACGTTCCGGCAGGGTCAGGCCAACCTCGTGGAGATCACGCTCCCGCAGGACACGTCCTTCGCGGGCAAGCCCGTCCGCAAGCTGGTCCTCCCCCGCGACGCAGCGCTGGTGGCGATCCTGCGAGGCGGTCGGGTGATCGTGCCGCAGCCCGACGACCCGGTCGAGGGTGGCGACGAGTTGGTCTTCATCGCACCGGCCGAGGTCGAGGACGACCTACAGGCCGCGATCCTGCAGTCCTGAGGCGTCAGCGGGTCGGTGGGGCGGCTGCCCCGCCGGCCCCGTCGCCGGCCACCGCGGTGTCGTCGGTGACGTCCTCGGCCTCCTCGGTCCGCTCGGCCCACCGCACCAGCAGGACGGTGGCCAGCGCGGCGACCGCGGTCAGCGGCCACCCCATGCCGATACGTGCGGCGGCCAGCCATCCCGTCTGGTCGGAGTCGTACAGGAACGACTGCACCACGTACCGCAGGGCGAACAGCACGGCCCACACCGCGGTGGCGAGGTCGTAGGCGAGCAGCGTCCGACGATGCTTGCGCCACCCGGTCCCGTTGCCGTTCACCACGTTCCAGATCACGCCGACCAGCGGCCACCGCACCAGGATCGACAGCGCGAACGCACCGGCGTAGACGAGGGTGCTCCAGATGCCGAACAGGAAGAAGCCCTTGGCGTCGCCCGTGCGGTACGCGATGAACGCACAGATCGCGACGCCGAACACACCCGACACCGCCGGCTGCACGGGTTCGCGGCGCACCAGACGTACGACGGCGATGAGCACCGCGACGGCCACGGCGGCGACGATCGCCGGTGTCAGCGACGAGAGCGCGTTGACAGCCACGAACACCACGATCGGCACTGTGGAGTAGACCAGTCCGGCGATGCCCCCCATCTGCTCGAGCAGGGTGGGCACGGTCTCGTCGACCTCGTGCATCGAGCCGGCCGGGGCGCCGTCCGACGCCGTCACGCCGTCCGCGGGTGCGTCCGACCGGGAACGGTCAGTCGTCACCGAGGAGCTCGTAGTAGGGGTTGTAGACGACCTTGACGCCGTCCTTCACCCCGAGGCGTCCGCGCACGGTCAGCTTGCGGCCGGGCTCGATGCCCGGGATCCGGTTGCGGCCGATCCACTTGAGGACGACGACGTCGGTGCCGTCGAAGAACTCGGCGACGACACCGGTCTTCGCGGCCTTGGAACAGGTCTGCACCGAACGGAGCTCGCCGAGCATGCTGACCTCCTCGCCCTGCCCGCAGTCGCAGGCGCGCTGGGCGCCCGTCGCCTGGGACTGTTCGGAGATCTGCTCGGCGTCGAGTTCCTCGAGGTCGGCGGTGAGTCGCTTGCTCAGACGCTTGAGGTAACCGGCGGCGGTCATGCGCGGCCTCCGGTGTGCGTGACGGGAACGATCATTGCGGGCCTCCGGCCACCGATCATCATCACCCTTCTCACGTCCCGGCGACGTCCGTCGGGACACTTCGACGCCGGCACCCTGCCGCCATCGGACCCTCAGGGTAGACCTCGCCGAACGCGTGCACCACCTACGGGGGACCATCGTCGGATGACCCCCTCCGACACGGCTCCGGACGACCTCCTGACCGTCGCGTCGTCGCTGGTCGCCATGCCCGGGGCAGGGTCCGACGGGGACTACGCGGAGCGCGCGATGCGCCCTCTCGCCGACGCCCTCGGGGTGCCGCTGATCGCGGTCGACCCGGGCCCGGCCGGGATCGTGTCGAGCTGTCTCGCGGCCCTCGACGACGCCGCGACGCGCGGCCCGGTGATCGCGGCCGGCATCTCCATCGGCGCCTGCGTCGCGGTGCACTGGGCGGCGTCGCGCCCGGGCGCCTGTGCCGCGCTGGTCGCGGCCTGTCCCCCGTGGCGACCGGGCGGGGCGGGCGGCCGCTCCCCCGCGGCAGCCGCTGCCCGGGCCACGGTCGCGGAGATCGAGCGCGGGGGCCTCGCCGCCGCGACCGCCGCGATGCGCGCGTCGAGCCCGGCCTGGCTCGGCGACGAGCTCGGCCGCTCCTGGACGGCGCTCGGCGACCTGCTGGCGCCGCACCTGCGGGAGGCGGCGTCGGCGACGGTGCCCACCGCTGACGACCTGCGCAGGGTTGCCGACCTGGGTCTCGCGACCGCGGTCGTGGCCGTCGCCGACGACGCCGTGCACCCGGCCGAGGTCGCGTCGTCCTGGGCGAGCGTGCTCGGTGTCGTCCCGTCGGTCGTCGACTTCGACTCCTGGGCCGGCGACCCGGGCACCATCGGACGTGCCGCCGCCGACGCATGGGGGATCGCGCGCCCGTCGGTGCGCTGAGAAACGCTGTCGTTCAGTGACCCTGACGACGCCGTAGGCGCTGCAGCGCCGATCCGGACGAGCGGCGCTTGCCCTGCGGGACCTGCGCCTCGTCCTCGGGCGCGGGGTCGACCACAGGCGCGCCGACCTCGTCCACCACCTGCGCCCGGGCGATCTGACCGAGGGCGCCCTCGGGGTCCGCTGCGTCGACGGGGACCTCCTGAGCCGCCGACTCGACGGATCCGGCCTCCGGGTCGACCATGCCGTTGTCGGTGAACGCACCCTGGTCGGCCATCTGCTGTTGGGCCGCGGCGACCTGCTCGGCGAGGACCGGCGGCAGGACGACGGGCAGGGGCTCGCGCGGCGGGAACGGATCGCTCCCCCGGCGCACGACCGTCTCGCTGAGCACCGCGCGCGCGACCAGTGTGAGGTCGTCCGCGGACTCGGCGGGGGCGCTCGCGACGCAGCGCACCATCCACCGCGGCCCGTCGACACCGATGAACCGGTGCACGGCACCGGGCACCGTCCCGATCACCTCGCGACCCCAGTGGCCCGACTCGGTCGCGGCCGTCGCGCCGTCGGCGCGCAGTGACTCCACGAGCTCGCCGACGACCTCGGCCCACAGTCCCGGCGACCGCGGCGCCGCGAACGCGGCCACGCTGATCCGTCCGTGCGGGGTCACCAGGTAGACGGCCTGCGGCTGGTGGTCGGCGGTCATCTCGACCGTGACCTGACCCCCCTCGACGACCGGGACGAGCACCGACCCGAGATCGAGATGGGAGTTGTCCAGACCCGGTTCGCCGTCGAGGTCGGAGATGTCGTAGGGACCCACACCGTCGCCGATGCGCGGTCCCCCGGTCGCGTCGCTCATCGTCACCCTCTCCGCTCGTCGCCGGCGTCGAGCAGTCCGTGACCGCCACTCGACCCGTACCCACCTGTGCCGCGACTGGTCTCGTCGAGCGTCTCGACCTCGACGAAGTCGGGCAACTCCACCCTCTGCACCAGCAGCTGGGCGATCCGGTCGCCCTTGCTCACCGCGATCGGCTCCCGCGGGTCGAGGTTGATCAGACAGACCTTGATCTCACCGCGATATCCCGCGTCGACCGTGCCCGGCGTGTTCACGATCGAGAGCCCCGCGCGTGCCGCCAGTCCCGACCGGGGATGGATGAGGCCGACGGTGCCCATCGGGAGGGCCACCGCGATCCCGGTCGGCACCACCTCGCGCTCGCCCGGGCCGATGGTGGTGGAGATCGCACTGCAGAGATCGACACCGGCGTCACCGGGATGCGCGCGCCGTGGGGGCGGGAGGCTCGGATCCAGTCGTCGGAACGCGACCGTGCTGACCTGCGCGTCGACTGCCACGGGAGAAGACTACGCTGGCGGCGGTGGCCGACCCGGGACACCCTGGGCCCGACCCGTTTCCGACCCCGAGACGAACCGTGAGACCTGATGACCCCCGGCAGGACCCATGAGTGACCAGCACGCCACGCCGCATCCGACGTCGACGCCGTCCGCCGCGCAGGACCGGTTCAGCGAGCGTCTGACGGTCCCGCTGTGGTGGTGGGCCGCCGCCGCGGTGGTGGTCGGTGTCTTCGGTTACGAGATCCAGCTCGCAGCCCGTCACGCCGCCGCCTCGGCCATCGCCTATCCGCTGCTCGCCCTCCTCGGGGCGTGGTTGCTGTGGTCGATGGGGCGGACGCGTGTCCGCGTCGCGGCCGACGGCGAGCTGTGGGCGAACAAGGCCCACCTGCCCGCGTCGGTGATCGCCCGCACCGCGTCGATCCCCGCGACCGCCAAGAGCGCGGCGCTCGGACGCCAGCTCGACCCGGCCGCCTATCTGATGCACCGCGCCTGGGTGAAGACGATGGTGCTGGTCGTCCTCGACGACCCGGACGACCCGACGCCGTACTGGCTGGTGTCCACCCGCCGGCCCGCCGACCTCATCGCGGCCCTCGGCCGCTCCGACGCCGCCCTCGAGCCGCCCACCGACTGAGCGCTCCGGGCTCCCCCCGACACGACGACGGCGCCGCACCCCGGACAGGGATGCGGCGCCGTCGATGTCGGTGGGTCCGGCCCACCGCTGGACCGGACCGGTGCGACCTACGCGCAGTCGACGCAGATCCGCGAGGCACCGTTCTCACGGGCCAGACGGCTGCGGTGGTACACGAGGAAGCAACTCGTACAGGTGAACTCGTCGGCCTGCTTCGGCACGACGCGCACCGACAACTCCTCACCGGAGAGGTCCGCGCCGGGCAGTTCGAACGACTCGGCGGTGTCGCTGTCGTCCACGTCGACCGAGGCGGCCTGCGCCTCGCTGCGACGAGCCTTCAGTTCCTCGAGCGAGTCCTCGCCGAGGTCTTCGGTCTCGGTGCGGCGAGGAGCGTCGTAATCAGTAGCCATCTTCTGCCTTCACTCCATCCCATCGACTGACACCTCTCACACGCGGGTTCGCGGTGGATGGGGTGTCGAGGTGTCGTCGACCCTGCTGCTTCGAGTCGTCCTGCTCCAGTCGTCTCCGCCGGCCGCGGAGCGCTCATCTCGCAACGACATCCCTGTCGAATTCATTGCCATCGTCGACGTCGCGGGGTGTGACGTTCGCCACTGTTGTCGAACTGATCGTCCAACATCTCTGCATCGCGAAGGCGGCCAGAGGTTAGCTCGCGACGAGCCGCGGGTCAACACCCGCCTGTCGTGGCGCCGCACAGCGGTCCGCCGTCTACTGTGTGACGCGCGTCGCCCGTCCCGTCGCCACGTCCCCCCCGGGGAGAGTTCACGCAGAGGAGAGTTCACGCCTCGTGGTTTCGCAGATCACCCTGGGATATCCGACCGACGACCACGGACGGCCGTTCCCCCGCCGCCGGTGGGTGCCGTTCGTCATCGCCGTCGTCGTGCTGCTGGTGCTCGCGCTGATCGTCTGGGTGAGCGCGTTGAGCAAGGGGTCGTCGGACCCCGTCGCGACGTCCTGCAACCAGCCGACGGCCCCGTCCGCGTCCGCATCGGCGGCCCCGACCTCCGCCGCACCCCGGACCACGGTGGCCGCGAACCAGCTCGTCGACGTCGCGCCCGCCCCCCTCGCGTCGTTCCAGGTGCGGGTCCTCAACGCCTCCGCCCGCCGCGGTGAGGCCCGGAGCGTCCTCGACGACCTCACCGGCCAGGGCTTCACCCCGGCGACGGACACCCCCTACGCCGACGACAGCGTCTACCCGGACCAGAACCTGGACTGCGTCGGCCAGATCCGGTTCGGCGCCGCCGGGCGCGCCGCGGCCGCGGCCGTCTGGGTCGCCGTCCCCTGCGCCGAGCTCGTCGACGACGGACGCCCCGGGACCGTCGTGGACCTCGCGCTGGGTCGGCAGTTCACCAGCAAGGAGCAGACCCAGGACCAGCAGGCCGTCCTCGAGTCCCTGCGTTCCACCGACACCTCGGGCCGCACCGGCAGCGCGACGACCGGCGCCGATCCCTCTCTCGTGCGCGCGGTGCACAGCGGCGCCTGCTGACCCCGCGACCGTCCCTCAGAGCGGGTCGAGTCCACCCAGCTCGGCGAGCAGCGCGACGAACTCGTCGGCGATCCCCGGGGCGACCGCGACGGTCGGGAGCCCGTCGGTGCTGCGCGACGTCGGGGCTGGCGTCCGGACGACCGCACCCGCCTCCGCGGCGATGAGTGCTCCCGCCGCCCAGTCCCACGGGTTCAGCGCGTGCTCGACGTGCGCGTCGACCATGCCGGCCGCGACCATGCACAGGTCCAGTGCCGCCGACCCGACGCGGCGGACGTCCTGCACCCGTGGGAGCAGTGCGGCGATCAGGGCGCCCTGCGCGGCGCGTCGATCGGCCTGATAGCTGAAACCCGTTGCGACCAGGGCCATCGCGACCGACTCGACCCCCGTCGCCCGCAGTCGGACCGGCTCGGACCCGCCGCCCGCCTCGACCCACGCGCCGCCTCCACGGTGCGCCCGGTAGACCACGTCGCGGGGGACGTCGACCACGGCACCCGCCACCGACTCACCACCGACCTGAGCGGCCACCGACACCGAGTACGCCGGGACCCCGTGCAGGAAGTTGACGGTCCCGTCGATCGGGTCGACCACCCAGCGGACCCCGTCGGGCACGTCGAGGGAACCGCCGTCCTCCTCGCCGAGGACCTCGTCGTCGGGTCGCAGGCGCGCCAACTCGCGGCGGATCAACTGCTCGGTCTCGGTGTCCACCACCGTCACCGGGTCGGTGGGTGTGCTCTTCGTCGTCACCGCGTCGGACCGGAACGCCGACGAGACGTCGTCGATCAGCTCCGCCCTGCGTGTCCGGACGTGGTCGGCCGCGGTGCGGGCGACCTCGACGGCGATGGCGGCGAGCTCCTGGGCTGTCGTCACCCGTACATGTCAGCACGAGCACCACCGACCCCGCGACGTCGGTGGACGCCAGGACACCGACACGACCGCGTGACTAGCCTTTAGCGCGAACCGGTGTGACGTGGCGCCGACGCGTCGCGGACCTGCCGTTCTCCCCGCCCCGCTGTCCCGCACGCAGTGCAGAACCAGGAGACGACCATGGCCCCCGACACCCCGGCAGGCGACCCGTCCGGTGCAGCCGTCCCGACCCAGGCGTTCGGCGTCGACGTCGGCGGTTCCGGGATCAAGGGCGGCGTCGTCGACCTGACCACCGGCGAACTCGTCGGCGAGCGGTTCAAGGTGCTCACGCCCCAGCCCTCGACGCCGGAGGCCGTGGTGGGGGGCATCAAGGAGGTCGTCGACCACTTTGGGTGGACCGGTCCGGTCGGTGTGACCCTGCCGAGTGTCGTGTCCGGCGGGGTGGTGCGCACGGCGGCCAACATCGACAAGGGGTGGATCGGCACCGATCCCTATCCCCTGCTGGCCGCCACGCTCGGCGACCGGGGATTCTGCGTCCTCAACGACGCCGACGCGGCCGGCATGGCCGAGGACGCGTTCGGCGCCGGACGCGACCGCTCGGGCCTGGTCATGCTGCTCACCTTCGGGACCGGGATCGGGTCGGCGATCCTGTTCCACGGCAATCTCGTCCCCAACACCGAGCTCGGGCACATGGAGGTCGACGGCAAGGAGGCCGAGCACCAGGCGTCGTCGAAGGTCAAGGACGACAAGGAGATGTCGTACGAGAAGTGGGCCAAGCACGTGTCGACGGTGCTGAACGCCTACGAGGACCTGTTCTGGCCCGACCTGTTCATCGTCGGCGGCGGCATCAGCCGCAAGGCCGACAAGTGGGTACCGCACCTCACCGTGCGCACCCCCGTCGTGCCCGCGACCCTGCAGAACACCGCGGGTATCGTCGGCGCGGCCATGGCGGTCACCGCCGGCCTGCGTCCCTGACCCGACACTCCCGCGCACCGGACGCCGCAGCAGCCGGTCGCGCGACGGAGGGCGGGTGGGAGCGCCCTGATCGCCTACAATGGCTCGGGTCGGCCAGTGCGCCGGCCACCCAAGACCCCCGCGCCGCCGAGGAAGGCCTCGGTGTTGCGCCCCCAGGACGACGTCTCGAAAGGTCGTACGTGGCAGCCACCAAAACCCGCCAGCAGGACACCGCGGCAGATGACGCCGCCGAGGTGACCGCACCGAGCGCGCCGGCGAAGAAGACCGCGCGCAAGACGGCGGCGAAGAAGGCACCCGCCAAGAAGGCACCGGCGAAGACCGCGGCGAAGAAGGCTCCCCGCAAGGCGGCGGCGAAGGCCGCCACCGCACCCGTCGACGGCGACGAGGTCGACGAGTCGCCGGAGTCGATCGACGACATCGACGGTCCTGACGCGGTCGGTTCCGACGACGAGATCGTGGTCGACGAGGTCGACTCCGACGACGCCGACGCCGAGCCCACCGCGAAGGTGCAGAAGCCGGCCAAGGCCGACGAGGAGGAGATCGAGGAGCCGTCGGAGGAGGACAAGAAGTCCGGCGACTTCGTCTGGGACGAGGACGAGTCGGAGGCGCTGCGCCAGGCCCGCAAGGACGCCGAGCTCACCGCCTCCGCCGACTCGGTCCGTGCCTACCTCAAGCAGATCGGCAAGGTCGCCCTCCTCAACGCCGAGGAGGAGGTGGAGCTTGCCAAGCGCATCGAGGCCGGGCTGTTCGCCACCGAGCGCATGAAGCGGATGGCCGAGGCCGGCGAGAAGCTGACCGTCGCGCAGCGTCGCGACCTGTCGTGGATCTCGCGTGACGGCAACCGCGCCAAGAACCACCTGCTCGAGGCCAACCTGCGCCTCGTCGTCTCGCTGGCCAAGCGCTACACCGGCCGCGGCATGGCGTTCCTGGATCTCATCCAGGAGGGCAACCTCGGTCTGATCCGCGCCGTCGAGAAGTTCGACTACACCAAGGGCTACAAGTTCTCGACGTACGCCACGTGGTGGATCCGTCAGGCGATCACGCGCGCCATGGCCGACCAGGCCCGCACCATCCGCATCCCGGTGCACATGGTCGAGGTCATCAACAAGCTCGGTCGCATCCAGCGCGAACTCCTGCAGGACCTGGGCCGCGAGCCCACCCCCGAGGAGCTCGCCAAGGAGATGGACATCACCCCGGAGAAGGTGCTGGAGATCCAGCAGTACGCCCGGGAGCCCATCTCGCTCGACCAGACCATCGGCGACGAGGGCGACAGCCAGCTCGGCGACTTCATCGAGGACTCCGAGGCCGTCGTCGCGGTCGACGCCGTGTCGTTCACCCTCCTGCAGGACCAGCTGCAGTCGGTGCTCGAGACGTTGTCGGAGCGCGAGGCCGGCGTCGTGCGCCTGCGGTTCGGCCTCACCGACGGCCAGCCGCGCACGCTCGACGAGATCGGTCAGGTCTACGGGGTGACGCGTGAGCGCATCCGTCAGATCGAGTCGAAGACGATGTCGAAGCTCCGGCACCCGAGCCGGTCGCAGGTCCTGCGCGACTACCTCGACTGACAGACCCAGCACCGACGACCGCCCCGGGGAGACCCGGGGCGGTCGTCGTCTGTGGACCCGTCACCGCGTGCCACGCGCCGGGGTGAGGGCCGCCCACACCGGGCCGGTGACCGCCCAGATGACGGTGACGATCCCGAGCGGCCCGACGATCCCCCACAGCGCCGCGGCCTGGACGTCGTCGGCGACGGTGAGCGCCAGCAGCCCAGTGGCGGCCAGTGCGACCGCGGCGGCGAACAGCCACCTCAGGAACGACCGCACCTCGGTGGTCACGGCCGCGCGGCCCGCCGGCGCCGGCGGCGGCGGTGGTCCGCCTGCGAAACGGTGCGCCACCCGGACGTCGGCCCACGCGACGATGCTGTGGCCGAACGCCACGGTGACACCGAGGTAGATCCCGGCCAGTCGGTGGACCTGACCGACCTGCGCGCCGCCGGCGATGTCGGCGGCCACCGCCACGAGCAGGGCCACGTCGACGGCGGGGACACACCGCAGGACCCAGGTCGACGCCGCCCGTCTGCGCACGCCGTACCGGAGCACGAGACCGGCCGCGAGGACCAGCCAGAAGCCGACCTCGCAGGCCACGATCGCGACGAGAACCGGTGAGATGTGCACGCTGTCGACCCTGCCGCGCGGGTGCCCGGGTCCACATCGGCCGGAGGACGGAGCGACCTCCGACGGAGGGATGAGATCGCCGACGGCGTACGGCGGGGCGGGTCAGAACGTGGTGCGCGACCCGAACGTGCCGTCGGCGCCGGGGCGGTACGGGTGCACGTGCGTCACCGCGGTGACCGGGAGCGGACCGTAGAGGTGCGGGAACTGCCACCCGTCCGGATGAGGCGGGTCGCCGTCCTCCCACCGGATCTCGGCGGGCACCCTCTCCGGGTCGACCTCGAGCAGGACGAGGTCGTCGCGGCCACGGAACAGCGCGTTCGCGGGTACATGGACCTGCGACAGCGCGGACAGGTGGACGAAGCCGACATCGTGCAGCGAGTCCGGTTCGAGCCGTCCGTGACTGTGCGCGGCGAGCCACGTCGACTTGGGGCACAGGTGGACCAGGGGCCCGGGCGGCGTGTTCGTCTGCGGCGACATCACCGTCCACGGTGCCACACCGAGGCGCGGGGACCGTCGGGTTCCGTCCGGAGGTGCCTCACGGGGCGCGACGACGATCGCTGCGACGACCGCCCCGATCCCCAGGATCTCCGCCGTCGACGGCGCCTGATGCAGCGTCACCGCCCCCCACCACCGCCGCGGTCACCGGCAGCAACGCGAGCAGCAGCGCGAACCGCGCGCGGCCGACGCGGGTCAGCACGACCTGGTCGAGCACGTACGGCACCGCACTCGAGAGCACGCCGACCACAGCGCAGAGCGCGACCACGGAGGACGAGGGCGCCGACACGCCGGTGATCACACTCACACCGATCGCAACCGGCGCGGCCCCCACCGCCGCGACGGTGAGTCCGACGCCCAGGTCCTCGATACCGCGTCGCCCCCGGCCGTCGATGCCCGCGTGGGCCGCCGACACCCGCGCGCCGAGCACGATGTAGCCGCCCCACAGCACGCCCGCACCGACCGCCCACAGGGCGCCGACGGTGACCGTCCCGTCGAGGGCGCCCGACACGAGGACGACCCCCGTGGCCACCGCGACCAGAGACGCCGCACCGCGCAGACCCCGCGTCCCGAGCGCGGCGACGGTCACCGGCCCGATGAACTCGACGGCCACCGCGACGCCGAGGTCCACGCGCGAAATCGCCTCGTAGAACACGATGTTCATCGCGAGCGTCACGATTCCGAGCGCCGCTGCCCGCACCACCCGACGCGGTGCGGACACGACCCACGACGGGCGCGTCACCGCGACCACGACCACCCCGCCGAACAGCGTCCGCAGCCACCCCACCACCGACGGTGGCGTGTGGGAGAACAGCCCCACGGCGACCGCGGCACCGCCGTACTGGGCGATCGCACCGGCGACGAACGCCGGCCACACCGGCGCCGCGGCGAGACGCGTCGACCCCGGCGGACGGAACCGCGTCACGGCGTCGCCGGGCGCGTGAGCGATCCCTCGACGCGTGTTACGTGTGCATGAATCGTGGGCGCGGCGGACGCGGGAACAATACGAACCCCGCGAACGTCTGACAGAGTGGAATCACCCCACCACTCCAGGTGGAGGAGTTCGCGAAGGGGAGCGCTCGCGCTGGCCCGGGACGGAGGAATCATGTCAGACGTCATCACCACGCCCACGATCTCGATGCCCCTCACCGCAGCCGATCGGTGTGACCGGTGCAGCGCCGCTGCACGCGTCCGCGCCGTTCTCCCCGCCGGGGGCGAGCTCCTGTTCTGCCGTCACCACTACAACGAGCACGAGGCCCGTCTCGCCGATCTCGGCGCCACGGTGTCCACCGACTCCGAGGAACTCGTCTGACCGCAGACCTCCAGACCCGCCGATGGCGGTGATCGTGCCTCGCACGGTCACCGCCATCGTCGTCTCTGTCACCGCCACTGTCGCAGCGCGCTGATCCGTTCCCGCAGTTGGTCGGCCGTCGCCATCGCGGTGGGTGGTCCGCCCAGCTTGGACCGGAGCTCGTTGTGGACGACACCGTGCGGCTTGCCGGTCCGGTGGTGGTGCATGGCCACGAGGCTGTTCAACTCCTTGCGCAGCGCGGTGAGCTGCGCACCGGTCGTCGCGTCGGGACGTACTGCGGGAGGGGCGTCGGCGGCGGCCGATCGCGCCGCCACCTGCTCGCTCTGACGCGTCCGCAGGAGGTCGCGGACCTGATCCGCGTTGAGCAGGCCGGGCAGACCGAGATAGTCGGACTCCTCGTCGCTGCCCGCGAACGTCGCCGTCCCGAACGACGAGCCGTCGAAGATCACCTGGTCGAGCTCGGCGTCGGCGTGCAACGAGATGAACGCCGGGTCGTCGTCCCCGGGCTCGTCCTGCTGCTTGTTGGCCGCCGCGATCAGTTCGTCGTCGAATCCGGTCGACTCGCGGTGCGGCTTGCCGAGCACGTGGTCGCGTTGCGCCTCGAGCTCACTCGCCAGACGGAGCAGCACCGGCACCGAGGGCAGGAACACACTGGCGGTCTCCCCCGGACGCCGCGACCGCACGAACCGACCGATCGCCTGCGCGAAGTAGAGGGGTGTCGACGCGCTGGTGGCGTAGACGCCGACGGCCAGGCGCGGAACGTCGACGCCTTCCGACACCATCCGCACGGCGACCATCCACCGCGCGTCCGAGGTGGCGAACTCCTCGATCCGCGACGACGACGAGGGATCGTCGGAGAGCACGAGGACTGGCTTCGTCCCCGAGATCGCCTCCACCAGTTCGGCGTAGTCACGGGCGGTCTTCTGGTCGCCCGCGATGACGAGACCGCCGGCGTCGGGCACACCCGACGCGCGCAGCTGACCCAACCGCATGTCGGCGGCGCGCAGGACGGCGGCGATCCAGTCGCCGTGCGGGTCGAGCGCGGTCCGCCAGGCGCGGGCGGTGTGCTCGGCCGACAGCGGCTCCCCGAGGCGCGCGGTGAACTCCTCCCCCGCGTTCGTCCGCCAGCTCGCCTCGCCCGAGTACGCGAGGAACACCACCGGCCGCACGACGCCGTCGGCCAGGGCGTCGGAGTACCCGTAGCTGTGGTCGGCCTTGGACCGCAGCGCACCGGTCCCGTCCGGCTCGTAGGTGACGAACGGGATCTGCGAGTCGTCGGAGCGGAACGGGGTGCCGGTCAGCGCGAGGCGGCGGGTGGCGTCGGAGAACGCCTCGCTGATCGCGTCGCCCCATGTCTTGGCGTCGCCGCCGTGGTGGATCTCGTCGAGGATGACCAGGGTGCGCCGGTTCTCGGTCCGCACCCGGTGGCGGCTGGGGTGGGCGGCGACCTGCGCGTAGGTGACGACGACACCGTCGAAGTCGGAGCTGGTGACGCCGGTGGTGTTGCTGAACCGCGGGTCGAGGGCCAGCCCGACGCGCGAGGCCGCTTGTGCCCACTGGAATTTCAGATGCTCGGTCGGCGCGACGATCGTGACGGTCTCCACCGTGCGGTCGGCCAGGAGCTCGCACGCGATCCGCAGTCCGAACGTCGTCTTGCCGGCGCCGGGGGTGGCCACCGCGAGGAAGTCGCGGGGGCTGGTGGCGAGGTACTTGGTCAGCGCGCGCCGCTGCCACGTCCGCAGCGACCCGCCGGTGTCAAAGACCCTGGTCTGCGAAATCGGGGAACTCCTGCGTGCTCGCGGTGCCGGCGGCGGCGTCTGCCCTCCGCCCGCAGCCGGGTGACGGCCGCGGTCGATCGTACCGGCTCGCACCGTCGCATCCACGACACGGCGGTGGGGGCATCCACGCCGAGCGGGTACCCATCGGGGACGATGGGTACATCGCCGCCATCGACCCCACCCACACCCGACCCCCCGCGACGACCGCGTCGTCCGCGGGCGGTCCGCCGGTGGTGCGCACCCTCCCCCGGCTGGTGTGGCGAACGATCGTCAAGGCCTGGGACGACTCGATCTTCGGCATGTCGGCGCAGGCCGCGTTCTGGCAGACGCTGTCACTGCCGCCGCTGTTGCTCGGCGTCCTGGGCTCGATCGGCTACGTCGGCGACTGGTTCGGGCCGGGCACCACCGAGATGATCCGCAGCCGCATCATCAGCTTCGCCGGCCGTACGTTCTCGGACAACGTGGTCACCGAGATCATCACGCCGACGGTGAACGACGTCCTCGCCCGTGGACGCGGCGAGCTCATCTCGCTCGGGTTCGTGCTGTCGCTGTGGTCGGGGTCGTCGGCGATGTCGAGCTTCGTCGACTCGATCAACAAGGCCCACGACCAGCACAACGTGCGTCACGCGGTGTGGCAGCGGATCTTCGCGCTGAACCTCTACATCGGGTTCCTGGTGCTGTCGACGTTCATCCTGCCGCTGGTGGCCCTCGGGCCCACCTACGCCTCCGACATCGCCCCGGACTCCTGGCAGCCGATCAGCGGGCAGGTCATCCACATCGCCTACTACCCCGCCGTCGCCGTGCTGCTAATCCTCGGACTGACGACCTTGTACCGGGTCTCGCTGCCCAAACCGCTGCCGTGGCACCGTCTCGTCGCCGGGGCCGTGCTCGCGGCCGTCGTGTTCTGGTTCGCGAGCGCCGGGCTGCGCGTCTACCTCGGGTCGATCACCAAGACCGGGTACTCCTACGGCGCGCTCGCGACCCCGATCGCATTCCTGCTCTTCACGTTCTTCCTCGGGTTCGCGATCGTGATCGGTGCGCAGTTCAACGCGGCCATCCAGTCGATCTGGCCCGCGGCGGGTCCCACCCACATCGAGCAGGTCCGCGAATGGGCCACCCAGCAGACCACGGACATCACCGACCGGCTGCGGGCCGTGCCGAAGAAGTTCCAGAGCGGTCCGATCCGTCGGTCGACACCGCCCGACGACGACCGCTGAGAAGCGGCCGTCAGTCCTTCTTCATCTTCTCGTAGATCTTCTTGCACTTCGGGCACACCGGTGACCCGGGCTTCGGCGACTTGGTCACCGGGAACGTCTCCCCGCACAACGCCACGACGTGGGTCCCCATGACGGCGCTCTCGGCGATCTTGTTCTTCTTGACGTAGTGGAAGAACTTCGGCGCGTCGTCGTCGGTGGTCTCCTCGGTGTCGACGTCCGGGCGTTCGATCGTCTGGGTTCCCATGGGCACCATTGTGCCTGATCCGGCGGGCGTCGCCGCACGCCGTCGAGACCCCGACGGCATTCCCGCCGCACGGTGTGTTATCAGCGACGATGCGCTGGTGAACAGAAAGTGCAACAGTGGAGTACGTGGCACATGACGAGGCACGCGAAGCGATCCTGATCACCCAGGCGCAGCCGTCCCAGGAGGACCAGCAACGGGCACGGGTACGTCGCTATCTCAGCCTGATGGCCTTCCGCGTCCCGGCCCTGATCCTGGCCGGGGTCGTGTACGGAGCCACCAACAACGGCCTGCTGGCCCTGGCCGTCATCGCGCTGTCCATCCCGCTGCCGTGGGTGGCGGTCCTCATCGCGAACGACCGCCCCCCGCGCGAGAAGGGTGAGGTCCGCCGGTACAAGTGGTCCGGCGACAACTCGGCCCCGGCCGTGGCCGCGGCGCACCACCGGGAACTCGGCTCGTACGACTCCGATCACCGGTACACCGACCACGATCGGTGACCGACCCCGACGACGGGTCGGGCCCGCTGCCCGGTCTGGCCGACATCGCACCGCGGCTCCGCGCCGCATTCCTCGACCACCGCTACGACGCCGACGGCGTCCTCGAACTCCTCGGTGACGACGTCCACGCCGCACTCGGGCGGGGTGAACCCGTCCCGGTGCGGCGCGCGTGCGCCGACGGAGGGGAGCTGGGCACGCTCGTCCGGCTGCTCCTCGTCCACGACGGCGTCGACCGGACGGCGGTGGAGGCCGCGCTGGGCACGGTGAGCGTCGACGAGGCGATCGCCACCGGCCTGCTCGACACCGACGGTGACACGGTCCGTGCCGCGGTCGACGTCCGCCCCCTCGACGCCGGGCACGGCACCCGATGGATGGTGTCGGACATCGACGGGTCGATGCGCCCGGTCGACATCGCGCCCGATCACGTCCTGGGGGTCGGCCACGCGTCGCTGTCGCTGCTGCGGGCCACCATCCCCCCGCGGGGCGCGGTGCTCGACGTCGGCACCGGGTGCGGGGTGCAGGCCGTCCACGCGCTCGAGACCGCCGATCACGTGACGGCCACCGACATCACCGCCCGCGCGCTGTCGCTGGCTCACGCGACCATGGCTCTCAACGCGATCGGCGACGACCGCGTCGACCTGGTGCGCGGCCCCTGGTACGCGCCGGTGGCGGGCCGTCGCTTCGACCGCGTCGTGGCGAACCCGCCGTTCGTCGTGGGCCCCCCGACGGTGACCCACAGCTATCGCGACTCCGGGCTCGACCTCGACGGCGCGAGCGAGGTCATGGTGTCCGGCGTCGCCGACCACCTCGTCGACGGCGGCATCGCGTGCATGTTGGCGTCCTGGGTGATCACGGGCGACGACTGGCGCGAGAGGGTCGCGTCGTGGATCCCGGACCACGGCGTCGACGCCTGGGTCGTGCAGCGCGACGTCGCCGACCCCGCGCTCTACGTCGGCACCTGGTTGCGGGACGCCGGGTACGACCCCCGGACGGGCCGCGGCGCCCGCCTGGCCGACGAGTGGTTGGACCACCTCGCGCGCTCGGACGTCGCGGGCATCGGGTTCGGATTCGTCTTCCTCCGCACCACGGGCGCCGCGACCGACCTCCTCGCCGAGGAGTTGTCGCACGCACTCGACGACCCGCTCGGCGACGAGGCGCTCGCCTACCTCGACCGCGTCGCCTGGTTGCGCGGGCACGACGTGCTGAGCGCACGGCTCGCGGCCGCCCCCGACGTCGCGCTCGACCGCGTGTGGACCCCGTCCGCCGACGCCGGCGACCCGTGGGTCGAGGTCGCGACCCGATTGGTCCGCACGGGCGGACCACGGTGGTCGCACGACGTCGACGACCGCGTCGCCGCGCTGGTCGCCGGGCTCCGGCACGACGGGCTGCCCGTCGCCGACGTCGTCGACCTCCTCGCGGCCGCTCGTGGCGAGGAGATCGACCCCGCGTCGGTGGCCGACGTGATCGCCGGTCTCCTACGTCACGGCGTGCTGGTCCCGGCCTGAGCGCGCACAGCCGGGTCTCTTAGGAACTTCTCAGATCGAGTGCGGAATCCTCGCTGGTCAGAGCCTCGGCGATCGGGAAAGTGAACAACCTTTCCGGGAACTAAACCCGCCCCACGTGCCGTTGTACCCGGTGTAGACGCCACGCTCGCGAGGAGGCCGCCATGCCCAGCACCACCGCTCCGACCCGCCCGTCGGACACGCCGCGCCCGCAGATGACCGACGCCGACCTCGACGCGCAGAGCCCCGCCGCCGACCTGGTCCGTGTCTACCTGAACGGGATCGGCCGTACGGCCCTGCTGAACGCCGAGCAGGAGGTCGAGCTCGCCAAGGCCATCGAGGTCGGTCTGTACGCGAAGCACGTCCTCGCCACGAAGAAGCGGCTGTCGGCGACGAAGAAGCGCGACCTGGCCCAGCTCGTCCGCGAGGGCGAGTCGGCACGCGCGCACCTCCTCGAGGCCAACCTGCGCCTGGTGGTGTCCCTGGCCAAGCGGTACACCGGCCGCGGGATGCCGCTGCTGGACCTGATCCAGGAGGGCAACCTCGGGCTGATCCGCGCGATGGAGAAGTTCGACTACGCCAAGGGGTTCAAGTTCTCGACCTACGCGACGTGGTGGATCCGCCAGGCCATCACCCGCGGCATGGCGGACCAGAGCCGCACCATCCGCCTGCCCGTCCACCTCGTGGAGCAGGTCAACAAGCTGGCCCGCATCAAGCGCGAGCTGCACCAGCAGCTCGGTCGTGAGGCCACCGACGACGAGCTCGCCGCCGAGTCGGGTATCCCGGCCGAGAAGATCGCCGACCTGCTCGACCACAGCCGGGATCCGGTGAGCCTCGACATGCCCGTCGGCTCCGACGAGGAGGCCCCGCTGGGCGACTTCATCGAGGACGCCGAGGCCACCTCGGCGGAGAGCGCCGTCATCGCCGGTCTGCTGCACACCGACGTGCGGACCGTGCTGGCCACCCTCGACGAGCGCGAGCAGCAGGTCATCCGCCTGCGGTTCGGCCTCGACGACGGCCAGCCGCGCACCCTCGACCAGATCGGCCGCCTGTTCGGTCTGTCGCGCGAGCGGGTGCGTCAGATCGAGCGCGAGGTCATGGTGAAGCTGCGTCAGGGCGACCGCGCCGATCGCCTGCGGGCCTACGCCAGCTGACCGGCGCTCACACGCACGATCGCGGAGCGATCAGCTGAGTCGTCTCGGCCCGGTGTCCGTCCTCGACGGCACCGGGCCGAGTCGTATCCGTCCGGAGACGACGGTGGCACCGTCGGGGGCCGCGAGCACCGGGTCGAGCGCGAGTTCCCGCACCTCGGGCAGGTCGTCGGCGAGCGCGGACACGCGGACGAGCAGATCGCGGATGGCCGAGCCGTCCGCGGCGGACTGACCACGGAACCCGGTGAGGAGCGGCGCCGCCCTGGGCGCGACGAGCAGCTCGTCGGCGTCCGCGGCGGTCAGCGGGACCGCGCGGTGGGCGTGGTCGCCGAGCAGCTCGAAGGTCGCGCCGGCGAGGCCGAACGAGATCAGGGACCCGAGTGACGGGTCGTCCCGGACCCGGATGACCACGGGTACCCCGCGCGGGGCCATGCGTTGCACCTGCAGCGCGTCGTCCCCGGTCAGTGCGGCGAGGTCGGCGAACGCCGCGCGTACCGCGTCCGGCCCGGGCAGGTCCAGACGGGCGCCCTCCCCGTCGAGCCGGCCCCGCCACGCCGCCGAGACGGCCTTGACGACCACCGGGTAGCCGAGATCGTCGGCGGCGGCCACCGCCTCGTCGGCTGTCGCGGACGCCCGGAACGCCGCGACCTCGATGCCGTAGCAGCGCAGCAACTCCGCGGAGGTGGACTCGTCGAGCGCACGGGCGTCGTCGCCGTGACCGACCGAGTCGCCCCATTCGGCCGCGACGAGAGCACGGGCGCGGTCGACGTCGAGGCCCTCGGGGCGCTCGACCCGCGATTCCGGCCGGGACCGCCATCGTGCGTAGCGCCACGCCCGCCCGACCGCGGCGGCGGCGCGTTCGGGTCCGGGATAGGACGGCACCGACCCGCGTCCGGTCACGCCGTCGTCGTAGACGGTCAGCGCGTCGGGGATGCCCTCGACGCCGAGGAACGTCGACACGACGGTCTTGCCGCAGTCACCCGCCGCGGTCACCAATGCGCGGGCGTACGCCTCGGCCCCGACCGCGACGGGCGGGACGAACACCGCGATGACCGCGTCGACGCCGTCGTCGCCGGTCGCCGCGCGGACCGCGGCGCCGAACTCGTCGACACCCGCGCCCGGACCGAGATCGGTCTGCGCGACGACGGTGAGGCCGAACGGTTCGCCGGCGCTCGCGGCGAGCACCCCGAGCACCGTCGAGTTCCCGACGACCGCGACCCGCGGACCGGCGGGCAGCGGCTGGTGCGCGAGCACGGTCGCGCAGTCGAAGAGGTCGGCGATGGTGTCGACCTGGATCACGCCCGACTGCTCGAGCACGGCGCGCGCGCTCTCGTCGTCGATGCCGGAGTCGCTGCGGATCTGGGACGGTGCCACCGCGGTGCGGCCGGCCTTCACCGCGATGATCGGCTTGTTGCGCGACACCCGTCGTGCGAGCCGGGAGAACTTGCGCGGGTTGCCGAAGCTCTCCAGGTACAACAGGATCACGTCGGTCGCGTCGTCGGCGTCCCAGTACTGCAGGAGATCGTTGCCCGACAGGTCGGCGCGGTTGCCCGCGGACACGAAGGTCGAGAGCCCCAGCTGCCGGCGGGCCGCGGTGTCGAGGATCGCGATGCCCAGGGCGCCGGACTGACAGAAGAAGCCGACGCGTCCCCGCCCCGGGACCCGCGGCGCGAGCGTCGCGTTGAGGGCCACCTCGGGGTCGGTGTTGATGACGCCCAGTGCGTTCGGGCCGACCAGTCGCATCCCGTGCGCGCGGATCTCGTGGACGAGCGTGCGCTGGGCGACGGCCCCCGCCTCCCCGGACTCGGCGAAGCCCGCCGACACGACGACCATCGTCTTCACGTTCTTGGCCAGACAGTCCTGCAGCACGTCGCCGACGGTCTCGGCGGGCACCGCGACGATCGCGAGGTCCACCGGGTCGGGGATGTCGCGGACCGACGGGTAGCTGCGGATGCCGCGGACCGCCCGCGCCTCGGCGTTGACCGGGAACACCGGGCCCCGGAACCCACCGGCGAGCACGTTGGCGAGCAACGCGTTGCCGACCTTGCGGGGGTCGGTCGAGGCACCGATGATCGCCACCGACTCGGGGCGCAACAGGTTCGCGACGCTGCGCGCCTCCGATCCCAGTTCGCGTGCGTTGCGGACCGCGAGCAGCGCGTCGGTCGGGTCGATCGCGAACTCGACGTGCACCGTCGAGCCGTCGAAGCTCCGGCTGAGCTGGTACCCCGCGTCACGGAAGACCGACAGCATGGCGCGGTTCTCCGCGAGGACTTCCGCCTCGAACAGCGTGAACCCGTTCTCCGCGGCCGCGCCGGCGAGGTGTTCGAGCAGCACCGTCCCCAGCCCGCGACCCTGGTGGTCGTCGGCGACGACGAACGCGACCTCCGCGGCCTGCGGACGACCTGAACCGGCGAGGCTCTCGTAGATGCCGACCGCGATGATCCGGCCGCCGAGGACCGCCACCAACGCGACGCGGTCGTGGTGGTCCACCCCGGTCATGTGGGCGACGTCGCGCGCCGACATCTCCGGGTAGGGGCCGAACCAGCGCATGTAGCGGGTGCGTTCGGACAGCCCGGCGTGGAACGCGACGACGCGGTCCCCGTCGGACGGTGAGATCGGGCGCAGGTGCACGGTGCCGCCGTCGGAGGCCAGGACGTCGGCACTCCAGTGCCGGGGGAAGGGCGCACCGGTGTCGGGCCGACGCGGCGGTGAGGTGTCCAGGTCGTCAGTCACGCGGGTCCCCGGGGTCGAGACCGCGCAGCGGGAAGACGGCCGAGCGGGTCGCCATGATCGCGGCGTCGGTCGCCTGCTGGAGATGGGCCGACACGCCCTCGGGGGCCTGCTGTCCCCAGTTCCCCTCCCAGCGGTCGAAGTCGACGCGCCCGCCGTCGCCCATGGTGTCGACAGGGACGTCGGTGGCGAAGTCGACGGCCACGGTCGACGCCGCCTGCGCCGCGGACTCGCGCCAGTCGGTGGGGGTCGGCGTCGCCGGATCCACGTCGCGGTCGAGCGCGACGGCGAGCAGGTGCGTCCAGCTGCGCGGCACCACGTCGACGACGCCGTAACCGCCACCGCCGACGGCCAGCCACCGCCCGTCACAGTGCTCGTCGGCGAGGTCGCGCATCGCCCGCATCGCCGCACGCTGGCCGTCGACGGAGAGCTGCAGATCGGTCAGGGGGTCGGCCCGATGGCTGTCCACCCCGCACTGCGACACGATGACCTGCGGGGCGAAGTCGGCGACGAGCGACGGGACCACCGCGTGGAAGGCACGCAGCCACAGTCGGTCCGGCGTCGTCGGCGGCAGCGCCAGGTTGACCGACGTGCCGCCGGCGTCGCCCTCACCGACCTCCTCCGGGTACCCCGTGCCCGGGAACAGCGTCGCCGGGTGCTGGTGCACCGAGACGGTGAGCACCCGCGGGTCGGCGGCGAACCGACGCTGCACGCCGTCGCCGTGGTGGGCATCGACGTCGATGTAGGCGATGCGGTCGAAACCGGCGTCGAGCAGTCGGGCGATCGCCACGGCGCAGTCGTTGTAGATGCAGAAGCCCGACGCACGGCCCGCGAACGCGTGGTGCATCCCGCCGCCGATGTTCACCGCCCTGCGCGCGGTCCCCCGCGCGATCGCGTCCGCGGCCGCGACGGTCCCGCCGACGATCAAGGCGGCCGCGTCGTGCATGGAGCCGAAGATGGGGTTGTCGGTGGTGCCGAGGCCGAAGATGCGCTCGGCCACCGTCGGCGACCACCCCGGCACCGGGTGCCCGTCGGCGGCCTCCCCCGCCTCCCGGACCGCCGCGATGTACTCGCTCCGGTGCACCGTCCGCAGCAGGGTGTCGTCGGCGACGGCGGGTGCGTGCGTGGTGACGTCGTCGAGGACTCCGAGTCCCCGCGCGAGGCCGATGGTCAACGCCAGGCGGATCGGGTTCATCGGGTGCGTGGGGGTCCACCGGTAGGCCAGCAGGTCCTCCCCCCACACGACGAGGGTGTCCTCGACACGCCCGGCCGCGCCGCGCCGCGCGCCGCCTGGGGTGGTCATGGCCTCAGCGTACGGCGCGGGTGCCGCCCCGCGGGCGCCCTCCGGACGGGGCCGAGACGGTAACCTGTCGTGCGAGAACGCGGCGCGCCACGACGTGCGGCGCGGCGACGGCGACGGAGGAACTCGCATCGTGAACGACCTGGTGGACACCACCGAGATGTATCTGCGCACCATCTACGACCTCGAGGAAGAGGGGATCGTCCCGTTGCGCGCCCGGATCGCCGAGCGACTCGAGCAGAGCGGACCGACGGTGTCGCAGACCGTCGCGCGGATGGAGCGCGACGGCCTGCTGCGCGTCGCCGGCGACCGCCAGCTCGAGCTCACCGACCGCGGGCGCACCCTCGCGATCTCGGTGATGCGCAAGCACCGCCTCGCCGAGCGGCTCCTCGTCGACGTCATCGGGATGCCCTGGGAGGACGTCCACGCCGAGGCGTGCCGCTGGGAGCACGTCATGAGCGAGAACGTCGAACGCCGCCTGCTCGAGGTGTTGGACCACCCGACGACCTCGCCCTACGGCAACCCCATCCCCGGCCTGGACCTCCTCGGAGTCGAGACCTCGGGTGTCACGGGCACAGCGACCCGACTGTCGGAGCTGCCCGAGGGCGAGCCGGTCGCGGTGATCGTGCGGCGGCTGTCCGAACACGCCCAGGAGGACCCCGAGCTGATCACCCGGCTGCGCGAGGCCGGTGTGGTGCCGAACGCCCGCGTCACGGTCACGAACGAGCACGGCGCGGTCACCATCAACACCCCGGGTCACGAGGGACTGCGCCTGTCGTCGGAGATGGCCCACTCGGTCCAGGTCGAGAAGGTCTGACCGGGGTGAAGCTGCTCGTCACCGGCGGTGCCGGGTACGTCGGGAGCGTCTGCGCGCGCGTCATGGTCGACGCCGGGCACGACGTGACCGTGGTGGACAACCTCAGCACCGGCAACCGGGACGCCGTCCCCGAGGGCGCCCGGTTCGTCGAGGGCGACGTCAGTGCGGTCGCCGAGGACGTGCTCGGTGACGGTGACGTCGACGGGGTACTGCACTTCGCGGCGCAGTCGCTGGTCGGAGAGTCCGTCGAGGTACCCGAGAAGTACTGGTACGGCAACGTCGTCGAGTCGCTGGCCCTGCTCGAGGCGATGCGACGGACCGGGACGCCCCGGCTCGTCTTCTCCTCCACCGCGGCGACGTACGGCGAGCCCGACGCGGTGCCGATCGTCGAGTCGTCGCCGACTCGGCCGACCAACCCCTACGGCGCCACGAAGCTCGCGATCGACCACGCGATCAGCTCCTACACCGTGGCGCACGGTCTCGCCGCGATCAGCCTGCGGTACTTCAACGTCGCCGGCGCGTACCAGGGCGCGGGCGAGAACCGCCGGGTCGAGACCCACCTCATCCCGATCGTCCTGCAGGCCGCGCTCGGTCACCGTGACTCGGTGAAGATCTTCGGCACCGACTACCACACCGACGACGGCACAGCGGTCCGCGACTACATCCACGTGCACGACCTCGCGGAGGCGCACGCGCTGGCGCTCGAGGCGGCCGTCGCGGGTCGGCACGCCGTGTACAACCTCGGCAGCGGTGCCGGCTTCTCGGTGCGCCAGGTGATCGACGCGTGCCGCGAGGTGACCGGCATCGACATCCCCGTGGTCGAGGCGCCCCGGCGAGCCGGCGATCCCGCCGTGCTCATCGCCTCCAGCGACAAGGCGATCGACGAGCTGGGGTGGCAGCCGGTCAAGACCGCGCTGCCCACCATCGTCACCGACGCATGGGAGTACATCCGCACCCTGGGCGACCGCGCCCACTCCGCGCACTCGTAGTCCCCCACCCGGATCCGAGCGGAAGCGATCGGGTCAGGCCCGATCGGGTCAGGCCCCGGGCTCGAGCAGGTCCGGCAGCGACGGCGGCATCACCACACCGAGATCCGCGGCGACGCCGTGAGACGTGGCGAGGAGGCCGGTCAGCAACGTCGGCGGCAGCCCCGCGCGCAGGGACTGGTCGAGCAGCCCGGCCATCGAGTGCGGTGGGAACGCGCTGAGAGCGGCATCGAGCGCGACACCGGCGAAGGACCCGTCGCCATGTGCGTAGTACCAGTGCGCCAGCAGGGTCGCGGCGTTGGCGCGGTCGCGCCCGCGGCACCGGCGGGTCATCGCGGTCCACAAGGCGCCCGCGTCCTCGGCGTGCACCGAGACGGCCAGGGCCAACAGTGCGTCCCGCACGCGCGGCACCGCGATCGCGGTCGCGACGACCTCGACGTCGGCGCAGGTGAGCTCGCGTCTGCCGAGCCGGGCGAGCACCGATCGCAGGCGAGCGGCATCCGAGCGTCGTGTGCCGTTGTGGGCGGCCGCGTCGTCGGTGCGGTGGTGGCGGCAGTCGAGGTCGACGCAGGGTGGGGCGGGGTCCAGCGCCGCGGCCATGTCCTCCCGCCGCGCGTGCACGGTGGTGCCGGAGGTGACCGCCCGGGCGACCGCTGTCGGCGTCGACGACGGATCCGGGAGCAGCCCGGTCCAGGCGCCCCGCCCGCCCGTCGACCCGACGACATACCACCGTGCGCCGTTTCGGATCTCGTCCACCGCGAGTGCGACCCCGAGATCGATGTCGCCGAGGCGGGTCTCCACGTCGGCGATGAGTGCCTCCCAGCGCGGGTCGTCCGCGGGCACTCGGTCGTCGACGACGATGACGGCGACACTCGACGCCCGCTCCCGGGCGGCGACCGTCACGAGGTGATCGACGACGTCACACATGACGGCGGCGGGTGCACCGTCGTCGTCGAGCACCATGTCGTGACGCATCGTGATCCCCAGGCGCGACCCGGGCCCGCTGAAGGACACGAGGACGAGGGAGCGCGCCGGGACGAAGCCGAGCATCGGTGGGACGGCGGCGATGAGGTCGCCGGGGTCGTGGAGGGTCAGGGTGTGGTGGTCGATGTCCATGCGCTGAACCCTCCGGCACCGCGCCGACCCGATCGGGTCACCGCCGACGCACGGGGTAGGGCTGTGCACAGGACGCCGGGCACTGATAGGTCACGGGCGTCGGCCGCGACGGCCGGGACCCGGTGTCGGTCAGCGACCCCGTGACCGCTGGACCGCGGTCGTGAACACCTGGTCGAGGGCGGCGCCGTCGACCTTGGCGCCGGAGAACGACACGAAGGCGGCGTAGACACGGACCCCGTCGTTCTGCGCAGCGAGGACCGTCGTCGTCTGAGCCACGGTCACCGGTGCCCGGCCCGATGTCGAGACACGGCGGAACGCGAGCGACTGCTGCGAGTCGACAGGCGACGGCGGCAGGACCTCCGCACGGACCGTGGACCGGACGGCCCCCATGTCGACGGTGTAGCTGCCGCACCGCGAGATCGCGTCGGCGATGTCGGCCAGAGCGGTCTCCGCCCGGGTCAGGACGACCGTCAGGTTGCCGCCGGTCGTCGACTGACCGGTGACGACAATCGTCGAACCGAGGTCGGCGACCAGTGCCGGCGGCAGGCACGACGACGGTGTGACCGATCCGCCGTTCGGACGGCCGGACAGGTCGGCGAGGACGTCGGCGGCCTGCGTCGACGGCAGTCGCGTCGCGGGGTAGCCGGCGGGGAACTGGTCGGGCCGGATGGCGAGCCGATCCAGATCCGCGGCCGCCGACGAGCTCGGTGCGGCCACCGGTTCACCGTCGATGCTCTGCGCGCACCCTGCCACTGCGCCGGACACCAGCACGGCGGCGAGCAGCAGGCGGGCACGACGGGACGCGATCACACGCGCCACCCTGCCACCGTCGACGCCCGTCGGGCGGGACCGACACCCCACCCCGGGCGTCGCGGGCTCAGCTCCCCCGGGCGATCCACTCCTCGAGGTGCGGCGCCTCCTGGCCGACGGAGGTGGAGTCGCCGTGTCCGGTGCGGACCTCGGTGCGCGGGTCGAGGGTGAAGATCCGGTCCCGGATGGACTCGATGATCGTCGGGAAGCTGGAGAACGACCGTCCCGTCGCACCCGGCCCGCCCGAGAAGAGCGTGTCCCCGCTGAAGAGGATCCCCGCCTCCGGCAGGTACAGACAGCACGAACCGGGCGAGTGTCCGGGCGTGTTGATGACGACGAGGTCGGTCCCGGCGACGGCGACCCGCTGGCCGTCCTCGAGGTCCCGGTGACCGGCGTCGGGGTGGGTGTCCCGCCACAGCATGTCGTCGCCGGGGTGCAGGAACACCGGGGCGTCGAGACGGTCGGACAGCTCCGGCGCCACCGTGACGTGGTCGTTGTGGCCGTGGGTCGCGACGATCGCCCGGACCCGGCGGCCGGCGACCTTCTCCACGATCGGGTCCGCGGAGTGCGCGGCGTCGATGACCACGACCTCGTCGTCGTCGCCGACGATCCAGATGTTGTTGTCGACGTCCCAGCTGCCGCCGTCGAGTTCGAAGGTCCCCGAGGTGACGACGTGGTCGACGCGGAGGGTCACAGGATCACCACCGAGCGGAGGACCTCGCCGGCCTCCATCTTGTGGAACGCCGCCTCGACGTCGTCGAGCGAGATGCGTTCGGAGACGAACTTGTCCAGCGGCAGACGGCCCTGCTGGTGCAGGTCGACGAGCATCGGGAAGTCGCGTTCGGGCAGGCAGTCGCCGTACCAGGAGGACTTCAGCGACCCGCCACGCGAGAAGAAGTCGACGAGCGGCAGCTCCAGACGCATCTGCGGCGTCGGGACGCCGACGAGGACCACCGTGCCGGCGAGATCGCGCGCGTAGAAGGCGGTCTCGTACGTCTCGGGCCGCCCGACCGCGTCGATGACGACATCCGCGCCGTTGCCGTCGGTGAGGTCCTGGATCGCGGTGACGACGTCGTCGACAGCCGAGCCGTCGATGGTGTGCGTCGCGCCGAGATCGGTGGCCCAGGCGAGCTTCCGCGGGTCACGGTCGACGGCGATGATCGTCGACGCCCCCGCCAGCCGCGCGCCCGCGATCGCGGCGTCGCCGACGCCGCCGCAGCCGATCACCGCGACGCTGTCGCCACGGCCGACGTTCCCGGTGTTCATCGCCGCACCCAGGCCCGCCATCACGCCACAGCCGAGGAGCCCGGCGACGGCGGGGTCGGCGTCGGGGGCGACCTTGGTGCACTGGCCCTCGTGGACGAGGGTCTTCTCGGCGAAGGCGCCGATCCCGAGTGCCGGGGTCAGCTCGGTGCCGTCCTCCAGGGTCATCGGGACGCTGGCGTTGTGGGTGTCGAAGCAGTACCACGGGCGGCCGCGCTTGCACGCTCGACACTGTCCGCACACCGCGCGCCAGTTCAGGACGACGAAGTCGCCGACCTCGACGTGGGTGACCTCGTCACCGATCTGCTCGACGACGCCGGCGGCCTCGTGGCCCAGCAGGAACGGGTACTCGTCGTTGATGCCGCCCTCGCGGTAGGCGAGGTCGGTGTGGCAGACACCGCACGCCTGCACCCGGACGACGACGTCGCGGGGGCCCGGGTCCGGGATCACCACCGTCACCACCTGCGTCGGCTCTTTCGTCGACAGGGACACGACACCTCGTACCTGCTGCGGCATGCTCTCCGGCGTCCTCTCGGTTCGGGTCGGCGTGCGCGTATGCGCACACCGCGATCCTTCCACGTGTGACTGGGCTCATGGCATTCAGGTGGACAGGTGTCCACCTGGGCGTGTGACACTCGTCGCTCGTCGCCGCGTCGATGACCCCTCGCCGTCCGGAACACGCGGGGCGGGTGGGATCGTTGTACAGCGACGACCCCGCGGACGACGTCCGCGGACCGAGACGGACGAGGAGTGGTGATGGACGAGGAATCCACGCTCTACGAGTTGGAGTTCCCCGTGCCCCACGTGAGCGGCGACGAGGGCGACGGACCGGTGCTGGTGCACGCCCTGGAGGGTTTCGCCGACGCCGGGCACGCGGTGGCCCTCGCGGCCGAGCATCTACGCGACAGCCTGGACTCGGAACTGGTGGCCACCTTCTCCGCCGACGAGTTGATCGACTACCGGTCCCGGCGTCCGACGATGGTGTTCTCCGGACAGGAGTTCACCGGCGTGGAGATGCCCGCGTTGACGATCCACGCGGTGCGCGACAACGCCGGTCGTCCCTTCCTGCTGCTCGCGGGTGCCGAACCGGACCTGCGGTGGGATCGCTTCGTGGAGGCCGTCCGCCGCCTCTCCGACCACTTCCAGGTGTCGTCGGTCGTCGGTCTGAACGCGATCCCCATGGCCATCCCGCACACCCGTCCGCCCACGGTCACCGCGCACGGGTCCGCCCCGGAGATGCTGGGTGACCTGCCGCGCTGGGGCAGCCCGCTGAAGATCCCCGGCAGCGCCTCGATGCTCATCGAGTTGCGGTTGGCCGAGGCCGGCTACAAGACGGCGGGCCTGTCGGTGCACGTCCCGCACTACCTCTCGCAGGCCAAGTACCCCGCGGCGTCGGCGACGCTCATCGAGTCGCTGTCGACGGTCACGGGTCTGGACCTCCCCGTCGGGGCGCTCGAGAACGCCGCGTCGACGGTCCGCACCCAGATCGACGCCGAGGTCTCCGGCAACGCCGAGGTCGAGGCGGTCGTGTCCGCGCTGGAGACCCAGTACGACGCGGTGACCGGTCGCGCCGACCAGGCGCCGTCGTTGCTCGCCTCCGACGAGTCGCTGCCCAGCGGCGAGGAACTCGGCGCCGAGGTCGAGAAGTTCCTCGCCGAGGCAGCCGCCGGCGACACGGACAGCGACACCCCCGGCGACGGGCCCGACGGCGGCAGCCCGACCGAGGACACCCCACCCGGTGACGACCGGCCGTAGGTGACCGCCCCCGCAGAGCCCGCAGCGGCGCCGCTCTCGCGCCTGCCCGACGGCCCCGACGAGGCCTTCGACTCCGTGACGGGGTGGGTGTCCTCGCGGGGCCTCTCGCTGTACCCCGCGCAGGAAGAGGCTCTGCTCGAACTCGTGGGCGGGTCGAACGTCATCCTGTCGACGCCGACGGGATCCGGGAAGTCGCTCGTGGCGACCGGCGCCGCGCAGTTCGCCCGCGCCCGCGGCGAGCGGACCTTCTACACCGCGCCGATCAAGGCCCTCGTCAGCGAGAAGTTCTTCGACCTGTGCGCCGTGTTCGGCGCGGAGAACGTCGGCATGATGACCGGTGACGCGACCGTCAACGCCGAGGCGCCCGTCGTGTGCGCGACCGCGGAGATCGTCGCCAACCTCGCCCTCCGGCACGGCGCCGACACCGACATCGGTCTCGTGGTGATGGACGAGTTCCACTACTACGGCGACCCGGAACGTGGGTGGGCGTGGCAGGTGCCTCTCATCGAGTTGCCGCGGGCCCAGTTCCTCCTCATGTCGGCGACGCTCGGCGAGATCGACTTCTTCGTCGAGGACCTCACCCGTCGGACGGGTCGGCCGACCGCGTCGGTCACCGGCACGCAACGCCCTGTCCCGCTCGAGTTCTCCTACGTCGTGACCCCGGTCCACGACACGATCGAGCTCCTCGTCGACCAGGGCCGTGCGCCGATCTACGTCGTGCACTTCACCCAGGCGTCCGCGGTCGAGCGGGCGCAGGCGTTGATGTCGGTGACCGTGCTCGACCGCGTGGGCAAGGACGCCATCGCGGATGCGATCGGTGACTTCCGCTTCGCCTCGGGGTTCGGCTCGACGCTGTCGAAGCTGCTGCGCGCGGGCATCGGGGTGCACCACGCGGGGATGCTCCCCCGCTACCGCCGGCTGGTGGAACGTCTCGCGCAGCAGGGTCTGCTGCGGGTCGTCGCCGGCACCGACACCCTCGGCGTCGGGATCAACGTCCCGATCCGCACGGTCCTGTTCACCGGGCTGACCAAGTACGACGGCACCCGCACCCGCCATCTGCAGGCCCGCGAGTTCCACCAGATCGCGGGCCGCGCCGGACGTGCCGGGTTCGACGACCGGGGCTTCGTCGTCGTGGAGGCGCCCGATCACGAGATCGAGAACTCACGGCTGCTCGCCAAGGCAGGCGACGACCCGAAGAAACTCAAGAAGATCCAGCGCAAGAAGCCACCGGACGGCTTCGTCTCCTGGGGGAAGCCGACGTTCGAGCGACTCGTGGGTGCCGACCCCGAACCGCTGCGGTCGCACTTCCGGGTGAGCACCGCGATGCTCGTCGACGTCATCGCCCGTCCGGGGCCGTGCTTCCCCGCGATGCGACATCTGTTGGAGGACAACCACGAACCCCGCGCACGGCAGCGCAAGCACATCCTGCGTGCCATCGACATCTACCGCGGGCTGCGTACCGCTGGGCTCGTCGAGACGACCGAGCCCGACGCGACGGGATCGACGGTCCGGTTGACGGCGGAACTGCCACCCGACTTCGCGCTGTCGAACCCGTTGTCCGCGTTCGCGATCGCCGCGCTCGAACTGCTCGACGTCGACGATCCCGACTATGCCCGTGACGCGCTGTCGGTGATCGAGTCCATCGTCGAGGACCCGCGGCCCGTCCTGAGGGCGCAGCAGAACGCGGCGCGGGCCGCGGCGGTCGCGCAGATGAAGGCCGACGGCCTCGACTACGAGGAGCGGGTCGCGCGCGTCGAGGAGATCACCTGGCCGCGACCGCTCGCCGATCTCCTCGACGACGCCTACACGATCTATCTGCGCGGGCACCCTTGGGTTGCCGGCACCCGTCCCTCCCCGAAGTCGGTGGTGCGCGAGATGCTCGACCACGCCGACGGGTTCGGCGACGTGGTGGCGCGCCTGTCCCTCGCCCGCAGCGAAGGTGTGCTGCTGCGCTACCTCACCGACGTGTACCGGATCGCGCGCCACGGCGTCCCGCCCGATCGTCACACCGACGAGTTCGACGACGTCGTCGCCTGGCTCGGTCACCTCGTCCGGTCCACCGACTCGAGCCTCATCGACGAGTGGGAACAGCTCACCTCCCCCGACCCCACGCGACCCGTCGTGTCGACGGCGCCGGCGGGACCCGACCGCCGCGCGTGGCGGGTGCACGTCCGCAACCACATGTTCGCGATCGTCTCCGCGTTCGCGCGGGAGGACGAGGACACGCTGCGCGCCATGCATCCCGACGTCGACTGGCCGTCAGCCCTCGACGACTACTTCGACGAGTACGACGACATCGGCATGGGACCGGACGCACGCAGCCCCCGACTGTTCGCGCTCGACGAGACCGGTGAGCACTGGTCCGCACGGCAGACCCTCGACGACCCCTCCGGCGACCACGGCTGGGCGATCACCGGCGTCGTCGACCTGCCCGGCCCCGACGACCCCGACGAGATGCCGCGGGTGGTCGAGGTCGCCGTGGTCTCGGGCTGACCTGTCGGGTCAGAGTCCGGCGAGTGCGGCGTGGAACCGCGACGCCATCTCGCCGACCTCGTCGGTGGTCATGATCAGGGCGGGTGACACCTGCAGGGCCCCCGCGCCGGCGACCCGGGTGGACACACCGTGGCGGCGCAGTGCGGCCACCGCGTGGGGTCCGGCGGACGGGTCGGCGAGCTGCACCCCCGCGACGGCACCCACTCCGCTGCGCACCTCGGACACCGCGTCCAGGTCGGCGAGGGGCGCGAGCGCGGAGTGCAGGTCGTCCTGGAGCCGCAGCGCCTCGTCGAGCAGACCCTCGGCCTCGACGATGTCGAGGTTGGCCATCGCCGCGGCCGCGGCGCCGGCGTGACCGCCGTAGGTGTACCCGTGCCGCCACCAGACGCCGCCGGAGAAGAACGGCTCGGCGACATGGGGGGCGACGAACAGCGCGCCCATCGGCACGTACCCGGACGTCAACCCCTTGGCGGTGGTCATCATGTCGGGCTGCAGGTCGAAGCGTGACGACGCGAACCAGGAACCGCCGATTCGGCCGAAGCCGGTGACCACCTCGTCGGCGACGAACAGCACGTCGTGGTCGCGGCAGATGTCACGGACCTCGTGCAGGTACCCCTCCGGCGGCGGGTACACCCCACCGGCACCGATGACCGGCTCGCAGAAGAACGCCGCGATCGACTCGGCCCCGACCCGCTCGATCAGCCCCAGGAGACTCTTCGCGTCGTCGAAGTCGACGGTGGCCGCGTCGGTCATGAGCGTCCCGTAGCCCTCGCGGTTCGGTGGCAGCCCCGACAGCGCCGTCCCCGCCACGTGCATGCCGTGGTACGCCTTCGTCCGCCCCACGACGATCCGCTTCTCCGGGCGGCCCATCTCGTGCCAGTACCGGCGCGCCAGCTTCGCCGCCGAGTCGACGGAGTCGCTGCCGCCCGAGGTGAAGAACACCTTGCTGCCCGGGACGGGAGCGTGGGTGCCGAGCCGGTCGGCCAACTCGACGGTGACCGCGGGCATCACGTCGCCGAAGCCCGAGACGTGGGCGACCGTCCGGAGCTGCTGCGCGACGGCATCGGCGATGGAGGCGCGACCGTGCCCGACGTTGGTGAACCAGAGTCCTGCGGTGGCGTCGATGTACTCGGTCCCGTGGGTGTCGGTGATCCGCGTGCCCGAGCCGCTCGCGATCGCGAACGGGCCGCTCGCGCTGACCGCACCCATGTCGGCGAAACCGTGCCACAGAGTCGACGTCATGGCGCCCATCATGCCCGCCGCGGCGAGCGCCGCAGGAACCGACCACTATCCTGGTCAGGCCATGTCCGACGAGTCCCCGCGCCCGGCGCGCCGTCCGCGCCGACACCGGGGAGGGTCCCGACGCCGGTCGGACGGCGCGTCGTCGGGCCCGCCCGTCGCGACGGTCCCGATCCCCGACGACGACGTCACCATCGCCGACGCGCATCGACTGCACCGGCGGGCCCGCCGCGTCCGGTCCGAGGAGGACCGTGCGGCGTTCGAGAGTGCCGTCGCGCGGGCGACGCAGCGACTCGACCGTCGGCGAGCGCTCGTGCCCCGGCTCGACTATCCCGCCGACCTGCCGGTGTCGGCGGCGCGCGAGGAGATCCGCGACGCCATCGCTGCCCACCAGGTCGTGGTGATCGCGGGCGAGACCGGCTCGGGCAAGACGACCCAGCTGCCCAAGATCTGCCTCGAACTCGGCCGGGGCGTGCGCGGCGCCATCGGACACACCCAGCCGCGGCGGATCGCCGCGCGGTCCGTCGCGACCCGTATCGCCGAGGAGACGCATACCGATCTCGGTGCGGCCGTGGGGTACTCGGTCCGCTTCGACGACCGGTCGAACGCCGACACGCTGGTCAAGGTGATGACCGACGGCATCCTGCTCGCCGAACTCGCCCGCGACCGTCTGCTGCGGGCCTACGACACGATCATCGTCGACGAGGCCCACGAGCGGAGTCTCAACATCGACTTCATCCTCGGTTTCCTCAAGCAACTGCTCCCCCGCCGCCCCGACCTCAAGGTCATCATCACCTCGGCCACCATCGACCCCGGCCGTTCGCCGACCACTTCGCCACCGACGACGCACCGGTGCCGGTCATCTCGGTGTCGGGGCGGACCTATCCCGTCGAGGTGCGGTATCGCCCGCTCGTGCGCGAGTCCGACGACGAGGGCGATCACGAGGACCTCGACGCCATCGGGGGGAATCCGGGGCGGCGGTCACGGAACTGCGCCGCGAGGGCCCCGGCGACATCCTCGTGTTCCTCGCCACCGAACGCGAGATCCGCGACACCGCCGACAGCCTGCGACGCTCGCACCCCGACGAGGAGGTCCTCCCCCTGTTCTCGCGGCTGTCGACCGCGGACCAGAACCGGGTGTTCTCCCGCAGCTCGGGTCGACGGATCGTGCTGTCCACCAACGTCGCCGAGACCTCGCTCACCGTCCCCGGCATCCGATACGTCGTCGACGCGGGGACCGCCCGCATCTCCCGGTACTCCACGCGTACGAAGGTGCAGCGACTCCCCGTCGAGCCGATCTCGCAGGCGTCGGCGCGCCAACGCTCCGGTCGGTGTGGACGTGTCGCCGACGGCATCGCGATCCGTCTCTACTCCGAGGACGACTTCGAGGCGCGCCCCGCGTTCACCGACCCGGAGATCCTGGCGCACGAACCTCGCGTCGGTCATCCTCACCATGGCCGCACTCGACCTCGGCGACGTCGCGCGGTTCCCCTTCGTCGACCCGCCCGACCCACGGGCGATCCGCGACGGCGTCGGCCTGCTGGAGAACTCGGCGCGCTGCGCGGCCGCGGTGACGACCGTGAGCTCACCGGGGTCGGCCGCGACATCGCGAGCCTGCCCATCGAGCCGCGGTGGGCGCGGATGGTCGTCGCCGCACACGAGCAGGGCGTCCTCTACGAGGTGCTCGTCATCGTGGCCGCCCTGTCGCTGCCCGACGTCCGCGAACGGCCCACCGAGCACCGCCAGGCCGCCGACGAGATGCACGCCCGGTTCGCCGTCGCCGGGTCGGATTTCCTGTCCATCCTCGCCCTGTGGCGTCATGTCGAGGACCAGCGTCGGGCCTTGTCGGGCAATCAGTTCCGCCGGCAGTGCGCCCGGGAGTTCCTGCACTGGCTGCGGATCCGCGAGTGGCGCGACCTCGTCGGCCAGCTCGAGCGGATCGTCGTCGACAAGGGATGGACCGTCACCCGCCCCACGGACGAGGCCCCCGATCCGAACGCCGCCGCCGTGCACCAGTCCGTCCTCGCCGGGCTGCTCGGTCAGATCGGCGTGCGGGAGGGCGACACCCGGGAGTTCCTCGGTGCGCGCGGCACGAGGTTCGTCGTCTTCCCCGGTTCCGGCCTGGCGAAGAAGCCCCACGGTTCGTCATGGCCGCCGAGATCGTCGAGACCTCACGGCTGTTCGCCCGCACGGTCGCCGGCATCGAGCCGGAGTGGGCCGAGCGTCTCGCGGCGACCTCGCCAAGCGTCAGTACAGCGAGCCGCACTGGTCGATCAAGCGGGGCTCGGCGATGGCCTACGAGCGCGTCACCCTGTACGGCGTGCCACTGGTCGCACGCCGGGCGGTCCCCTACGGCCGGATCGACCCCGAGGCGTCCCGCGACCTGTTCCTGCGCCGTGCGCTCGTCGAGGGCGAATGGCGTACGCAGCATGCGTTCTTCGCCCACAACCGCGCCCTGCTCGAGGAGGCGCGCGAACTCGAGGACCGGGCCCGCCGCGGCGACCTCGTGATCTCCGACGATCAGCTGTACGACTTCTACGACGCCAGGATCCCCGCCGACGTCGTGTCGGGAGCGCACTTCGACGCCTGGTGGAAGAAGACGCGACGCAGCCGGCCCCGACCTGCTGGACCTGACCCCCGAGGACGTCGCGGACACCACCGCGGTGTCGGCCGGGCAGTTCCCCGACGTGTGGCAGCAGGGCGAGGCGCGACTGCGCCTGATCTACCGCTTCTCCCCCGGCAGCACCCACGACGGGATCACCGTGCTCGTCCCGATCGCTCTGCTGCCCGCATCCGCCCGGCCGGGTTCGACTGGCTCGTCCCGGGGTTGCGCGACGATCTCGCGGTCGCCCTGGTCCGCACGCTCCCGAAGTCGATCCGGCGCCGGCTCGGTCCTGCGGCCGACGTCGGACCGCAGGCGATGGCGGCGCTGACGCCGCGCAGCGAACCGGTCGTCACGGGACTCGCGCGCGAGATCACCCGCCTCACCGGGGTGTCCGTCGTCGCCGACGATTTCGACCCGTCCGCTCTGCCCCCGCACCTCGCGCTGCGTTTCGCCGCGGTCGACGACGCCGGGGACGTCGTGGCCGAGGCGGAGTCGCTCGCCGCGCTCGTCCAGGCCGTCGAGCAGCCCGCCCGGTCCGCGCCCCGGTCCGCGCCAGACACACCGTCCCGACCGGCCGCCCCGGTGGTGACGAGCTGGACGGCGTCGACGATCGGGATCCTCGAACCCCAGGTGACCGAGGTGGTCGCCGGTCAGACCGTGACGAGTCACCCGGCACTCCGTGTGGTCGAGGGCGGGGTGACCCCCGTGCTGGAGACCACCGCAGCGGCCGCGCGCGCGTCGACACATCGCGCGGTGCTGCGGCTGTTGCAGCTGTCCGTACCGCCGCTGAAGCCGTCGGCCGCCTCCGCGCTCCCGATGGCGCAGCGGCTCGCGCTGTCGCAGAGTCCGTACCCGTCGGTGGAGGCGTTGCTCGCCGACTGCACCCGCGCCGCGATCGTCGAGGCCGCCGGTGACACCGGCGATGTCCGCGACCCGGAGACGTTCGCGGCCCTGCGTGCACGCGTCGCGGCGGTCGCCGGGCAGCATGCACAGGCCATACTCGGCACCGTCGCCGACGCGCTCACGCGCCTTCCGGCCGTGGACGCCGAGCTCGGTCGCCTCGGCGAGAGCCGCGCGACGGCAGATGTGCGAGACCAGTTGTCGCAGTTGATCTATGCCGGGTTCGTCGGCGACACCCCGGCGGCGCAACGACGCCGGCTCGCGGCCTACCTCGACGCGATCGTGGTGCGTTTGCGCCGTCTGCCCGCGGCCGCGTCGACCGACTCCCGCGGCATCGACGCGGTGGACCGTGTCGTCGACCACTGGGCACAGGTTGTCGCGCGGTGCGCCCCGACACGGCGCGACGCCGTCAACGACCACGCGCACTGGCTGGTCGAGGAATTGCGGGTGGGTCTGTTCGCGGAGCGGGTGGGGACGCCGTTCCCGGTGTCGGAGAAGCGGGTCCTACGGGCGATCGACGCCCTGGCCGCCTGATCCTGCACCGACGTGACGGGCGGCGCGCAGGTCGTCGATCTCGCGCTGGAAGTCGTCGGCGGACTCGAACGACCGATAGACCGACGCGAAGCGCAGGTAGGCGACCTCGTCGAGCTCTCGCAGCGGCGTGAGGATGGCCAGTCCCACCTCGTTGCTGGGGATCTCGGCCGAACCCGACGCGCGGACCGTGTCCTCCACCTGCTGCGCGAGGAGGGCCAGACGATCCTCGTCGACGGCACGACCCTGGCAGGCGCGGCGCACGCCGCGCATGACCTTCTCCCGGGAGAAGGGCTCGGTGACGCCGTTGCGTTTCACCACGGCGAGCACGGCGCTCTCGACCGTGGTGAAGCGGCGTCCCGCACTCGGTGCACGAGCGGCGTCGACGGATCGCCTGTCCCTCGTCGGCGACACGGGAGTCCACGACGCGCGTGTCCTCGTGTCGACAGAACGGGCAGCGCATCGCGACGTCCTCGGTGCTCGGAGGGCCGGCGTCGGGCGGGTGTGCCCGGGACGGACCGGGTGGATCGATGTGATCCGTACCCGTCGAGGATACCGGGGCGGTGGTGCGGCCGGGACCGCCGGGGCCGGTGCGAACACGACGGGTACCAGGTCACCCGTGTCCACGAGCAGTGGGTACGACACGACCACCTCCGTTCGTCCCGCCGGGCGTGCTGCGTCAGCGGACGTACTGCGTCAGCGGGCGTACTGGGGGGCGAGCAGCGGCTGGCCCGGGACCAGGGCGGAGCCCTCGAGGTGGTTCATCTCGCGGATGTCGGCCACCACCTGCGCGACCGGGGCGTCCGGGACGGTCCGCGCGGCCAGTGCACTGAGCGACTCCCCGCCGCGCACGTGCACGACACTGCTGCCCACCACGGCCGGGGCGTGTTCGTCGGCGACCATCGAGCCGCCCACGACGACCGCCCAGACCGCCACCGCGAGCGCGAGGCCGGCGAGGATCGCCGCCCCCCCAGCCCACCCGGGCGGGACGGCCGAGTCCGGTCCGTCCCGACCCTGTGCGGCAGACGGACCCGACGGGCCGCGGCGCGGGCGCGACCGGGCGACGCGGCTCGGTGACGGCGGGACGCGACCCGGTGGCGGCAGGGCGTGTCCGGCGTCGAGCGGGTGCGGGTGCCGCGGACCCGCGGGCTGCGGCGGGGCGACGGGTCGAGCGGGTGACGACGAGCCGTGCGCGGCTCGACGTGGGCCGCGCGGGGACGGGTGACGCCGGGGGCCATGAGTGACTGGCTCATCGCGATCT
>JAQIJH010000036.1:0-47610 GCA_036946345.1 Gordonia paraffinivorans | reverse complement strand
GGGCGATCGTCAACTTCGGCAGCATCTCGTCGAAGGTCGCACAGACCGGCCGGTGGCTCTACCCCGCCGGCAAGGCCGCCGTCGTGCAGGTGACGCGCTCGATGGCGATGGACTACGCCGCGGACGGGATCCGCGTGAACTCGGTGTCGCGGGCTGGACATGGTCGGCGATCATGGACCGCCTGTCCGGCGGCGACCGCGCCAAGACCGACGCCGTCGCCGCGGACTTCCACTTCCCCGGCCGCGTCGGCGATCCCGCAGAGGTCGCCGAGGTCGTCGCGTTCCTCGCATCCCCTGCCGCGTCGTTCGTCACCGGCGCCGACTACGCCGTCGACGGCGGCTACTCCGCCATGGGGCCGGAGCAGGCCGTCCCGGCGATCCCGCGTCTCGCGGAGTAGGTGTAGCGCGTTCGTCCGACATGTCCTGAGTGTCCGTAACAAACGTCCGAGGGTCCTCGATAGCGTTCGTACGAGCCGGTGACGGCACCCGACGAACGAGGAGGACCTCACGATGCGCATCAAGGAACGTCTGACAGCAGCCGCCGTCGCGGCGATGGCGGTGGCCGTCGTCGGGGCCGGTCAGACGGCGGTGGCCTCCGCCGACGAGACCTACGGCGAGTTCACAGTGGGCGGCCGCATCCTGGACGCCTACAAGGCCACCGGTGGTCAGGAGAAGTGGGGCGTGCCGACGTCCAACGAGCTCCCGGCCGCGGCCTACGGTCGCTTCCAGCGGTTCGCCAACGACACCGCGTTCTACTGGAAGGCCAGCGTGTCCGGGGGTGTCGCCCACCAGATCGGCGGCGCCATCCGCGTGAAGTGGGGCACCAAGAACTTCGAGCGCGGCCCCCTGGGCTGGCCCATCACCGACGAGCTCGACGCGAACGGCAAGGGCCGCAAGCAGTTCTTCCAGGGCGGAAACGTCTACTGGGGGGCCACGACCAACACGCACATCGTGTGGGGCGAGATCCTCAACCGCTATGCCGCGCGCGGCGGCCCGGGCGGGACGCTCGGCTTGCCGACCGGCGACGAGTTCCGCATCGGCAACCGGTTCGGCCAGAACTTCCAGGGCGGCCAGGTCTTCTGGCCCTGACCCTCCCGCGAACGGAATCGACTCCCGCGACTGTGTTCTCAGTCGCGGGAGTCGAGGTCTGTCGCGGGAATCGCTGTCAGCCGGCCAGTTTGAGTCCTTGCGCGTCGGCGCCGGTGGGCGTGGTCCCCAGCCGCTTACGGAGCTTGGCTGTGACCGACTTGTACGAACCGGGCTTCACCGGGGCGAGCCACTGCATCGCCTTCGTGCCCTTGCCGACGTCGAGACCGAGATCGCCGAGCACCTCGTCGATGTTGTGCATCGAGAACGGGATGATGTTGGTGCCGCGCGCGTGCTTCCCGCGGGTGCGCTCCTCCATCCACGCCAGACGGCGGTCGACGTGGGCACGCATCTCGTCGACCGAGGGAAGGTCGAGCGCACCGTGCAGGTGTGCCGCGATCCACACCGCCGACATCTCCGCCGACAGCGGGCTGAAGAACGACGAGTTGTAGCCGGCGAAGGTCAGGTCCTTGACGGTGAGCGGCAGGATCTGCCGGTAGAGCTGGAAGTTGCCCCGGTCGTCGGTCAGCGCGTCGTTGATCTCGGCCGAGAAGAACGGCACCTCCTGGTGGAAGCCGGTCGCCGCGACGACCACGTCGGCCGGGATGCGGTCGCCGGTGGTGAGCTCGGCCCAGCGGCCGGAGTCGTCGACGACGAGACGGGCGACCTCGGCATCGCGGCGCACGTCGATCGCGCCCTCGACGACCTGCTCGTAGAAGCGCTCGGTCGCGAGACTCACGGTGCTGCGGGCGATGTCCTCGAACGTGCCGTTCGGGACCAGGCCCATCTCCTTCAGCTTGAGCTGCCGGGTGATCACGGACTGGACGGAGCCGATCATCGACTTGCGGACGGGGTCGCCCGGGCCGTGCAGGAAGCGCTCGAACCCGACGGGCTCGATGTAGCGGAACAGCCCCTCCCCCATCCGGGTGAGCATCAGGAACTTGTAGTTGAGGAGCCCGCCGAGCTTGCGCGGCATCTTCCACAGCAGCTGCCGCGCCACGACTGTCGTCGTCCCCGCGACGTCGCTGATCGGGACCGCGACGTCACACGCGGACTTGCCGTATCCCAGGACGATGACGTTCTTGCCGCGCGCGTCCTCGAGGTCGTGGAAGTCGCTCGCGGCCATCGCCTGTCCGCCGGCGGCGCGGAACGCGTCCAGCCCGGGGATCTCTGGCAGGCGCGGCCGGGAGAAGATGCCGTTCGCGACGACGAGGTGGTCGTAGGTCTCCGTCGACGTAGACCCGTCGTGGGCGGTCGTCAGGTCCCACCCGCCCTCGGGCCGGGGCTCGGCCGCGATGACCTCGGTCGACAGCCGCAGGACGGGTCCCAGCGCGAACTTGTCGACGTAGTCCTGCAGGTAGCTCTGCACCTGCTCGCCGGTCGGCCACTGCGGGAACGACTTCGGCATCGGGTGGTCGGACAGGGCGTAGGTGCCCTTGTTGTTCTGCGTGCGGAGGCCGGGGTAACGCCGGGTGGCGCTCCAGACGCCCCCCACGTCGGGCGTGCGGTCGAAGACGGTGACGTCGATGCCACACTCCCGCAGCACCTTCGCACTGCTCAGACCGGCGAAGCCGGCCCCGATGATCGCGGTCCTCATGATTCGCTGCCTCCTGTGGCCGATGATGTCGCGCCTGGTGGGCACGTGGCGTGTCGGCGACGTTAGCGACGGGTCTGAGCTGCGACTATCCCGTTTGCGCGGGCGTTGTCCACGCCGCGCAGGGTTGCTTGCACCCGCGCGGCGAGGACAGTCGAATGAGGACGGACGCATGCATGCATGGGCCGGCCCTCCGGGCCGGGGAAGGAGGGGCGATGGGTGACACCACCGACGCCGTCGTCGTCGGGTCGGGCATCAACGGACTCGTCGCCGCGGCGCTGCTGGCCGGGGCCGGATGGAGTGTGCGGATCGCCGAGCGGGCCGACTCGATCGGTGGCTTCATCGACAGCGCCGAGCGCACCGTCCCCGGCTACGTGCACGACACCTACTCGTCCTGGCATCCGTTGTTCGTCACCGGTGGCGCGTACGCCGAGCTCGGCGACGACCTGCACCGACACGGCCTCGAGTACCGCAACACCGACGACCTGGTGACGGCGTCGATCGCGGCAGACGGCCGGGCGACGGTCGCACACCGCGACCCCTCGCTGACCGATTTCGCCGACGCCGGCGACAAGGAGCGCTACCTCGCGGCACTCGACGCATTCGGCGCCGACGCCGACCTCATCGGCGGCATCCTCGGCAGCGAGTTCCGCAGCGGCGCGACCGTCTCCGCCGCGGCGGGGCTGCTGCGGCGCAACAGGTTCGACGGTGTCGAGACGCTGGTACGGGACGCGGTCAGCAGCGGACGGGGGTGGTGTCGGCGCGAATTCCTCGGCGACGAGGTCGACCACCTCTGGGTGCCGTGGCTCCTGCACTCGGGCCTCGCCCCTGACAGCGCGTCCGGCGGCCTGATGATCCCGATCTTCGCGGCCACCATGCACGGAGCCGGTCTGCCGATCGTCGCCGGCGGCGCCGCGCGGTTCGTCGACGCGTTCCGGTCACTTCTCGTCGAGCGCGGCGTCATCGTCGAGACCGGAGCGGACGTCGAGAGGATTGAGGTCTCCGGCGGCCGCGCGACCGGGGTGGTCTTCGCCGACGGCCGCCGCGCACGAGCGACCCGTGCGGTGATCGCATCGGTGTCGCCGGGAGCGCTCTACGGGCGGCTGCTGGAGCCGTCGGTGGCCGGTTCGGCTGTGACCGTCGCCCGCCGCTACCGGTCCGGCCGAGCGGCGATGCAGATCCACGTCGCACTCGACCGTGCGCCGCGGTGGCGGGACACCCGTCTCGACTCCACACCGTTGATCCATGTGTCCGACGGGTCCGCGACGACCGCGGTCGCGTGCGCCCAGGCCGAGGCGGGACTTCTCCCGACCACCCCGACCGTCGTCGTCGGACAGCAGTTCGTGATCGACCCGTCCCGTGTGCCGGCGGGAGCGGGGTCCCTGTGGATCCAGCTGCAGGAGGTGCCGTTCGCCCCGACGGGCGACGCCGGCGGAACGATCGCCGTCGACGGCCGCTGGACCGACGACGTCACACGCGCGTACGTGGACCGTGTGCTCGACCGGATCGAGGTACACGCGCCCGGTCTGCGGGCGTCGATCGTCGGCATCGACACCATCACCCCGCCGGACCTGCAGACGCGCAACGTCAACGCCGAGAACGGCGATCCGTACGGCGGCAGCGCCGAACTCGACCAGAACTTCCTGTGGCGTCCGACCGTCGGGCGCGGGTCACACAGGACGGCTGTGCCCGGGCTCTGGCACATCGGCGCATCGACCCACCCCGGTCCGGGACTCGGGGGAGGATCGGGCGTGATCGTCGCCGGGTCGCTGACCACCCCGCCCGTCACCACCCGAGTCCGTGACCGCCTGCGCGGCATGATCACCCACCGATGAAGGGACACACCATGACCCAGCTCTCCGAGCTCGTCGCGGCCGTCGCCGACGGACGCATCGAGGTCCTCGACCTCACCGCACCCCTGCAGGCATCCACACCGATCCTGCACCTGCCCGAACCGTTCGCCAACACCATCCCGTTCTCCCTCGAGCAGATCAGCGCCTACGACGACGCCGGACCCGGCTGGTACTGGAACAACATCCACACCGGCGAACACGTCGGCACCCACGTCGACGCCCCCAACCACTGGGCCACCGGCAAAGACAAAGGCGACATCACCTCCGCCCCCGTCTCCCGCCTCATCGGACCCGCCGCCGTCCTCGACGTCTCCGACCGCGTCGCCGACAACCCCGACTTCCTCCTCCAGAAGGCCGACGTCCTCGCCTGGCAGGACGAACACGGCCCCCTCCCCGACAACGGCTGGCTGCTCTTCCGCACCGGCTGGGACGAACGATCCGCCGACTCCGAGGCATTCCTCAACGTCGACGACAACGGCTCACACACCCCCGGCGTCTCCGTCGACTGCGCCCAATGGCTCGCCCACGAGACGACACTGTTCGGATTCGGCGTCGAGACCGTCGGCACCGACGCCGGCGTCGCCGCCGGATTCGACCCGATGTTCCCCTGCCACCACTTCTTCCTCGGCGCCGGAAAATTCGGCCTCACCCAACTCCAGAACCTCGCCCAACTCCCCCCGACCGGGACCGTCATCGTCGTCGCACCGCTGCCCATCGTCGGCGGCTCCGGCAGCCCTGCCCGCGTGTTGGCGATGGTGCAGCGATGACCGCCACGCTGACCGGGACCGCCGTCACCACCCGGACCACCGCCGACGTCGTCGCCGACGTGCTCGTGACACTCGGCGTCGACCGCGCGTTCGGTGTCGTCGGCAGCGGCAACTTCGACGTGACCACCGCACTCGTCGCGCGCGAGATCCCCTACGTCGCAGCCCGCCACGAGGGTGGGGCGGCCACCATGGCCGACGCGTACGCCCGGATGAGCGGACGCGTCGGGGTGGTGACGCTGCACCAGGGGTGCGGGTTCACCAACGCGCTCACCGGGATCGGGGAGGCCGCCAAGAGCCGCACCCCGCTGCTGGTGGTGGCCGCCGACACCCCGGCGGCGTCGTTGCACTCCAACTTCCGCATCGACCAGGACGCGATCACCAACGCCGTCGGCGCGGTCAGCATGCGGCTGACGTCGGCGGCCACCGCGGTCGCCGAGACCGCGCGTGCGTACCGGACAGCTCTCGACGAGCGCCGGACCGTCGTGCTGCACATGCCGCTCGACGTCCAGGCCGCGGCGGCGGTCGTCGCGCCGATCCCGCCGGTTGCGCCCGTCGCACCCGTGCGAACGAACGCCGACGCCGTCGCGCGGCTCGTCGAGATCATCGGCGCGGCATCGCGACCCGTGTTCGTGTGCGGGCGGGGATCCCGTGCCCACGCCGAACCCCTACGACAGCTCGGCGAGGCGGCGGGTGCACTGCTCGCGACGTCGGCGGTCGCGAACGGGCTGTTCCACGACGACCCGTGGTCCCTCGGCATCTCCGGCGGGTTCTCCTCCCCCACCACCGCCGAGCTCATCGCCGACGCCGACCTCATCGTCGCGTGGGGCTGCGCCCTGAACATGTGGACGATGCGTCACGGTCGGCTGATCGGCGACGAGACCGTCGTCGTGCAGGTCGACGACGATCGCACAGCGCTCGGCAAGCATCGGCCGGTCCACCTGGCCGTCCACGGCGACGTCGGGCTGACCGCGAGCGACGTCCTCGCGCAGGTGACACCCGGCGCGCAGCGGTACCGGACCCACGAGGTCGGCGAGCGCATCGCGACGTCGTCTCGGTGGCGGGATGTCGCCGTCGACGACATCTCCACCGACAGCCACATCGATCCCAGGGCACTGTCGATCGCGCTCGACGACATCCTGCCCGCCGACAAGATCCTGTCGATCGACTCCGGCAACTTCATGGGCTACCCGAGCACCCACATCTCGGTTCCGGACCAGAACGGATTCTGCTTCACGCAGGCGTTCCAGTCGATCGGCCTCGGCCTCGCGACGGGCATCGGTGCAGCACTCGCCCAGCCCGACCGGCTTCCCGTGGTCGCGGCCGGTGACGGAGGTCTGCTGATGAGTGCAGCGGAGCTCGAGACCGTTGTGCGACTCGGCATCCCGATGGTCGTCGTCTGCTACGACGACAGCGCCTACGGTGCCGAGGTCCACCACTTCGGGGGCGAGGACCACCCCGACACCGACCTGTCGACGGTGACCTTCCCCGACACCGACGTCGCCGCCCTCGCCCGCGGCGCCGGCTTCGAGGCCCACACCGTGCGCAGCGTCGCCGACCTGGAGCCGTTGCGCGCCTGGGTCGCCGGCCCCCGTGACCGGCCGATCCTCCTCGACGCCAAGGTCGCCCCCGACGGTGGCGCCTGGTGGCTCCACGAGGCGTTCGCGTCTCACTGACCGCGACGAGTCCGTGGTGATCCCGCTCAGCAGGCAGGATCACCACGGATTCGGTCTCGTCAGCGGGCAGGGCGTATCCCGCGCTTCTCCAACCGCGGCAGCACCTCATCCGCGAAGTACTGCAACTCGCCGATGTAGTCGACGAACGACATCGTGATCCCGTCGAACCCGGCGCGGGCGAACTTCTCGATCTCGTCGGCGACGTCGTCGGGTGTGCCGATCAGCGGACACGTCCCGTGTCCCGCCGCGAAACGCCCGCGGAACGTGGCCAGCATCTCCGGGGTGAACGACTGGGCGTGCATGCCCTGCAACCGCATCAGGTTGTCGACGGCATCCCAGTCGGCGTTCTCCTCGGCGTAGTAGTGGAGGTACTCCTCCGCCTCGGCGCGGGTCGGCCGACAGACGACGTGGGTCGGCGTGACCGCGCCGGCAGTCCGGCCCTGTGCCTGAGCATCGGCTCGAACCCCGGCCACCACGTCGGCACCGTCGTCGGTGCCGCCGACGATGGTGAACACCAGGTCGGCGTTACGGGCGGCGAAAGCCCTGCCCTGCGCGCTCGAGCCCGCGTTGAGGACCGGTACCCGACCGTCACGCGGCTTCGGCATGGCCTCGACGCCGGTCAGATCCCAGAACCGGCCGTGGTGGTCCCACCGACCGTCGCGGCTCCAGAGATCGGTGACGATGTCGAACCATTCCTGGGCCATGGCGTAGCGCGAGTCGTGGTCCTGGGGCAGATCCGCCCCGAGGGCCGCGTACTCGGGCTGATTCCACCCGGCGACGACGTTGAGTCCGGCCCGCCCCGGTGCCACCTGGTCCATCGTCGCGATCTGCTTCGCGCTGACGACCGGATGGTTGAAGGCGGTGTGGACGGTCGCGAAGGCCTGGAGGTGCGTCGTCGACGCGAGGATCGCCGTCGCCCACGGGATGGGCTCCAGAACCCCCTCGTGGAAGTTCGTCTCACCGCCGTAACCGATCCACCGTGCGATCGGCAGCATGAAGTCGATCCCGACCTCGTCGGCGAGTCGGGCCAGGCGCAGGTTGTCCTCCCACGAGCCCGACCACCGTTCGGGGATGGTGGTCACGGCGAGCCCGCCGGAGCAGTTCGACGAGAACAACCCCAGACGTAGGTGGGGCGTGTCAGCGGACATGGTGTGCATGCGTACCTCGGATGAGTTGTGACCGATGGGAATGCCGGTGTCGCGGATGACCGCTCACCGATGTCGTCGATCGTCCGGCACCCGCCGACCGACCGCTATCCACATTCCGCACCTCCTGTCCGTCGCGCGACTTACGCTGTGGCAACCGGGATGCAACGGTCACGTGATCGCCGACGAGCAGACTCGGAGCCATCCCGGCCCGACGAGGAGCACCATGTCGACGTCCCTTCCGCTGGCCGACCACACCATCGTCCGCACAACCGATCTCGACGCCGCTCGCGCCGCCGTCGCCCGATCGCTCTGTCCGCATCGGCTCACCGTCCGGGCGCGCGGTCTCTCGCTCACCCACAACGCGACGACGCTCGGCCACATCGGGATCCACTACATCGACTACCGCACCGATGTCGACGTCATCAGCGACGGGCTCCCGTTCGTCCTGGTGCAGATACCCCTGGCGGGTCACTCTCGTGTAGCCTCCCGCGGCGACGACCACGCCCTGGGTCCCGGACAAGCAGTGGTGACCGCTGTCGGCGAATCGGTGCGGATGGCGTACGGCGCCCATAATCCCCGTCTGATGGTGCAGGTGACCCCGCGCGCATATGCCGACAGGTCCGTGTCCGCGGTCGGTGAGCCGCGCACACCGGGCACGACGACTCTGGACCTGACGACGGGACCGGGCCGCACCCTGCGGTCACTCGTCGACGCGGCCGTGAGCCACGCGGACAGCCGGCGCCATCCCGAGTCCGCAACGCTCGCCGCATCTCTGGGGATCGCGGTGATCGACAGCCTGGTCGCCGCCGTGGACTCGGCAGGCACCGCGGGCCGGGACCGGGCGGCGACGATCGGTCAGGTCTCGCCGTCAGCGCGTCGGGCGCTCCGCCGCGCACTCGACGTCATCCACAGTCGGTGTGCGGAACCGCTGTCCGTGGCCGAGGTCGCGGTGGGCGCGGGGACCAGCACCCGAACACTGCAGGTCGCGTTCCGTGCCGAGTACGGCATGTCGCCCGGCGCCTACATCCGCGGTGTCCGGCTCGATCACATCCACCATGACCTCCGCGCGGGTGAGGCCGACTCGGTGACCGACGTCGCGCTGCGGTGGGGCATCCTCCATCTCGGACGGTTCTCTCACGACTACCACGCACGGTTCGGCGAGCTCCCGAGTCACACCCTCCGTCGGCGTGCCGACTGACGATCCGTCCGTACAGCTGTGGCAGTCCGTGTCGGTGAGCGACACGAACTGCCACGGCTGCGGTCAGGCGTTCGGGATCCAGCGACGGCGACGCTGCGCCTCGCCCTGGGACCGGACGAGCTCCAACCGCGGGGGCGGGCCGTCGGTGCGTCCGCTCGGCGGCTTGCGATTGCCGGCCCTGTACGGGTCGGGCCACTCGGCTCCGGGACCGCGGTACTCCTGCTCGACCGCGGCGTGGAGCGTCCACTGCGGGTCGTACAGGTGCGCGCGCCCGATGGCCACCAGATCGGCACGTCCGGCGAGCAGGACCGAGTTGACGTCGTCGTAGGACGAGATCGCCCCGACGGCGATGATGCCGGTGCCGAACTCCCGCCCGACCTCGTTGCGGATGCGGTCGGCGAAGGGCGTCTGGTAGCTGCGGCCGAACGCCGGCTTCTCGTGCTTGACCACCTGACCCGACGACACGTTGATGAGGTCCACACCGTGCCGGGCGAACTCGCGCGCGATCTGCACGGCGTCGTCGATCGTGATGCCGCCCTCTGCCCAGTCGGTGGCGGAGATGCGCCCGGAGATCGGCTTGTCCTCACCCCACGCGGCGCGTACGGCGTCGAAGACACGCAACGGGAACCGCATCCGGTTCTCCAGCGACCCGCCGAACTCGTCGGTGCGGGTGTTGGCCAGCGGCGACAGGAACGACGACAGCAGGTAGCCGTGTGCGCAGTGCAGCTCGAGAAGGTCGAATCCGACGTCCGATGCGGCGCGCGCGGCGTCGACGAACTGCGCGCACAGGGCGTCGAGCTCGTCGGCGCGGAGCTCACGGGGGGTGGCGCTGTCGGGACCGTAGGGCAGCGGCGACGGTCCGACGACCTCCCAGTTGTCCTTCTCGAGCGGGTCGTCGATGCCCTCCCACATCAGCTTCGTCGAGCCCTTGCGGCCGGAGTGGCCGATCTGGATCGCGATCTTCGCCGAGGTCGTCTCGTGCACGAAGTCGACGATCTCGCGCCAGGACTCGCGCTGCGCCTCGCTGTAGATGCCGGTGCAGCCTGGGGTGATGCGGCCGGTCTCGGACACGCAGACCATCTCGGTCATGACCAGGCCGGCGCCGCCCAGCGCCTTGCTGCCGAGGTGTACGAGGTGGAACCTGCCGGGCACTCCGTCGACCGCGGAGTACATGTCCATCGGCGCCACCATGACGCGATTCTTCAGCTCCAGGTCCTTCACCCGGTACGGGTAGAACATGGGCGGGCGCGGATCGGTGACCGACGCGTCCTGGGCGAGGTACCAGCCGTCGATCGCGTCGACGAACTCGTCGTCCCGCAGGCGCAGGTTGTCGTAGGTGATGCGCCGGCTGCGCGTGAGCAGGTTGAAGGCGAACTGCTCGGGGTCCTGGTCGGTGTAGTCGGAGATCGACTCGAACCACTCGAGGCTCGCCTGAGCGGCGCGCTGAACCGACTCGACGACGGGTCGGCGCTCTGCTTCGTACGCGGCGAGAGCCTCTGGCAGAGAATCGTTCTCGTGGACACAGGCGGCGAGTGCGAGCGCGTCCTCCATCGCCAGCTTGGTGCCGGACCCGATGGAGAAGTGTGCGGTGTGGGCCGCGTCGCCGATGAGCACGAGGTTGTCGTGGACCCACCTCTGGTTGCGCACCGTGGTGAAGGAGATCCACTTGGAGTTGTTCGCGAACACCTCATGGCCGTCGAGGACGTCGCGGAAGATGTCACGCACCAGCGCGATCGACTTCTCGTCGCTCTCCCCCGGCGCGAACTGCCGATCGGCGAAGTCCCCGAATCCGGCTCGCTCCCAAACCCTCTCGTGCATCTCGACGATGAAGGTGCTGCGGCTGTCGCTGAAGGGATAGGCGTGGATCTGCATGACGCCGTACGGGGTCTCGCAGATGAAGAACTCGAACGCCTCGAAGACGCGGTCGGTGCCGAGCCACATGTACTTGTTGTGCCGGGCGTCGAGGCTCGGGCCGAACTCGTCGGCGAAACGAGCCCGGATCGCCGAGTTGACGCCGTCGGAGGCGAGGACCAGGTCGTTGTCGGCACGCAGGTCGTCGACGTCGGGTGCGACGGTGCGGTAGTGCACGGTCACACCGAGATCGGCACATCGGCGCTGCAGGACGTGCAGGAGTTCCTTGCGGCTCATGGCCGCGAACCCCTGGCCGCCGGAGGTCAGCATCGTCCCCTTGTAGGTGATGTCGATGTCCTCCCAGCGGGCGAACTGCGCCGACATCGCGGCGAACACCGCGGGGTCGGCGTGCTCGATGCCACCGAGGGTCTCGTCGGAGAACACGACGCCGAAGCCGAAGGTGTCGTCGGGGGCGTTGCGTTCCCAGACGGTGATCTCGTGCGACGGGTCGAGCTGTTTGGTGAGTGCGGCGAAGTACAGGCCGGCGGGTCCGCCGCCGACGATGGCGATCTTCATGGGTGTCTCCTCGTCGAGAGTTCGGGTCGGTGCTCAGTTCTGGCGCAGCTTGAACCGCTGGAGCTTGCCGCTCTCGGTCCGGGGGAGCGCGTCGGCGAACTCGATGCTGCGCGGGTACTTGTACGGCGCCGCAGTGGTTTTCACGAAGTCCTGCAGTGCGCGGATCGTGGTCTCGTCGCGGGCCACACCGGGTGCGAGCACGACGGTGGCGTGCACGATCATCCCGCGCTCGTCGTCGGCGACACCGATGACCGCGGACTCGAGGACGTCGGGGTGTTGGTCGAGGACGGATTCGACCTCCGGCGCCGCGATGTTGTATCCCGACGACACGATCATGTCGTCACTGCGGGCGTGGTACCAGAAGTAGCCGTCGTCGTCGCGGGTGTAGGTGTCGCCGGTGAGATTCCACCCGTTCTTCACGTAGTCCCGCTGCCGCTCGTCGGCGAGGTAACGGCATCCCGTCGGCCCCTGGACGGCCAGCAGTCCGGGCCGCCCGTCGGGGACGTCGTCGCCGAGCGCGTCGACGATCTTCGCCCGGAAACCCGGCACCGCGCGCCCGGTCGAGCCGGGCCGGATGTCGTCGTCGGCCGCCGAGATGTAGATGTGGAGCATCTCGGTGCCCCCGATGCCGTTGATGATGCGTACGCCGGTGCGGTCGTGGAACTCCTGCCACACCGAGGCAGGGAGGTGCTCACCGGCGGAGACGCACCGTCGCAACGACCGCAGCGCCTCGGGGCGATCGCTCTTGAGCATCGCGCGGTACGCGGTCGGCGCCGTGAAGAGCACGGTGACACCGAATTCCTCGATCGCACCGGCCAGCGCGGCGGGCGCGGGCTTCTCGAGGAGCAGGGTCGCCGCGCCGGCCCACAGCGGGAACACGACGAGTCCGCCGAGGCCGAAGGTGAACGCCAGCGGCGGTGTCCCGGTGAAGAGGTCGTCGGGGGTCGGCGCCACGATGTGGCGCGCGAAGGTGTCGGCGTTGGCGAGGACGTCGCGGTGGAAGTGCATGGTGGCCTTGGGGACACCGGTCGTACCGGACGTCGGAGCCAGCATGACGACGTCGTCCGCGGCGGTGTCGACGTCGTCGAACCCCGTGGGCTTGGCCGCGGCCAGTGCTGTGAGATCACCGACGCCGGGACCGCCGAACGCGGTCGTCGCGACGTCGACGGGGAGCAGTTCGTCGACGAAACGGTGATCGCAGAGCGCGATCGACGGCCTGCACAGGTCGACGAGTTTGTTCAGCTCGGGTGTCCGCAGCAAGGGCATCGTGGTGACGACGACGCCGCCGGCCTTGATGACGCCGAGCCAGCAGGCCACGATCCACGGCGTGTTGGGGCCGCGCAGCAGCACTCGGTTGCCGGGGACCAGCCCGAGGTCGTCGACGAGGACGTGCGCGATCTGGTTCGCGTGGTCGAGGAGATCGCCGTAGGACCAGGTCCCGTCCGGCGTGACGATGCACCGCCGGTCGCGGCCGAACCGTGCGACGGCCCCGTCGATCAGCGTCGTCGCACAGTTCAGCCGCTCCGGGTACTGCAGCTCCGGGAGTTCGAACCGCAGCTCCGGCCACAGGTCGGCAGGCGGCAGGTTGTCGCGGCAGAAGGTGTCGACATGCGCGGAGCCTGTCGTGGGACCAGGTGTGTCCGTCGCGGCCGAGGTCGGTGCGCTCACGGATCTGCCCTCCAGGGTCGGGGTCTCGTCGGTGGAGTCAGTATGCACGAATCTTGACGGTCGCGATAGACACGATATAAACATGTAACACCGAGCGTCGTCGACGGGCGCCCCGGACTTAAGGTGGACCCATGTCGGTGACGAATCCCGTCGCGCCCGCCCCGGCCGACATCGCGCCCCGCGACCTCATCGTCACGCTCTACGGGCTATACGCACGCAGCGAGGACAACTGGTTGCCGGTGTCCGGGCTGATCCGGCTCATGCAGGAACTCGGCGTCGACGGCCAGTCGGTGCGGTCGTCGGTGTCCCGGCTCAAGCGCCGCGACATCCTGCGCGGCCTGCGCCACGGCGGCACCGCCGGCTACGAGCTGTCGTCGTCGACACTCGACGCACTCGCCGAGGGCGACGTCCGCATCTTCGACCGCCGACGCGCGCGCCTCGAGGACGGCTGGCTGCTGCTGGTGTTCTCCATCCCCGAGAACGAGCGCGACAAGAGACACACGCTGCGGACGTCGTTGAGCAGCCTGGGATTCGGGACCGTCTCACCGGGGACGTGGATCGCGCCCTCGCAGCTGGCCGACGAGACCCTCTCGATGCTGCGGCGCAAGGGTCTCGCCGACTACGTCGAACTGTTCCGCGCCGACCACCTCGGCGTGAAGGAACTGCGCACACGCGTCCCGCGCTGGTGGGACCTCGACGCGGTCGCCGCCGCATACGCCGACTTCATCCGCCGCCACCGGCCGCTCGTCGACGCGACGATCACCGATCCCACCGAGGCGTTCGTCGCCTACGTCCCGATGCTGACGGCCTGGCGGCGCCTTCCCTACCTCGATCCCGGGCTGCCGCTGGAAGTGCTGCCGCGCGGGTGGAACGGGGAGGTCGCCGAGCAGATGTTCGCGGATCTGAACGCCCGCCTCGGCGGACCCGCCCGAGAGTTCGCCATGGACGTCCTGCACGCCGGGGTCCGTCGCTGACCTGCCCGGCGACGAGGCTCAGGACCGTCCCGCCTCGACGATCTTGCGTGCCAGGAGTTCGGGCGCGGTGAACATGACCTCGTGGCTGCCCGGCAGCTGGACCAGGCGGAACGCGCCGAGTCGGTTCGACATCCGCGGATGCCACCCCCACTCCCCCTGCGGCAGTGCGGTGTCCTCGGTCGCGTTGATGTAGCTCTTCGGGATGTCGAGCGCGTAGAAGCGCTGCAGGTCCAGTCGGTCGGTGAACGGCGTGAACGGCTCGGTCGAGAGCTGCCGGTGCGTCGATGTCGCGAGCTCGAGGTCCGCGTCCTGGATGAACGCGTCCCGCCACACCGGGAACGGCATGGGCACCGTGTTGTCGTCCGACGCCGCGGCGAGGCCTTCGAACATCTCGCGATAGTGCGGCGGGACCTCGTCCATCAGGCAGTTGCCGGGCAGGGGGACGAAGGCGTTCCAGAAGACCAGACGCGTGATCCGGTCGGGGATCTCCTCGGCGACTCGGGCGATGACCGTTCCCCCGAAGCTGTGTCCGAGCAGCACGAATCCCGTCAGCGACCGCTCGACGACGTAGTCGACGATCGACGAGACACAGTCGTCGTGGTCGACGTCCTTGCGCACACCGATGCCGTGTCCGGCGACCGTCGGTGTGTGCACCTCGTGCCCGTCGGCGCGCAGGTGCTCCGCGACCGGCCCCCACAGGGCGCCGTCGTGCCAGGAGCCGTGGACCAGCACATAGATCGCCATCGTCGTTCCTCTCTCCGGTGCGCACGTGTTGCGCATCGGTGACGAGGAACGTAGAACCGCACTACCGTCGCGTTCCAGCCGCTGCGCGACGCCGATGGCCGCTACGCGCACGGGAGGCCACGTGTCACAGATCAGGACCCCGCAGATCACGGTGGACACCCGCGACCCGGACCGGGCCGCGGGGATGGTCGGGTCCGCCTACTGCCCGCACCGCCTTAGTGTCCGGGGTGGCCGTGCCCGCTTCCGGGCGCTGCAGACCGAGGCCACCGTCGGCGACGTCGCCGTCCACCATCTGAGCTACGGCACCGACGTCGGCGTCGAGCCCGGCCCGCTAGGGCGGTGGGTACTGGCCTCGACACCCGTACGCGGGGCTCTCACCATCCGGTCCGGCCGGGGATCACGCACCGTCACGGTCGGGGAGACCGTCGTGATCGACGCGGTGCGCGAGTTCACCCTCGACTGGCATGACTTCTGCGAACTGCGGACCGTACGGCTTCCGTCGTCCGTCATCGACGAGGCGACGCGTGACCGGGGATTCGACGGGTCGATCACCCGCTTCACGCTCGATCACGCGCGATCGACCGACGCCGCGCGGTCGTGGCTGTCGCTGGTCGATCTGGCCGAGCGCGAGGCGAGGCGAGGCGGGCGGGCCCGCTCGTCGAATCCCGTCTGCTCGCCGGGCAGTTCACCCGGCTGGTGGCCGGGATGCTCGTCGACGCCCATCCGACGACGGGCGCGGCCGGGCCCCCGGGCGGCGCGCTCGCCCCCCGACAGGTGCGCGCGGCGGTGGAGTTCATCGAACGCCACGCCGACGAGGACCTGTCGCTGTCGGCGATCGCCACGGCGTCGGGTGTCGGGGTCCGAGCCCTGCAGAACGGGTTCCGACTCCACCTCGGCTCGACACCGACGGCGTACCTCCGCGACCACCGACTGCAGCGCGTCCACGACGACCTCGTGCACGCCCGGGCCGGTGACGGCACCACGGTCGCGGACGTCGCCCACGCCTGGGGTTTCGGGAACCTGGGCCGCTTCGCGCGCGCACACCGCGAGAAGTTCGGGTGCGCGCCTGCGGAGACGCTCCGTCGGTGAGCAGTCGACGGATCAGACGCCGACGGCGGCGACCCCCGCGATCTCGATCATCGCCTCCTTCTGCCAGAGCTCGGTGATGCCGATGCCGGCCATCGCCGGATAGTCGGTGCCGGCGAGGTCCCGCCAGATCCGCCCGATCTCCTTGCCGTTGGCCTGGTAGTCGGGGATGTCGGTGAGGTAGATCGTGACCGAGAGCAGGTCCGACGGCGTCCCTCCGGCGGCCTCGAGGGCGACCAGGAGGTTGGTGAACGCCTGGCGGAACTGCTCGACGATCCCGCCGGGGACGATCGCGCCGTCCGCGGTCATCGCCGTCTGACCGGCGAGGTGCACGATCCCGTTCGCCTTGGTCGCATGAGCGAAGCCCGACGGCTTCGCGAGTGTCTCGGGGTTGATGTGCTCGACGCTCATCGCGGGTCTCCTGCCGGGTGGTCTGGGTCGGACGACGCGGCGCCCGTTGCCAGACGGACTATATCGTGTCATCCTTGCGGTCGTCACGTTCAGTGCATATTCATCGGCGAGAGGACGAGCCCATGGCCGGCACGCCCCTGGCGGTCACCCCCGCGACGAAGGTGATCTGCTGCGGTCACAACTACCGCGCGCACATCGAGGAGATGGGGCACGGTCTGCCGCGGTTCCCCACGCTGTTCACCAAGTTCGCGGACACGCTCACCGGCCCAGACGACGACATCGTCGTCCCCGCGTTCGCGGCCGACTCGATCGACTGGGAGGCCGAGCTCGCCGTCGTCGTGGGCTCGCCGCTCCGTCACGCCGATCGAGCGGCTGCCCGCGACGGGATCGCCGGATACACCGTCGCCAACGACATCTCGATCCGTTCATGGCAGCGCCAGACGGGCCAGTGGTTGCCCGGCAAGGCGTTCGCGAAGACCACCCCGGTCGGCGCCGAGGTCGTCGACGTCGATCCGGCCGCGGGCCTGCGGATCCAGTGCCGCGTCAACGGCGAGACCGTGCAGTCCGCTCGCACCGACGACCTGCTCTTCGACGCCGCCGACCTCCTCGTCCACATCACCGCGTTCACGCCACTGCGCCCCGGCGACATCGTGCTGACCGGCACACCGTCCGGCGTCGGCGCCGCCCGCGACCCCCAGCGCTTCCTCGCCGAGGGTGACGTCGTCGAGACCGAGATCGAGTCGATCGGTCTGCTGCGCAACACCATCCGCGTCGACCCCATTGACCACCCGCAGCTCGCGGGCGACCACCGCACACGAGAGGAAGCACGATGACGAGCACGCACACCGAGAAGGTCGTCCCGGTCGTGACCCGCGCCGGCCAGGAGCACACCGAGACCGGGCAGTCCGGCGGTGCGGTGCGCGTCTCCGGCGTCAGCCCTCAGCACACCCCGGCCACGAAGATCTGGTTCGGCCGCGTCTCCAACGAGCCCGGCTACCGCTCGCTCCCGCACCACCACGGGGAGGCCGAGACCGGCGGGTACGTGCTGACCGGTAGTGCACGGATCTACTTCGGTGAGGACTACGCCGAGTTCCTCGACATGGGACCCGGCGACTTCGTCTTCGTCCCACCGTTCATGCCGCACGTCGAGGCGAACATGAGCACCACCGAGGAACTGGTCTGGCTCACCTGTCGGACGCCGGACAACATCGTGGTCAACCTCGACGACGTCGACGACGCGTCGCTCGCCGGATATCGTCGCGCATGAGCGCCACCGGATCCTCCACCACCGCAGCAGCTCCCGGCGTCCCCCACAGCAGCGCGGGGATGCTGAGGGCACTCGACCTCACCGACCTCGGCGACGACCGCTTCGGTGCAGTCCACCAGGTCATCCCGTCCGGGCGTGCCTATGGCGGCGAGACGTTGGCCCAGGCCGTGGCCGCCGCCGTCCGGACCGTTGACACCGATCGCCGGATCCACTCCTTCCACGGCTATTTCCTGCGCGGTGCGGACGTGCAGGCCCAGAGCGAGTACACAGTCGACCGCCTTCGGGACGGCCGCGGGTTCTCCGCCCGCGCGGTCCGAGGCGAACAGGGTGGCAAGACCACGTTCACCGCGCTCGCGTCGTTCCAGACACAGCCGGCACACGGGGTGAGCCATCACGCGCCGATGCCAGACGGTCTCCCCGATCCGGAGAGCCTGCCGACCTCGGAGCAGGCAGTCGACGGCGCGCAGGTCCGCGACGGCGACTACTGGTCGCGCGAGCGGAACTTCGACGTCCGCCACGTCGAGGATCCCGTCTACGTGACGCACGCCCGGCAGACCGAACCCCGACAGGTCGTGTGGGTGAGAGCGTACGACCGTCTTCCCGACGACCCGGTGCTCCACCAGCTCGCGCTGGCCTACATCTGCGACTACACGCTGCTCGAGCCGGTGCTGCGCGCCCACGGCGCCGCCTGGGCCGACGACGGTGTCGTCACCGCCAGCCTCGATCACGCCATGTGGTGGCACACACCCGGTCGCGCCGACGAATGGGTTGCGCTGGTGCAGGATTCACCCGAGGCCGGCAACGGTCTCGCCTCGACGAGGATGTCGCTGTACAGCCGGACCGGCGACCTGCTGGTCACCGTCGCCCAGCAGGGACTGGTCACGCTCCCCGAGGGCTGAGCCGGCCACTCGACGTCCGGAACCGCCCACTCGACGAGTAGGCGGTTCCGTGTCGTGTGTTCTGGTGACGCCGGTCAGACGGGCATCAGCAGCGACTTGCGCGGCGTGCGGAACGTGTCCTTGTCGCGCAACTGCGCCAACGCCTTCCGCAGCTGCAGTCGCGTCTGCGACGGCTCGATCACCGCGTCGACGTAGCCACGCTCGGCCGCGAGGTACGGCGTCGCCATCATCGTGTTGTAGAAGTTGATGAAGTCGGTGCGGATCTTGTCGGCCTCGTGGGGCGTCGCGTTCTCCGTCTGGCGCCGCGTGAGGATCGCGGCGGCGGACTCGGCGCCCATCACCGCGATCTTCGCCGTGGGCCAGGCGAAGTTGATGTCGGCGCCGAGCTGCTTGCATCCCATCACCGCGTACGCGCCGCCGTAGGCCTTGCGCACCACCACGGTCACCTTCGGCACGTCGGCCTCGACGTAGGCGAAGAGGAACTTGCCGGAACGACGGATCGTGCCCTTCGCCTCCTCCGCGACACCCGGCAGGATGCCCGGGGTGTCGACGACGAACACCAGGGGGATGTTGAAGGCGTTGCAGATGCGCACGAAGCGCGTCGCCTTCTCCGAGCTGTCCGTGTCGAGGACACCGGCCATCACGCTCGGCTGGTTCGCGACCACACCGACGGCCCGGCCGTCGACGCGCGCGTAGCCGGTGATGATGTTGGGCGCGAAGATCTCCGACACCTCGTGGAACGCACCGTCGTCGAAGATGCGGATCAGGATGTCGCGCATGTCGTAGCCGGCGTTGTCGTTGTCGGGCAGGAAGTCGTCGAGGATGCGGTCGCTGTCGGTGACCTCGGGCTCCAGGCCGGGGTTGATGACCGGCGGCTGCTCGTGCGACGTCGACGGCATGTACTGCAGGTACTCCCGCACCCACTCGAACGCGTCCTTCTCGGTGTCCGCGACGTGGTGGATGTTGCCCCAGCGCGCCTGATTGTGGACACCGCCGAGGTCGTCGGCGTCGATCTCCTCGCCCGTCGTCTGCTTGATGACGTCCGGGCCGGTCACGAACATGTAGCTCTTGTCCTTGACGCCCACGAGGATGTCGGTGTTCGCCGGCGTGTACACGGCGCCGCCCGCGCACTTGCCCAGGATGATCGACACCTGCGGCGCCAGACCCGAGAGCAGGTCGTTGCGACGGCCCATCTCGGCGTACCACGCCAGCGAGGTGACTGCGTCCTGGATGCGGGCGCCCGCGGAATCGTTGATGCCGACCATCGGGCAGCCGATCTTGCCCGCCCACTCCATGATCGCGGACACCTTGCGCCCGAACACCTCTCCGACGGTGCCGCCGAACACGGTCTGGTCGTGGCTGAACGCCGCGACCGGCCGACCGTTGACGAGTCCGTGCCCGGTGACGACACCGTCGCCGTACCCGGTGGAGTCGCTGCCCGACATCTTCGCCAGCTGGCCCATCTCGACGAACGTCCCCGGGTCGAAGAGCATCCGCAGGCGCTCGCGCGGCGACGGGATGCCCTTGGCGGCCCGCTTCGCGTCGGCCTTCTCGCCCCCGGGGTTCTCCGCGACCCGCAGCTTCTCGCGCAGATCGGCCAGCTTCGCCGCGGTGGTGTCCATCAGTCGCTGTCTCCTGTCGGTGATCGGTGGGGCCGCTCCGGGCCCCACCGGCTCATCATGCGTTCGCGTCGGCGGTCAGCCGGACCAGACGGGCCGAGAGGTCCGCACCGATCCGCGACACGTAGGGCTCGTCGATCATCGCGATGTGGTCGCCGCCGATGTGCACGATCTCCAGATCGTCGACCACCTCACCCCACCGACCGTCCTCGGGGATGTCGGCCCAGCGCGGCTCCAGCTCCACGGCACCGTCCTGCATCTTGTCCGCGCGGTAGAGCACGACCTTGCCGTCGAACGGCCCCGGCTCGATGGTCGAGAGCGCACGGTTGTCGAGGAACGACGTCCGCTGATGCTCGATGATCCCGCCGGGGATCTTCGCGTTGCTCATCTGCAGCAGCTCCATGACGATGCGGAACTGTCCCTCGTCGTCGGCGTCGACCAGGCGGTCCATCGGCACCGGGACGTCGTCGACGCCGTACGTGCGCTTGGCGAAGGACATGTACCGCTCGAGGCGGTCACGCTTCTCCTCGGTCGTCTCCTCCGACGAGCCGTTCGGCCGGACGGCGTCGATCAGGGCGACGAACGCCACGTCCTTGCCGAGCTCACGCAGTTTCTGCGCGCACCCGTAGGCGAGTGCTCCGCCGAGCGACCAGCCCGCCAGGATGTACGGCCCGTCGGGCACGACCTCGAGCAGCTTCGGCAGGTACTGCTCGACGCGCTCGGCGATCGTTCCCTCGACGCGGTCGAAACCGATCACCGGCTGATCCTCGGGCAGTCGCTTCAACAGCGGCTCGTACGCCATGGACGACCCACCCGCCGGGTGGAACAGCAGCAATGGAGGTTTCGCCGAAACCGCTGTGTCAGACCCCTCTGGCGTGCGGAGGTACCGGACGAACCCGTCGACCGCGCCGCCCTCGAGGTGCTCACGCACGTAGGACGCGAGGTCCTCGATGGTCTCCGAGTCGAGGACGTCCTCGATGTCGATCTCGCCGCCGGCACGCTCCGACAGCCGCGCGGTGAGCTGCTCGGCGGTCTCCTCGTCGAGCACCGGCAGCTTGGTGAAGATGCCGCCCGGCGACGAGCCGGTGACCTTGGTCCACACGCCGAAGGTGAGACGCTCGGCCGCGTCGCGCGGGGGCACGTCGGCACCGGCGGCGGCCGCCACCGCCGCCTGGTCGACGAGAGCAGCGGGCGAGGGCGCAGCGGGAGCCGGGTCGGCAGCCGGCGCGGGCTCCGCGACCGGTTCCGGCGGCGCAGCGGGGGTCTCGGCGGTCGCCGGGGCCTCGGTCGCAGCGGGTGCCTCGGTCGCAGCGGTCGCCTCGGCGGCGGGCGCCGCGTCGATGAGCTCGGCGATGGCTGCGGTGTCGAGCACGGCCCCGTCACCGCCCTCGGCGATGGCCGCGACCTCGTCGCGGTGCTCGACCGCGTAGGTCACGAACTTCACGACGTCACGCAGATCGGCCTGACGCATCGCCTGCAGCTGCAGCTGCGGGATGTCGAACTCGTACTCGACACGGTTCTTGATCCGCACGGCCATCAGCGAGTCCAGCCCGAGCTCGATGAGCGGGATCTCGCGCGGGAGGTCCTCCGGCTCGTATCCCATGGACTCGGCGACGATGAGCGCGACGCGGTCGTCGACGGACTGCCCGCTGTCGGGACTCCACCGCTGGCCGATGTCCTCGACGATCTCCGGCTCGGTGACGACGCGCTCGTCGACGAAGCCCGACGCGCGTGCGGCCTCACCCGGTGACTGGTCGGTCGCGCCCGGGACGGCGGCCGGCTCGGCGGCGACCGGAGTCGCGCCGAGGGCTGTGCCCGTGACGACCGCGTGCATGAGCAGGGTGAACGAGGAACCGCCCTTGGCGTGCACCTGCAGCGATCCGCCACCCGGATGCGCGGTGAACGTGGTGGTGAGTGTTCCTGTCGAGGGGAACTCGGCGTACTGCTCGGCCGCGCCGACCGCGACGTCGGTGAGGACCTGTCCGGCCGCCGCGCCGACGAGCGCGCGCGGATCGGTGACGGCGGCCGCCGAGACCTCCCAGGCGTGCCGGCCGTCCGGCAGTGCGACGTGGGCGCCCGGCACGCGGTCGGCGCCGCTGCCGCCGCCGATGCGACTGCGCAGCCAGTACTCCTTGCGCTCGAAGCGCGTCCGCGGGATGTCGGCGTACTCACCCGCCCCGAAGAGGCTGGCGACGTCGACGGCGTGTCCGTGGACGTAGAGCTTCATCAGGGCGGTGACGACGCCGAGGCTCTCGTCCTCCTTGCGCCGCAGCGTCTCGATGAGCTCCGCGTCGTGCAGGCCGGCGTCGAACGTGACCGCCGCGACCGAGATCAGCACGGCGGGGTTCGGCGACAACTCGAGGAACGTGCGGTGCCCGTTCTCCACCGACTTCGCGATCGCCTGCGAGAACCACACACTGTGGCGCAGGCCCTTGGTGAAGTAGTCGATGGTGTGGACCGGCTCGGATCCGGGGCGGTAGAACGTCTCCCGGTCGATGGAGCTGTAGAAGCCGACGGTCGGTCGCAGCGGCTCGATGCCCGTCAGCTCGTAGGCGAGCTCACCGAGCAGCGGATCCATCTGCGCTGTGTGGCTGGCGCCCTTCGTCTGCAGTTTGCGGCCGAGCTTCCCCTCGGACTCGGCGCGGGCCACGATGGCGTCGACCTGCGGCTCGGGCCCGCCGATGACGGTGTGGGTCGGCGCCGCGTAGACGCAGATCTCCAGGTCCGGGTAGTCCTCGAGGACCCCGGTGATGTCGTCGGCGCTGTACTCGACCAGCGCCATCAGGCGGATGTCGTCGCCCTCGAGCATCGACTCGCCCTCGCCCATGAGCCGCGACCGCTGGCAGATGACGCGGGTGGCGTCCTCCAGCGAGAGTCCGCCGCTGATGTAGGCGGCCGAGGCCTCACCCATCGAATGCGGCACCAGCACACCGGGCCGCGCGCCGTGATGACGCAGCAGTTCGAAGAGACCGACCTGGATGGTGAAGATGCCGACCTGCGCGGTCTCGATCCCGTAGGTCTGCGCGTCGTCGAGGAACATCTCGACGATCGAGTAGCCGAGCTCGTTCTGCACGAACTCGTCGACGCGGTCGAGGGTCGCGGCGAAGACCGGGTTCTCGCCGTAGAGCTGTTTGGCCATCTTGCGGTGCTGGCTGCCGAAGCCCGAGAGCAGCCACACGGCCGACGCGGGATCCGGTGAGTCGCAGGAGAACACGAGCGGCGACGCCTTGCCCTCGGCGACGGCACGCGCACCCTTGACCGCCTCGTCGTGGTCGTGGGCCATGACGACGGCGCGGCTGCGGCCGTGGTTGCGATGGGCCAGAGCGCGACCGATGTCGACGAGCGATGCGGCGCGCCCCTCGTCGGAGTCGAGCCAGTCGGCGAGGTCGGCGGCGGCCTTGCGGCGCCGAGACGGCAGGAACGCCGAGATCACCAGCGGGACGACCATGCCCTCGCGGGTGACCGGTGCGTAGTCGGCCAACGGATCGGTCTCGACGGCCGGGGCCTCCGCGACCGCCGGGGTGGACCCGGCGAACATCCCCATCGCCGCCTTCTCGGCGTCGGTCAGGAATTCCTCGTCATCGAGGTCGTCGTCGACGTCTGCCGGGCTGGAAGCACCCGGCGCGACGGCGGCGATCTCCTGCGCCGGGGTCGGCTCGGCCGCCTCACGCAGATCCTCCGGCAGCACCTCACGCACGACGACGTGGGCGTTGGTCCCGCCGAAGCCGTTGCCGGACACACCCGCGACGGCATGCCCGCTGTATCGCGGCCAGTCGGCGGCCTCCGGGATCACCCGCAACCGGGTCGCCTCGAACTGGATGTACGGGTTGGGCGCGGTGTAGTTCAGCGACGGCGGCAGCTTGTCGTTCTGCAGCGCCAGCACGAGCTTGATGAGTCCCGCGGACCCGGCCGCCGCCTCGAGGTGGCCGAAGTTGGTCTTGGCCGAGCCGAGCAGGGCCGGCTTGTCGGCGTCGCGGCCGCGCCCGACGACGCGCCCGAGCGCGTCGGCCTCGATCGGGTCGCCGAGGATGGTGCCGGTGCCGTGGGCCTCGATGTAGTCGACGGTCCGCGGATCGATGCCGGCGTCGCGGTAGGCGGCGCGCAGCACGTCGACCTGCGCCTCCGGGTTCGGCGCGGGCAGACCGTTGGAGCGTCCGTCGGAGTTGACCGCCGAGCCCGCGACGATCGCGAGCATGGTGTCGCCGTCACGGCGGGCATCGGCGACGCGCTTGAGGATGACGACGCCGCCGCCCTCGGCGCGGATCATGCCGTCGGCGTCGGCCGAGAACGCCTTGATGCGACCGTCTTTCGCCTGCACTCCGATGCTGTCGAAGCCGAGCGTGGCCGCGGGCGACAGCAGCATGTTCACGCCACCGGCGACGCAGACGTCGGTCTCGCCCGACCGGAGGCTGCGCACGGCCTGGTGCACGGCGACCAGCGACGACGAACACGCGGTGTCCATCGCGATGGACGGTCCGCGGAAGTCGTAGAAGTAGGAGACCCGGTTGGCGACGATCGAGGTCGAGGTACCGGTGAGCGCGTACGCGGCGGTGTCACCGTTCGACTCGGGGTCGGCGACGGCCATCATCTGGTAGTCGTTCGTCGAGCTGCCCAGGAAGACACCGACCTGTTCGCCGCGCAGGTCGCTCGGCGGGATGTGGGCGTGTTCGAGCGCCTCCCACGTCAGCTCCAGCGCGAGACGCTGCTGCGGGTCGACCATCTCGACCTCACGCGGCGACATCTGGAAGAAGTCGGCGTCGAAGCCCTTCACGTCGTCCAGGTAGCCGCCGTGCACGTTGGACTCGGCGAGGACCTGGGCGACCCGCGGCTCCGCCTTGAACTCGGTCCATCGGTCCTCGGGCAGGTCCGAGACGCCCTCGCGACCGTTGATCAGCAGGTCCCACGTCGACTCCGGCGTATGGCCGGCCTTCGGGAACCGTGTCGCGACACCGACGATCGCGATGTCGTCGTCGGCCCCGCGCTCCCGCAGGTAGAACTGCGCGTCGGCGTCGGTGTCGAGGCCCGCGTCGGGGTCGCCCTCGATGATCCGCTTCGCCAGCGAGGCGATGGTCGGGTGCTGGTAGGCGACGGTCGCGGTGAGCAGGACGCCGGTCTTGTCCTCGATGTCGGCGGCCATCGCGACCGCGTCGCGCGACGCGAGACCGAACTCCTCCATCGGGCGGTCGTCGGAGATCTGCTCGACCGGCAGGCCGGTCGCGGTCGAGACCCACTGCCGCAGCCAGTCCCGCAGCTCCGCGACGGTGAGGTCTCCGGCCGTCTCGCCTGCGGTGCCGTGCGGGCTGTCGGCGACGGTGGTCGCCTCGTCCCCGGTCACCGGTTCGGGGCCGTCGGGACGCACGGCATCGGGCGCTTCCCCCGTCCCCTCCGAATGAGCTGCGCCGGTGTTCAGTTCAGACATCTCGTCCTGTCGATCGGTCTCGCGCGTCAGTCGTCGGTGGGCGCGTCGGGGAACGCGGTCTGCGTGTACCCCCCGCGCAGCGTGCCGTCGATGTACGCGTTCTTGCAGGCGGTGTGGGCGATCTTGCCGCTGGACGTCCGCGGGATCGACCCGGCGGGCACCATGAGCACGTCGCGGGCCATCACGCCGTGGCGCTGGGCGATCGCGGCGCGCACGGCGTCGGCGACCTCCTGCGGGTCCTGTCGCTTGCCGGTGTTGCGCTCGCCCACGATCACCAGCTGCTCGGAGGCGTCGTCGGGGTCGTGCTTCATGCCGGACGAGGCGTTCGCGAACACCTCGGGCGGCAGCTGATTGGCCGGGACGGCGAACGCCGCGACGAACCCGGGGCGCAGTGCCGAGGTGGCCTCCTGCGCGCTGTACTCCAGGTCCTGCGGGTAGTGGTTGCGGCCGTCGACGATGACGAGGTCCTTCACCCGGCCGGTGATGAACAGGTCGCCGTCGTACCAGACGCCGTAGTCGCCGGTGCGCAGCCAGCGGTCCGGGAACTGTGCGCCCTCGGCGTGGCTGCCACTGTCGAGCGGGTGCTCGAGGGTGTTGCGGAACGTCTTCTCCGACTCCTCGGTACGACCCCAGTAGCCGTGCCCGAGGTTGATGCCGTTGAGCCAGATCTCGCCGACCACGCCGTCGGGCTGCTCGCTCGCGGTCTGGGGGTCGACGATGGCGGCCCACTGGCTGACCGCGACCTGGCCGCAGGCCACCTGGGCGACGGCGTTCGGTGCCGACTTCTCGACGACGGTGAACTTTCCGGCGTTGAGGTCGTCGCGGTCGACGTAGATGACCTTGGGTTCGCGGTGCCGCGGCGGCGCGGAGACGAACAGGGTGGCCTCGGCCATGCCGTACGACGGCTTCATCGCGTACTTCGGCAGGCCGTACGGCTCGAACGCCTCGCGGAACTTGGTCATGGAGGAGACCGTGACCGGCTCGCTGCCGTTGATCAGGCCGATGACGTTGCTGAGGTCGAGTTCCTCGCCGTCGCGGGGCAGGCCGCGGGCGGCGGCGTGCTCGTAGGCGAAGTTGGGAGCGGCGGCGAAGGTCTCGGCACCGTCGGACGCGGCGGCCAGTTCCTTGATCCACCGGCCCGGGCGTCGCACGAACGCGGCCGGGCTCATGATGGTGATGTACTTGCCGCCCAGCGCGGGGACGATGACCGTCAACAGGCCCATGTCGTGGAACATCGGCAGCCAGGTGACACCGCGCGAGTTCTCGTTCAGGTCCAGGGCGTTGATCATCTGCAGCGCGTTCGAGCCCACCGACTCGTAGGTGATCTCCACGCCGGCCGGGGTCCGGGTCGATCCCGACGTGTACTGCAGGTAGGCGATGTCGTGCTGCTTGGGCGTCGGACGCTTCCACGTCTCGCCGACGGAGTCGGGCACGGCGTCGACGGCGATGACACGCGGCCGCTGCTTGGCGGGCAGCGGCTTGAAGAAGTCCCGGACGGCCTCGGCCGACTTCGTCGCCGTCAGGATGACCTTCGGCGAGCAGTCACCGAGGACCGCGTGCAGGCGGTCCGTGTGGCCCGGCTCGTCGGGGGAGAACAGCGGGACCGCGATGCTGCCGGCGTACAGGGCGGCGAAGAAGCCGATGACGTACTCCAGCGACTGCGGCGCGAGGATCGCGACGCGGTCACCCGGGGCGCTGACCTGCTGCAACCGTGCGGCCACGGCACGCAGCCGCTTGCCGAACTGCGCCCAGGTCAGGTCGATGGCCTCGCCGTCGCGCTCGCGGCTGTAGTCCATGTACCGGTAGGCCAGGGTGTCGGCCTTCTCGACCACGTTCCGTTCGACGTAGTCGACGAGCGTGTCCTCCTCGGCGATGTGGAGGTAGCCGTTCTCGTCGAGGAAGTCCGAGAACTCACGCTTCATCAGTACTCCTGTTGACATGTTCCGCCCCGTCCCGTCGCGTCGCGTGCTCGGGGCCGACCGCATGTCGCACCGGCCCTCGATCGCGGGAACCGCGGAGAAGGCGTAGAGACCTGACCGCGTCCACGCCCCCCGGCGTTCCCGTGTACGTCCGTGCATGAGTTCGCACGTCGGGTACGTGGGGCCCCGACCCCGCGTCGTCCGACTGTGCGACAAACCTTCCGCATAGTACCGGCATGACCGCGGCCCGCGCGGTCTGACCCGGCAGGGCGGTCACTGCTCGCCCTCGCGCAGGATCGGGATCACCGGCGCGAAGGCGTCCATCTGGGTGGGGAACACCCCCACGTAGGACATCGTCGTGCGCTCGCGGACCAGCCGGATCTGCTCGGCGATCTCCTCGAACGACCCGACCATGATGTACGGCGAGGAGAGGATGTCGTCGACGGTCAGCTCGGCGTCCTTCGCCATGTTCGGCGGGAAGCCCGAGTCGATGGCCGAGAGCACCATCTCCGCCGTCGACACGCGGTCGTCGGTGACGAGGATCGTGGCGATCGTCCAGTTGAGCTCGATGTCCTCGAAGCGGTCGCCCGCTGCCTGACGGATCCGGTCGACGCGCTCGACGGTCTTCTCCATCGTCATGTCCGAGAGCTTGAGCCGGCCGTCGGGCGTCGAGCCGGTCGCGACGGAGATGATGTCGGCGTGCTTGGCCGCCATCTCCAGCATGCGGGGGCCACCGGCGCCGACCATGATCGGCGGGCGCGGGCCCTGTCGCGGACGCGGTGCGCCGACGACCTTCTCCACGTCGTAGTAGGTGCCGTGGAAGGTGCACTCCTGCCCGCGCATCAGCACGTCGAGGATCGTCAGCGCCTCGTCGACCTGCGCGAGCCGCTCCCCCGGGGTCCCGAACCAGATGCCCGCGGCGTCGAAGTCCTCGCGCAGCCACGACGCCCCGATGCCCAGCTCGAGGCGCCCCTTGCTGAGGACGTCGATGGTGGTGGCCTCCTTGGCCAGCACGACGGGGTGCCGCAGGCCCGCGGCGAGGGTCGTGGTGGCGAGGCGGATCGTCGACGTCGCCTGACTCAGCGCGCCGAGCGCGGCGAGCGGGCCGACCTGGTTCTCGAGGTGGTCGGGGATGGCGAACGTGTCGAAGCCGTACTCCTCGGCCCGCTGCGCCAGCGCGACGAACTTGCGGGCCCCGCCCTCGTCGCGGTTGCCCTCACCCCCGGCCGCGAAGCGGAAGGGCCGCGGCGAGGAGGGGGTGTCGCTCGTCGTCATCGTTCTCCCGTTCTCGTCATGAGGGCGTGCAGGTGCAGAACGTGGTCACGATAGTGGCGCGACCGGGGCCGACCCAAACCCGTCGCGATCCCCGGGGCGTGCGCCAAATCCGGCGACGGGTCAGTTGTGCTTCGGGCGCGGTGCGTCCGTGATCAGCGACCGTGCCCAGCCGAACATCCACCGGGTCGCCGACGCGCCGTCGTCGTTCCAGTAGCGGGTCGTCGCGTACAGCGCGTGAACCGGGTTGTTCAGCGCACCGGCGATCTTCGACAACCCCTCGATCGGGTTGACGATCGTCGGGGAGTCGCAGATCAGGTCGCCGGGCGCGCACAGCGACCACGTCTTGTCCTTCAGGTCGCCGAACCCGCCCGCGCGCGCACCGGTCATCGCGATACCGGGGACGATGCCACCGAAGCCGCCGAGCGCGACCTCCGCGCCGACGCCGTTCGGGTTCGGCCCGACCGACTGCGCCTCCCCCGGCTGCCGCCGGCCGTCGGCGATGAGCCCGACCCCGAGCACCTGGTCGGCCGCGATGGGGCCGCGACCGTTGCCGATGTCGGAGGCGATGTCGCCGGTGATGACCGCGCCCTGGGAGAAGCCCATCAGCACGAACCCCGAGAGCGGGCACCTGCCGGCGACGCGCTGGATCTCCGCGCGGGCACGCTGGGCGCCCTGCGCGCGCGAGGTGTTGTAGTCCGTCGTGCGATCGGCCGGGTTGGTCGGGTTCCGGAACTGCGCCACGTACGGGACCGTGTACACATCGGCACGGGAATCGGGGAACGCCTCCTGCAGCGGCCGCGAGATCTTCAGCATCAGCGAGTTCGGGTTCGCCGACGGTGAGTACGGGTCGTCGCCCGCGGACGACTCCCACGTGCCCGGGATCACCACGACCTGCACGTCGGGGCAGTCGGCGGGCTGCGCGGTCGCGCGCGGCGCACTCGACGACGGCGACTGCCCGGGCAGGCCCGGCCCGCCCGGCGACGGACGCAGCAGGCTGATGATCAGCACGATCACCAGGATGATCGCGATGATCGCGAGGACGGCCACCCCCAGCAGCACCCAGACCCAGGTGCGCCGACGGGCCCGGGTTCGACGGCCGGCCATCGACTACCCGCAGTACTTCGCGTTCGCGGCGGCGATCACCTTGTCGGCGTTCGCCGACGCCGCGGCGGCATCGGTGGTGCCCGAGCCGACGATCGCGGTGACGAACGTCTTCACCTGCGCCGCCGGGGTGTTGCGCGCCTTCTCGGCGCACACGAACTCCGCCGCTCCCAGGGCGATCGAGTTGTCGGGATCGTTCGGGACGGTGACGTTCTGTCGCTTCAGCTCGGCGAGGAACGCCTCGCCCTTGCTGCCCTGGGGGGCCGCGGCCCCGCCGGGGAACCCGGCCGGTGCCGAACTGGTGCCGGACGGCGCCGTCGCCGGCAGCGACGACCCGCCGACGGGAGCGGACGGATCCGTCGACGGTTCCTGCGACGACGAGGACGACGCCGGGGCCGATGAGGTGACCGCGGTCGTCGCGTCGTCGGAACTGCTCGCCGGCGACGAGACCGTCGAGTCCCCGCTGCCGCAGGCGCCCACCAGAGCCACCGCCGCGATCCCCGCGACTGCCGCTCCGAGACGTACGCGCGTCTTCCCCATCTGCTCCTCTTCTCGTCGGTACCGGCCCGCCAGGCTACCGGCGGGCGGGATCGCGCCGGGCGAGCCGGTGGCGGGACTCCACCTCAGTGGACGACGGCCGCGCCGTTGATCTCCTCGATGTAGCCGCGCTCGAAGTTCACCCGGTTGCCACCGGTGATCGCGAACTGGTCACTGATCGGGTAACCCAGACGCCCGCCCTCGTAGCCGGCCTGGCCCCAGGCGTCGAAGATCTTGCCGGTCGGGACCGCGAAGGCGCCGAGGGTCGGGGTCCAGTAAATGTTGCCGCCCTCGAAGCGGGTGAAGCGTCCGCCGCGGGTGGCACCGAGCTCGTTCGAGGTCGGGAACCCGAGGTAGCCGTCCTCGTAGCCGGTCTTGCCGTACTTCTCGAAGATCTTCCCCTGCACCGAGTGGGCACCGGTGGAGGGATTCCAGTAGTACGCACCGAGCTGGAAGCCCTGCACCCGGCCCTTGCTGTTCGGGGTGTCGATCTCGTCACCTGTCGGGTAGCCCATCGGGCCGCGCTCGTAGCCGGCCTTGGCCCAGTCGGCGAGGATCGCGCCCGACACCGGGTGCGCCCCTGTCGCCTGGGTCCAGTAGATGTAGCCCTTCTGGAACTTGGTCAGCCGCCCCTTGCGGTCGGGGGTGCCCAGCTCGTCGCTGATCGGGAACCCGAGGAACCCGTCGGTGCCGCCGGAGGCGACGTAGGCGCCACCGATGGCCCCTCCGACGACGTGCGCGCCCGTGGCCGACGACCACAGGATGCGACCGCCGCGGAAGTCCTGGGCTCGCCCGCCCGGCACGCCGTACTCCGGCGTGAGGCATTCGCCGAGTTCCCTGTGCTTGTCGGCGACGGGCTTGATCGCCCCGCCCACACCGCACTTGGGGGTGTCCGCGGCGACGCCGAGCGCGCGGGCGGCCTGCGGCCACGCCTGGTGCATCTCGAACTGCCAGTAGGGCCAGGTGTGTGTCCCCGAGGGCCGGTAGACGGCCTGCGCGGCGATACCGAGCTGGTTCAGCTTGGTCGCGAACTGCGTCGAGGTGACTCGGGACAGGACCTCGAGCCCGACGCCGGCGTAGTTCGTCGCGAGGTACGGCAGTGTCGACGGGGTGTCGTACTGACCGATGAGCCCGTTGCCCGAGGAGACGTAGAGGCTGACGCCCTTGAGCGCGTCGGCGTGCAGGTAGGGGTCGTGCTCCTTCCACGCCGGGTCCGACGGCGGGCCGAACATCTTCGCCGAGTCGTAGCCGCCCGCGTCGTTGACGGCGAACTGCACGGCCTGGGGCATGCCGAACGAGGACAGCTGCAGGATGCCGGAGAACGACGCCGCGAAGCGGAAGAAGCCGGGGGTGCGCTGGGTCAGCATCATCGCGGCGGTGCCGCCCATCGAGAGGCCCTCGACGCCGCGCACGTCGTTCGCGCGCCACTGGCCCGCGAGGATCGGGGGGAGCTCCTTGGTCAGGAACGTCTCCCACTTGTAGGTCTTGCCCTTGTCGGGCTGCTTCCAGTCGGTGTAGAAGCTCGACTCACCGCCGACGGGCAGGACGACGGTGACGTTCTTGTCCTTGTAGAAGTCCTCGACGTCGGTGTTGATCGTCCAGCCGCTCTGGTCCTCCTGCGCGCGCAGGCCGTCGAGCATGTACATCTGGGCGAACCGCTCGGCGGGCGAGGCGTTCCAGTCGCGCGCCAGGAGCAGCTGCACCTGGATGTTGCGGCCCATCGACGGCGAGTACACCCAGATGGCCACGCGACGGTCGCTATACCAGAACGTGTTGGTCACCCGGACCCCCGGGACCGCGGCCGGCGCGGGGTTGGGGGCCGGAGCCGGATCGGCCGCGCTCGCGGGTGCGGCCGAACTGGGCGGGGCGTCGGTCCCCGTCGCAGGCGCGGCCAACGCCGTCCCCGTCCCGGTCAACGCCAACACCGCCGTCACCGCGGTCGCCGCGAGGACGCCGCGCCGCCACACACCCATCACCATCCACACCCTTCGACGAGAAGGTCCCGCGACACACGAGACGCCCTTCGCGTAGAAGAACTACACGGAGGGCGTCTCGAAGTGTGGAAGCCACACTGTTACTGCTGTGAATTTGTGTGAATCGTGAGACTTCTGTGACTCACGGTCCGGGTCGGGTCAGTCGCGGAACCAACCCTGGTTCAGGGCGCGGAACACCATGTCCGACCAGTAGCCCCAGGCGTGCAGGCCGGTGCTCGGGAAGTCCGACGTGATCTGCACCCCGTTGATCAGCGCCTGGACCTGGAAGGCACGGCTCTGCGCGAGCGAGAGAGCCTCGAGCGGCGCACCCTGGACGAAGCCGAGCGGATCGGTCGGGTAGCCACCCGGGATGCCGCTGCCCGCCGCGACGCGGACCTTCTTGCCCCGCATCTTGCCGATCTGCACGAACGGGTCGTTCTCGAGCCACCGCGGGCTGAAGGGCGGGCCCCACATGGAATCGGAGTTGAACGGACCGACACCGGCCTCGATGCCCGCGTCGAGCAGGGCGATGCGGATGGCCTCACGCATGCCGGGCGCCGACAGGTTCAGGTATCCCGACATCGAGAAGATGTGGTCGATACGGGGGTTGTTAGCGCCGATGATCATCGACGAGTTGCCGCCCATGGAGATGCCCATGATCGCGTACTTGCCGGTGCGTCCGACGGCGAGACCCATCCGGTCGAGCGTCGGGATCAGGCTCTGGTTGATCGCGCAGCTCCACCGGTAGCGGTAGGGCTGGTTGTTGAAGTTGCTGGGCGCGTCCCAGTCGCTGTAGAAGCTGGCGAGACCGCCGACCGGCTCCACGACGTTCACGCCGCTGTCGGCGAGGTTCGCGATGCGGGTGTTGTGCTCCCACCCGCTGATGTCGTTCGTGGCGCGCAGACCGTCGAGGGCGATGACGGTCTTGTAGTTCCCCGGGCGGGTCCACATCCGCACCTTGACCGCCGGCATCCCGCAGCCGTCGATGAAGATCTGCCGGACACCCGGCGCGGCCGTGGCCGGTCCGGCCCCCAGCGCGACGCCGAGTCCGGCGAGGGCCGCGGCGGCGACGAGCACCGCGACGAGGCGGCGGACGAGGCCCTGCGGGCCGTTCTTCGGTGTGGTCACACCCATCGACTCTTGCTCACTCTCTGTTCTGAGCGCAGTTCACGCAGCCCGCAGCGGCGTCCGGCCGGGGCCGGGCACCGTTGCGGAGCCTATGTCGTGGCTTTGCCAGCGGCAAACGGGTGTCGGCGATCGTCGACGAACCGTCATGGCCGCGTGATCTGCGCCCTGATGTCATCCGGGAATGTATCGCATGCGGACACGCCACCGTTACTCATTCGAGACCGCTTCGGGTCAACGCCCGATTTCGGGCGGGATCGGCAGTTTGCAGCGCTCGAGCTCGTACATCGGCACGCGCTCGATCCGATAGTCGGTGAACGCGAACGACTGCACGAGGTTGCGGCGGAACCGGGTGAGCGACATCGGCGCCTTGTAGGAGGCGATGAGGTCCTTCGTCGGTTGGCAGGTCAGGGCCACGCGTGCCTGCCGCACCCAGTCCTGGTCCAGGTAGAAGGGCAGGAACGGATGTCTCTCGATGGCACCCGACTCGGCGATGACCCACTCGGTGTCGAGGTCCTTGTCGTGCCCGATGCGGGCGTACTCGAGCCGCTCGGTGTGCGAGGCGATCGGGTACGCCAGGCCCATCTGGTCGACCACGCGGACGTCGAGTGAGGTGTTCATGCTCGTCATGCCGAGGTTGAGGAAGAAGACCGTGAGCTGCTTGGGCACGCCGGGGGCCGGCGGGACGGGCAACGGGTCGTACCACCACATGTCGTAGTCGGCCGCGGGCAACAGCACCCCACCGGTCTGCGAGTGCTCCTCGACGGCCTCGACCATGGCGCGCATCCGCGGGTAGTCGAGGTAGTCCTCGGCCGTGATCGGGTGCTTGATCGACATGTTCTGGATGTAGAAGCGGCGCTCGTCGACGATGCCGCTGCGTCCGATGTCGGTGCCGTTGTGCATCCCCGGCGAATGCGACGTGACGACGGCCCACACCGCGACGGTGACGAACAGCGCGGCCGACGCGACCGATCCGGCGACGCCGGCGATCGCCACCCGGCGGCCTGCGCCGCGCAGCCGCGGGATCGCGACCGGGATGACGATCACGGGGAGCAGCAGGAGGAACAGCGGGACGAGCAGCACGCGGGCGTGCATGAAGTCGCCGCCCTGGCGGAGCCAGTAGACGGCCTCGAGCAGACCCCCGACGACGAACACGGCGACGACGGCGCCCGGCGTCCGCAGGCGCGCCGACGACCGCGCGACACGTCCACCGACGACCGGTTCGTCGTCGACGCGGGGCCGCGACTGCCGGGTCCGCGTCCACCACACCAGCGCCGCCGCGACGACCGCGACGATCACCGGCAGGAGCAGCACGTACGGGCTGAAGAGGTTGCCCAGGTAGCGGAAGCCCTGCTCCCACTTCGAGCCGCTGGCGTCCTTGGCCACCGCGGTGTTGGGCACCAGCAGCCCGTAGTAGCCCATGCGGAAGATCTGGTACCCGACGGGCAGCACCGCGGCGACGACGACGAAGACCGCGCGTAGGCGCCAGCTCATCGGCGAGGCGACCACCACCAGCAGTGCGAGGGCACCGACGAGCGCGAGCTCGGGCCGGACCAGCGGGGAGATCCCCGCGGTGAACGCGATCAGCAGGATGCGCCCGGTGTCCCCGCCGCGGGGTCGACGGGACCACAGGACCATCTGTGTCCACAGCGCGGCGGCCCAGAAGATGCACAGGCTGACCTCGAGGCCGCTGGTGGCGAAGTCGCGCGCGGGCGGCAGGGCGATGTAGACCAGCGCACCGAAGGGCAGGACGAGCGCGGTGTCCGCCCGCACCCTCAGGTCGAGGAGGCGGTAGGTGCCCCAGATGGCGAGCGGCAACGCGGCGACCGACAGCGTCAGCGCGATCCACAGCACGACGTACTCGGTCTGGGCGTCGGTGACCCAGCTCCAGAACCAGATGAGGTAGGTCCACACCGTCGAGGTGTTGGCCTCGACCCGCTCGCCCTTGTTGAACACCGGGCCGTTGCCGGCCAGCAGGTTGCGGACGGTGCGCAGGACGATGAGGCCGTCGTCGGCGATCCAGCGGCGATCCCAGGCGCCGATCGCGAACAGGACCGCCACGACGAGCGCGCTGATCGACGCGGTGACCGCCGGGAGCCGACGGATCAGACCGGCGCGATCGGAGCGACCGCGAGCGCCCGCGGACGTGTCGTCGGCATGCCGCGGAGCCCGGGGCTCAGCTGACGAGATAGACCGCGACACCGACGCATCCTAACCAGGCCACGGCCAGGCACTGCAGGACGCGGTCGCCGAGTGCGATCTCCTCCGGCTCGCCCGCCTGTCCCCCGTCGACGTCGACGGCATACCGCAGGATCGCCACGGTGAACGGCACCATCGACACCGCATAGAAGACGTTCTCGTCGTGGTCGCGGGAGAACGCCCACAGGCCGTAACAGAGGACGACGGCCGTGGCCGACAACGTCCACACGAACCGCAGGTAGGTGGTCGTGTAGTACTCCAGCGACTTGCGGATCTTCGCGCCGGTGCGCTCGGCGAGCTGCAGCTCGGCATAGCGCTTGCCGGCGGCCATGAACAGCGACCCGAAGGCCATCACGAGCAGGAACCACTGCGACAGTCCCTTGGGCAGCTCGGCCGCGACACCACCGGCGATCGCGCGGAGCAGGAATCCCGACGACACGATGCAGATGTCGATGACGGCCTGGTGCTTCAGGCCGAAGCAGTAGCCGAGCTGGATGACGATGTAGACGGCGATGACCACCGCGAGGTGCCAGTTGGCCAGGAACGACAGTGCGAGCGCCCCGACGCCGAGCACCGCGGCCAGCACGAAGGCCAGCGACTGCGGGACGATGCCCGCCGCGATCGGTCGGTACCGCTTCGTGGGGTGCGCGCGGTCGGCCTCGACGTCGAGTGCGTCGTTGACGAGGTAGATGCACGACGCCGCCATGCTGAACACGACGAACGCGATCGCGGTGCGGGCGATGACGTCGGCGTCACCGACGGCACCCGCGGCCACGGGGGCAGCGAGCACCAAGATGTTCTTGACCCACTGCCGTGGACGGACGGCCTTGACCAGGCCTGCCGCGAGGGTCTTCGGAGGTCCCTTGACCTCGACCGTCTCGATCGGCTCCTCGCTCATCGTTCTCCCCTGCTCGGCACGCGCCCGCGCACGGCACGGCCGGCGGCGTCGGACCACGCGATCGCGCGCGCGGTCAGTCTGTCATCCCGGGTCACCGCCACCGCGCACACCGCTCCCAGCAGGGCGCCGGTGGCGACATCGGACGGGTAGTGCACGCCGAGGACCAGACGGGAGGTCAGCATCGGCGGGACGAGGACGGCCGGCAGGACCGCGGCCGGGAGGCCCGCGGCGCGGCCGATGAGCACGGCCGCGGCCGTCGTCGAGGTCGCGTGGCTGGAGGGGAAGCTCAGACGGCTGGGGGTGCCCACCCCGACGCGGATCCGCGGGTCGTGCGGACGACGGCGCCGCACCACACGCTTCACCGCGATCGACGCCGCGTGGGCGCCGACCGCGCCGATGCCCGCCTGCGCCCAGCGGATCCGAGCGGCGTCGTCGCCGCGGACGGTGGCCGCGAGGTACCCGGCGCCGGCGGCGACGATCCACCCGGCCGCGTGCTCACCGAGATGCGACAGGCCGCGGGCGGCCGGGAGCACACCGGGACGGTCGGCGAGGACGCGCTGGACCGTGATGAGGGCCTCGACCTCGCGGCCTCCGCCGGCGGTCACGGCACCGTCGGTCGATCGAGCGTCACCTGATGCCGAAGACACGCGCCCAGCTCTCCTTGCTCGTCAGGTCGGCGGCGGCGGCACGGTAGGCACGACGCATCTCGTCGAACCGCTCGTTCACCTCGCGGTGCACGGCCAGCGACTCCGTCATCAGCGCCCGCGCCGTCGAGCGATCACGCTTGCGGTAGACCACACCTCGCCCGTCGGCGGTCGTGACGGTGACCCCGTCGACGCGACCGAGCGAGAACCACCGCGCCTCGATGGGCGGGAAGTTCGCCTGCGGCACCTCGTGGTGACGCGGGTCGGCCGGGCGCAGGTTGTTCCGCAGGACCTTGCCCAGCGCGGCGACCTTCGACACCGGGTTCGACGGGATGCTACGGCCGAGTTGCGTCGCCTCTCCCGAGGTCCGGGGCAGCTCGGTGGCCGAGGGCAGCACGACGGCGTCGGGGTACTGCTTGCGCATCGCCGCGATCTTCGGCAGTGCGGTGGGGAGCATGTCCCGGACGGCGTCGGGCCCGGCGAGGAAGTCCCGCATGGCCTCGATCTGGATGGCGACCGTCGAGTACTCCAAGCAGATCAGGTGTTTCAGCAACGCCTTCAGCGACGACCTCATGATCCCGGCGTGCGGACCGTCGTGGTGCAGTGCCGCGACGACGAGCCGGTTGCGCAGGTGGAAGTACGCCTGCCAGTCGATGGCGTCGTCCTTGTCACTCCAGGCCATGTGCCAGATCGCGATGCCCGGGACGGTGACGGTCGGGTACCCCGCCTCCCGTGCCCGCAACGCGAACTCCCAGTCGTCCCATTTGATGAACAGCGGCATCGGCAGGCCGATGTCCTCGGCACAGACCCGCGGGATCATGCACATCCACCAGCCGTTGCCGTCGACGTCGATCCGGCGGTGCAGGTCCTTCGAGTTCTTCGTGTCCCGCAGTGGGTACTTCGCGAAGTCGTGGTCGTAGGTGACGAACGGCGCCGAGGTCCACATGAACCGATCGCGGTCGATCGCCTCGCCCATCGAGTGCAGGTGACTTCGCTCCTGCAGGTTGAGCATCTGGCCGCCGACGAGCGTCGGCGTCTTCGCGAACCGTGACAGGGCGAGTGCGCGCAGGATCGCGTCGGGCTCGATCGCGATGTCGTCGTCCATGAACAGGATGTACGGGCTGTCGGTCTGCTCGAGCGCCTCGTACATGATGCGGCTGTAGCCGCCGGACCCACCGAGGTTCGGTTGGTCGAACATGCGCAGGCGGTCACCGAGAGCGGCTGCGGCGTCGCCGAATCCGTCCTCGTCGCGGACCTTGCGGGTGCCCTGGTCGGGCATCATCACCGCGTCGATCACCTCGTCGACGAGCGGATCCGAGGTGAGAGCGGTGAGCGCGGCGACCGCGTCGGTGGGGCGGTTGAACGTCGGGATCCCGACGGTGACGCGCTTGCTGTCGGGTCCGGACGCCGGTGTCGTCGACGCGTACCAGCCGGCGGCGGTGAGCTCGATCGCGGTGTCGGAGGTGACGTCGAACCAGATCCACCCGCCGTCTTCGAACGGCCCGAGGTCGACGGTGAACTCGACGACACCCGTTCCGTCCGTGCCCATCTCGACCAGGTCGCCGTCGACCGCGATCCGCGAGCCGTCGATCTTCGAGCGGTACACGTCGACGCGGCACGCCGCGTGCGTGTCGCGGTCGGCCGAGGCGACCTCGGCTCCGTCGCCGGAGGCGGCGACCTCGACACGCAGCACGACGTCGGTCAGGACGCTCCAGCGTCGCCAGTACGACGCCGGAAACGCGTTGAAGTAGCTCTCGAAGCTGACCTCGGACTCGGCGCCCAGCGACACCGACGTGCGCGAGGTGGCATGTGCGCGACGGGCGTTCGTCTCGGACTCGACGAGGTAGAGCGACCGGACGTCGAGCGGCTCACCCCGGCGCGGGAAGATGACGCGCTGCAGCAGCGACTGGGCCGTGGCCGACGCGCCGCGTTCGACGTCGTGCCCGACCGCGGTGTCGGCGCTCACGATGCGTCCGCCTGCGCGAGCGGCGCCCCGTCCCGCAGGTGCGGGGCGATCGTGTTGGTCCACAGGGTCAGCGCACTCGCGATCGCCATGTGCATGTCGAGGTACTGATAGGTGCCCAACCGGCCGCCGAACAGCACCTTCTGCGAGGCGGTCTCGGCCTTGGCGAGGTCGCGGTAGCGGGCCAGCTTGGTCCGGTCCTCGGGGGTGTTGATCGGGTAGTAGGGCTCGTCGCCCGACTCGGCGAAGCGGCTGAACTCGCGCATGATGACGGTCTTGTCCTTCGGGTACTCCCGCTCGGGGTGGAAGTGCCGGAACTCGTGGATGCGCGTGAAGGGGACGTCGGCGTCGTTGTAGTTCATCACCGGCGTGCCCTGGAAGTCCCCGGTGTCGAGCACCTCGGTCTCGAAGTCCAGGGTGCGCCAGCCGAGTTCACCCTCGGCGTAGTCGAAGTAGCGGTCCAGCGGACCGGTGTAGACCACCGGCGCGTCGGGGTTCGCGCCGCGCACCTCGTCGCGGATGTCGAACCAGTCGGTGTCGAGGCGGACCTCGATGTTCTCGTGACGCGCCATGTTCTCGAGCCACGCGGTGTACCCGTCGACCGGAAGACCCTCGTGGGTGTCGTTGAAGTAGCGGTTGTCGAAGGTGTAGCGGACGGGCAGTCGGGTGATGTTGCCCGCGGGCAGTTCCTTCGGGTCCGTCTGCCACTGCTTGGCGGTGTAGTCCCGCACGAACGCCTCGTACAGGGGGCGGCCGATGAGGCTGATCGCCTTCTCCTCGAGGTTCTGCGCGTCCTCGGTCGCGATCTCGCCGGCCTGCTCGGCGATCAGGGCGCGCGCCTCCTCGGGCGTGAAGAACCGGCCGAAGAACTGCGACACCAGACCGAGGCCCATCGGGAACTGGTAGGCCTGCCCGTCGTGCAGTGCGAACACCCGGTGCTGGTAGTCCGTGAAGTCGGTGAAGCGGTTCACGTACTCCCACACCGTCTCGTTCGACGTGTGGAAGAGATGGGCGCCGTACTTGTGGACCTCGATGCCCGTCGTCGGCTCGGGCTCGGAGTAGGCGTTGCCACCGAGATGGTGCCGACGCTCGACCACCAGGACGCGCCTGCCCAGTTCGGAGGCGGTGCGCTCGGCGACGGTGAGCCCGAAGAACCCGGATCCGACGACGATCAGGTCGTACTGCTGGTCATCTGCCACGGGGGTTCAGGGTAACGGACGCGTGAGCGCGTCCCGTCAGGCCGCGGGCGGCGACGTCGGCACCGCGGCGGGTGTGGTCGGCACCGGCAGCACGGTGGTCGGGACGGTCACCGGCGCCGACGCAGCACCCGGTAGGAGCTGGGATTTCATGCTCCTGATGAACTCCTCGACGAATTTCTGGGCGACCTGGATCACCACGCCCGACGACTTCGTGAAGATCAGCGAGCCGAACTGGAACGCCTGCGTGATGATCCCGTCGAGCGGCGAGGACTCCCCCGAGGTGGGCAGCCCCAACGACGACTTCTCGTAGCCGGCACCACCCCAGGCGCTGCCGATGAGACCCTGCACGATCTGGGCGCCGGTCTGCGGCGACCAGTAGATCTTGCCCTTGTCGAAGTCGACGTACTTCGCGGCGCCGTCGGGGGTCGACTTCTCGGTGTCGAGAGCGTTGCCCAGCGCTCCGGTCGGGCCGCCCGTCGACATCCACTTCTGGGCGATCGCGCCGGCGTCGGTGGTCGAGAGCACCTGCTCCGCTCCCGGTGCGGTGGTGGTCGGGGTGGCGGGCGCGGTGCTCGTCGTACCGACCGCCGCCCCGGCGTCGGGCGTGGCCGTCGGGGTGGACGTGCCCGCGGCCGCGAGGTTCCCCGCGGCGACCGCACGGATCGCCGGCAGGGCCGCGTAACCCAGGGTGCCGGGGCACTCGGTGCTGTCGTAGTCGCGGTGGCCGGAGATCGCGGGCAGGTTCGACGTCTCCCCGGCGCCGAACTTCGACGAGCTGAAGCCCTGCGAGACGAGCTGTGCGGTCCCGTTCGGGTCGACGCCGGCGAGCTTCAGACGCCATCCGAGGTAGCTGCCGACCGATCGAATCAGGTCGGGGGTAGGGGCGACGTCGTTGTAGTTGCCCAGCATCGCGACGCCCACCGTCTCGCGGTTGAACCCGCCGGTGTGCGTGCCCTGCACGTTGCGGTCGAGGCCGCCGAACGCGCCCTCGAAGATCTGGCCGTACTTGTCGACGAGGGCGTTGTACCCGATGTCGCACCAGCCCAGCGTCTGCGCGTGGTACGCGTAGATGCCGCGCACGATCTCGGCCGACTGCTCCGGCGTGTAGTCGTTGCTGCCCGCCGAGTGGTGCACCACGGCACCCTTGACGGCCGGGTCGTACGTCGGCTGGTCGCAGCGCTTGGACTCGTCGGCACCCCACTGCGCGCGGGTGATGATCGGTGGCTGTTGTCCCGGCGGGACGCCCGTCGCACCGCCCGCGCCCCCGGTGCCGAGGCCCTTGAGCGTCCCCGTCCCGGGGTCGATGAGTGCGGCTTTCAGCGTCGACACGACGTTCTCCAGCGGGCTCGCGGACGACGGGGTCGTCGCGGGCGCCGGCCCCGAGGCGGTCGTCGTCGGACCGGCCGGCGCCGGGGCGCCCGTCGGCGCGAGCGGGTCACCGGCCACCGGGGCTCGCGGGACCGTGAACGCGCGCGGGGCGATCTCGCCGGGCGTCACGGTCAGCTGCGGGTTCGCCCCGGGCACCGGGGTAGACGAGCCCACCTGCGGCGGCACGGCCATCCCCTCGCGGCCGGGGGTGGCCACACCCGCACGCGTCACCGCGACCTGCACGGCCTTGGTGGCGCCGACCCAGATCGGCTCGGTGCCCATCGCGGTGGTGGTGCGGGCCGGGCCGCCGTCGATCACGTCGGCCGAGAGCCATGGTCCCCACGACCTGTCGGCCTTCTGTGCGCGGACGTACGCGGTGGTCTGGGCGAGGGCGTCGGCAGCCGCGCCGGCCGCGGTCGGGCCGACGAGGTCGTCCCAGGTCAGCGCGATCATGGAGAACGGGTCGGGTCGGGTGATCTCCTTGACCACCGCACCGGCCGGCAGGTCCGCGGACACCGGGGTGCGGGGATCGGTGGTGGCCGTCGGCGGCGGCGTCGTCGAGGTCGTCGTCGGCGGCAGCAGGGCGTCGAGGAGTTCCTTCGGCACCCCGCCCGCACCGATTCCGGGCAGCGACGAGAGGTCGATCGGCGGGAGGGTCACGCCCGCCCGGGCCAGACCCGACCGCACGAGGTCGACGACGACGCTCGGGACGGAGTCGAGGGCGACCTGACGGACCGTCGTCTGCGTGGTCTCCGGCGCGCCCGACTCGACCGCGACGTCGGGGGCGCTGCCCGCGAGCAGCACCACCGCGGGGCTCGCGACCACGACGGCGGCGACGGTCGCGAGCACGACGGAGTGTCGTCGGGTGCGGTGACGCACGGCCGATGTCAGACGCACGGTGATGACTCCCTCGCCGGAGATGGGAAATCGGACAGACCGGCCCATCGTGGGGGTGGCCCGTCGGCGCGTCGGGGATCCGACACGGCGCGTCGCGTAACTCGTGATGCTGTTGTGATCCTCTGGGGCTGTTGTGACTAGAAACCGGACACTACCGTCCCAGGGGTTGCTGTTCCCGACCGTGAGGACTCCCGCCGATGGCACGACTCGCCACCGACAGCTCACGGCTGCGTGGACCCCGGATCCGCTCGTCTCGACGCGGTCCCGACCGCCGCGCACGTCTGGGATGGATCGGGCTCGGCCTCGCTCCCGCACTGGTCGTGACCGCGATCGCGACCGGCACCCATCTCTCCGACCGGACCGACGACGTCGCCCTGTCGGTCGGCAACACGGTCACCCTCATCGGCCACGGCTTCGGTCACGGCCGCGGCATGGGCCAGTACGGCGCGTTCGGTTACGCCAAGCGCGGCTGGAAGTACGACCAGATCCTCGCCCACTACTACGGCGGTACCTCCGCGGGGAAGGTGGACAACCCGCCGGTGTCGGTGACGCTCACGCAGCAGCCGACGGCGAGTGTCCGCGCGGACGCCGGGGCGAGGGTCGGTGGCCAGGTGGTGGCTCCCGGGCAGGCGGTCCGTCTGTCCGGGTCCACCGCCACCATCACGGCCGGGTGCGGCGGCGCCGTCGTGCAGACGGTGACGCTGCAGAAGGCCGTCGTCGATCCGGTGGCCGCGGGCGCCAACCGGCCGGCGAACGAGCTGCTGCGGTTCTGCGGGAACAACACGGCCTACCGCGGGTCCATCGGCCTGGACGGCGGCCGCGTGGTGAACATCGTCGGCATCGACGACTACGTGAAGGGCGTGACCCCGAAGGAGAGCCCCGCACGCTGGGCCGACCAGGGTGGCGCCGAGGCCCTGAAGGCGCAGGCCGTCGCCGCGCGCACCTACGCGCTGGCCGCCGTGGCAAAGGGCAAGAAGATCGACGACACGATGATGTCGCAGGTGTACGGCGGCGCGTCCGGCGAGGACCCGCGCACCAACGCCGCGGCCGACGCCACGGCCGGTCAGATCCGCGTCGTCGGCGGGCAGCCCGCGTTCACCGAGTTCTCCTCGTCCACCGGCGGCTACAGCGCGGGTGTCAACTTCCCCGCCGTCGTCGACGACGGGGACACCGAGTCGCCCAACCACAACTGGACCGCCACGGTCGGGTCCGGGAGCATCGCGTCGGCGTTCGGCGTGGGTGCCCTACGCGACATCGCCGTCATCGAGGCCAACGGGCTCGGCGTCGAGAACGGTCGCGCGACCAAGGTGCGCATCGTGGGCAGCAGCCGCACGGTGGAGACCACCGGCGACGACGTGCGCTCCAAGCTGCAGCTGAAGTCCGCGTGGTTCACCGTGCAGGGCCAGCCGAAGCCGCGGATCGTCGCCCCGCCCGCCGGTGTCGGCGGCGCCGGGACCGGCGGCGGGTCCCCCCTGGGCGGTGCCGTGACCGACGTGTCCGGCGGCCTCCTGCCGTCCGTGCTGGACGCCATCACCAAGGCCATCGGCGGCGCGACCGCCCCCTCCACGACAGCCCCCACCACGACAGCACCGTCCCAGACAGCACCGTCCACGACTACCCCGTCGACCGGCGCGGCGTCGGGCGTCATGGGCACCATCACGCAGGGGATCGGCGGGATCGCCTCGACCACCACCACCCAGTTCCTCACCGCGGCGATCGCGGCCATCGACGCCAAGATCGCCGAACTCGGTGGACCGAAGGGAGTCCTGGGGCAGGTGCTGTCGCCGGTGATCCAGCTCGTCGGCGGGGCGATGCAGAAGTTCGCCAACGGCACCGTCTACTTCAGTCCCGACACCGGTGCGCATGCCCTCGGCGGGTCGGCCCTCACCGACTTCGTGTCGAAGGGTGCCGAGGGTGCCCTCGGGTTCCCGACCCGGGACGCGCTCGGCGGCTGACGCCGCGGACACAGCCGGGGCCGAACCGAGTCCGCTCCCGGGTCGCGGGAAAGCGCACAGTGAACAAAATGTGCGCAACCTTCCCCCGGGCCGCATCGGTCACGATGATCGAGGTCACGTCGACCCAAAGGTGTGATCTGTGACCGTCGCCTCCGCTCTGCCCCGGACCACTGCTCCCGACCACCGCCCGCCGCCGGACGTCGCCCGTAGTTGGCTGCTCGTGCCGGGTCGGCCCGACGCGCAGGACGATTTCGACGCCGCCGCGGGATCCGCGGCCGACGCGATCGTCCTCGACCTCGAGGACGGCCTGCCGGCACCGCTGCGTCCGGAGGGTCGGCGTGCGGTCCGCTCGTGGCTCTCGACCCACCGCGCATGGGTGCGGATCAGCACGGCGGGAACGCCGGACTGGTCCCACGACCTCACCGCGATCGCCGACGCCCCCGGCCTGGTCGGGATCGTCCTCGCCAAGACCGAGTCCCCCGTGCAGATCGCGGCGACGCTCGGCCGTCTCGGTGCGCGCATCCCCGTGGTCGCGCTCGTCGAGTCCGCGCTCGGGGTGGAGAACGCATCGGAGATCGCCCGCCGCCCCGGCTGTGCGCGCCTGGCCTTCGGGCTCGGCGACTTCCGCCGGGACACCGGCGTGTCCGCCGAGCCCATGGCGTTGGCGTACGCGCGCGGACGCCTCGTCGTCGCCTCCCGCGCGGCCGGGCTGCCGGCACCGATCGACGGGCCGACCCTGAAGAACGCCGGCGACCGCCTCGACGAGGAGACGCGGGTGACCGCGAGCATGGGCATGACGGCGCGACTGTGTCTCGACGCCGACCACGCGGCCCGCGTCAACGACCTGCTCGGCCCGTCCCCGGACGACATCGCGGCCGCACGCGAGACGGTCGCGCAGCTCGGTGGCGGGGGCGACCTCTACGACGGCAGCGCGCTGCCGATGCTCGGTCGCGCCGAGTATGTGCTCGAACGGGCGACCCGCCTCGGCCTGATGGACGACTGACCGCGCAGCACGGCCCCACGACGACGAAGGACGCCCCGCCGGTTCGGCGGGGCGTCCTCGTGTGGTCGGTGCGTCACCCCCCGGTGACGCCGTGGGGACGGGTCAGCCGGCGACCGGCGCGGCGGACTGGCCGGTGCCCACGTCGGGCAGGCAGAGCGCCGTGACGGTGGCGGTCCAGCCGACCGGACGGTCGAGCTTCACGACGGGGTTCGGCTGCTCCACGCACGCCTGGTTCCCGTTGAGCCGCTGCGAGTTGAAGAAGTAGAGGGAGATCTCGGCACCGATGACCGCGCTCTGCGGGGTCGGGTAGTACCGCGAGGTGAAGGTCTTGGTGTAGAGCTGCTCGCCCTGCGGTGCGGCGGAGGCTGTACCGGCGCCGACGCTGACGAGACCTGCGACTGCTGCGGTCGCGGCGACCCCCCGGCAACGGCACGAACGATGCTTCGACGGTTCTGTGCGATGTCCATCACACAAGTGTGTCCTACGCCCGGGCCACTGTCCACGCCAGGGTCGGTGTCGGTTTCGCCCGATTCCTGACAGCTGTCCGGGTCAGGCGAACCAGCGCGCCAGGACCCGTCCGACGCCCTCGTCGTCGCTGCTCGTGGTGACCTCGTCCGCGGCGGCGCGCGCGGACGGATGGGCGTTGGCCATGGCGACACCGTGCGCGGCCCACGACAGCATCTCGACGTCGTTCGGCATGTCCCCGAACGCGACGACGGCGTCGGTCGGCAGTGACGCGATGTCGGCGAGGATGCGCAGACCGCTGGCCTTGTCGATCCCGGGCTGCGCCACCTCGATGAGTCCGTTGTCGGTGGAGAACGTGATCGCGGCCCGTCCGTCGACCGCGGCCCGCATGCGGGCGGCCATCTCCCCACTGCTCATCGACGACGCGCGGATGAGCAGCTTCACCGCCGGCGCGGCGATCACCTCGTCGTCGCCGACCTCGATGTGGTCGGGGTTGAGCCAGGCGTGCTCGTACCCGGGGTCGGCGACGAAGGTGGGGCTCGCCGCGTCCTCGCCCGGGTCACCGACGCGTTCGGCCGCGAGCCCGCACCCCGGGAGCTCCCGACGGGCCGCCTCGGCGAGCTCGGCGAGCGCGGTGGTGCTCAGCGTCGACGCGTGCAGGATCGAGTCGTGGACGATGTCGTACACGATCGCCCCGTTCGCGCACACCGCGTACGTCGCGTGCGGCAGCTGGCGGGCGATCTCGTCGACCCATCGCGGCGGACGACCGGTCGCGAGCACGAACGGCACCCCGCGGTCGGCGGCGGTGGCCAGTGTCCGTCGGGTCAGCGACCGGACGGTGCCGTCGGAGTCGATGAGGGTCCCGTCGACGTCGCTCACGATCAGCGACGGGGGACCGAACCGGTGACGTCTCACGCCCTCTCCGCACGCTTCGCGGCGCGGGCTGCGGCCTTCTCGCGCTCCTCGACGATCTCGATCTCGTGCGCCTCGTCGAGGGTCGGTGCCCGCGCCGACCCATCGCGGCCGGTACCCAGTCGGCACCGCGCGGGTGCTCGGGATAGTCGGCCCGCACCGCGTCGAGCAGATCCGACATCGTCGTCTTCAGGCGCGCCGTCTCGACGACGGGATCGGCCGTGGCGTCGACGTGGAGCGGTTCGGCGAACCGGACCGACACCGGGATGCGGCGTCGGCCCATCCGCCGCTGCGTGCCCTTCGACCACTGGCGCTGTGAGCCCCAGACGATGCAGGGGACGATCG
>JAQIJH010000035.1:0-26747 GCA_036946345.1 Gordonia paraffinivorans | reverse complement strand
ACCGACCGGCCCGGCAGCTGCGAGCGGAGGGAGGCGAGGAACGCCGACCCCGTCAGCCCGATCGGCGGCGCAGGCTCCGCGGTACCCCCGCGCGAAGATCACCTCGACGTTCGAGCACGGCGCCGCCGAGGCGGGGGCCGCTCCGGTCAGGACGACTCCGGTGGTCGCCACCGCGACGGCGACGGACAGGGACGCGAGCAGGCGCTTCATCACAGGACGGATGCTACGGGACCCGCCCGGGGCGGGGTGGGGTCTGCGTCGAGCCCGCGCGGGTTTCGGCCCGGGCCGGCCGTGGGTACGTCGGCCGCATGGCGAGAAGGGCATCCCGCACAGTCCTCATCACCGGCGCGTCGCGCGGGATAGGCGAGAGGGCCGCGCTGCGTTTTGCGGAAACCGGTGCACGACTGGTCCTCGTCGCGCGCGGACGCGAGGCGCTCGAGGAGGTGGCTCGGCGGTGTCGGATCGCCGGGTCACCCGATGTCCTCGCGCTGTCGGCGGACATCGGTGACCCCGACGCCGTGCGCGCTGTCTTCGACTCCGCACTCGACCGGTTCGGTCATGTCGACGTGGTCGTGCAGAACGCGTCGGTCGCGGCGTTCGGACGCTTCACCGACATACCGGCGGACGTCTTCGGCAGCGTGATGCGCGTGAACGTGCTCGGCGCGGCTGCCGTCTGCCGCGAGGCACTGCAGCACTTCCGTGACCGCGGCCGGGGCAGCCTCGTCGTCGTCGGGTCGCTCCTCGGCCACGCGGCGGTCCCGTTGATGTCGCCGTATGTCATGAGCAAGTTCGCCGTCACCGCGCTGGTCCGCATCCTGCGCCAGGAGACACGGGCCGACCGTGACATCACCGTCCACGGCGTGTGGCCGGGCGCGGTCGACACGGCCATCTACCCGCTGTCGGCCAACTACTTCGGACGCCTGGCTCGCGTCCTCCCGTTGAACGACCCGCCGGACAAGATGGCTCGCACCGTCGTCGACATCTCGTCCCGCCGCAGCGGTGACCGTCAGGTGGGTCTGGCCAATCGGCCGATGCTGCTCGGATACCGTCTGTTCCCCCGGGCGTTCGACCTCATGGTCCGTCCGATGATGGGCGCGCTGAGCTTCACCCGCGACCGGCTCGACCCCACACCGGGCAACGTCGAGAGCCCGACACCGGTACCCGCCGTCGCGCGGGGGCAGTCGTCCCGCTCCTGACCTCGGCAGGTTTCCGACCCCGCTGCACAGGGCATCCACGAGCACGTTCCACCCGACCCATGAAAGCGAGATCATGGCACGCGCAACGATCTTCCATCAGCTCCACGACCTGGGCGCCGCAGCCTGGTTCGGCGGCACCCTGGCCAACGCCGTCGCACTGAACTCGGCTGCGTCGAGCGCAGGCCACCCCGAGGCCGTCGGGGCGGTCACCAATGCGGGATGGGATCGATGGACCCCTGTCAACGCCGCAGCGATCGGGGCGCACCTCGTCGGCGCGGCCGGTCTGCTGAAGCACGACCTCGGACGGGCCCGCGCCCAGAAAGGCGTGCCGACGATGGCCGTCACGAAGACGGCGCTGACCGTGGCCGCACTCGGTGTGACCGGCTGGGCCCGTGTGCTCGGCAGCACGGTCTCCGATCACGGGGCCGTGCCCGCCGCCGGCGCGACCGAGCCTGCCTCCGCGACACCGCCGGATGTCGCGTCGGCGCAACGGATGCTCGCGCGCCTGCAGTGGGCCGTCCCGGCCCTCACCGGCGCGATCGTGGCCATCGGATCGTTCGCGGCCGAGCAGTACCGCCCCGAGGAGGTCGGACGCGGCCTGGTCCAGCGGATCGTCGGCTGACACGCGTCGGTCCCGCGGATCGTGCCCACCCGCGGGACCGACGGCTGTCGGGGTTCAGGCCTCGACAGGAACCGATCGACGGGGCATGGCCTGGGCCGCAACGCCTCCGGCGACGATCAGCCCCATCATCACGACGAACGCCGCCCGGTAGCCCGCCTCGAGACCGTGGTGGTCGGACACCGAGCTGTACACGGTCCCCACCACCGCCGCACCGAGCGCCACCGAGAGCGCCTGAGCGGTGGTGAACACGCCGGACGCGGCGCCGGCGAGGCGCACAGGCACGTCGTGCAGCACGAGCAACCCCGACGAGCCGACGATCGCACCGAAGCCCAGACCCGCGACGACGAGCGCGACCGCGAACCACAGAGCCGGGTGGGCCGATCCCTCGGCCATCACCATCAGCGCCATCCCGAGCACCAGCACGAGCGCCCCGAGTTGCAGGACGTGCTTGCCGATACGGTCCGCGAGCATCGTCGCCGCCAGCCCCGCCGACACCGGCACGGCGAGCGAGAACGGGACCCACATCAGTCCGGTGTGCAGCACAGACCATCCCAACGCGGCCTGCACGTGCAACGACTGGACGAGGAAGTAGCCGCCCACCGGCACCGTGAGCAGAGCGAAGGCGCCGATGCCGCGGGCGAAGGACGGCGACGCGAACAGCGCCGGCGGCACCATCGCCTCGACACCGGACCGTGCGAGAACCGTCTGACGCCGCGCGAACCCCGCGAGGCCCAGCGCGCCGAGGGCCATCACGCCGAATCCCCACAGCGGCCAGTCGTTCTCGGGTCCCAGCGTGATGGGCACCAACACCGCGGCGAGGGATCCCGCGAGGAGCACGGCCGATCCGACCGTGATGGGGGAGTGCCGGTCGGCCCGTGTCTCGGGGATGAAGACGACGGCCGCGACGATCGCGACGGCGGCCAGCGGGACGTTGACGAGGAAGATCGGTCGCCAGCCGAGACCGAACCAGTCACCGCTCGTGATCACCGCACCGAGCACCGGCCCGGTGACCGCCGCCAGCCCGATCACCGAGGTGAACATCCCCATCGCACGACCGCGCTCGGCCGGCGGGTACAGCACCTGGATGTTGCTCAGCACCTGCGGCACCATCAGCGCCGCGGCGGCTCCCTGGACGAGCCGGAAGACGACGAGCTCCGCGGGCCCGCCGGCCAGGCCGCAGGCCAACGAGGCGAGCCCGAAGGCGGCGAGCCCGACGACGAACACCTTTCTGCGACCGAGGTTGTCGCCGAGTCGGGCGCCGAGGACGAGTCCCACCGCGTAGGCGAGCGGGTAGCCCGCCACGACCCATTGGAGGCTCGCGGTCGAGGCCCCGAGGTCCTCCTGGAGCGTCCGCAGCGCGACGTTGACCACCGTCGCGTCCATGAGCTCCATGAACGACGCGGCGAGCAGACACACGAGCGCGATGGTGCGCGCACGGCCTGTCGGGAACGTCGCGGTCGTGGCCTGCGACGACGGGTCGTCGCGAACCGGGTCGATCGATGCTGTGGTCATCACTCTCTCCTGTCGTGGGGAACAGGGGAGACGCTAGGAACGAATCAGGACGACCTCGGTCCTCGATCGCGAACGGGACACGATTCATCAGTCGCCGCGTGGGGTGAGATGTCTTCGCTCCGCGTGATCGCAAGCCTCGGCCGACGTGTGACCCGTCGTTAGCGTGAGGCTCCACTCCCGAGCAGAAGGACTCCATGACCGCGATCTCCGACCACCCGACGATCCCGTCCACCGCCGAGGCGGTCGGCAGGACAGTGCATCCCGACGCGGAGACACAGAGCGACGAGCGCGAGGGCAACCCCGGGCTCGTCGCGTTGCCGCTCATCATCGCCGGGGCGGTCGGTCTCGGGTTCACGAACACCGGGCTGGTCCACAACGGTGCAGCCGCGGTCCCGATCCTGCTCTCCGCGACGTCGGTGGGACTGCTGCTGGCGACGATCTGGGCAGCTGCGCTGCGGCAGAACGTGAACGCGACCGTCTAGGCGATCTTCTTCGGCTTCTACGGCAGTTACGCCGTGCTGTCGATCGGCCTGACACACAACTGGTTCGGGATCAGCGGTGCCGACGCCACCCAGACCACCGAGCTGTGGTTGGGCAGCTGGCTGCTGACCATCGGACTGTTGACGGTCCTCACGCTGCGCCTGCCGTGGACGTATCCGGCGCTGCTCGGTGTCGTCGACCTCGCCCTCGCGCTGCTCCTGATCGGAACAGCTCTCGACAGTCGGGCAACGACCCAGGCGGGCGGCGGCGTCGTCGTCTTCGGGTTCGTGGCGTTCGTCGTGTACTACTACGTCGCCGCGCTGTGGGAGGAGACCGGCGGGTCGTCACTCCCACTGGGCCGACCGCTGGTCGGCGGAGACACGGCGACGTAGTTTCGCGATCAGGCCTCGACGGTGTCCCGCCGCGCCGATACACCCAGGTGCAGCAGGGCTCCGACCGCTCCGCCGACGAGCGGGAAGACGATGAAGGCCCACAGCTGACCGAGTGCGGTGCTCCCGGCGAACAGCGCCGGTCCGAGCGAGCGCGCCGGATTGACCGACGTCGAGTCGATCCCGATCGCGATCAGGTGGGCGACGACGAGGGTGGCGCCGATGGCCACGCCCGCGCCGGCGGGGGTGGCGATCGCGTCGGTCGCGGCGAGCACGACGAACACCAGGACAGCGGTCAGGACGATCTCGATCACCGCCACCGGGAGCAGACCGTAGCCACCGGTCGACTGTGGCCCGTAGCCGTTGGTGCCGAGACCGTCGACGTCGACGGAGTATCCCGGCCGCCCGGAGGCGACGAGCAGGACGATCGCCGCACCGACGATCGCGCCGACGACCTGCGCGACGACGTAGCCCGCGGCCTCGACCGGGCTGATGCGGCGACGGATGGCCATGGCCAGGGTGACGGCGGGATTGACGTGGCAGCCCGAGATCGGTCCGATGGCGTAGACCAGCGCGCCCAACGTGAGACCGAAAGCCAGGGCGATGCCCACTGTGCCGACGGTCTTGCCCGCGAGGACCGCGGTGCCCACACCACCGATGACGAGGATCGCCGTGCCGACCGCCTCGGCGAGCACGGGCGTGATCGAACGGGTTCGGCTCTGCGTCTCTGTCATGGATTCCACCTCTTCGTGTCGTCCCGGTCTTCTCCCGGATCGACGGTGTAGTCGCAGCACGCATGACGTTCCGCACCCATCGTGCTCATGTGATGTGCGTCACGTGTTCACGGCGCTCCCCGACGCGGGTCGTTGCCGCTCGGGTGGATCGCGGGCAGTGTGGTGCCATGACCGACACCACACACGTCACCGTCGAGCGCACCATCGAGGCACCCGTCGACGCCGTCTTCGACGTCCTGTCCAACCCCGACCGGCACAAGGAGCTCGACGGCGCCGGCTTCATCCGCGGCGTCGACCACGCCGACCGGATCCAGAAGGTCGGCGACGTGTTCACCATGAACATGGAGGGTGACCACATGGGCGGTGAGTACCAGACCGACAACCACGTGACCGGATACGCCAAGGACAAGTTGCTCGCGTGGAAGACCGCGCCGGCCGGCACCGAACCGCCCGGGTGGGAATGGGTGTGGGAGTTGGAGTCCCAGGGTCCGAACGAGACCGTGGTGCGCCACACCTACGACTGGTCGAAGGTGGAGGACAAGAAGCTGTTGGAGCAGGTCGGTTTCCCGCTCGTCACCGAGGATCAACTGCAGGACACGCTGGGCAGGTTGGCCGCCGCCGCGACAGCCTGACATGTCCCTGTGCGCCCGTCCCCGTCCGTCACGGGGGCGGGCGTCACCGTGTCGGGATCAGATCTCGTCGGCGCGGACCATTCGTCGTCGGACCGACAGCAGCTGCATTTCCGGACGACTGGCCTTATGCCGCTCGATCTGGTCGAGGATCTCGGTGACGTGCGCGCCGTCTGACGCGACCACCGATGCGCCGACCGTCGTGCGGCGGTGGAGATCGAGGTGGTCGACCTCGGCGGCAGAGACGGCGAACCGTCGACGCATCTCCGCGACCACCGGGCGCACCACCGACCGCTTCTCCTTCAGGGAGTGCACGTCACCGAGCAGGAAATCGACCTCGATCCATCCGATCCACATCGCGCACGACGCTACGCCGCCGCCTCACCGCGCCGCCAGATCAGCCCGGTCCGTGGTGACGGTGCGTCCGATCGCGTCGGCGATCTCCTGCGTCTTCATCGCGAGATCGGGCGCGTCCTCGGATCCGTGGACGGTCGCGACCACCCCCGTGACAGCGCCGCAATAGCCCAGCACCCCGGTCTGGATCTGGGTGGCCATCGCGGTGTCGTATCCGCGTCGGCGGAAACCGTCGGCGTCGTCGGCCGCGAGCATCACCAGATGCACCCGGAGGTGACCCAGTAGCCGCCTCATCGGCGTGACGCGATCGTCGAAGGCCCACCCGCGCACGAAGACCCGGTCTATCCAACCCTTCAGCAGCGCGGGCATCGACCACCAGTAGACCGGGAACACCAGGACCAGGTCGTCCACGCCGTCGAGACGATCGTGCTCGGCGCGCACGTCGTCGGGAAGAGGCGTGTCGTCGGTGTAGCGACGACGGTCGGCCGGCGAGAAGCGCGGGTCGAACCCCTCGGCAGCGAGGTCTGCGATCTGCGTGGTGACGCCCCGACCCTCGAGTACGGCGTCGATCTCCTTCGCCACGTGGTGGGTCAGCGAATCCCGATCGGGGTGGGCGAACACGACGAGTGCGGTCACCGCACATCTCCCTTCGACGGCTACTGTGTACCACCAGTAGGTTACCGACAGTAGGTTACCAAAGGTATACAGGCGGAGGTGGTCACATGGCGCGCGAACGCATGGCCCGACAGGACCGGTACGAGCAACTGGTCTCACTCGCCTGGTCGGTGGTCCGGGATCACGGTGCCGAACATCTGACTCTCGGTCGGCTCGCGACGGCGGCTGGCGTCACGAAACCCGTTGTCTACAGTCACTTCCCGTCTCGTGCAGCGCTCCTGGTGGCCTTGTTCGACGAGTACGACGACAGTCAGACCACGGCACTCCGGGACGCCGTGGCTCGCGCTGCTCCGACCGTTCGGGAGCGGGCCACCGCGATCGCGACCTCCTATGTCGACTGCGTCATCCGTCAGGGTCGCGAACTCGCCGGCGTGGCCGCCGCACTCGAGGGCACACCCGAACTCGCGGAGTTCAAGCGCCGCTCCGACGCCGCGTACGCCGCGGAACTCACGGACATCCTCGGCACCGCGCGCAACGGTGGTGTCCTCACCCCGGCCGCGATGACAGGGACCCTCGGTGCGGCCGACGCTCTCGGCGCGGCGGCGGCGGCCGGCGAGATGGACCGGGACGTCGCCGTCGACGAACTCGCGGCGGTCATCGAGGGCGCGGTCGCACGATGCCGTCCCCGCCGTCGTCGGACGGCCTGACCCGTATCCTCGGCATGACCATGGGCCAGTTGTTCGTCGTCGCAGTGATGCTCGTCCTCATCGTGACCGTGCTGCATCTCCGTTGTGTCCGCGCGAACCGGCTGCCTCCGGGCGCGGCCGTCACGCTGGACGTCGTCATCGTCGCCGGTACGGCCGCGGCCGTCGTCGGCGTTCTGTCCGGACGGGTGCTCGACCCCCTGTGGGCCCGTCCGCTCGCGTTCGCGGGGTGGACGTGGACGGCCGTCGTCCTCTACCTGATCCTCGGCACCCTCGTCGTCGGGATCGTGACCCTCACCATGCGGGTCGTCGCCGGCCTGCGCGGGCGCGATTCCTCCGCGGCCCGCCTGCGAGTGCACCGCATCGGCTCCGCTGTCGTCGCGGTCGCCTCGTTCGCGACGGTGGGCTATGGCCTCGCCGAGGCCGCCGACCCCCGTGTCACGCGGACGACGGTGACGCTGGATCGTCTGCCGCCCGAGTTCGACGGCGCCCGTGTCGCTCTCGTGTCCGATCTGCACGCCGGGCCGGCGCGGGGCGTCGCATTCGTGCGGGACGTGGTCGACGAGATCCAGGGAGTCGCACCCGACATGATCGTGCTCGCCGGCGACCTCACCGACGGGACCGTCGACCTGGTCGGCGGCGACCTGGCGCCGCTGCGCGACCTGTCCGCGCCGCTGGGGGTCTTCGCGGTGAGCGGCAACCACGAGTTCTACGCCGGCGACGGCGGGCGATGGCTGGACCTCTGGAGCGACCTCGGTGTCACCGTCCTGCGCAACGAGCACCGCTCGGTGGAGCGAGGCGGGGCGAGCATCGACGTCGTCGGCATCAACGACGCCACCGCGCCGTCGCCGTATGAGCCGGACCTCGACCTGGCGCTGGCCGGTCGTGACGACAGCCGGATGGCGCTTCTCCTGGCCCATCAGCCGCGTCAGGCGTTGGAGGCCTTGGACAGGGGAGTGGACCTCCAGGTGTCCGGACACACCCACGCGGGACAGATCTGGCCGCTCCGCCATCTCGTGCCCCTCCAGCAGCCCACCGTCGAGGGCCTCGACACGATCGGGGCGACGACCGTCTACACCACCCGTGGCGCCGGCGCCTGGGGCCCGCCTGTCCGTGTCGGGGCCCCGCCGGAGATCGCCGTGCTCGAGTTGCGGACTGCGTAGTCGTCACCCGCCGACGCCGATCCGACACAATGGTCCGATGAGCGACGCGACGAATCCGGAGCCCTCTGACGACGACGAGACGGAACAGCCGGCCCCGGGCCCCGCCGACCACGGCGGCAGCGGTGGCATGGCCACGAGGGAACTCGACGCGCACGACGACGAGACGGACTGAGCCCCATGCAGATCGGCATCGACAACTTCGTGTCCGCCGTCGTCGAGTACGACACAGGCCGCGAGATCGGTCCCCGTCAACGCGTGGCACATCTCCTGGAGGAGGTCGAACTCGCCGACCGGTCCGGGGTCGACGTCTACGGCATCGGTGAGCATCACCGGGCCGAGTTCTACGACTCCGCACCGACCGTCCTGCTGGGGGCCGCGGCCGCACGGACCGAGCGCATCCGGTTGACCAGCGCGGTGTCGGTGCTGTCGGCCGACGACCCGGTCCGTCTGCACCAACAGTTCGCCACCATCGACCTGATCTCGGGCGGGCGGGCGGAGATGGTCGTCGGCAGGGGGTCGTTCACCGAGGCGTTCCCGTTGTTCGGCCTGGACCTGCAGGACTACGACTCGCTGTTCGCCGCGAAACTGGACCTGCTGCTGCGGATTCGCGAGAACCCCTCGTCGGTCACCTGGAGCGGACCGCACCGGCCGGCGCTCAGCGGCCAGGGTGTCCACCCGGCGCCGCTGCAGAACCCCATCCCGATGTGGCTCGGCGTCGGCGGCAGCCCCGAGTCGTTCATCCGCGCCGGCATGCTCGGATTGCCGCTGATGGTGGCGATCATCGGGGGCGAGCCGCGACGCTTCCGTCCCCTCGTCGACCTCTACCGCCAGGCCGGCGAACGATCGGGGTTCGACCCGTCCCAACTCCCCGTCGGGGTCCACGCGCCCGGCCTCGTCGCCGACACCGACGACGAGGCGGTCGCCGCGGCCTACCCGGGCTGGGCCGACCTGTTCGGCCGGATCGGCCGAGAGCGCGGATTCGGCGCGCCCGGTCGCGCCGAGTTCGACGCGATGGCCGGCCCCCACGGCGCGATGTTCGTCGGGTCGCCGCAGACGGTGGCGGAGAAGATCGCGCGGGTCTCCGACGACCTGGGCGGCCTGGCACGACTGACGGTGCAGATGACGAACACCAAGCTCCCGCATGATGCGATGCTGCGGGGGATCGAGTTGTTGGGGTCCGAGGTGGTGCCCCTGGTGCGACAGGGGCGATGACTCGTCCCACTAGGATGACGGGGTCGAGGCCGACGAGGTGCCTCGCGCTCTCAGGATGGGGCACATGGGTTTTCAGCAGTTGCAGGACATCGTCGACGACGAACGTGCGAACGGTCGGTACGTCGAGGGTTCGGCGAACGCGACCGAGCTGGCCGCCCTGACGTCCCTGGCGAGCACCCCCGGGGTCCGGCGGGTCGTCGAAATCGGTTTCAACGCGGGCTTCTCGAGTCACGCGTTCCTCAGCGCTCACGCCGACGTCGTGGTCACCTCGTTCGACCTCGGGGAACACGCCTACGGCTCGCGGGCGAAGGCGCAGATCGACGCCGACTTCCCCGGCCGGCACACCCTCATCACCGGTGACTCGCTCACGACGGTGCCGGAGTACGCCGAGACCCACCCGGGCGAGACGTTCGACCTCGTCTTCATCGACGGCGGCCACACCTACGAGGTCGCCGCCGCCGACATCCGCAACATGGCGCGCCTGGCGGACGAGGACACCATCCTCGTCATCGACGACCTGCTGCCCCACAGGCTGTGGGGTGAGGGGGTCATCAAAGCCTGGGACGAGGCCGTCGAGACCGGTGTCGTCGCCCAGACGACGCTCTACGCCGACGGCGTCGAGGTCGACGCCGTCGGTCCCGACGCGGCCCGCGCCTGGGCTGTGGGCCGCTACCTCTGAGCCGACGTGCGCGCCCGAACCGTCCTGGTCACCGGGGGCTCGGGCACGGGCAAGTCGACGGTCCGCCGGGAACTCGCCCGCCGCGGGGTCTCGACGGTGGACGGCGACGGCGAGCTCGCGTACCAGGGTGACCTCGCGACGGGTACCCCTCTGGCCCCGGGGCCAGGCGAGCGTCCGTCGCACTGGAACCACCTGTGGGACGTCGCTCGTGCGACGGAGGTCGCAGCCCGACAGACCGGGACCGTCGTCTTCTGCGGCGACGCGAGGAACCTGAACGCGGTTCTGCATCTGTTCGACGTGGTCGTCGTCCTGCAGATCGATGAGAAGACTCTGCTGCGCCGCCTCGGTCGCCGACCGGCGGGCGAGTTCGGCGCAACTCGCGACGAGCGTGAACTCGTACTCCGATTGCACGAACAGACCGATCGGTGGCCATCCGATGCCGTCGTCGTCGATGCAACCCGACCCGTCTTCGACGTCGTGGACGACATCCTCGCGCTCACCTGAGGGTGCGGTGGTCTGCTTGGATGACCGGGTGGAGTCGGTGGTCGAGCGATACCTCGCGCGGATCGAGTCCGGCTGCATGCCGCTCGAGGCGGGCGCGGTCGCCGACTACATCCCTGAGCTCGCACGGGTCGACCCCGACACCTTCGCGGTGTCGTTGGTCGTCCACGACGGCCACATCTACTCGGTGGGCGACAGCAGCACCGAGTTCACCATCCAGTCGATCTCGAAGGCGTTGACCTACGCGCTCGCGCTCCGTGACTGCGGCGTCGACGTCGTCGACGCGAACATCGGTGTCGAACCGTCCGGTGAGGCGTTCAACGAGATCAGCGTCGACCACTCGACGCGACGACCGCGCAACCCGATGATCAACGCGGGCGCACTCACCGCCGCGGCGCTCCTGATCCGACCGGAGATGATGCCGACGACACCGTCGACGCGTGTGGAATGGGCACCGCATCTCGACGCCGCCTTTGCGCGCATCCTGGAGTTCTACTCCGGGTGCGCCGGACGCCAACTCTCCATGGACGACGCCGTGTACCGGTCCGAGATGGCGACGGGCTCGCGCAACCGCGCCATCGCGTACATGCTGCAGAGCTTCGGGGTCTTCCCGTCGCATCCGCAGGCCACGGTGGACCTCTATGTCCGGCAGTGCTCGGTCCGCGTGACGTCGGACGATCTCGCGGTCATCGGTTCGACGTTCGCGAACGGGGGAGTGAACCCGCGGACCGGCCGACGCATGGTCGACGGTCAGATCGCGCGTCGGGTGCTCAGCGTCATGACCACCTGCGGCATGTACGACGGCGCCGGGGACTGGGTGACCAGCGTCGGCCTACCCGCCAAGAGTGGTGTGGGCGGCGGGATCCTGGCGGTGCTGCCGGGGCAGCTGGGGATCGGGGTCTTCTCACCGCGTCTCGACGACCACGGCAACAGCGTCCGGGGAGTGCGCGCATGCCGCCTGCTGTCAGAGGATCTCGGCCTGCACATGTTCACCGTGGCCCGGGAGAGCCGGGTGACCATCAGGTCGGTCTACGACGGCCGCGAACTCGAGTCGGGCGTCCGGGAACGCACCTCGCGCGAGGGAGGGTACGTCCGTGCACATCGCGAGCGCATCCGTGTCCTGGAGCTGCAGGGCGACCTCACGTTCTCCGGTGTGGAAAGTGTTGTGCGGCGGGTCGATTCGTTCCGCGGGCGCGCCGACGTCATCGTGGTCGACCTGAGTCGGGTCGGCGTCGTCGACGACGTCTCCCGCCGACTCCTCGTCGGTGCCCTGCGCACCCGCGGCGACGACGCCCCGGGGTGGGTGGTCGTCGACCCCGACGGTGTCCTCTCGCACGTGTCGAACGGTAGGCGCGTTGCCACCGACGATTCCGTGGACATCGGCGATGCGGTCATCGTGTCGTCGATGAGCGAGGCCGCCGTGGCCGCGGAGCACGAGGTGATCGCCCGGGGCGACGCATCCCGGTCCGAATCGCGGATCCGCGAGACCACGAACCCCCATACTGGAACGTGACCGACCGCACCGCGCGAGGGAAAGCCCAGTGACCCCTGGCCGGGGCGGCTGACCACAACGGGAAGGACGTTCACATGAGCACCACCGCAGCAGCCGTCGAGGTCCTGGCGGAGCGATCGACCACCACCACGAGCGTGGGCATCATCGGCTACATCATCATCGGCGGTCTCGCCGGCTGGGTGGCCAGCAAGATCATGGGCACCGACAAGCAGATGGGGATCGGGCTGAACATCGTCGTCGGCGTGATCGGCGCGTTCCTCGGCGGGTTCCTGCTGAGCTTCGCGTTCGACACCGCCAGCGGCGGCTGGTTCTTCACGTTCCTCACCGCACTGCTCGGCTCGGTCATCCTGCTCTACATCGTCAAACTCGTCCGGCGCTAGGCGCGTCCACGGCGGGCGCACGCTCACTCCTCGACGGAGCGTGAGTCGGAGAGGGTGAGCGCGCCGACCGCGGCGATGACGCCGACCACGACGGCCAGTACCGCGTAGGTGATGCGCTCTCCGTGGAAGAACGAGTCGACGAGTGCCGAACTCCAGGTGCCGGAGGGCAGTTGCGCGGTCACGAGGACGGCGATCGCGGTGCCGACCACGGCGGTGCCGACGCTGGTGCCAACCTCTTGTGCCGTGTCGTTGAGCGCCGTGCCCATGGACGTCCGGTTGGCGGGCATGGCGTCGACGAGCGCGACGGCACAGATCGTCATCACGGTCCGCAGACCGATGGTCATCACGACCATCGACACGGCGATGACCGCGTAGCCGTGCGAGACACCCCACGACAGTCCCGCCAGGGAGACTGCCAGGAAGCCGGCACCGATCAGGCAGGCGATCCGATGACCGAACCGTGCCACGAGCTTCTCCGAGAGCGGTGACGCCGCGAGCATGGTCACGATGATCGGCAGGTTCGCCAGTCCGGCCCGCACCGGGCTCCAGCCGTAGGCGTACTGGAAGTGCAGGATGAGGCCGAACATGACGGCCGCCATCGCGATCGCGGTGCCCACCTGGGCGATCGCCGCGCCGCGGACGGTGCCGTTCGAGAACAGTCGCAGGTCGAGCATCGGGGCGGCGGTGCGTCGTTCGTGCCACACGAACGCGACCGCTGCGACGACCGCACCGACGATCGACGACAGGGTGATCGCCGAGGTCCACCCGTTGTCGACACCACTGGTCAGCGACCAGCACGCGAGACCGATCGTCACGATGCTCAGCAGAGCACCGACGATGTCGAGCCGGTCGGCGGTCAGACCGTCGCGACTGTCCGCGGCGACGCCGTATCGCACGCCGAGCCCGGCCAGCAGGGCGATGGGGGCGTTGACGACGAGCAGCCACTCCCACCGGACGTGTGCCAGTGCGGTCCCGCCGAGGAGCGGACCGAGGACGAATCCGGCCATACCGACGGTGATCATCACGGTCATGGCGCGCATGCGGAGCGTCTTGTCGTCGAACAGCCGGAAGACGAGGGAGTTGGTGATCGGGGCCATCGCGGCGGCGGCGACGCCGAGTGCCGCGCGCAGCGCGATCAACTCTCCGGCCGAGTCGACGGCGAGAGCCAACAGACTGAGCGTGCCGAAGGCGGCGAGTCCGACCAGCAGCACTCGGCGTCGGCCGAACCGGTCGGCGATGGAGCCGGCGGTGAGCAACAGCCCACCGAAGGTGAGGGAGTAGGCGCCGGTGACCCACTGCAGGTCGGTGGTGCCGCCACCCAGTGCACGGCCGATCGTCGGCAGCGCGATGGACAGCAGGGTGTTGTCGACCATCTCGACGAAGAACGCGAGACACAGGGCGGCGAGCGGGATCCACGCCGCTGCGAGCGACGTGTAGGTGCGGGTGGCGGTCTGCGGTGTCGCAGCCGGGGCGAGGGTCATGAGGTCTCCTCTCGGGTGGGGGTTCGCCTCAGGACGCTAGGAAGCCCGGCTGTCGTCGTGCTGTCGTGCGCTGTCGCCCCGCTGTCATCCCCGGTCGACGCAGGCCCTTCTCGCGAGACGGCGCCCCCAGGGCGACGAGGCGCAGACTGGATGGATGTCACCGTTCGGTTCCGTCCAGCAGCGCGTCGGCGAGATGATCTTCGACCGCGTCGCCGGCGACGAGGGCCCCGCGCGGCGTGATCGGATCCACCTCACGCCGGGACCTCGCAGGTTCGAACCCGGGTCGGCCATCCTCCGCGTACACAGCGACGCGTCGATGTTCGTCGGTGGCATGCGAGCGCTGCTCCTGCAGTCCCTGCACCCGCTCGCCATGGCCGCGGTCGATCAGCACTCGGGCTATCGGGGCGACCCCTGGGGCCGACTGCAGCGCACCAGCACGTTCCTCGCCGAGACCACCTTCGGCACCATCGACGACGCGGACCGGGCCATCCGCATCGTCCGGGCGGTGCACACGCGGATCACCGGCGTCGCGCCGGACGGGCGACCGTACGCCGCATCCGACCCGCACCTGATCCGCTGGGTCCACCTCGCCGAGATCGACAGCTTCCTGCGTGCGCACGACCGCTACGGCGCACGACCCCTGGACGCCGCCGGCCGGGACGAGTACGTCCGCCAGACTGCCTTCGTGGCACGGGGCCTCGGAGCCGTCGACGTACCCGAGACGGTCGCCGACCTCGACGCGGCGCTCGCGTCCTACCGCCCCGAGTTGCGGGGGACGGCAGCCGCACGGCGCACGGCGCGGTTCATACTCCTCACGCCGCCCATACCGGTGGCGCTCCGTCCCGCCTATGGCCTGCTGTCCTCGGTGGCTGTCTCGATGATGCCGTGGTGGACCCGATTCCCCCTCCGGTTGCCGTATCTCCCGGTCACCGAGGCCACGGCGGTGCGTGCCGGCGGCATCGCCATGACCACGGCCATCCGCTGGGCACTCGGTACCGGCGAGGTGGGCGCAGGTGAACGTTCGCCGGACCTGCCCGTCGACTGACCGTTCGACGACCACGCCGACCTCGCCGACTCATCGAGTGCCGCGGGCGGTCACCCGCACTTCCTGACGCACGACCCGACTCTTGACTGACACCCTCGTCGTAGGTGACGATATCGTCAGATATTAGGAGCCGCCGAGATGACCATCGCCCACGACATCCACGAGGGTCTGCACGCCGACGAGGGAGCGCTGCCCGGGGAGCACCCCGATCGCCACCCTGACCCGGTCGTGAAGGTGCACGACATCGCCTGGCTGGAGTTCGAGAAGCCCGACCTGGTCCGCACGGCCGCGTTCGCGGTCGACTTCGGGTTCGTCCCCACCCTGCAGACGCGCGACGAGCTGCACCTGCGCGGCGCGCTGCCGGGGTCGCCGTGTGTGATCGTCCGTCGCGCTAACCGCACCGCGTTCACCGGCGTCGCCTTCCGCGCGGCCGACGGCGCCGACCTGCACACCCTCGCAGCGGAGTGGGGCCGTCCGGTCGAGCCGCTCGGCGACGCGCTCGGCGGACGAGCGGTGACGACGCGCGAGCCGAGCGGGTGCCGTGTGCGTGTCGTCGCCGGCGTGACGGACTGGCCCGGACTGCCCCTGCAACACACCAGGGCGTTCAACGTCGCACGCACCGTCGAACGGACCAACGACATCCAACGCCCGCCGCGCACGCCTGCGGTGGTCGAGCGACTGGGGCACGTCGTCCTCCAGTCGACGCGCTACCTGGAGTCGCTGAACTGGTACCTGCGCAACCTGGGTCTCATCGTCAGCGACTTCCTGTACTACCCGGGACAGCGCGACCGCGGGCCGGTCATGAGCTTCGTGCGGTGCGACCGGGCGAGGGAGCCGTCCGACCATCACACGCTGGCGCTGACCCTCGGCCCCGCCGACCGCTACGTGCACTCCGCGTACCAGGTGTGCGATCTCGACGCCCTCGCGGCCGGGGGCGAGTTCCTCACCGAGCGGGGCTACAACCGTTCGTGGGGCGTGGGTCGTCACATCCAGGGCAGCCAGATCTTCGACTACTGGCGTGACCCGGACGGCTTCCTCGTCGAGCACTTCACCGACGGAGACCGGTTCGACGACTCGGTCTCCGCCGGCTGGGCCCCGATGACCGCGTCCGGACTCAACCAGTGGGGACCACCGGCCACCGCCGACTTCCTGGGCGTCAAACCGGGGAAGGCCGCCCTGCGGGAGTTCGCCGCGATCCTCACCTCGTTGCGGGAGTCCGACAACGAGTTCGACGTCCACCGCCTCCTCGGCCTGATGAAAGTCGCCCGCTCATGAGCATCTCCGTCCTCCGCACCGCCGACGCCTGGTGGGTCTCGCTGCCCGACGGGGCTCGTCGCGTCGACACGGCCGCCACCACGACCGCGGACCTCATCGCCGACCGAGCCGCGGTCGAGTCCGCGGTGGCCGGCTCCGGTGACCTGGTGGACCCCGCGACCCTCACCCTCGTATCACCCGTGACCGCACCGTGTCGGGTGATCGCCCAGATGACGAACTACGTCTCGCACGTGCGTGACTCGGGTATGGACCCGGACAAGGTCCCGCTGACCTTCTTCCGCAAGTCCTCGGGGTCGATCTCCGGCCCGTTCGACGACATCGTCACGCCACCCCATGTCACCTTGCTCGACTACGAGGTCGAGATCGGTCTGGTGTTCGGAAAGACCGTCTCGGTGGGCACACACGTCGACGAGGCGACACTGGCCGAGTCGATCGCGGGTCTCGTCGTGACCAACGACGTGTCGGCCCGCGACGTCCAACTGCCCAAGACCCAGTTCTACGAGGCGAAGTCGTATCCGACCTTCACACCGGTCGGGCCGGCACTCGTCCTGTTGGGACCCGGCGAATGGGAGAGCTTTTCGACTCTGACGCTCCAGCTCCGCGTCAACGGCGTGACCCGCCAGAACAGCACCGTCGCCGACATGATCTACAAGCCGTTGCAGACCCTGCGGGAACTCAACCGGTTCCAGCGTGTGGATCCCGGCGATCTGCTGCTCACGGGAACCCCCGGCGGTACTGCACTCACCGCGCCCCCGAAGCCCGTCGAGATCTTCGGCGCGCTGCTCCCGCCTCACGTGAAGTGGAAGGCGTTCTTCCGCCGTCAGGCCTCGAACCCGAAGTACCTGCGCGACGGGGACATCGTCGAGGCGACCGTGCGCTCCGGCGACGGCAGCATCGACCTCGGCACCCAGAAGACCGTGGTGCGTCAGGGATGAGCACGCAGGCCCCCGTGCTGATCGTCGGCGCGGGTCCCACCGGCCTCACCGCCGCGGCGCTCCTGGCCGATCTCGGTGTGCCGTCGGTGATCCTGGAACGCTGGGACGACGTGTACCCGCAACCGCGAGCAGTCCACCTCGACGACGAGGTGTACCGGATCCTCGCGCGCCTGGGCCTCGCCGACGAGTTCGCCGCGATCTCGCGGCCGGGCCACGGTCTGCGTCTCGTGACCCGTGACCTCAGGGTGCTCGCGGAGTTCGGCCGCAGCCCGGACGGAGGCGTCCACGGGCACCCGGCGGCGTCGATGTTCGACCAACCCGACCTCGAACGCCTGCTGCGCACCGCGGTCGCACGCCGTGCCGACCTCATCACCCTGCGCGGGGGCATCGAGGTGCAGTCCATCGACCAGACGCGCACGGGCGTCACCGTCGTCGCCTCGGACCGAGACACCGGCGCCCCCTTGCGGTTCGACGGGTCCTACCTCCTGGGGTGCGACGGCGCGGGCAGCCTCGCCCGCTCGACCATCGGTGGGACGTGGCGCGATTTGGGTTTCAGCCAACGCTGGCTCGTCGTCGACATCGAGACCGCCGCAGACCTCGACCAGTGGGACGGCGTCCACCAGGTCTGCGACACCGAGCGCGCGGCCACCTACATGCGCATCGGGGACAAACGCTACCGCTGGGAATTCCAACTCCTCGACCACGAGTCCGCCGACGACCACGCATCCGTCGACGCAGTGCTGCCGCTGATCAGGCCGTGGCTGCCCGCGGGAACCGAAAGCACTCTGACACTGATCCGCTCCGCCGAGTACACGTTCCGGGCTCGCTGCGCACAGACCTGGCGGGATCGGCGGGTGTTCCTTCTCGGTGACGCCGCACACCTGACGCCGCCCTTCATCGGCCAGGGGATGGGTGCGGGTATCCGCGACGCGGCGAACCTCAGCTGGAAGCTGGCCGCGGTGCTCCGCGGCGGAGTGCCCGAGTCGTCGCTCGACAGCTATCAGCGGGAGCGGATCCCCCATGCGCTGTCCATGATCCGCCTCGCCGTCACGGTCGGCGTCGCCATGACACGGGGCGGGAGCGGGGGAGATCTCCTGCGCCGGATCATCGCACCACGGATCGCCCGCATCCCGGGCCTGTCGGCGCGCGTGACCGACAGCGCGACACCGCCGTTGACCGCGTCGTACTACGTGCGGCACGGCGTGGTCGCAGACCACCTGCCGCAGGCGGTGCTGGGCGTCATGCGTGGCGCGGCCGGTCTGCCGGGGACCCTGGCACCGAACGCCGTCGTCGACTCCGAGGCACGACGCCTCGACGATCATCTCGACCGGTTCCTGCTCGTCACCGTCGACGAACCGTCGCCCGATCAGCGATTCGAGATCGTCCGCCGCGGAGGAGGAGTTCTCACCGTCGGCCGCGACGAGCCGCTGGGGAAGTGGTTGTCCGGGCACCGAGTGCGCGCCGCCCTGGTCCGACCCGACGGCACCGTCATGGCTGCGGGCGCAGACGTCGACGCGGTGTACACCGTGGTCCCCACGATCACACGGTGATGGACTTCGGCGGAGCGTCCGCCCAGTGGGTGGACGCCGAAATGCCCACGGTCGCTGCGACCGCCCCCTAGAGTCCCGCCTGGACAGCGTTGTCGGCAGGGGGAGGGCACATGGGGCGTGACGAGGAGAGGCGTGACCTCACCCGTCTGGTCGAGGCACTGGCCGAGCAGGGCGGCGCGATCGCCCGACGGACACGCCACACGCTCACCGAGGCCGATGTGCTCGAGGCGATCGCCACCACACTGCAGGCCGGGGGCGTGGAGTTCGTGCGGCGCTACAACCGCCTCGAGATCGAGGCGCACGAGCCGCCGGAGGACGGGCCACTGCTGTTCGTCGCGAACCACGGTTTCGGCGGCATCTTCGACCTCAACGTCTTCGCGCTCATCGCCGCACTCACCGACATGGGACTGGAACGACCGGTCACGTTCCTCGTCCACGAGATCGCCTGGACTCTGCGCGTCGGTGCGCTGATCGAGCCGCTGGGCGCTCGGCCGGCGAGCCACGACGCCGCCCGCGAGGCCGTCGAGCGGGGTGAGCATGTCGTCGTGCTGCCCGGAGGAGATGTGGACGGGGGCAAGTCGTTCCGTCACCGCAACACGATCATGTTCGCGGGCCGCACCGGATTCGCGCGTCTCGCCACCGAACTGGGGACGCCCATCGTGCCGGTCGTCACCGCCGGAGCGGGGGAGACGCTGTTCGTCCTGTCCAGCGGGCGACGCCTCGCCCGTCTGTTGCGTCTCGATCGTCTGCTGCGTGTGAAGGCCGTGCCGATCTCGGTCTCGTTGCCTTGGGGCGTCAGCATCGGCGCGGTCGGCCTGCTGCCGTACTTCCCCCTGCCCTCCAAGCTGCGGACGCGGGTCCTCGCACCCGTAGACCCCCGCGACGCCGCGACCGTCGAAGACCTGGCCGACGATGTCGTCGCGGCGATGCAGGCGACGCTCGACGAGCTGTCCGCGCTTCCCTCGTGGCGATAGGTCGACGCGGGTCGTCAGGGCTCGACGACGAAGAACGCGGCTGCCAGCGTGGGGGCCTCGTCGTCGAGACCGACTGACACACGCCAGGTCCCGGGCTGATCCAGCGTGACCGGCAGCGCGACGGGGAACACCGTCGGTTGCAGGGCCCGGTCGGCACCCGGGCCGTCCCAGGACGCGACCAGTTCGAACACGTGGCGGTCGGGGTCGGTCGACCCGTCGGGACGGGTGAGTTCGATGCGCACGTCCATCTCTGCACGGGACTCGGTGGACGTGTTCCGGAGCGCGCCGACGGCGGCATACAGCTCGATGTCCTGCGGCAGGCTCGTGGGCGAGAACTCGTATGCACCGAAGTTCTTTACGTCCAGCGTGGCGGCGCTGTGGGCCATGGCCTCGGCCAGCCCGAACGCGGTCAGTTGCGGCATGCGCCCGAGGGTACGACACCTGCGGGCACCCACGATGATGCTGTCCACCTCCATCATCGACCCGCCGGGGGTCTTGCGGCAAGGGCCCGTGGACGGTGCAGAATCTCCCGGCCGGTCCGGTTCACGAGGTGGGAGAGACCATGAACGACTCGCAGGGACCCGTCGACGAGGGCCCGTTCTTCCATGGCACCCGCGCCGCGCTGGCGGCGGGTGATCTGCTGACCGCGGGCCGCAGGTCGAACTATCGGCCCGAGGTCGTCATGAACCACATCTACTTCACGGCGCTGCGGGACGGCGCGGGGCTGGCCGCGGAGATCGCCGCCATGGACGTCGCCGGCGCGACACCGCATGTCTACGAGGTGATCCCGACGGGGCCGTTCGAGAACGATCCCAACGTGACCGACAAGAAGTTCCCCGGGAACCCGACGCGGTCGTTCCGCAGCACGCACCCGTTACGGGTGGTCCGCGAGGTGGACGACTGGACGCGGCTCAGCGCCGCCGACCTGCTGTTGTGGCGCGAGCGTCTCGGCGCCATCCGCGACCGCCGCGGCGAGATCATCAACTGACGATGCGTTCGCCCGTGACGTCCGCGAGGTGATGTATCGGGTCGTGCACGAAGTAGCGACCGAGCGACTCGACGGTGAAGACACTGCCGTCGCTGCGTCGACCGGTGCGCCCCAGGTCGCTGTCGCGTACAGCGCGGAAGGCGTCCGCGATCGCGTGACCGTCCTCGGCCAGTTCGGCCAGGACCACGTCCGGGTCCTGCTCGCGGTAGCGGGCGGCGAGCGCGGTCGCGTCCTGGTCCCAGTCCTCGAACTCGGGATCGTCCTGGGTGAGCATCGCGTCTAGCCGCACCGCGAAGCGGCGGAAGACGTCACGCACATGCGCGGCGTACTCGAGGGGAGACCAGGTGGCGTCGTCGGGCCGAGCAGCGGGATCGGCCACGTCGAGAGCGGCAGGCCATCCACCGACGTTGTCGGTGACGAGGTCGGGGATGTCGCGGAACGGAAGCGACGAGACGTCCAGACCGCAGGAGTCGCAGGGCCTCTCCAGGACCCACGTCCAGTTCTTCGTGTCGGGCTCGATCGGCATGTCGGCACGCTATCCGCGCGATGCCCCGGTCGGAGCCGTCGACGTCGGTGGATGCGAAATCTGGCGGAGGACTTGCGGAATCTGTCGGTGGGTATGCGCCCGGAGACCGCCGAAGGCCCCGCCGACCGCGCGCATGGGCGCGACACGCGTGGGGCATCCTGGCACGAGGCGCGTCTCGGGCTGCACGAGCGTGAGACGGCCGTCTGCTGCCCAGCTCTGAATCGACGACCACCGCACGCAAGGAGCGACCCATGAAGGCGACACTCATCTACGGCAAGGGCGACATCCGGGTCGAGAACGTGCCCGACCCGGAGATCAAGGACCCCACCGACGCGCTGGTGCGAGTCGTGCGGTCGTGCATCTGCGGCAGCGACCTCTGGCCCTACGGGTCGAAGAAGCCGTCGCAGACCGGAGCTCGCATCGGACACGAGTTCCTCGGGATCGTCGAGGACACCGGCTCCGACGTCGGCGATCTGAGGCGCGGCGACCTCGTCGTCGCCCCGTTCGTCTGGGCCGACAACTCCTGCGACTTCTGCCGCGAGGGCCTGCAGACGTCGTGCCGACACGGCGGCGGGTGGGGGATGGGCGGCGTCGACGGGGGACAGGGCGAGGCCGTCCGTGTCCCACAGGCGCGGGGCACCCTGGTCCGGCTCCCCGTCGCCGAGGACTCCGCTCTGGTGCCGTCGCTGCTGACTCTGTCGGACGTCTTCTCGACCGGCCACCACTGCGCGGTGACCGCCGGTGTCCAGGAGGGTGACACCGTCACCGTCATCGGCGACGGCGCAGTCGGGCTGTCGGCGGTCCTCGCCGCGAAGCGACTCGGCGCGGAGCAGATCATCCTCATGGGCCGTCACACGGCGCGCACCGACCTCGGGCGCGAGTTCGGTGCCACCGACGTCGTCGAGGAACGCGGCGACGAGGGCGTCGAGAAGGTGCGCGACCTGACCGGGGGAGACGGCACCCGCAGGGTCCTCGAGTGCGTCGGGCACGAGGCGGCTCTCGACATGGCGTTCGGCGCGGTCCGTGCCGGCGGCACCGTGAGCCGCGTCGGCGTCCCCCAGTACGACAAGGTGACCGCCGGCCGCCAGTTCTTCATGGACAACATCACGCTCACCGGTGGCGTCGCGCCCGCGCGTGCCTACATCGAGGAGCTCATGCCCGACGTGCTCGACGGGAAGGTCGAACCGGGAAAGGTCTTCGACGTCACGATCGGACTCGACGAGGTCCCGGACGGCTACCGGCAGATGGCCGACCGTGAGGCGCTCAAGGTGCTCATCGCACCGTGAGTACAGCGCGCTAGAGGCCGAGGTCCGACAGTCCCGGGTGATCGTCCGGACGCGGGCCGCTGCGGTCCCAGTGGAACTTCCGCTGGTCCTCGCGGATCGGCACGTCGTTGATGCTCGCGTGCCGGTGGGTCATGTAGCCCGCCTCGTCGAACGCCCAGTTCTCGTTGCCGTAGGCGCGGAACCACTCGCCCGTGTCGAGGTGGTACTCGTACGCGAATCGCACCGCGATGCGCGTGTCGCCGTACGCCCACAGTTCCTTGACCAGCCGGTACTCGTGCTCACGCTCCCACTTGCGCGTCAAGAACTCCACGATGGCCTCTCGACCCGCGAGGAACTCCGAGCGGTTCCGCCATCGGCTGTCGGGGGAGTAGGCCGCCGAGACCCTCTGCGGATCACGGGTGTTCCAGGCGTCCTCCGCCGTGCGCACCTTCACGACCGCGGAGTCGTGGGTGAACGGGGGAACCGGCGGCCGGCGATCCTGCGGCGTAGCTGCTGTCATGCCGATCATCGTCCCCGTCGGGGCGACGTCGCGCGACGTGGATGCGTCCGATGTTTCCGGCGCACCCCGCGGGGTAGCCGTCGACCATGTCGAACATCGAGGCGAGCACCGACAGCGATTCCGTCTACGAAGAGCCCGTGCGCGATCAGGCGAGCGACGCGGAGTCCGACCCTGACGCGGACCCCGACATGCTCACGTCCGGGGAGAGTGGACAACACGACGACCAGGCCGAGGGTGACGACGACCCCGCCGAGACCGGCACCGCCTCATGACCGCCGACAGGTCGCCCATCCGTCGAGCCCTGGCCGCGACCGAGAAGCTCTCCTCGCTCGACGCCGTGGCGTCGATGGCGGCGCGCGCGCTGTCACCTCTTCTCAGCGGGGGACCGGGCGACGTTCTTCGTGGTTCGTGGTTGGGCCACCCGCTGCACCCGGTGTTGGTGACCGTGCCGATCGGCGCGTGGACGGCGGTGCCGCTCTTCGACCTGACGGGTCAACCGGTTGCGGCGCAGAGGCTGACTGCGGTTGGGCTGGCTGCGGCAGTCCCCGCGGCCACAGCAGGGCTCGCGGAGTACACGACGCTCGACGCTGCGCAACGCCGGGTCGCACTCGTCCACGCGGCGAGCAACTCGGTGGCGATGACCGCGTTGGTCGGTTCCATGATCGCCCGGACCCGTGGTCTCACCGGTCGAGCACACGCCCTCACGATCGCGGGCCTCGGCGTGACCGGGGTGTCCGGCGCACTCGGCGGACACCTCACCTATGTCCAGGCCGCGGGCGTGCAGCGGGAGTCCCTGCCGGTCCCGTCGACATCGGTTGAGACCCCTCAGGAGCCGATTCCATTGCCGCCGGCCGGGTCCGATGAGAGCTGACGCTCCGACCGTCGGCACTTCCCGTCCACCAGTCGTTTGGTGACCGTGTCCCGGGGCATCCCTCCATCGACAACCCACCGATCTCTGGAGGCTGACCGCATGGTGAACAAGGCGCTACTGGTCCGACTGGAAGCAAAGCCCGGACAGGAGGCCGCAGTGGAGGAGTTCCTCCGCTCGGCCCTGCCGTTGGTCGAGCAGGAGCCCGGCACGAAACCGTGGCTGGCCGTGCGATTCGGACCGTCCACGTTCGGCATCGTCGACGCATTCCCCGACGAGGACGCGCGTGAGACGCACCTGAACGGCCCTGTCGGCACGGCACTCGGCGAGAAAGCCGACGAACTCTTCGCCGCACCACCGGACATCAGCCTCCTGGACGTGCTCGCCGACAAGACCTGAGCCCCGTCGAGACTTCCCGACAGACGGTTTTGTCCGCGGACGGCACGGGCATTGCGTGGATGCCGAACACCGATCCAGGAGGCCAGCAGTGAAAGCAATCGTGTACGACGGACCGCGCCAGGTCAGCGTCAAGGACGTCCCGGACCCGACGATCGAGCGACCCCACCGACGTGCTGGTCCGCATCACAGCGACGAACATCTGCGGATCTGATCTCCACATGTACGAGGGCAGAACCGATTTCGAGAACGGGCGGTGCTTCGGGCACGAGAACCTCGGCGAGGTCGTGGAGGTGGGGAGCGGCGTCGACAAGGTCACCGTGGGCGAGCGGGTGGTGTTGCCGTTCAACATCTCCTGCGGCTTCTGCAAGAACTGCGAGCGGGGTTTCACCAACTACTGTCTGACGACCCATCCCGATCCGCAGATGGCAGGGGCAGCATACGGTTTCGCCGACATGGGACCGTGGCAAGGCGGTCAGGCGGAGTATCTCCGCGTGCCCTACGGCGACCACAACTGCCTGCGTCTGGGCGAGGACTCGGTCGACAAGGAGAACGACTACGTGATGGTGGCCGACATCTTCCCGACCGGGTACCACGCCACCGAGATGGCCGGTGTCGTCCCCGGCGACTCGGTGGTGATCTACGGGGGCGGCCCGGTGGGGTTGATGGCCGCACTGTCCGCGACGATCAAAGGCGCCGCGAAGGTGATGGTGGTCGACCGTCACCCCGACCGGCTACGTCTCGCCGAGGAGATCGGCGCGATCGCCGTCGACGACTCGAAAGTGGACCCGGTCGAGTTCGTCCTCGACCAGACCATGGGACTCGGGGCGGACCGCGGGTGCGAGTGCGTGGGCTACCAAGCGCACGATCCGCAGGGCACGGAGCACCCGAACATGGTGCTCAACAACTTGGTCAAGTCGGTCCGTTTCACCGGCGGGATCGGTTCCGTCGGCGTGTATGTCCCCCAGGACCCCGGCGGCTCCGACGAGCTGGCCAACAACGGGGAGGTGGCCTTCGACTACGGGCTGCACTGGTTCAAGGGCCAGAGGCTGGGCAGCGGGCAGTGCCCGGTGAAGCGGTACAACCGGCGCCTGCGAGACCTGATCGCCGCGGACAAGGCCACGCCGTCGTGGATCGTCTCCCACGACCTACCCCTGGACCAGGGCCCAGATGCGTACCAGCACTTCGACAACCGGGACGACGGCTGGACCAAGGTCGTTCTCCACCCGAGCGTCTCCAACTAGATCAGGGCAGCCCGTCCGGGGCGCCACCAGCTCTTCTCGAAAGGACCCTCACATGGCAGACGAATTGCGCGGGACACGGGTCGCGATCCTCGCGGCGGACGGCGTTGAACGCGTCGAACTGGAACAACCGCGACAGGCGGTGCAGGATGCCGGGGCCACGACGCATCTGCTGTCCCTGCACGACGGCGAGATCCAGGCACGTGACCACGACCTCGATGAGGCCGGAACGTTCGCAGTCGACGGTCTGGTGAAGTCGGCGTCGGTGGACGACTACGACGCCCTGTTGCTCCCCGGCGGGACGGTCAATCCGGATCAGCTCCGTACCGACTCGGCAGCCGTCGGCTTCGTCCGCGACTTCATGTCGGCGGACAAGCCGGTCGCGTCGATCTGCCACGGGCCATGGACGCTGATCGAGGCCGGCGTGGCGCAGGGCCGAACCCTCACCTCGTTCCGAGCATCCGCACCGACCTGCGGAATGCCGGCGCCACGGTCGTCGACGAGGAGGTGGCCCGGGACGGCAACCTCGTGACAAGCCGCTCGCCCGACGACCTGCCTGCGTTCTGCGCGGCGATCGTCGAACTGTTCGCCACCTCCACGCAGCGGACAGGTGGGGGAGGATCCTGACCCGCAATCGATGACCGACCACCGTGCTGCCATCCGCGATCTCGAGGAACTCCTCGCAGCCGACGCGGACCTGACAGCCGCTCTGTAGCGGTCGCTGCAGATCGCCGGCGACCGCGCACAGAGCGACCTGAAGCAGTCGCTGTACGACGCAGTGCAGTGGCCGACCACCATCGAGGAGTACGAGGACCACCTCCTGGGGTTCCTGCGATGGATCCCTCGTCAATCCGACGCTGCAGCATGGGCGGAAAGACCACCCGGGGGAGCGCCAGGCCCGTGAGGTCAGCGACCGTCTGGCGCACTTCTTCTGGCTCGTCGACCAACATCCCGACGGCTCTGCCCGCGCCGTCGAGAGCTCGCCGTGATGACGCAGCTC
>JAQIJH010000034.1:0-43666 GCA_036946345.1 Gordonia paraffinivorans | reverse complement strand
CGTTGCCAGCGCGACCACCGACAGGTGATGGTGATCGACGAACTGCGCTGCCGACACCAGCCCGATCACGGTGATGATCAGCGCGCCCTTCGGTGAGTCCTTCACCTGCCGCGCCGACATCTGCCGCGTCAGGATCCACCCCAGGACCAGCAGTCCCACGACCACGTTCACCAGCATCGCCATCACCCTCCGGTCTGCGTCGCCCCGGCTGTCGGGGCACGCATCTCAGAGTCGTCGGATCGGCGCTCGCCCGGATCGGCCCGTGGGTGGAGGTCGGGTGGAGATCAGCGGCGCGACCGGGCCCGGCCGAGCGGGGCGCCGCCGTGACGCCGAGCGGTCTAGTGCCCTGACTCGACGACCGCGCCGGACTCGATGTTGCGGGCGCTGGTGGAGCGGCCGAGTGCGGCGACCTCGGCGTCCATCTTGGGGATGATGTGCGGGCGCCTGCTGCAGCGACGACCTCTCGCCGATCGTCGAGGTGATCACCGACCGCAGCGTGCCGATCGCGCCGACCCAGCCGGGGACGTAGACGCGACGCTTGCGCTTCTCGAGACCGGCGATGAACGCGTCGACGCACTTGTCGACGGTGGTGGTCTGGCTCAGCGGGCCCGGCAGGTTCGAGAGCATCTCCGCGAACGCCGACAGGTCCTTCTTCGCGTCCTGCACGAGCGGGGTGTCGATCCACGACATGTGGGCCGAACCGACGTCGACGCCGAGATGCTTCACCTCGAGACGCAATGCGCTGGCGAACATCTCGGCACCGGCCTTGCTGGCGTTGTACGCGGCGAGACCGGGCGCGGGCGTGAACGCGGCGAGCGACGACACCACGAGGATGTAGCCCTTGCGCTCGATCACCGACGGCAGCGCGGCACGCACGGTGTGGAAGACGCCGGTGACGTTGATGTCGACGACCCGACGGAACGCGATGGGGTCGACGTTGAGAACAGAGCCGTAGGAGGCGATGCCGGCGTTCGCGAGCACCATGTCGATGCCGCCGAACCTCGCGATGCCCGCGTCGACCGCGGCCTGCATGCTCGCCAGGTCGGTGACGTCGGCGACGGCGCTTACGGCCGAGTCACCCAGTTCGTCGGCGACCAGCGCGAGGGTGCTCTCCTCGATGTCGGCGATGACGACCTTGCCGCCCCGCTTCACGACCGCCTTCGCGGTCTCGTAGCCGATGCCGCGCGCGGCACCCGTGATGAGGACGACCTTGCCCCGCAGCGACGCCATGTCCGTATCCCTTCGATCCCGGGTCCGATGTCGGCCCGGTCACACCCTAGAACGTCGCGTCGTCCGGGCGGACCCGCAGTCCGTTCACGACCACGTCGACGATCCGGGGCACACGGTCGCCCCACTCGTCCGCCGTGACCTGCGTCAGGAACCACGTCATGAGGATGACGTCGCGCGCATCGACGTCCGATCGCAGCAGCCCCTGCTCACGGCCCGCCACCAGCAGCGCGCTCACCGCCTCGCCGAGCCGGCCGTGGGTGCTCGACGAGACGTCGGTCCACGTCGAGGACGAGACCGCCGTCATCACCCCGCGCTTGACGACGGCGTAGTCCGCGAGCCGCGTCAGCCAGTTCCGGAGTCCGGCGACGGCGTCGTCGCCGGACGCCTCGCGTCGCGCCAACTCGGTGAGGTCGTCGATCTCGGCGGTGTAGACGGCCCCGATGAGGGCGTCGCGATCGGCGAAATGCCGGTACAGCGTCCCCTGACCCACGCCGGCCGCGCGTGCGACCTGACTGAGCGACACCTCACCCCCGTCGACGAGGAGCGCCCGGGCCGCATCCAGGATCTGCGCCCGGTTGCGCTCGGCGTCGCTGCGCATGGATCTCCTGTCATCGGCGCGCAAACGGACGAGTTGTCCGCTTACAGTGGACGGGCAAGCGGACACGCCGTCCGTTTCTCGCCAGGAGGATATCGCCATGCCCGCACTCGATCACCTCGTCGTCGCGATCACCGGTGCCGGTTCCGGTATCGGCGAGGCGACCGCACGACGCCTCGCCCGCGCCGGCGCGGCCGTCGTCCTCGGCGGACGCCGCGCCGAGCGGCTCACCACCGTCGCCGACGACATCCGCTCGTCGGGAGGCCGGGCGGTCGCGTCCACGGTGGACGTCACGTCCCGCGACGAGATGCATGCGTTCGTCGCGGGCCGCGGTCGACCGGTTCGGCCGGTTGGACGTCCTGGTGGCCAACGCCGGCATCGGGCCGATCTCGCGCATCGATGCTCGCCGCGTCGACGACTGGGACGCGATGATCGACATCAACCTGCGCGGCGTGCTCAACGGCATCGACGCCGCGCTGCCCGTCTTCACCGAGCAGGGTCGCGGCCATCTGGTCACCATCGTGTCGACGGCGGGGATCAAGATCGTGCCCACGATGGGCGTCTACGCGGGAACGAAGAACGCCGTCCGCACGATCCTCGAGGCGTTCCGTCAGGAGTCCACCGACGGGGTCGTCAAGACCACCGCGATCTCACCGGGGTACGTACGGACGGAGTTCGCGTCGTCGGTCACCGACCCTGCGATCCGCGCGGAGATCGACCGCGGGATGACGAGCGCCGGGCTCGATCCGGACGCGGTGGCTCGTGCCGTCGAGTTCGCCGTGGACCAGCCCTGGGACGTCGAGATCGGTGATCTGACCATCCGTCCCGTCACCCAGGGCTGATCCGGGGCACCCGTCAGACGAAGTCGGCACCCTTCTTCGGCGGCTCCTCCGCGAGCGCGGTGTTCTCGTCGGGACTGAACGCCCGTGACCGCGAGAGGAAGCGCACCCCCTCGGGAGCCTCCAGGCTGAACCCCGCGCCGCGCCCGGGGACGACGTCGAGGATCAGCTGGGTGTGCTTCCACAGCTCGAACTGATCACCGTTGATCCAGACCCGCACCGCGGGAAGCGGATCCGGCAACTCGATCTCACCGAGGAGGACATCCCGCTGTCCCACGCGGTAGTCACCGACCGGGTAACACATCGGCGCCGACCCGTCACAGCAGCCGCCCGACTGATGGATCATGAGCCCGCCGTGCAGCTCCGACAGCTTGGTCAGGAGCTGCACGGCGGAGTCCTGGGCGACCGCCCGCGGTGGCGCCTGGGTGATCAGAAGAACCCCCCGATGCTGACGAAGTCCCGCATCAGAAGAACCCCTTGGCGTTCTGCGCGTATCCCACGAGCAGGTTCTTGGTCTGCTGGTAGTGGTCGAGCATCATCGCGTGGTTCTCCCGGCCGATGCCCGACTGCTTGTAGCCGCCGAACGCCGCGTGCGCCGGGTAGTCGTGATAGGTGTTCGTCCACACACGGCCGGCCTGGATGTCGCGGCCGGCGCGGTAGGCGCGAGCACCGTCGCGCGACCACACGCCCGCCCCGAGCCCGTATAGGGTGTCGTTGGCGATCGACATCGCGTTCTCGTAGTCGGAGAACGACGTCAGAGCGAGCACCGGTCCGAAGATCTCCTCCTGGAAGATCCGCATGCTGTTGCTGCCCTCGAACACGGTCGGCTTGATGTAGTAGCCACCCGACAGGTCGCCGCCGAGATCGGCGGGCTCGCCACCGGTGAGGACCTTCGCGCCCTCCTCGCGACCGATGTTCAGGTACGAGGTGATCTTCTCGAACTGGTCGTTCGACGCCTGCGCGCCCATCATCGTGTCGGTGTCGAGGGGATTGCCCTGCTTGATCTGCTCGACGCGCTTGACCGCGAGGTCGACGAAGTCGGAGTAGATCGACTGCTGCACCAGGGCGCGGCTCGGACAGGTGCAGACCTCGCCCTGGTTGAGCGCGAACATCGTGAAGCCCTCGAGCGCACGGTCACGGAAGCCGTCGTCGGCCGACATGACGTCGTCGAAGAAGATGTTCGGGCTCTTGCCACCGAGCTCCAGCGTCACCGGGATGAGGTTCTCCGACGCGTACTGCATGATCAGTCGCCCGGTGGTGGTCTCACCGGTGAAGGCGATCTTGCGGATGCGGTTGCTCGACGCGAGCGGCTTGCCCGCCTCGACACCGAACCCGTTGACGATGTTGACGACACCGTCCGGCAGCAGGTCCGAGATCAGGCTCATCAGGTACAGGATCGACGCGGGGGTCTGCTCCGCAGGCTTCAGCACGACGGCGTTGCCGGCGGCGAGCGCCGGCGCCAGCTTCCACACGGCCATGAGGATCGGGAAGTTCCACGGGATGATCTGCCCGACGACGCCGAGCGGCTCGTGGAAGTGGTAGGCGACGGTGTCCTCGTCGATCTGCGACAGCGACCCCTCCTGCGCGCGGATGGCGCCGGCGAAGTAGCGGAAGTGGTCGATCGCGAGCGGGATGTCGGCGGCGAGCGTCTCGCGGACGGCCTTGCCGTTCTCCCACGACTCGGCGACGGCGATCTTCTCGAGGTTCTGCTCCATGCGGTCGGCGATGCGCAGCAGCACCTGGGCGCGCTCGGCGGGGGCGGTCTTGCCCCAGGCCGGTGCGGCGGCGTGCGCGGCGTCGAGCGCGAGGTCGATGTCCTCGGCGGTCGAGCGGGCGACTTCACAGAAGGTCTTGCCGTTCACCGGCGAGGGGTTCTCGAAGTACTGGCCCTTGGTCGGGGCGATCCACTTGCCGCCGATGAAGTTCTCGTACCGCGACTCGAACGACATGATGGCGCCCTCGGCGCCCGGGTTGGCGAAAACCGGCATTCGTCTGTCTCCCTCACTGCCCTGATGGTTGTGATGTGCGACACAGACGCTACGCACGCAACGTTGCAGGTCCGTTGCATCGGCCGAGGTGACCACTCCACGTAGCGTGGTGGCCATGAGCCAGCCAGAGGTCAGCCCTGTCGACGCCGGATCCCACAAGGTCGCACGCCGCGTGACGGTGAACGCCCCCGCCGCCGAGCTGTTCGCCCTCGCCGCGAACCCGCATCGTCACCACGAGCTCGACGGGTCGGGCACCGTGCGCGACTCGACGGTGAAGGGTCCGGAGAAGCTGTCGACCGGCGACAAGTTCAGCGTCGGGATGAAGCAGTTCGGCCTGCCCTACAAGATCACCTCGACCGCCACCCAGATCGTCGACGGACAGACCGTCGAGTGGCAGCACCCGATGGGCCACAAGTGGCGGTGGGACTTCCGCGAGACGTCCCCCGGCGTCACCGAGGTGACCGAGACATTCGACTACTCGACGGCCCGGTCGCCGAAGTTCCTCGAGATCGCGGGATACGACAGGAAGAACGGCGAGGGCATCAGCAGCACCCTGGCCAAGCTCGCGCAGCGCTACAGCTGAGAGTGCGCCGCCAGCTGAGCGGTCAGCGCAGGCGCGGCGCCGCGAGCGTGACGCCCGAGTAGTCGATGGTCCCGCCGGAATAGCTGCGGTCGGCGAAGAGGCGGCGCAGCTGGGGGCTGCCCGACGTCGACAGGCGGATTCGCGTGGGGGCCGTCGTCAGGCTCATCGCGCCGAGATCGGCGAATCCTGTCCTGCCACAGACGCCGTCGGCGTCGACCTGCTCGAGACCGGAGACCGCCGAGAGCAGCCGGGTGGTCAACGATCCCGATGCGAACCGCGGGACGCCGACGTTCTTGGTCGACCCCGGCGACTCGGCGGTGATCGCGACGGACCAGTCGCCGTCGGGACGGGCACCGGACACCGTCACGGTGCTGTCGGCGACGGGGTCGCCGGTGAAGTCGGCGAGGACCTTGGGCAGGGCCCAGTTCTCCCGTCCGCCGCGCATCGTGGCCGCGGAGTCGACCGGCAGGAACGGGATGTGGCCGAAGATCCCGCCGAGGCGCGCGTAGAGGATCGCGCCGCCGAGCTCGTGGTACCCACCGACCGGTGTCTCGCTGTAGGTGACGGCGAACCCGACGCGCAGCAGGGGCCAGGCACCACGACGTAGCGCCGCCGGGAGCAGCTCACGATCGTCCGAGCGGGCGCGCGTCGACCACCACAGGCCGCTGCCCGCGATGCGCCACGGCGCCGGACTGCCGTGATCGGGAGTCTGGGTGAGCATCTCGTCGGTCGCGACGCCCTCGGGAACCGTCGAGGGCAGGTCGGTCCACCGGAATCCCCGGTGCAGGGCGCTGGTCGACATCACTGGAACAAACTAGCAGTTCTGTTCCATTGCAGACAGAGGTCTAGAGGTGGACACCGAACCGTCGGTCGACCAGCGCCGCGCGGCCTCGGGCGCGAGCGGCCTCGACGGCGTCCGACGGCATGCGCTGGGCCAGGGCGTGCCAGGCCGCGGCGTCGTCGCGACCGTGGACCGACGAGGTCCAGGCGCGCAGCCCGCCCGCATCAGTACCGCCCAGCGCGAGGCCGCGGAGATCGGCGAGGACTTCCTCGAGGATCGCGACCACCCCGGGTGCCCGGGAGTCGGCGGCGAGCCCGCCACGGCCGAGCGCCGAGACGGCACCGCCGACATCCCCGCGACGGGCACGGTCGACGACGCCGGCGAGATCGCAGCCGAGCGGCACCCCCGCGCGATACGGACGCGACAGCACCACGTCGGACCCCAGATCACGGCGCAGTCGCGAGATCTCGGCGCGCACGGTGACGGCGTCGACGCCGTCCTCCGACAGCGCCATCGCGAGCTGCTCGGTGGAGAGTCCCTCACGGTGCCAGGCCAGCAGCAGCAGGATCTCCGCATGTCGGGGACTCAGGCGACGTGGCGGTCCGGTCGGTGGGATCCACTGCGGGCCGGCGGCGTCGAGGACCGCCACCGCCGCCGGACGCGACTCCTCCGGCGCGGACAGCGCAGACAGGTCGACGGCACCCATGCGCAGGTGCAGCTCGATCGCGGAGACGACCGAGCGCACCGCCGACAGCGCGAAGGGCGCCGCCACCGGGTTGCCGCCCGTGACGTCGAGGACGCCGATGACGTGTCCGGTCACCGGGTCGTGGACGGGGGCGGCCGCACAGTTCCACCCCTGGACGGGCTCGGCGAAGTGCTCGGCGCCGACGATCTGCACGCCGCTGTCGACCGCGAGGGCCACGCCGGGCGCGTTGGTCCCGACGACCTCCTCCGCCCAGACCGCCCCCTCGACGAAGTCGATCGCCGCAGCCCGGTCGCGCGCGTCGTTGTCGCCCTCGACCCACAGGAGTCGACCGTGCTCGTCGGTGAGGGCCATGACGACGCCGGTCCCGGCGATGTCGTCGAGCATCAGCGACCGCACCATCGGACGGACGGCGGTCATGGGATGCGCCGCGCGGTACCCGGTGAAGTCGTCGGGCCCGGCGACGCACTCGACGGTGGCCGTCGACGACGGGTCGATCCCCCGACGCAGCGACCGCATCCACGACTCCCGGACCACCGAGCGCACGTCCGGGGCGGCGCCGTCGGTGATCATGCGTTCGAGGGCGGTGCGCACGGAGACGTCGTGCGGGTCGGTACCTGCCGCCATCGCACACCTCCTCCGCGCCCTGTGTCGCGCGTCCCCTTCGGGCACCATTGTGCCCTAGAGCACACCCGGCGCGACGGGGCTGGTCAGACGGCGTTGCGGGCGACGAGCCCGTCGGCGACATCGGACGACATCGCACCCACCCGCCGCAGGAACCGGGCGACCCGCGGCATGATCTCGAGCTCGCGGTGGACCGCCGCGTGCACGAGCCAGTCCGCGGCCTCGGTCGCCGTCAGCGCCGGTGCCTTCTGGTACTCGTCGGTGGGCGCGATCATCGGGGTCCGGGTCAGCGGGAAGTACACGGTGCTCACCGTGATGCCGGTCCCGCGGAGTTCGGCGGCGATGCTGCGGCCGAAGACGGAGATGGCGGCCTTCGAGCCGGCGTACGCAGAGAATTTCGGCATCGAACCCATCGGGATGCCCCACGTCGAGACGTTGATGAAGTGGCCGCTCCCGCGGTCCTTCATGGCGGGCAGGAAGCCGAGCGTCAGCTGGACCGGACCGAAGTAGTTGATGGCCATCGTCCGCTGGTAGTCGTGCAGGCGGTCGGTCGAGTCGAGCACGTCGCGGCGGATGGACCGGCCGGCGTTGTTCACGACGACGTCGGGGCATCCGTGGTCGCGGAGCACGTCGTCGATGAGGCGCGCGGTGTCGTCGGTGTCGGAGAGGTCGGCCGGGCACGAGAAGGCGCTGCCGCCGTCGGCGCGGATCCGCGCGACGACCTCGTCGAGCTCCTCGACCCGACGGGCGACCAGCAGGACGGTTGCCCCCCGGCGTGCGAACTTCTCGGCGGCCTCGGCTCCGATGCCCGACGACGAGCCGGTGATGAGGACGGTGGCGCCGCGCAGGCGCTCGGACGGGGCCCCGGTGGGCAGGGCCGAGACGAGGTCGCTCGGGGTGCGGGGACGCTGCATCGCGGTACGCACGACGCGCGTCGCGAACGCGGTCACAGGATTGCTCATGCGAGAACGGTAGAGCACGGGCTGACACGCCCTCGTGTCAGACCGGAGGGCGGCAGACTGGGCGGATGACCACCCTTCTCAACGTCATCTGGCTGGTGCTGGCCGGCCTGTGGATGGCGATCGGATACTTCCTCGCCGGCATCGTCTGCTGCATCCTGATCATCACCATCCCGTTCGGGATCGCCGCCTTCCGCATCGGCGCCTACGCCCTCTGGCCGTTCGGACGCAGCGTCGTCCGCGACCCCCGGCGCGGGCGTCGCGTCGGCGATCGGCAACGTCATCTGGCTCGTCGTCGCGGGCATCTGGCTGGCGATCGGGCACATCGTCACCGGGGTACTGCTGTGCCTGACGATCATCGGCATCCCGCTGGGCCTGGCCAACTTCAAGCTGGTGCCCGTCTCGCTGCTCCCCCTGGGCGCGCGCATCGTCGACGCACGCATGGTGGAGGGAGGCGCGTACGTGGCGATGCCGCCACCCCGTCGCTAGCATTTAGGAATGCGAACGAACCAGCGGACCGACGGCGACCAGTGGACCATCACCTCCAGCGTCGGGCGGACGGCGCTGCTGGTGGCGCTGGGACGGGCACTCGAGAGCAGGCGTCCGGACGCGCTCATCGACGACCCCTTCGCCGAGCAGCTGGTCCTCGCCGCGGGCGATCCCGACCTCACACCCGACGCCGTGGCGAGGCGGGCCCAGGACGACCCGGACATGTCCCGGTCGCTGGAGTTCCTCACCGACATGATGGCCGCACGGACTCTGCGCATCGACCACGAGATCCGCGTCGCCAACGCCGATCGGTGCCGGCAGGTGGTCCTGCTGGCGAGCGGCCTCGACGCTCGCGCCGCACGCATCCCGTGGACTCCGGGGACCACGGTCTACGAGGTCGACCAGCCCGCGGTCATCGGGTTCAAGGACGACGTCCTCGACGTGGTCGGCGCGCGATCGTCCGCGACGCGGGTGTCGGTCGCCTGCGACCTGCGCGACGACTGGTCGAGCGCCCTGCGCGCCGCAGGTCTCGCCGACGACGTGCCCACGTTCTGGCTCGCGGAGGGCCTGCTCCCGTACCTCCGCCCGGTCGACCAGGAACGCCTGCTGGCCACGATCACCTCGGTCGCTCCCGCGGGCAGCGTGCTGCAGCTCGACACCACCAGCGGACCGATCGAGACCGACGACTTCGACGTCGACGCCTCGGGCTTCGGCGTCACCGTCGAGGACCTCTTCCTCGACACCGGGGAGTTCGACGCCCAGGCCTGGCTCGGTGACAACGGGTGGGCCGCGACGTCGGAGCCGGTCGTCTCGGTGCTCGGGGAGTACGGTCGGGGCAGCGGCATCACCTCCGACGAGCGCTACTCGGCGATGATCGGGAAGGTCCGCATCGTCACCGCCCACCGCCTCTGACGAACGGCAGCGGATCCCCGCGGGCGCCTCGCTCACCCGCCGTTCATCGACGGTTGACCCGGCGGTCACATGGACCCGGTACTCATTACGCATGCTCACGAAGAAGCGTGTCTCCGCCGTCGCAGCCGCCGTGTTCGCCACCGGCGCACTGACTCTCGCCACCCCTGTCACCGCCGATGCGGCGATCTCGTCCTGCTACCTGTCGTCGCTGCCGTCGCAGGCCACGGACACCGTGGACCTGATCCACGACGGCGGTCCGTTCCCGTACCCGAGCAACGACGGTGTCGTCTTCTCCAACCGCGAGGGCGTCCTGCCGTCGGCGTCGTCGGGGTACTACCACGAGTACACCGTCATCACGCCGGGCTCGAGCACCCGCGGCGCACGACGCATCGTCACCGGCGGCACCCCGCTGACCAGCCCGCCGCACTACTACTACACGGGCGACCACTACGGCTCGTTCTGCGAGATCCGCGACGCGAACTACTGATCCCCGGACAATCGGTTCCGTGATCCGCTATCGCATCGACGGCTCGGCCATCGCGTCGACGTCGGATTTCTACGACGAGATCGGCCGTGCCGTCAACGGACCCGGGGGGTACTTCGGCGCCAACCTCGACGCGTTGGCCGACTGTCTCCGTGGGGGTTTCGGCACACCGGCCGACGAGGACTTCGAGTTCGAGTGGACCGACTCCGGGGTCTCCCGAGAGCGTCTCGACCGCTTCGACGACATCGTCGCGGTGTTCACCGACGAGGGCGTCCCGCTGCGCCTGCGCTGACCGGTCGGTCAGAGCCGCATGGCCCGCACCGTGTCGATGGTGTCGGCCTCGGCCGGCGTCTTGTCGGGGCGGTACCGCAGGACCCGCGCGAACCGCAGCGCCACGCCCCCGGGGTACCGCGACGACGTCTGCGCCCCGTCGAGTTCGATCTCCACGACGATCTCCGGCCGCATGTGGATCGTGTGGCCGTCGCGATGGGTCTCGTAGCGCGGCAGTTCCTCGGTCTGCCACCGCAGCAGCTCGTCGGTCAGCCCCTTGAACGTCTTGCCCACCATGATCGGCGGGCCGCCGTCGGGGTCGCGGGCGCCGAGGTGCAGGTTCGACAGCCACCCCGAGCGGCGACCACTCCCCCACTCCACCCCGATGACCACGAGGTCGAGCGTGTGCTCGGGTTTGATCTTCTGCCAGCTCTTGCCGCGGCGGCCGGCGCTGTACGGCGACGCGAGATCCTTCACCATCGCGCCCTCGTGTCCGGCGGCGAGCGAGTCGTCGAGGTGTGCGGCCGCCTGCTCGGGCGTCGGGCGCATCACCGACGGGATGCGGTGGGGTCCGGCGACCCGCTCGAGGGCCTCGAGCCGCTCCTCGAGCGGCGCGTCGAGCAGGTCGACGCCGTCGAGGTGCAGGCAGTCGAAGAACCACGGCGACAACAGCAGATCGCCCTCCGCGGAACCGAACCGGCTCATCGTCTCCTGGAACGGGCGCGGCCGGCCGGAGTCGGCGAGCGCGAGCGTCTCCCCGTCGAGGACCACCGACCGGCACGGGAGTCCCCGGACCAGCGCGACGAGCTCCGGCACCGACGAGGTGATGTCCCGCAGCGTCCGCGTCACGATGAGGACCTCGTCGCCGGTGCGGTGCACCTGGATGCGCGCGCCGTCGAGCTTGTACTCGACGACGACGTCGGGGCCGAGCGACGCCATCGCCTCGTCCATCGTGGACCCCGGTGACGCGAGCATCGGTCGGACCGGGCGTCCGACGACGAGCGCGACGGCACGCAGGACCTCCTCCCCGCCGGTGATGGCGTCGGCGGCGGTGCGCGCGAGGTCCCCGGAGAGCATGACCGCGCGGCGGACCACCGCGGCGTCGACACCGGATGCCGCCGCGATCGCCTCGGTCATCACCCCCTCGAGCGCCCCCTGCCGCAGCTCGCCGGTGATGAGGCCGACGAGGAATCGCTGCTCCGACGCGGTGGCCGCCCCGAGCAGGGCGCCGAGCGCGTCCTTGCGTCGCTGCGTGGACCCGGCACCCGTGATGGCGGTGAGCTCGGTGAGCGCACGGTCGACCTCGGCGACGGTCAGCGACGGCTCCGCCGCCGGTTCGGGCCTGGCCGACGACAGCGTGCGGTAGCCGATACCGATCCGCCCCTGACGGATCTCCCCCGCGAGCCACGCGACGGTGGCGAGCACCTCGTCGGGCGCGGCGACGGACAGCACCCCGGCGAGCTCGGCGGTCTTGGTCTTCCGGGACCGGGTCGCGGCAACCCGCTCGGAGGCGTCGACGACCGACGCGAGCAGCGTCACCGGCGCACCCGGACCCCGTTGCCGCCGGACCTCTTCTGTTCGTACATCACCTTGTCCGCCTGTCGATGCGCCGCGCGGGCGACGTCCCGCGGGGTGGTCCCGGTGTCGTGGGAGACGAACGCGACCCCCACACTGAGCGTCACGGTCGGGGCGTCTGTTCCCCGGGTCAGCCGGGTCGGTATCGCCCGGACCCGATCGCACAGCAGGTCGACGCTCGGGTGGATCAGCGCGATGGTGAACTCCTCGCCGCCGCTGCGGGCGACCATCCCCAGATCGCCGACATGACCCGTCAGTTCACCTGCCACGTGCGCGATCACCTCGTCGCCGACGTCGTGGCCGTGCACGTCGTTCACGGACTTGAACCCGTCGATGTCCGCGACAGCGACGGCCACCGACTCACCGGTCCGAGCCGAGCGGGCGACCATCGGGACCATCGCGCTCCACATCCCCCGCAGGTTGCTCACGCCGGTGAGCGGATCGGTCGAGGCCAGCACGGCGCGCTCGCGCATGGTCCGCCAGGCGAGCTCGACGGTGAGGATCGGCCCGACGACGGCGGCGAGCACGATGTCGGCCCGCACGAGGATGTAGACGACGCCCGCCCCGTCGGCGATCGCCGCACCGGCGAACGCCCCGGTGACGACCGTGGCGAAGAGGGTGTGGGCCACCAGCCACCGCCGGGGCAGCCAGAACACCGCCATCAGACCGATGACGCCGAACAGGGCACACCCGATCACCGAGTCGGCCTGGGGCTCGATCGAGGTCAGGACGAGACCGGTGCCGAGATCGGCGAAGACGATGAACGAGCGCATCCCCCGCGGAGTGAGGAACCACCGGCTCAGGACCCACACGGCGGAGCTGGCCAGCGACGCGGTCCCCAGGGCGATGACGAGGAGGTCGAGCCACCACGGGCTGTCGGTGTAGAGGCGGGTCAGGTAGGCGAGCAGCGCGAAGTTCGCAGCCGCCGCGCCGATCGTGTACCGCGAGATCGTCTCGATGCGCGACCCGCGGTGAGCTGTCGACCGTGCGGTCCGAGCACCTCGCATCGCTCTTCACCCCGTGTCGGAACCCCTGTGGCGTACGACACTAATGCAGCCTCGTCAGAGCGTCTCCAGCGATCGGGTCATCGACCGCACCGTCTCGCCGGCGATGCGCTGGAACAGCAGCCAGAAGACCGGGGCACCCAGGCGCCAGACGCCCTTCGGCCGGATGGTCGCGGTGTACGTGATCTCGCTGCGCCCACCGCCGAGGTCACGGACCGCGATGTCGTCGGCGGTGTCCGTCGAGGAGTTCGTCCCCTCGAAGCGGACGTGGTCCGGGTCGTCGCGGACGAGCGTGTAGTCCAGCTCGGGCTTCGCACCCCCGAACGACGACGTGTTGTGCCAGACGGTACCCACAACGACCGGCCCGCCGGTGGTCTGCACGTTGCTGACGCTGCCGGGGTCCCACTGCGTGGCGTTGGCGAAGTCGCGCAGGTACGCGACGGCCGCCTTCTGCTCGACCCGCGCGGTGAACGTCCGCGTCACCTGGACCATGCGGACCTCAGCGGGCGAAGCCGGAGATGCTGCGATCGCTCACCGGGGTGAAGTCGGCGAGGCGCGACGGCTCGTCGACGATCGAGTAGTGCGACGCGTCCCCGGCGAGCACCGTCGACCGGCGACCGTCGACGCCGACGGGGATGTCCCCGGCGAGCGTCACACGGTTCACCCTGCGGTAGGCACCGCCGAAGTCGGCGACGCCGTAGTGCTGCGTCGACCGGTTGTCCCAGATGGCGACGTCGCCCGGCGACCAGGCCCAGCGGACGGTGTTGTCGGGACGTTCGACGCGGGCCTGCAGCAGGCGCAGGATGTCGGCGGTCTCCGATGTCTTCAGTCCGGCGAACGAACTGACGAAGTGTCCGAGGGTCAGCGCCCGCTCCCCGGTCTCCGGGTGGACCCGCACGACGGGGTGTTCGGTCCGGAAGACGGTGCGGACGAACTCCTCCCGGTAGGCCGGGTCGCTGGAGTCGCCGACGGTGAGATGCTCGGCGTAGTCGTAGTCGTTGGTGTGCACCGCCCGCAGCGAGTCGGCGAGGACCCGCAGCGGCTCCGGCAGCGCCGCGTACGCCGCGACCGTCGACGCCCACATCGTCGCCCCGCCGTACTCGGGCTGCACGACCGCCCGCAGCACCGACATCTTCGGGACACGGTCGACGAACGTCACGTCGGTGTGCCACGAGTTCGCGGCCCCCTCCAGCGGCAACAGGTCCTCACCCCGCGACAGGACCGTCGGGTGCGCCTTCGTGGGGACACCGAGCCGCGAGGCGAACGCGTACTGGCCGTCGTCGTCGATGTGGTGCTGACCGGTGATGACGACGACCTTGTGCGTCAGGACCGCCCGTCGGATGTCCTCGACGGTCGTGTCGTCGAGGTCGGCCGAGAGGTGCACGCCGTCGATCCGGGCACCGAGGTGGTGGCCGATCTTGGTCAGCGTGACGCGGGGATCGGCGAAGTCCCCGCGGGGGGCGTCGATGGTGCTCGTGGGGTCCAGAATCGCCGTCATACCAGCATGTATGCCCCAAGTCGGGCCCTCCGGGAACGGTTGCGCGCATACTGAGCCGAATTGCGATGGCCCGTCGAGACACCGGCGCGTCGGTCGCACGGGCCACATTCACCAGTGAGGAGGGCCCGTGGACAACGTCTGGAATTACTTCACCGACCACCGGCGCCAGCTGCTCTTCGACAGCTATCAACACGTCAGCGCGGTAGTGCAGAGCGTCATCCTGGCCACGCTCATCGCCGTCGCGATCGGTGTGCTCACCTACCGGAACGCTACCGCCTCGTCGTTGGCGAACTCGTTGTCGTCGGCGGTCCTGACCATCCCGTCGTTCGCACTCCTGGGGCTGCTCATCCCGATCTTCCACCTCGGTGTGACGCCCAGCGTCATCGCGCTGGTGCTCTACTCGCTGCTCCCCATCATCCGGAACACGATCGTCGGACTGACCGCCGTCGACCCCGCCCTCGTCGACGCCGCCCGCGGCACCGGCATGAGCCGGATCCAGACGTTGTGGCGGGTCGAGATGCGCCTCGCCTGGCCGTCGGTGCTCGCGGGCATGCGCGTCAGCTCGACGATGGCGATGGGCATCCTCGCCATCGCGGCCTACGCCAAGGGCCCCGGCCTGGGCAACCTCATCTTCTCGGGACTCGCCCGCATCGGCAGCCCCACCGCCATCCCGATGGCACTCACCGGCACCATCCTCATCGTGGTGCTGGCGCTCGTACTGGACGCGATCTACCAGGTGATCGGCCGTTTCACCACATCGAAGGGACTCGCAGCATGACCGGAGTGCAGGAGAGGTCGGCTGCGACCTCGTCGACGGAGAAGGCGACCGGGGTCGAGATCGTCCTCGACCACGTGAGCAAGCGGTACCCCGGGCAGCAGAAGGCCGCCGTCGAGGACGTGTCGATGACCATCGGGGCCGGCGAGATCGTCGTCTTCGTCGGGCCGTCCGGCTGCGGCAAGACCACCACGATGCGGATGATCAACCGCCTCATCGAGCCGACCTCGGGGTCCATCACCATCGGTGGGCGTGACGCGCTGTCGATCCCCGCCAACGAGCTGCGCCGATCCATCGGCTACTCCATCCAGCAGGCGGGCCTGTTCCCGCACATGACGATCGAGCAGAACGTCTCGCTGGTGCCCGGTCTGCTGAAGTGGGACAAGAAGAGGGTCGCAGCCCGCGTCGACGAGATGTTGTCGCTGGTCGGTCTCGACCCGGCGATCTACGCCCACCGCTTCCCGCGACAGCTGTCCGGCGGCCAGCAGCAGCGTGTGGGCGTGGCCCGCGCGCTCGCGGCCGATCCCCCGGTCCTGCTCATGGACGAGCCGTTCGGCGCGGTCGACCCGATCACCCGCGCCTCCCTGCAGGACGAGCTCATCCGCCTGCACGCCGAGATCGGCACGACGATCGTGTTCGTCACCCACGACTTCGCCGAGGCCGTGAAGGTGGGCGACAAGATCGCGGTCCTCGGGGACCGGTCGTCGATCCAGCAGTACGACACCCCCGAGGCGATCCTGGCCAACCCGGCCACCGAGATGGTCGAGGGCTTCGTCGGCAAGGGCGCGCTGCTGCAGCAGCTGGGCCTCCAGCGGGTGCGGGACGTCCACCTCGAGCAGCGCCCGTCGGCGCACGAGAACGATCCCGTCGAGGAGCTGGCCCGCGCCATCGACGCCTCCGACGACGACTGGGGCGTCATCGTCGACGACCGCGACCGTCCGGTGCGCTGGGTGCGCGACCACCATCTGCGGACCGCGACCTCGTTGCGGGACGTCGGCGTCCCCGCCGATCTCGTCTCGATGTCGTCGACGCTGCAGCAGGCGCTCGAGGCCATCCTGTCCACCGGCTGCGTCTCGGCGATCGTCACCGGCCGCAACGGTCGCTACGAGGGCGTCGTGGTCATCGAGACCCTCATGTCCGCCATCCGCGACCTGCGCGGGGCGTCGGCCGCGGAGCCCGCGTGACCGCCACGACGACGGCGGTACAGGCCGCCGAGGTCGACACCGAGGGCCGCGTCCGACTGCTCATCCAGCCGCTGGTGGTACTCGCCATCGCGGCCGCGGTGATCGCGTGGGCGTTCACCCAGAGCCTCACCGACACCCAGAAGGAGACGATCAACCCGTCCAACCTGGCGTCGCTGGTGTGGCAGCACCTCGTGATCAGCGTCGTCGTCGCCGCGATAGTCGTGGCGATCGCCGTGCCGCTCGGGACCCTGCTCAGTCGACCGGGGTGGGTGCGATTCGCGCCCGTGGCCGTCGCCATCGCGAACATCGGTCAGGCGACCCCGGCCATCGGTCTGCTGGTGCTGCTGTTCCTGTGGACGGCGACCACCGGGTTCTGGATCGGCGTCATCCCGATCGCGGTCTACTCGCTGCTCCCGGTCCTCGCCAACACGCTGCTCGGGTTCGCCAGCGTCGACCGAGCGGTCATCGACGCGGGTCGCGGACAGGGGATGTCGAAGCCCGACATCCTGTGGCGTCTCGAGTTCCCGCTCGCCATCCCCTACATCCTCGCCGGTCTGCGCACCTCCCTGGTGCTCGCCGTCGGCACCGCCACCCTGAGCTTCCTCGTCGACGCCGGCGGTCTCGGCATCCTCATCGACACCGGCTACAAACTGCGTGACAACGTCGCCCTCATCCTGGGTGCCGTGCTCGCCGCGTGCCTCGCGCTCCTCGTCGACTGGGCCGGCGCCCTCGCCGAACGCTGGCTCGGACCGAAAGGACTCAGGGCATGAGCGTCTCGTCTCTGCCCCGCCGCGTGAGAACGGCTGCGCTGCTGGCGATGTCAGGGCTCATGGTCGCGGTCACCGCGGCCTGCGGGCTCGCGTCGGGCAGCACACCGCCGTTCACGGTGCAGCCGGGATCGATCAAGCCGATCGCCGCTCTCAAGGGCGTGAACGTCACGGTCGGCTCGAAGGAGTTCACCGAGCAGGTCATCCTCGGCTACATCATCGAGTACTCGTTGATGGCTGCCGGCGCGAACGTGCGCGATCTGACGAGCATCGTCGGCTCCCGGTCGACGCGTGACTCGCAGATCGAGGGTCAGGTCGACGTCACCTACGAGTACACCGGCACCGGCTGGATCAACTACCTCGGCAACGAGAAGCCGATCCCGGACGAGCGCAAGCAGTTCGAAGCCGTCCGCGACGAGGACCTGAAGAAGAACGGTCTCGTGTGGACCGCCCCGGCGCCGATGAACAACACCTATGCCCTGGCCGCGAACAAGGCCACCGTGGAGAAGACCGGCGTGAAGACGCTCAGCGACTACGCCGCCCTGGTCAACCGTGACCCGGGTGCGGCCCGCACCTGCCTGGAGACCGAGTTCCGTTCCCGCCAGGACGGTTTCCCCGGCATGGCGCGCGTCTACGACTTCCCGGTGACGAAGGCCCCGGTGTCGATCCTGCAGACCGGCATCATCTACTCGGCCACCGCGAGCGGGAACCAGTGCGCTTTCGGTGAGGTGTTCACCACCGACGGTCGCATCCAGGCACTGGATCTGCAGATCCTGACCGACGACAAGAAGTTCTTCCCGAACTACAACGCCGCGATCGTCATGCGGAAGCAGTACGCGTTGGACCACCCGGACATCGCCAAGGTGATGGCGCCGGTGTCCGACAAGCTCACCAACGATCAGATCACCGCGATGAACCGCGAGGTCGACGTCGACGGGAAAGAGCCGGCGACGGTGGCCCGGGAGTGGATGATCCGCGAGGGGTTCGTCACGTCCTGACGGACCTGGACAGCGCCCCGGGCCGTTCCGGTCCGGGGCGTTCTCAGCTCGTGGTGACGGGCTCCGGCGCCACCACGCCGTCGCTGTCGACGGTGACGACGTGCCCGGACCGGTCGAGACCGTCGGTCGCGACGACGATCTCCCCGCCGGGGCGGACGGTGATGCGCACGACGTGCCCGCCGGCGGCCAGCAACTCGATGGCGGTCTCGTTCTCGGTGCGGGTCTCGACGCACATACCCCTGCCGTCGGGCAGAGCCACGACGGCGTTGACCACCGGTCCGTGTGCCGCGTCGCGCGGGCTGGCACCCTGTTCGCTCACGTCGCTCTCCGTCGTCGTCCTACACCGTTGTCAGGGACGAGCACGTGGAGCGAGACCCCCGAAACGCCTCCGTGCTGTGTTCGTTATTCGCAAGCGATCATAGCGGCTGTTGAAGAATGCGAGGAGTCGTTCGACTGAACGACGAGAAATACCTGTTCTTCGATCATTCACCTCATGGAATTCGCCGACATGAGATCGGCGGAATTCGCGACCACTTCTCTGGGTGCGACGAATTCCGTCGAGAACGACCGATCACGCCGTGTTCACGAATCCGATGATCGAGTTCGCGATGAGCTGGACGGCGATCGCGGCGAGGAGCAGGCCGGCGATCTTGGCCAGCAGGGTCACCCCGCCGACTCCGAGGATGCGGATGAGGACAGTGGAGAAGCGGAGCACCGTGGCCAGGATCAGGTGGACGGTGACGATGGCTGCTGCGATCGCCAGGTAGGTGCCCGCCGAGTCGTCGGCCTGCGACACCGACACGATCACCGCGGCGATGGCACCGGGTCCGGCGAGCAGCGGCGTGCCGAGGGGCACCAGGGCGACGTTCACCCCGTCGGCGGCCCGCGGATTGGACGCGTTGCCCAACCCGGTCAGGAGCTGCAGCGCGACGAGAAGGAGAAGGAGCCCGCCCGCACCCTGCAGCGCGGGCACGCCGATGTGGAGGTAGGCGAGGATGAACTTGCCGCCGATCGCGAAGGTCGAGATGACGAGCAGGCTGACCGCAGGCGCCTGGAACGCCGCCCGGTTCCGCGCCGCCGGCGTCTGATGCCCGACGAGGCTCAGGAAGATCGGGATCTGACCCGGCGGGTCCATGATGACCACGAGTGTGATGAGCACTGTCGTGTACTCGGTGACGTCGAAACCCACGCGGAGAGTGTGCCCGGTGGGTGTGTGGGTGGGCGAAGGGGGACTTGAACCCCCACGTCCCGAAGGACACTGGCACCTGAAGCCAGCGCGTCTGCCATTCCGCCACTCGCCCGTGACAAGCCCGGACGAGGTCCGAACCGGCATGTCCGTCTGGGTGACGGACGCCGACGACGATAACACGCAGTGCCGCAGCCGGATAAATCGCGCGACCGTAGGCCCGGCCGCAGGACCCCGACCGCCGGTGTGACACACGGGGCTGTTGATGACACGATGGCACGATTGGCCTGCTCGATCGCTATCATCAAACGGCGCGGAATGCACGGTGACACGCTGACGTCGTGGAGGGAGGTGTCCCGACATGGGGATTCTGCAACGCATCGAGCGAAAGCTCGAAGGCGCGGTGGACGACGGGTTCGCCCGGGTCTTCGGGGGCAAGGTCGCCCCCCAGGAGGTCGAGAACGCCCTCCAGCGCGAGGCCGAGGACTCCGTCGAGGATCTCGGTGACGGCGGCGCGCTCGCCCCGAACGCCTACACGGTGGTGGTCAGCTCCACCGACCACGCGGAGCTGTCGTCCGAGTACGAGCTGAACCGCAAGACGTTCTCGCGGCATCTCGAGCACTTCATCCGGGACAACGGATGGCAGACCTACGGAGACGTGGTCGTCGAGTTCGAACAGTCTCCGTCATTGCACACGGGGCAGTTCCGGGCGCGCGGTCGCGTGGACCCGGACGCGGCACCTCATCCCGTCGCCGGTTCGACGGACCGGCCCGCCGGGCCGCCCCCGGCTCCCCCCGTCCCGACCGCGAACCCTTCCGTTCAGCCCACACCAGGAGTGTTTCCCATGACGCAGAACCCAGGACACGACTCGCGCCGCGGATACGACGACCGCGAGTACGACCGGGACTCCTACGAGCAGGGTGACGCCTCCGGTCGGGACCACGCGGCCTGGGATCAGAGCGGTCAGTCCGCGGGCTACGGCGCGCACGGCCAGGGCGGCTACGGCGCCGGCGGATACGACCAGCGCGGTTACGACCAGCCGCAGGGTGAGGCCGCCCGCGGGTACGGCGGTGAGGGTTACGACCCCCGCTCCCACGAACAGTCCGGCGACGCGGGGTACGGCCAGGGCTACGCCGACCGCGGCTACCGCGACAGCGGCTACCAGCAGGGCGGCTGGGACCAGCGCAGCGGGCACGAGCAGGGCACCTACGGCCAGTCCGGCGGCTACCAGCAGGGCGGGTACGGCCAGGCGGGCGGTTACGACCAGCAGGGGTACGACCAGGGCGGCGCCGGCTACGAGGGCGACCGCGGGTACCAGCAGGGCGACGCCGGCTACTACTCCGACGCCGACTACCGCGACGCCGGGTACCAGCAGGGCGGGTACGACCAGGGTGGTTACGCACCGCGCAGCGGGGGCGCCTACCAGGGCGGATACGACCGCGGTGCCTACGACCAGGGCGCCTACCAGCCCGCGGGGTACGAGCAGGGATACGGCCAGGCCACGGCAGCCCCCACGTACGCACCGACCGGCGTCACGCTGGTCCTCGAGGACGGCTCGAACCGCACGTTCTCGCTCCGCGACGGCTCGAACGTCATCGGCCGCGGCCAGGACGCGCAGTTCCGCCTCCCGGACACGGGTGTCTCGCGTCGTCACGTCGAGATCCGCTGGGACGGCCGGACCGCTCTCCTGCACGACCTGAACTCCACCAACGGCACCACAGTCAACGACGTGGCCGTGAGCAGCTGGGAGCTGGCCGACGGCGACCGTATCCGGCTGGGTCACTCCGACATCACGGTCCGCTTCCAGTGACGTGACGTGCCCGGGCGTGATCTCCCCGGGCACGGTCGGCCGACAAGCGATGCGAAGCTGACACCTACGGATACCGGTTCCCCGGCCCCACCCCCATAGGATGTGGCCCAAGAGTCGCCGAGGGCGTCGTGGTCGAACGCTGCGCGCCCACCGGCACCCACGCCAGACCCACGGCCCACGACGACCCACGACGGAGGTGAACCCCTGTGCAGGGCATCGTGCTGCAGCTGACCCGCATCGGGTTCCTGCTCCTGCTGTGGCTGGTCGTCTGGGCCGTCCTCCGCGCGCTCCGGCACGACGTCTACGCGGCCACGGGTCAGCGTCCCGTCCCCCGGTTCCAACGGTCCGGCCGCGGATCCGGCGGAACGCCCCGCGCGAAGGGTGCCGCGCGGTATCTCGTCGTCACCCACGGCGCGCTGGCGAACACCCGCATCACACTCGGCACACAACCGGTTCTCATCGGTCGTGCGGCCGACTCCACGCTCGTCCTCTCCGACGACTACGCGTCCGAACGCCACGCCCGCATCTCCCGGCGCGGTGACGACTGGTACGTCGAGGACCTGGGCTCCACGAACGGCACCTATCTCGACCGCGGCAAGGTCACGACGGCGGTGAAGGTTCCCCTGGCCACGCCGATCCGGATCGGCAAGACCGTGATCGAGCTGCGCCCGTGACCCTCGTCCTGCGCTACATCGCGCGGAGCGACCGCGGGCTGGTCCGTTCCAACAACGAGGACTCCGTGTACGCGGGCGCCCGCCTGCTCGCCCTCGCCGACGGCATGGGCGGTCACGCGGCCGGCGAGGTGGCCAGCCAGCTCGTCATCGAGGCGCTGCAGCCGCTCGACGACGACGAGCCCGGCGGTGACCTCCTCGGCAAGTTGGAGTCGGCCATCGCCAGCGGCAACGCGGCCATCGCCGACCAGGTGGACCGGTCCCCCGAACTCGACGGTATGGGCACGACGCTCACCGCCATCCTCTTCGCCGGCAACCGGCTCGCGCTGTGCCACATCGGCGACTCGCGCGGGTACCTGCTCCGCGACGGCGAACTGAACCAGATCACCCGCGACGACACGTTCGTGCAGACGCTCGTCGAAGAGGGCCGGATCACGGCCGAGCAGGCACACACGCACCCGCAGCGGTCGCTGATCATGCGCGCACTCACCGGCGCGGAGGTGGAGCCGACACTCACCATCCGGGAGGCCCGCGCCGGCGACCGTTACCTGCTGTGCTCCGACGGCCTGTCCGACGTCGTCTCGGAGGAGACGATCGCCGACACCTTGTCGTCCGTCGCCGATCACGGTGACTGCGCCGACCGCCTCATCGAGCTCGCGCTGCGTGGCGGTGGGCCCGACAACGTGACGGTCGTCGTGGCCGACGTCGTCGACGTCGACTACGGCGACCACCGACCGATCCGTGCCGGTGCTGCCGGCGAGGGCGACGACGACTACGTCCCCGACCCGAAGACGTCCGCCGGACGGGCCGCGGCACTGCGTCCGCCGCAGGAGTCACCGCGTCGACCCACGGTCGACGTCGAGGACGTCGTCGAGGAGCGCCGCCCGCGCCGGAAGTGGCTCTGGGCGGCGATCGCGATCGTGCTCATCGTCCTGGTCGTCGCGGGCGGGTTCGTGGCGAGGTCGATCATCCGGTCCAACTACTACGTGGGCGAGCACGACGGGGACGTGGTGCTCTACCGGGGGATGCAGGGCTCCGTGCTGGGGGTCTCGCTGAACTCGGTGAGCCTCGCGGCCTGCGTCAGCGACCCCGCCGCCTCGGTCCCGACCATCTCGTTCACCGACGCCGGGTCGTCGTCGTGCTCGCCGCTGCGGGTGGCGGATCTGTCGCAGCCGAGCCAGAACACGGTGCGCGCGAGCAAGCCCAGCGTCCCGCTGGACGAGGCCAAGCAGAACGTCACTCTGCTGTCCTTGCTGCCGCTGTGCGGGGAGCAGTCGACCGCGACGACGTCGGCCCCGCCGTCGTCGGGCGCCCCTGCGCCGTCGTCCACACCGCTGCCCCCGCCGCCGCCGACCACGACCGTGCCCGGGCAGCCCGCGCCGGCACCGTCGTCCTCACCGGCGCCGAGCTCCACCGTCGACACCAGCGTCGACCGCTTCGACGACAGCGGTCGCAAGATCTGTCGGGGGCACTAGATGTCGCAGGAATCCGTCACCCCCACCCCCACCTCCGGTCCCATCCGTCGGCCCACCGGCCGCACGACGGAGCTCGGGCTGCTGGGGTTGGTCACCCTCGTGGTCACCGTCGCGCTGATCAACGTGGAGGCCGCGCAGGAGCAGCAGCTCACCTGGGCGGTCGGCAAGTACCTCGTCATCTTCGCCGTGCTGTACGGCTTCGCACACCTGGTCATCCGGCGCTTCGCGCCCTACGCCGACCCGCTGATCCTGCCGCTCGTGGCGATGCTGAACGGTCTGGGCCTGGTGCTGATCCACCGTCTCGACCTCGGGTCGGGCCGCAACGGTGAGACCGCCGAGACCACGGCGTCGACGTCGAACGCCGACCAGCAGGTCCTGTGGATGGTGCTCGGGATCGTCGCGTTCGCCCTCATCCTCGTGTTCGTCCGCGACCACCGGACGCTGTCGCGCTACAGCTACATCCTCGGCCTGTCCGGGCTCGTGTTCCTGGCCATCCCGGTGCTGCTGCCGGCGTCGCTGTCGGAGATCAACGGCTCGAAGAACTGGATCCGCACCCCGCTGTTCAACATCCAGCCCGGCGAGTTCTCGAAGATCCTCATCATCATCTTCACGGCGTCGCTGCTGGTCTCGAAGCGTGACCTGTTCACCACGGCCGGCAAGCACTTCCTCGGCATGGACCTGCCGCGTGCCCGCGACCTCGGCCCGCTGCTCGCCGCGTGGATCGTGACGATCGGGATCTTCGCGCTCGCCAACGACCTCGGCGGACCACTGCTGATCTTCACCACGATCCTCGCGCTGCTGTACGTCGCCACCGAACGCGTCGGCTGGGTGGTCATCGGCGTCGTGCTGTTCACCGTCGGCGCCGTGCTGGCCTACGAGTTGTTCCCCCACCTGCAGGTCCGGGTCCAGGTGTGGCAGAACCCCTTCAGCGACTTCTACGGACAGGGCTACCAGGTCGGCCAGGGCCTGTTCGGACTCGCGACCGGAGGGCTGTTCGGCACCGGCCTCGGGTCGGGCCGGCCGAACATCGTGCCGTTCGCCAACACCGACTTCATCGTCGCGACGATCGGTGAGGAGCTCGGGCTCGTCGGGATGACCGCCATCCTGGGCATCTACCTCATCCTCGTCGTCCGTGGCCTGCGCACCGGGATCACCGTGCGCGACAGCTTCGGCAAGCTGCTCGCCACGGGTCTGTCGTTCTCGATGGCGGTGCAGCTCTTCGTCGTCGTCGGCGGCGTCACCAAGCTCATCCCGCTGACCGGTCTGACGACACCGTTCATGTCCTACGGCGGCTCGTCGCTGCTGGCGAACTTCGTGCTCGTCGCCCTGCTCGTGCGGGTGTCGAACGCCGCCCGCGAGCCCGACACGTCCAAGCGCAAGCAGGTCCCGGTCGCGGCCGCGCAGACGCAGGTGGTGAAGCGCGCGTGAACGTCCCTATCCGCCGCGTCGTCATCGCGGTCATGGTGATGGTGGTCGCCCTCCTGGCGAACTCCACGTATGTCCAGGTGTTCAAGGCTGATTCGCTGCGCAGCGATCCCCGCAACCAGCGCGTCCTGCTCGACGAGTACTCCCGCCAGCGCGGCCAGATCACGGCCGGCCAGACGGTGATCGCGCAGTCGGTGCCGACGAACGACCGTCTCAAGTACCTCCGGGTGTACCCCGGCAAGGACGCGGCGGCCTTCGCCCCGGTGACCGGTTTCTACTCGTTCCAGTACGGCAGCGCGGGCATCGAACAGGCCTACGACTCGCTCCTCAACGGCAACGACGACCGCCTCTTCGGCCAGCGGTTCCTCGACATGTTCTCGGGCCGGGATCCCCGGGGCGGCAACGTCGTCACCACGATCCGGCCGAACCTGCAGAAGGTCGCCTACGACGCGATGAACGCCGGCTGCTCGGGTGGGTGCCGCGGGTCCGTCGTGGCGATCGCACCGAAGACCGGCGCCATCCTCGCGATGGTGTCCACCCCGTCGTACGACCCCAACCTGCTGGCGAGTCACGACGCCGCGGAGCGGGAAGCGGCCTGGAACCGCTGGAACCCCGAGTCGATCACCGAGTCGTCGCCGCAGCCGATGCTCAACCGGGCGATCGACCAGACCTACCCGCCGGGGTCGACGTTCAAGGTGGTCACCACCGCCGCCGCACTCGGGCAGGGCGTCAACCCCGACTCGACGCGCCTGACGGCGTCGAGCTCGATCACGTTGCCGGACACCGCGACCAGCCTGACCAACTACGGCGGCGAGACCTGTCCGGGATCGTCGGGCGGCGAGGTGACCCTGCGTCAGGCGTTCCAGTACTCCTGCAACACCGCGTTCGTGCAGCTCGCCACCGAGCGTCTGCAGAACCCCATCGCGTCGGTGAAGTCGGCGGCGACGGCGTTCGGCCTCGACTCCGACACCCCCGACGTCCCGATGTCGGTCGCCGGCTCGACCACGGGTCCGATCACCGACCTGGCGGCGTTGGGGCAGAGCGCGATCGGGCAGCGCGACGTGCGGATGACGCCGCTCGAGAACGCGATGATCGCGGCGACCGTCGCCAACGGCGGCGTGCGGATGCAGCCCTACCTGGTCGACAAGCTGCAGGGTCCGGACCTCAAGACGCTCTACACGACCGCGCCGAACAGCATGGACGAGCCGATCTCCGCCCAGACCGCGGCGACCCTGACGAGCCTCATGGTCGACTCGGAGCGCAACACGACGGGGTCGGGCGGCTCGTCGGTGACCATCGCGTCGAAGACGGGTACCGCCGAGCACTCGGCGACATCCGACGCGGCCGAGACGCCGTACGCCTGGTACATCGCGTTCGGTCCCTCGAGCAACGCGCAGATCGCCGTGGCGGTCATCGTCGAGAACGGCGACCGTGGCATCCAGTCGACGGGTGGGTCGTCGGCGGCACCGATCGGTCGTGCGGTCATCAACGCCATGGTCGGGGGGAAACCAATGAGCCGCGGCGGCACCACAGGGTCCGGGTCGGGGGAGAGGGGGAACGGATGAGTCTGCAGAGCGGGACGACGATCGCCGATCGCTACCGGTTGATGCGGCTGATCGCCACCGGCGGCATGGGCCAGGTCTGGGAGGGCATCGACACCCGTCTCGACCGGCGCGTCGCGGTGAAGGTGCTCAAGTCAGAGTTCTCCGACGACGCGGAGTTCCTGCAGCGCTTCCGCATCGAGGCGATGACCACCGCGCGCCTGCACGACCCGGGCATCGCGAGCATCTTCGACTACGGCGAGACACCCGACCGCGCAGGCGGTCCCGCGCTGGCGTACCTCGTCATGGAGCTCGTGAACGGTGAGCCGCTGAACGCGGTGCTCGCCCGCCTGGGGCGGCTGTCGCTGACCAACGCGCTCGACATGCTGGAGCAGACCGGTCGCGCGCTCAACGCCGCACACACCGCGGGGCTGATCCACCGCGACGTCAAGCCCGGCAACATCCTCATCACCCCGACCGGCCAGGTGAAGATCACCGATTTCGGCATCGCGAAGGCGGTCGACGCGGCGCCGGTCACGCAGACCGGCATGGTGATGGGGACGGCGCAGTACATCTCGCCCGAGCAGGCCCTCGGCGAGGACGCGACGAGCGCCTCGGACGTGTACTCCCTCGGCGTCGTCGGCTACGAGTCGATCTCGGGCCGTCGGCCGTTCCTCGGCGACGGCGCGATCACCGTCGCCATGAAGCACATCCGCGAGACGCCTCCCCCTCTGCCGGCCGAACTCCCCGGCGGGATACGGGAACTCATCGCCATCACCATGGCCAAGGACCCGCACCGCCGCTACGCCGACGGTGGGGAGTTCGCCGACGCGGTGGCAGCTGTCCGCGCCGGTCGTCGCCCCCCGGCACCCGGTGCCGGCATCGGTCCGATCGCCCCGCCGTCCCTGCACACCCGGGAGATGTCGGCACCCATCCCCCGCCCCGCGGGCCCGCCTCCGCCGACGGCCACGACACGTCGTCCGATCCCGGCCGCGCCGCCGCGGGACGACAACCGCTGGACGGCCGGGCAGAAGGCCCTCGCGGCCGTCGCGGTCCTGCTCCTGTTGGCGGCACTCGGACTGGTCGGGTACTGGCTCGCCACCAGCGGCAGCGGTGACGGGTCGACGACCCCGTCCACCACCCCGTCGACGGTGACGCAGACGACGGAGGTCGCCCCCACCCAGGAGGAGACGACCACCACCACGACCGAGACGACCACCACGACGGAGCCCACCACCACGACCACCACGGAGACCACCACCACGACCCCCGAGACCACCACCACGACGACGACGGGTGGACTCTTCGGGGGCCTGCTGCCGAACCTGCAGCAGAACTACGATCAGAGTGCGACCCCGACACCGCTGGCCGGTCAGGCGAATGCCCCGGGGTCACCCGGCGGCCCCGGCGAGAGAGGTGACTGATGACCACGCCGCGTCACCTCTCCGACCGGTACGAGCTCGGCGAGACGCTCGGGTTCGGCGGCATGTCCGAGGTGCACCACGCGCGTGATCTCCGCCTGCACCGCGACGTCGCCATCAAGGTGCTGCGCGCCGACCTCGCCCGCGACCCGAGCTTCTACCTGCGGTTCCGCCGCGAGGCGCAGAACGCGGCGGCGCTGAACCACCCCACCATCGTCTCAGTCTTCGACACCGGGGAAGCCACGACCCCGGAGGGGCCGTTGCCGTTCATCGTCATGGAGTTCGTCGACGGCGAGACGTTGCGCGACGTGCTGCGGGCCCAGGGCCACGTGTCGCCTCGACAGGCGATGACCTGGATGGCCGACGTGGCTGCGGCACTGGACTTCTCGCACCAGAACGGGATCGTCCACCGCGACATGAAGCCGGCGAACGTCATGATCGACCGGTCCGGGGCGGTGAAGGTCATGGACTTCGGCATCGCTCGCGCGATGTCCGACGCGACGGGGTCGATGACGCAGACCTCCGCGGTGATCGGCACGGCGCAGTACCTCTCCCCCGAGCAGGCACGGGGCGAGAGCGTCGACGCGCGCAGCGACGTCTACTCGATGGGCTGTGTGCTCTTCGAGCTGCTCACCGGGCAACCCCCGTTCACCGGCGACTCGCCGGTCGCCGTCGCCTACCAGCACGTCCGGGAGGACCCGCCGGTCCCGTCGAGCATCCGACGCGAGATCCCCTCCGTGCTCGACTCCGTCGTCCTGAAGGCGATGAGCAAGAACCCGGCCAACCGTTACCAGTCCGCCGGTGAGCTGCGGTCGGACCTGATGAAGGTGCTGGCTGGTGGCCGACCCAGTGCTCCCATGCTGCTGTCCGACGAGGACAAGACCGGCGTCATCGACCCCGTTGCGCGCCAACGACACGGGCGTGCCGTCCCCACCTCACACCGCCGCCCCGACCTCGACGACGACCCGCCCCGCCGGAACCGCCGCAGGCTCGTCGGCTTCGGTGCGCTGGCCGCGGTCCTCGTCGCGGCGATCGCGTTGCTGCTGGTGCGTCCGTGGGCATCCGACACCGAACTGGTGACCGTCCCGCGCGTGACCGACATGTCGGCGACGCAGGCGCAGACGGCGCTGAGCAGCATGGGCCTGAGGGTCAGCACGCTGCAGGAACCGAACAACGAGGTCCCGTCGGGCAGTCCCACCCGCACCGCCCCGGCCGAGGGCGTACGCGTCGACAAGAACTCCGCGGTCACCCTGTACATCTCGAGCGGCCCGCAACGTCAGGACCTCCCCGACCTCACCGGTCGCACCGAGGACGAGGCACGCAAGACGCTCAACTCCCTCGGCTTCACCGACGTGAAGAGCGACCAGATCCCGTCGTCGAACCAGTTGCGCGGCAAGGTCGCCGGCCTCTCACCGCAGAGCGGCACGTCGCAGTCGGTGAACACGACCATCACCATCCAGATCGGTACCGGCCCGCGGCAGGTGTCCGTCCCCACACTCACCGGTCAGACCTCCGACGAGGCCCAGCAGACTCTGGAGAACGCCCGCCTGCGGATCCAGACCCAGCAGGCCGATTCCGAGCAACCCGCCGGCACGGTGCTCAGCTCGTCCCCGACGGCGGGGACGCAGGTCGACGAGAACAGCGTCGTCACGGTGACCGTCTCGCGCGGGAATCAGTTCCAGATGCCCGATCTCACCGGCAAGACCGTGCAGCAGGCACAGGACACCCTCACCGCCGCCGGCTGGCGGGACACCACCCTGAACCAGGTGCCCCGCAACGTCGGCCTGGGGAGCCCCGACGCCAACCGCGTGATCTCGCAGAACCCGCCACCGAACAGCGTGGTGAACAACGACCAGGCGATCGAGGTGACCGTCGGGCGGGCGAGTCTGCTGCCCGGCTGAGAGTCCGAGCGTCAGGCGACGGGTGCGATGGCCGAGGCCATCTGGTCCTCGAGCCGCGCGACGACCGTCTCGGGCACGTCGTGTCCGGCGAGGCGCAGCCAGTTGGCAAGCATCCGGTGACCGCCCTGCGTGAGCACGCTCTCCGGGTGGAACTGCACTCCGTGGATGGGCAGTTCGCGGTGCCGCATCGCCATCACGATGCCGCTCTCGGTCCGGCCGGTCACCACCAGTTCGTCGGGGATCGTCTCGGGCAGGACGGTCAGCGAGTGGTACCGCGTCGCGACGAACGGGTCGTCGAGGCCGGCGAGGACGCCGTCGCCGCCGTGGTGGACGGTGGACGTCTTGCCGTGCAGCAGTTCCGGCGCGCGATCGACGGTCGCGCCGAACGCCGCACCGATCGCCTGGTGGCCGAGGCACACCCCGAGAACCGGTGTCGCGGTGCGCGCGGCGACCTCCACGAGCGGCATGGTCGCGCCGGCGCGCTGCGGGGTGCCGGGGCCCGGACTCAGGAGGATCGCGTCGAACTGCTCGACGACGGCGTCCAGGTCGTCGAGACGGCGATCGTCGTTGCGCCACACCGTCGCCGAGACGCCCAGCTGTCCGAGGTACTGGACCAGGTTGTAGACGAAGCTGTCGTAGTTGTCGACGACCAAGACCGACGGACCCGTGCTCATCCGCCACACCGTACGCGCTGCTCCGCAGGTGGGATACCGTGGTGGGGCCAGTTCACAGTGAGGAAGCGATGCCGAAATCCAAAGTAAGGAAGCGGACCGACTACACGATCAACCCGGCGAGCCGCACACCGGTCAAGGTGAAGGTCGGGCCGTCGAGCCAGATCTATGTCGGCGCGATGCTCGGGCTGATGCTGTTCGGTCTGGCCTGGCTGATCGTCTTCTATCTCGTCGCCACCCCGAGCAGCCTCGGCGCCGACGGCAAGATCCTGCACTGGATGTACGCGCTCGGCGCGTGGAACTTCCTCATCGGCTTCGGCTTCATGATCTCGGGCCTGCTGATGACCATGCGGTGGCGCTGACGGCGCGATCGCTCCCCAACCTGGGGAATGACATGTGTGTAAGTCATCCCCATTGTGGACAAAGCCTGTGGACAACTCTGCCCGCGGCCTGACGACCAGCTGGTCGACGCCACGGGTCGCCGGCGTCGCACTCATCGTCGGGGGGATCGTGCTGGGCGCGGCCGCCGTCGCGTCGTCTGCCGACCCCGGCGGTGCTGTCATCATGGGCATCGCGGCGGTGTTGCTGCTGACGACGGGCGCGAACGCCCTCCTGGTACGCCCGCGTCTGGTGGTGTCGCCGTCCCGGGTCCGGGTGCGCACCCTCCGCGGTGCTGCCGAGTACACACCGTCGGAGATCAGCCGGATCCGTGTCGTCTCGACGGCCCGGCTCGGGCGAAAGGTGCCGACCCTGGAGTTCGACCTTCCCGGAGACCGGCTGGTGGTGATGGGCCGATGGGACCTCGGGAGTCATCCCGACGAGGTCGTGGCGGCGCTGGAGCAGGCGGGGTTCCGCGTCAGCTGACGAGCAGCGCGATGGCGGCCGCCAGCACGCCGAGCGTGCCGATCGCGGCCCAGCCGACCCGGGACACCGATCGCGCGGTCCGGGTCCGTCCCGAGAGCACGAGCCCGGGCAGGAGAAGTACGCCGGCGGTCGCCGCGGCACCGAAGACGAGGCCGCCGAGGTGCGCCCACAGCGAGATGTTGGGGATGGTCACCGAGATGACGATGTTGACCACGATCAGACCGATGATCTGGCCCGGCGGCATCTTCGCGCGGATGACCGCGACGAGCAGGCCACCCATCACCCCGTAGATCGCACCCGAGGCGCCGGCCGCCGCCGCAGTCGGGGTGAAGGCCAGCACCGCGGCGCTGCCGCCGAGCAGCGCGACGACGTAGATGCCGACGAATCGTGCTGTGCCCAGGGCGGACTCGAGCTCGCGACCGAGGATGTACAGGGTGAACATGTTGAGCGCGATGTGGATCAGCGAGTAGTGCAGGAACCCCGAGGTGACGATGCGCCACACCTCGCCCTGCCCGACGAACGGTCCGAACAGGACCCCGTCGTAGAAGATCCGCGAGTCGGACGGGCTCACGTTCCCGACACCGTGCGCCTGCGCCGCGGTCACGACGAAGACCAGGACGTTGAGGGCGATCAGCGCGAACGTCGCGCGGGGACGGGACGTGCCGATCGTGATCGCCCGCGGGGTGGCGCCCCGCGCCTGTCGGACGCAGTCGACGCAGTGCTGACCCACCGCGGCGGGGGTCAGACATTCCGGACACGCCGGACGCCCGCACCGGGTGCAGGCGAGCCCAGTCGGGCGATCGGGGTGCCGCACGCACACCGTCCGCGGGGCGGACGGTGGCGGCGGGAACGGGTGGTTCAGCTGATCTCGATCTTCTCGATGACCACGTCGTCGAGCGGCTTGTCACGACGGTCGGTGCTCGTGGTCGCGATGGCGTCGACGACGGCGCGCGAGTCGGCGTCGGACACGACACCGAAGATGGTGTGCTTGCGGTTCAGGTGCGGGGTCTTGGTCACCGTGATGAAGAACTGCGAACCGTTGGTACCGGGACCCGCGTTGGCCATGGCCAGCAGGTAGGGCTGATCGAACTGCAGCTCGGGGTGGAACTCGTCACCGAACTGGTAGCCGGGGCCGCCGGTGCCGGTGCCCGTCGGGTCGCCGCCCTGGACCATGAAGCCGTCGATGACGCGGTGGAAGATCGACCCGTCGTAGAAGGGACCGGAGTCGCCACCGGAGGCGTTCGGCTGGCTGTAGTCCTTCGAGCCGTCCGCGAGACCGGTGAAGTTCTCCACCGTCTTCGGGGCGTGGTTCCCGAACAGATCGACGACGATGTCGCCGCGGTTCGTGTGCAGGGTCGCGGTCGCTGTCTTCTGTGGTGTGCTCACACCCCCATCGTGCCATCCGCCCCGGTTCCGGCGACGAGAGCGACCTGGCAGGCTTGTCCGGGATGCCGCGCCGTGGGCGCGACCGACGATCGGAGCAGCTGATGTCCAAGGCCACCACCGTCACGACGACCGCACTGGGTGTCGTCACCCCGTGGTCGGCACCCGTGCGACTGCTCGCCGCGCGCGGACTGCTGGCGGCCCGCCGGCGCCGCGCCGAGCAGAAGGCCTCACCGGCGACCCCGGTGACGCCGGTCCGCAGCGGTGGGAAGCAGCGGTCACGCCTGCGCGTGGTCGTCGCCCTGGGCGCGATCGGTGGCGTGGTCGCCGTCGCCGGTGCCGTGGTCGCGCTGCGTGCCCGCAGCAGCACTCCGCCGCCCGTCGCACCCGCGCCACCGCGTGTCCAGGACGTGCCGACAGCGGACACCGCCGGGGCCCAGAACGCGCCCGAGTAACCTTCGACGCGTGTATCCCGACGATCGCCCGACGTCACGACCACCGAGCGGGGAGACATTCCGCCCGCCCGCGGGCCGACCGGTCCCGCCGCCACGGCGGACGACGGGCCCCGGACCCGCCGGCCCCGCATCGGATCGCCGGCCTCCGACGCCCCCGCCGACGACTGCCGTCCCTCGCCCGGGAGACAGCGGTTCGCTGGCGTACTCGCAGCAGCCCGTACGTCGGGGCCCCGCACCCGACGACCGGCCGACGACGGTCTACGCCGACTCCGCGATCCGGACACACGACGACTCCGCCACCGCCACCGACGACCCAGAATCGAGCCCGATGACAGCGGCGCCGCGCAAGTCGACCAACATCCTCGCGATCGTCGCGCTGGTCCTGTCGTTCCTCGGCGTCACCGCGATCGTCGGCATCATCTGCGGCCACGTGGCCCGCGGACAGATCCGACGTCGCAAGGAGTACGGCGAGCAGCTCGCGACGGCCGCGCTGTGGGTGGGATACGCCTACGTGGCGGCCGCGATCCTGTGTCTCGTCGTCTACCTGGCGATCGCCGGACAGGGCTCCTGACAGCGACGACCCCGTGACGCGATGCGTCACGGGGTCGTCGTGGAGTGGAGCCTAGGAGATTCGAACTCCTGACATCTGCCTTGCAAAGGCAGCGCTCTACCAACTGAGCTAAGGCCCCGTCCGGGGTTCAGATCCGGCGGTCCGGGAGGCTGTGCCACACCTGCGTGTTGCGCCGCGACTCGGCGATCAGGGCGACCACCGCACCGGCGACGACTGCCGCGGTGAGAAGCACGATCCGCACGTGGGTGCATCCTCTCGGAGTGGGCCTAGGAGGACTTGAACCTCCGACCTCTTCGTTATCAGCGAAGCGCTCTAACCGCCTGAGCTATAGGCCCGTGGACCGTCGCCGGTCAACCCGAGGAAGATTACCGGATCACCGGGACCGGCGACAAAACGCCTGTCAGTCCCGGTCGGCGAGGGTGACCTCGATGCCGCCGACGAGGTCCGAGCTCATGTTGTAGATGAACGCCCCGACCGTCGTCAGCGCGGTGAACACGATGACGTAGAGCGCACCCACCCCCGCCGCGACGCCGAACACCGTGCCCGCTGTGATCTCGAACGACGACTCCGTCGTGTTGTCGCTCGACACCAGCTGCCCGAACGAGTTGTTGATCTGATCCCAGACCCCCATCCCGTCGAGGATCACGTAGAGCACACCGATCGCGATCATCCAGATGAGGAACAGCGCGATGGCGAGCACCGCCGACACCTTGAAGGTCGACCACGGATCGATCCGACGCAGCTGCACCGCCGCACGCAGCGGCCCGCGATGGCCGGCCGGCACCGACTCGGCCGACCGGACGGCCGTCGGAGCCGTCGAGGGGTGATGGATGGCGTCGAGATCGGGCAGATCCTCGGGCACCTGCGACCGTCCGATGTTGCGGGTCGGACCGTCGATGATCTTGCCCGTCACCGAGTTCCGGCCCCGGGTGGTCTGCTGGTCGGCCGCCGCCTGGGCCGTCCCGTCACCGGGGACCGCACCGTCGGAGTCGAGCTTGGCGATCGGGGCCCGGGTGGTCGGGGCGTCCTGACCCGGCGGCTTGGGCGCGGCCGTTCCGGTGACCAGCGGTCGCCTCGGACGCTTCGGCGCCTCCGGTGCACCGGACTGGTCGGCGGCACCGCCGGCACCCTGCTGCGGCGCGGGGCCCTGCTGCGACGACGGTCCCGGCGAGCTCACGGGGGCGGTGCCGACACGCTGCCACGGCGGCACGCCGCCCGGGCCGGTGCCCGGGTTCGGACGCTGCCCCTGCTCCCCCGCCGGCGAGGCAGCCGTCTCCGACGTGCCGTTCTGTGGGCCGGTGGCCTGGTCGGGCCGATCCTGGACGGAGGGGCCGTTGCGCTGACCCTCGGGTTCACGGGGTGTGCTCACATGCACTCCTGTCGCTGCGGGTGGCCGGTCACTCGACCTCGTCGGGCTCGTCGGCGTTGCGGGCGATGGCCAAGAGGGTAGTTCCCTCGTCCAGGTTCATCAGGCGGACACCCTTGGTCTGGCGCCCCGCCTTGCGCACCTGCTTGGCCAGGGTACGGATCACACCGCCGCCGGAGGTGATGGCGTAGAGCTCGCTGCGGTCGTCCACGATGAGCGCGCCGACAAGGTCACCGCGACGGCGGTCGTACTGGATGGTCAGCACCCCCTTGCCACCGCGACCCTGCACCGGGTAGTCCGACATGCCGGTGCGCTTCGCGTAACCAGCCGACGTCGCGACAAGCAGATAGGTGTCCTCGGCGACGACGTTGAGCGACAGCAGTTCGTCGTCGTCGTTGAAGCGCATCCCCTGGACACCGGAGGTCTGGCGACCCATCGGCCGCAGGGCCTCGTCCGTCGCGGAGAACCGGATGGACTGTCCGCGCCTGGACACCAACAGGAGATCGTCGTCGGCGCTGCACAGACGCGCACCGACGAGTTCGTCCTCGCCGCGGAGGTTCACCGCGATGATGCCGCCGGACCGTGCGGAGTCGAAGTCCGTGAGGCGCGACTTCTTCACCAGACCACCGCGGGTGGCGAGCACCAGGTAGGGCGCGTCCTCGTAGCTCTTGATCTGGATGACCTGCGCGATGCGCTCCTCGGGCTGGAACGCCAGGAGGTTGGCGACGTGCTGGCCGCGGGCGGTGCGGTTGGCCTCCGGCAACTCGTAGGCCTTCGCGCGGTAGACGCGGCCCTTCGTGGTGAAGAACAGGATCCAGTCGTGCGTGGAACAGACGAAGAAGTGGGCGACGATGTCGTCCTGCTTCAGGCCGGCACCCTGGACGCCCTTGCCGCCGCGCTTCTGACTGCGGTACAGGTCGGTCTTGGTGCGCTTGGCGTAGCCCGTCTCGGTGATCGTGACGACGACGTCCTCGCGCGCGATCAGGTCCTCGTCGGTGACGTCACCGTCCGCGGCCACGATCTGCGTCCGCCGTTCGTCGCCGAACTTCTCGACGACCTCGGCGAGCTCGTCGCGGACGATGGCGCGCTGGCGCTCCGGCTTCTCGAGGATGTCCTTCAGGTCGGCGATCTCGCGCTCGATCTCGGCCAGCTCGTCGATGATCTTCTGGCGCTCGAGGGCCGAGAGGCGTCGCAGCTGCATGCTGAGGATCGCGTCGGCCTGGATCTCGTCGACGTCGAGCAGGTTCATCAGGCCACTGCGCGCCTCCTCGGTGTTGGCCGAGGCACGGATCAGCGCGATCACGTCGTCGAGGGCGTCGAGGGCCTTGACGAAGCCGCGCAGGATGTGGGCCCGCTCCTCGGCCTTGCGCAGCCGGTAGCGGGTACGCCGGATGATGACGTCGATCTGGTGCGCGACGTAGAGGCGGATCATCTGGTCGAGGCGCAGCGTGCGCGGCACCCCGTCGACGATCGACAGCATGTTGGCGCCGAAGCTCGTCTGCAGCTGGCTGTGCTTGTAGAGGTTGTTCAGCACCACCTTGGCGACGGCGTCGCGCTTGAGGGTGACGACGATGCGCATGCCGACGCGATCGGAGGACTGGTCCTCGATCTTGCTGATGCCCTTCAGCTTCCCGTCGTTGACCTGCTCCGCGATCGACACGATCATCCGGTCCGGGTTCACCTGGTACGGGAGCTCGGTGATGACGAGGGTGGTCGCGCCGGTGCGCGACTCCTCCACCTCGACCACACCGCGCATGCGGATGCTGCCGCGGCCGGTGGTGTACGCCTCGGTGATGCCGGCGGTGCCCACGATGTGGCCCGCGGTCGGGAAGTCGGGCCCCTTGATCCGCTCCATGCACGCGGCCAGGGTCGTCTCGTCGTCGGCGTCGTGGTGGTCGAGCGCCCAGAAGACCGCCTCGGCGACCTCACCGAGGTTGTGCGGCGGGATGTTGGTCGCCATGCCGACCGCGATGCCGCCGGACCCGTTGATGAGCAGGTTGGGGACGCGGCTCGGCAGGACAGTCGGTTCGAGCGTCTTGCCGTCGTAGTTCGGCGTGAAGTCGACGGTCTCCTCGCCGATGTCCCGCAGCATCTCCATGGCCAGCGGTGTCAGCCGGGCCTCGGTGTACCGCATGGCGGCCGGGCCGTCGTCACCGCGGGAACCGAAGTTGCCCTGCCCGTCGACGAGCGGATACCGCATCGACCACGGTTGGGCGAGACGCACGAGGGCGTCGTAGATCGCGCTGTCGCCGTGCGGGTGATAGTTGCCCATGGTCGCCGACACCGGCTTCGCCGACTTCACGTAGCTGCGATCGGGACGGTAGCCCTCGTCGTGCATCGCGTAGAGCAGGCGCCGGTGAACCGGCTTGAGGCCGTCACGGACCTCGGGCAGCGCGCGTCCGACGATGACGCTCATCGCGTAGTCGATGTAGCTGCGCTGCATCTCCTGCTGGATGTCGACCGGTTCGATGCGGTCGCCGGGCTCCCCGGTGGTGCCCTCGGGCGGCAGGGTGGTGTCAGTCATGGGTTCACTTTCACAGAGGGTTCAGCCGGTTTCACGTGAAACCCTCGCCGCGCGAGGGCGTTCCGGCCGGCGTCAGACGTCGAGGAAGCGGACGTCCTTGGCGTTGCGGGCGATGAAGCTGCGGCGGGCCACGACGTCCTCCCCCATCAGCACGCTGAACAGCTCGTCGGCCGCGGCGGCGTCGTCGAGGGTTACCTGGCGGAGCACCCGGACCTCGGGATCCATCGTGGTCTCCCACAGCTCCTTGGCGTTCATCTCGCCGAGGCCCTTGTAGCGCTGGATGCCGTCGTCGGTGTTGATCTTCTTGCCCGCCGCACGACCCGCCTCGAGCAGTCCGTCGCGCTCGCGGTCGGAGTAGGCGAACTCCGGCTCGGCACCCTTCTGCCACTTGAGTTTGTACAGCGGCGGCTGCGCCAGGTAGACGTGCCCGTGCTCCACCAGCGGACGCATGAAGCGGAACAGCAGGGTGAGCAGCAGCGTCGAGATGTGCTGGCCGTCGACGTCGGCGTCGGCCATGAGCACGATCTTGTGGTAGCGCAGCTTGGCCAGGTCGAACTCGTCGTGGATACCGGTGCCGAACGCGGTGATGATCGACTGGACCTCGGTGTTCTTGAGGACCCGGTCGATGCGGGCCTTCTCGACGTTGATGATCTTGCCGCGGATGGGCAGGATCGCCTGGTACATCGAGTCGCGACCCGACTTCGCGGAGCCTCCGGCCGAGTCGCCCTCGACGATGTAGACCTCACACTTGGCCGGGTCGTTGCTGCGGCAGTCGGCGAGCTTGCCGGGCAGTCCGCCGATGTCGGTTGCGCTCTTGCGCCGCACCAGTTCTCGTGCCTTGCGTGCGGCCAGTCGGGCCTGTGCCGACCCCACCGCCTTGTTGATGATGATCTTCGCCTCGGCGGGGTTGGACTCGAGCCAGTGCGAGAGGTGCTCGTTGGACACTTTCTGCACGAAGCTCCTCACCTCGGTGTTGCCGAGCTTCGTCTTGGTCTGCCCCTCGAACTGGGGATCGGACACCTTCACCGAGATCACCGCGGCGAGTCCCTCGCGGATGTCGTCTCCGGTGAGCTTCGGGTCCTTCTCCTTCAGGAGCTTCTTGTCGAGGGCGTACTTGTTGACCGTGCTGGTCAGGGCCGCGCGGAAACCCTCTTCGTGGGTGCCGCCCTCGTGGGTGTTGATCGTGTTGGCGAAGGTGTGGACCGACTCGGAGTACCCGCCGTTCCACTGCATCGCCACCTCGACCTCGTGACCGGTCCCCTTCGCGGTGAAGCCGACGATGGAGGCGTGGATGGGGCTCTTGGTCCGGTTCAGGTGGGCGACGTAGTCCTCGAGACCACCCGGGTAGTGATAGGTGCGGGTCCGGGGCTTGCCGGGCTCCTTCTTCTCGGTGTCCGGGCCGGGCTCGACGACCACGTCGGTGTCGGCGTCACCCACCGCATCCGCGGGGTCCGGCGACGCGCTGCCACCGATCGCCTCGGCCTGTTCGACGTCGTCGACGTCGTTGACGACCTTGGGGCGCTCGTCGGTGAGGGTGATGGTCAGTCCCTTGTTGAGGAACGCCATCTCCTGCAGGCGGCGGGCGATCGTCTCGAAGTTGTACTCGGTGGTCTCGAAGATGTCCGGGTCGGACCAGAAGCGGACGGTCGTGCCGGTCTTCCGGGTGTTCGCACCCTTCTGCAACGGCCCGGGCACGGCACGGGTGTAGACCTGCGACCAGTGGCTGCCGCCGTAGTCGATGTCGAGCTCGACCTTGGTCGACAGGGCGTTGACGACGGAGATGCCGACACCGTGCAGGCCGCCGGACACGGCGTACGCCTCGGAGTCGAACTTGCCACCGGCATGGAGCTGGGTCATGACGACCTCGACGGTCGGGACGCCCGTCTTGTGCATGTCGGTCGGGATGCCGCGGCCGTCGTCGCGGACCTGCACACCACCGTCGGCGAGGATGGTGACGTCCACCTGCGACGCGAAGCCGGCCATCGCCTCGTCGACGGAGTTGTCGACGACCTCCCAGATGAGGTGGTGCAGACCGCGTTCGCCGGTGGAACCGATGTACATGCCGGGCCGCTTGCGGACGGCCTCCAGGCCCTCGAGGATGCTGATGGAGTCGGCGCCGTAATCGCTGCCGGCCTTCTTGGTCGATCGGGTCGGCTTGCTGGTGCCGTTGCTGTCCGCCACGAGTGGGGTCCGCTCCTTGTCCTCGCCGGAGCCCGGCCGAGGGTCGGGTCCGTGCTCTCGATCTGCTGCAGGCCGAGCCTGCGCCCCGATCCGGGGCAGTACCTCTCCATAGTACTGCCTCACCTGTACGGAAACGGCTCTGCAGGACGTCTGACGCGCCCGCTGACGGATTTTCCGATCGAAATGCAGGGCGGTTTGACGTCGAGACCGTCAGGGACGCTTCTCGCGGCGTTGGCGGTACCCGTTGGACGCAGCCGCGGGACCGACGGTTCCCTCAGCCGTAGGTGTCGCGGGGACCCCGTCCCGGAACCGTGCGCGTGCCCTTCTTCCAGGACGGTGCCCGAGGTCCGGTGATGCGTAGTGACACCACCACGTCGCGACCGACGGCCGCGGCGATCCTCGCGAGGATGTCCCGCTGGACGAGGCGCAGCTGGGTGGCCCAGGCGGTGGACTCCGCGCTCACCGACAGCACGCGATCCCGCAGGTCCGTCGGCTGCGCGTGCGCTGCGATGTCCTCTCCGACGATGCGGTCCCACGCCGCGAAGACCTGCCCCTCCCCCAGCTTGGGCTGCCACCCGCGGGCCTTCGCCATCGCCCCCGCCACGGAGCCGAACGACTGCGGGTCCCGACCGTCGGGACGCGCACCCGACCATCGACGTCGTCCGCCACGTCGTCGGTCCGGCGCCGACGATCGTCCGTGACCGACCGCCTTGCCCGCCGCCTTCGCCGCCGCGCGGGCGTCCTCGAGTGCCTTGCGGGCCAGTTCGTGACCCGACGAGTGGGCGGTGTCGTCATCCATGCGCGACCTCCTCGCTCGGTGTCTCGGAGACGAGATGGGATTCCCGGACCTCATGGTCGTCGTCGACACCGACAGCCAGCCGCCGGCCCGCGACGGCGCCCGGGATGTCGTCACCGACGGCCGCGGTGATGATCACCTGCTCCACCGACTCGGCGAAGGTGGTCAGGGCCGCCCGTCGGGATGCGTCGAGTTCGGCGAACACGTCGTCGAGGACGACGACCGGCTCGGCCCCGTCGTCCCGGATGAGCTGAACCGACCCGAGCCGGGTCGCGAGCGCCAGCGACCACGACTCCCCATGGCTGGCATAACCTTTCCCGACCTGTCCGTCGAGCAGGATGTCGAGGTCGTCGCGATGCGGGCCGACCAGACACACCCCGCGGTCGATCTCCTTCTGGCGCGCCTCGGCGAGTCGCGTCAGCAGCGTCGCCTCGATGAACTCGACGTCGGCCCGGCCCTCGGCGGGCACGATCTCCTCCCCGACCGCCGGCCGGTATCGCAGGTCGACCGGGCGCGACGCCGGTGCGAGGGTCGCGTACTCCCCGACGAAGTGCGGTCGCAGACGACTCACCGTGTCGATCCGTCCCGCCGTCACGACCGCGCCGAACTGTGCGAGCTGGGTGTCCCAGACGTCGAGGGTGCTGATCACCGACTCCGCCGACGACCCACCGGAGCGCAGGGCCGCGGCCGCGGTCTTCAGCAGCGCCGACCGTTGCCGCAGGACGCGGTCGTAGTCGGACCGCGCGGCCACCATCGCGGGACCCGCGAGCGCGGCGAGCTCGTCGAGGAGTCGGCGGCGCTCGGCGGGCTCCCCCCGGACCAGCGCGAGGTCCTCCGGCGCGAACATCACCGACCGCAGGATCCCGACGACGTCGCGTGCCCGCCGCGACGGTGCGCCGTTCACGGTCGCCCGGTTCGCCCGACCGGGGGTGATGGTCACCTCGACCGTCAGTTCACGCCCGGCGTTGACGATGCTCGCCGCCACCGCCGCGGTGTCGCAGCCACTTCGGACCAGGGCGGCGTCCGTGCTCACCCGGTGTGAGCGGAGCGTGGCGACGTAGTTCAGCGCCTCGACCAGGTTGGTCTTCCCGAATCCGTTGCGCCCCACCACGATCGTCGCCCCAGGCCGCAGGTCGACGTCGAGGGTGCGCCAGGACCGGAAGTCACGCAGACGCAGGGAACGGACGTACACGAGGAGGGTGCTGGGACGCGGACGCCGGTCAGGACCCGGCGGCGTGCACCGAGTGGCCGCCGAACTGCTGGCGCAGGGCCGAGACCGCCTTGAGCGTCGGCGAGCCGGATTCCTGCCGGGACGCGAACCGCGCGAAGAGCGCCGCCGAGATCACGTTCGCCGGCACCGAGTGGCGGATCGCCTCCTCGACGGTCCACCGTCCCTCGCCGGAATCGGTGGTGTAGTCGGAGATCTCGGCGAGACCCGGATCCGCCTTCAGCGCCTCGACGAGGAGGTCCAAGAGCCACGAGCGGATCACCGTGCCGTGGGTCCACGCCCGCAGCGTGCCCGGGACGTCGTCGATCAGCGGTTCGGCGGACAGCAGTTCGTAACCCTCGCCGTAGCGTGCATCAGCCCGTACTCGATGCCGTTGTGCACCATCTTCGCGTAGTGACCGGCGCCCACGGGGCCCGGCGTGCACGAACCCCGTCGGCACGCTCGCCCTCGGGTACGCAGCGCGTCGAAGATCGGCATCGCCTTCTCGACGTCCTCGGCGGACCCTCCGGCCATCAGGCCGTACCCGTTCTCCAGGCCCCACACACCACCGGACACACCGCAGTCGACATAGCCGATCTGCTTGGCGGACAACAACTCCGCATGGGGACCGTCGTCGGTGTAGCGCGAGTTGCCGCCGTCGATGACGAGGTCACCGGGGTTCGAGCAGCGTGCTCAGCGTCTCCACCGTCTCCCGGGTCGGGGCTCCGGAGGGGACCATCACCCCACACCACGCGGGGCGCGCTCAGCGAGGGACACGAGTTCCTCGAGCGAGGCGACATCGCTGACCTCGGGCCGGGGGGGTCGTAGCCGACCACCTCGTGCCCCGGCGTCCGCGACCCGGCGCCGCATGTTGGCGCCCCATCTTTCCGAGACCGATCAGTCCGAGTTGCATCGCGGACATCCTCTCCCCGATCAGCCCGGGAGGCGGACCGGCATCAGCAGGTAGGTGAACTCGCTCGACGGCGCCGGGAAGGCACCGCTGTCGGTCGGGGACGGGGGTCTCCTCACCGGCCGGCCGCAGGACCGCCGGTCGGCTGGGGGTGGTGAAGCCGAACTCCACCGACGACGAGTGCAGGGCCGACAGGCCGTCCAGCAGGTAGGTCGGGTTGAACGCGATGGTCAACGGCTCGCCGTGGAACGCGACCGCGACCTCCTCCTCGGCCTTGCCCGCGTCGTCGCCGCCTGCCGTGAGCTGCACGGTGCCCTCGGAGAACTCCAGGCGGACCTGCGCACCCCGCTCGGCGACCAGCGCGACGCGCTTGATCGCGTCGGTCAGCTCGGCGATGTCCACGGTGGCCATGGAGGTGTGCGACGTCGGCAGCAGCTGACGGAACTTCGGGAACTCCGCGTCGAGCAGGCGGGTGGTGGTCTGGCGACCCTGTCCCAGAATGCCGAGCAGGCCCTCCGCGCCGATGGTGCCGGGGACCCGAGCGCGAGGGAGACCGGCGCACCGTCGGACCCGGCCGACCGCGCCGACTCCGAGAGCGTCTTGGCCGGCACCAGCACGGTCAGCCGTGTCCGGAACCGCTGGGCTGCCACGTCAGCTCGCGCACGGCGAGCCGGAAACGATCGGTGGCGGCCATGACCACCGTGTCGTCCTCGATCTCGACCCGGATGCCGGTCAGCATCGGCAGGGTGTCGTCCTTGCCCGCGGCGACGGCCACCTGTCCGATCGCCTCGGCGAACAGCTCGGCCGGGATCGTTCCCGTGACACCGGGGACCTCGGGAAGGCTCGGGTAGTCCTCGACCGGCATCGTCGGGAGCGAGAAACGTGAACTGCCGCAGTTGATCACGACGCGCGAACCGTCGATCGCCACGTCGACGGGCTTGGCCGGCAGCGACCGCGTGATGTCGGCGAGGAGCTTGCCGGACACCAGGACGCGACCCTCGTCGGCGATCTCGGCGGAGATGTCCACCTGGGCCGAGACCCTCGTAGTCG
>JAQIJH010000033.1:0-54260 GCA_036946345.1 Gordonia paraffinivorans | reverse complement strand
CGAGTTCACGGACGTCGTCCTCGTCGAGGAGCTCGCCCGCGAAGGCGAACGACGCCGAGACGACGGGCCCCGACGCGGTGTCGGTCGCGAGCGCGTTGATCGTCAGCGCCGCCGGGACGACCATGCCGGCGTCCATGGACCCGCCGAGCTCACCGCCGTCGGTCGCCGGCTGCCAGCCGAACTCCGCCGTCTCGGTCTCCCCCGCCGACACCCGGCCGAGGTAGTTGAACGCGATCTGCGGCTCACCACGACCGCGCAGGACGTCGGCCTCCGGGCCGCCGAAGCGGGTCAGTACGCCGAAGCCGATCCCGCCATGGCCGCCGGGCACGACGGTCAGGTCCTCCTTGACGGCCTTGATCGCCGCGCCTGCCGCGGGCGCCGACTGCTCGGCGTCGACCACGGCGTCGACGTCGACACCGGTCAGGTCGAGGCGGACGGGCCGGGTCGTGGTGAACCAGCCGACGGTGCGGTGCAGGTCCGCACGCGCGCCGGCCGAGGTCGGCGCGACCGCGAACTCCTCGCGACCGTGACCCTCGAGCTCGACGAGCAGCCCCGGGGCGTCGACCCCGCGGCGCAGTCGCCACCGGCGGACCGCGACGGCCAGCGCGGTGAGCAGTGCGGTGTCGACGCCGGTGCGGTAGGCCGGTCCGATCTCGCGCAGCACGGCGTCGGAGACGTCGACGGGCATGTCGACGGAGACGCGGCGCATGGTCGCGACGGTGTCGCGGTCGGGGTCGAGGGGACCGCTGCCCAGCGGCGGGTCGTCGACCGAGACGACCTGAGCCCAGGCCTCGATCGCGTCGGTGAAGGTCGGTGCCGTCCCGGCGAGCGCGTGCGACCAGGTGCGCAGCGACGTGCCCACCTCGCCGAGCTCGACCGGCGCGGTGCCGGCGTCGCCGCCGGTCGGGTCCGTCCGTGCCCAGGCGACCACCAGATCCGGGAGCAGGATGCGCCACGAGACGCCGTCGACCACGAGGTGGTGGATCACGACGTACAGGCGGCCGGTGACGTCCGGCCCCAGGTCCGCCGACGGGTCGAACCAGACGACCTGCAGCATCACGCCCGCAGACGGGTCCAGTCGGTCGTTCGCGGCGGAGGCCTCCCGCTGCACCGTGTCCACGAACGCGGGTGTGCCGGGCTCGTCGGTGAACTCCACCCGGCGCAGCACGTCGGCGGCGGTCACCGAGCCGACAGCCGGCACCTCCAGGAACGCCGGTTTTGCGTCGTCGACGACCAACCGGGCGCGCAGCGCGTCGTGGGTCGCGAGCACCGCGTCGAGCGCGGCGGCGAGGCGACCGGCGCCGGGGGTCACGGGGCAGCGTCAGCAGGTTCGCCTGCGAGAACGTCCGGTACTCCCGGCGGGTGCCGACGAGCCACTGCATGATCGGCGTCAGCGGCATCGTCCCGACGGCGCCGCCCTCGAGCTCGGGGAGCACGGTCTGTGCGGCCTCGGCGGACGTCGTCACGACGCCGGCGAGTTCGGCCGGGGTGCGGCGGTCGAACACGTCCCGCGGTGTGAACACCAGTCCGGCGTCGCGTGCGCGGGTCACGAGACCGATGGCCATGATGCTGTCGCCACCGAGGGGAGAAGAACGAGTCGTCGACGCCGATCTCGTCGACCCCGAGCGTCTCGGCGAACAGACGGCACAGCGTCTCCTCGACCGGGTCCGACGGGGCCCGTGAGGGTCCGCTCGTCGTCCCGAACTCCGGCGCGGGCAGCGCGCGACGGTCCACCTTGCCGGCGGGGGTCAGCGGGATCTCGTCGAGGACGACCACGGCCGACGGCACCATGTGCGCGGGCAGGGTGCGCCCGACCCGGGACGTGAGGTCGGCGGCGTCAGTCACGCGGCCGTGCACGTAGGACACCAGCATCGTGGCGCCGGTGACCGGGTGCGGGAGTCCGAGTGTCGTCGCGAAGTCGACGTCGGGCTGCGCACCGAGCACCGCATCGATCTCCCCGAGTTCGATGCGGAACCCGCGCACCTTGACCTGGAAGTCGGTGCGGCCGTTGAACTCCAGCTCCCACCGGTCGTCGCCGGAGTGCCGCCACCGCACCAGGTCACCGGTGCGGTACATCCGCGCACCGGGCGCACCGAAGGGGTCGGGCACGAACCGCTCGGCGGTCTGACCGGGACGGCCGACGTATCCGCGGGCGAGGACGTCACCGGCCACGTACAGCTCGCCCGGCACACCGGGCGCGACCGGACGGAGACGGTCGTCGAGAACGGCCAGACGCACCCCCCGTCACCGGGCCGCCGATGGTGAGCGGCGTGCTCGGCGTCAGGGCGTCGGTGGTGGTCGACCAGATGGTCGCCTCGGACGGGCCGTACAGGTTGTACATCCGGCGCAGGGTCCCGTCGGCGCGGGGGACGGCCCAGCGCCGCACCAGCTCCGGCGGGCAGACGTCGCCCGCGACACACACGACCTCGAGGTCGTCGAGGCCGTCGGCGGGCACGGTCGCCAGCGCCGCCGGTGTGACGAACGCGTGGGTGACGTGCTCGTCGCGCAGGAGGCGGGCCAGTTCGTCGCCACCGAACATGCGTGGCGGCGCGACGATCTGCGTGCCCGCACCGCTCACGGCCAGCAGCACCTCGAAGATCGACGCGTCGAAGCTCGGCGACGCGAAGTGCAGGACCCGCGAACCCGGCGCGACCCCGAACCGTCCGCGGATCTCCGCGACGATGTCGGCGACGCCACGGTGCGTGACCGCGACGCCCCTTCGGCCGGCCGGTCGAGCCCGAGGTGAAGATGATGTAGGCCAGCTCGTCCAGCGACGGACGCGCCCACCCTCCGTCCGCGTCGGGTCCATCGGACGCCGACAGCTCGGACAGCGCGTGCAGGTCGATCCACCCGACCGTGCGCGGCAACCCGTCGGCGACCTCGGACACGGTGAGCCCGACGGTGATCCGGGCGTCGGCGACCATGTGCTCGACGCGTTCCGACGGGTAGTTCGGGTCGATCGGCACGACCGCTCCGCCGGCGGCGACGATGCCCCAGAACGCTGTGATCGACTCCACCGACCGCCCGATCGCCAGACCGACCGGCGTGCCGTCGACCACCCCTCGGCTGCGGAGCACGGTGGCGACGCGACGCGCCCGCGCGTCGAGCTCCGACCACGTCAGGCGACCGCCCTCCGCGACCACCGCGGCGGCGTCCGGGTCGGCGGCCAGCGCGTCGGCGAAGACGTCCCCGAGCGTGGCCCGCTCCGGCGCGGGCGGTGACGCCATGTGCCGCAGCCGTTCCGACACCGCGGGCTCGAGGACGTCGATGTCGCCGACGGGCATCCGCGGGTCGGCCACGACCGCTGCCAGCACGGCCGCGAACCGCCGTCCCAGCTCGGCGACCGTCGACTCGTCGAACAGTGCGGTGGCATAGGTGAGCACACACTCGAACCCGGTGGAGTCGTCCGACGACTGCGCGACGGTGAGCTGCAGGTCGAACTTGGTCGTCGTGGTGTCGACCTCGAGACCGGACACCCGCAGGCCCGGGAGTTCGAGGTCGGGCTGATCGGTGCTGCCGAACGCGAGGACCACCTGGAACAGCGGCGAGAACGCGGTCGACCGCTCCGGCGCCAGGTCCTCGACGAGCCGCTCGAACGGGATCTCGGTGTGGGTGAAGGCGGCCACGTCGACGTCACGCACCGACTCCAGCAGGGTCCCGAACCCGGCGGACCGGTCCACGGGTGTGCGCAGCGCGAGGGTGTTGACGAACATGCCGACCAGGTCGTCGAGGGCTGCGTCCCCGCGACCGGCGACGGCCGTGCCGACGACGATGTCGTCGGTGCCGCCCGAGCGCGACAGCAGCACCGCGAACGCGGCGTGGACGGCCATGAACATCGTCGCGCCGTGGGCGTTGGCCAGTCGCTGGAGCCCGGCCCGCGTGCTCGCGTCGACCTCGAAGCGCACCTGCGCACCGGCGACGGACTGCACGGCCGGGCGCGGACGGTCGAGCGGGAGGTCGATGACCTCAGGGATGTCGTCGAGGGTGCTCGCCCAGAAGTCGAGTTGGCGGGCCGCGACCGAGGTCGGGTCACTCTCGTCGCCGAGGACCGCCCGCTGCCAGAGCGCGTAGTCGGCGTACTGCACCGGCAGAGCCCCCCACGACGGGTCCTCACCGGCGTGGCGTGCGCCGTAGGCCACCATGACGTCGCGCGCGAGCGGCGCCACGGACGCCCCGTCGGCCGAGATGTGGTGCACCACGACCACGAGCACGGACTCCTCCGGCGCGACGCGCAGCAGTGCCATCCGCACCGGCACCGCCGATGCCACGTCGAAGCCCGCCGACACCAGTTCCCCGACCGCCACACGCGCGGCCTCGAGGCCGTCGACGTCACGCACCTCGAGCACCTCGCGTGCCCGGGCCTGTTCCGGGGACAGGATCTCCTGGCGCGGTGCACGCTCGCGGCCGTCGATGGTGGCGTCCGCCGGGTAGCGGGTCCGCAGCACCTCGTGGCGTGCCACGACGTCGCCGACCGCGGCGCGCAGTGCGTCGACGTCGATCCGACCGGACAGCCGCAGGACCGCCGGGATGTTGTAAGCGGGCGACGACGTGTCGAACTGGTTGATGAACCACATCCGGGTCTGCGCGGGCGACAACGGGATCTGGGCCGGTCGCGGCATGGCGTGCAGCCGGGGGCGGTCGGAGGCGGTGCTGCGCTCGGCGGCCGCGGCGATCCCGGCGACCGTCGGGTCGGTGAACAGGTCCCGCACCGTGAGGGAGGCCCCCAGTGCGTCGTTGACCCGCGCGACCACCCGTGTCGCCGACAGCGAGTTGCCGCCGACGGCGAAGAAGCTGTCGAACGCACCGACGCGTTCCGCCCCGACGATGTCGGCGACGACGCCGGCGACGATCTCCTCCACCGGGCCACGGGGCTCCTGGTGCGCGGCGGCGGTCGAGAAGTCCGGCCGCGGCAACGCCGGTCGGTCGAGCTTCCCGTTGATGTTCAGCGGCAGGGCGTCGAGCACGACGGTCACCGTCGGGATCATGTACGACGGCAGGTCCTCGGCGGCCTCCTCGAGCACCACCCGGGTGTCGAGCTCGGCCGGGCCTGCGGTGGTCCGCGCCGGCACGAGGTACGCGACGATGTGCTCTCCCGCGCTGGGATCGGTGTGGACGGTGACCACCGCGGTGTCGACGAGCTCGGAGGCGCCGAGCACGCGCTCGATCTCCTCGAGCTCGATGCGCAGGCCGCGGACCTTCACCTGGAAGTCGCTGCGGCCCACATAGACGAGGGTCGGCGCGGGGGTCGTCGCCGACGCGCGCCCAGCGGACCAGGTCGCCGGAGCGGTACATCCGCGCGCCCGCGCGGCCGAACGGGTCGGCGACGAACCGGTCGGCGGTCAGGTCCGAGCGGTTGAGGTACCCGCGGGCGAGCTGCGCACCCGCGATGTAGAGCTCACCGGTGACACCGTCGGGCACCGGCTGCAGGCGCGTGTCCAGGACGTACACACCGGTGTTCCACTCGGGCCGTCCGATCGGGACGGCGCCGTCGGACAGCAGCGCCGGGACCTGCTGGTGCGTGACGCTGACGGCCGCCTCGGTGGGTCCGTACAGGTTGTGGATCGCGGCGTCGCCGACGGCACGGAACCGTGCCACGGTCTCCGCGGTCAACGCCTCGCCGATGCACAGCACCGTGGTGAGGCGCGCGATCTGCGCGGGGTCGACGTCGAGGAGGAACGCCGACAGCAGCGACGGCACGAACGTCGTGACGGTGACCCGCCGTCGGTGGATCAGGTCGGCGAGGTATGCCGGGTCGCGGTGGCCGTGCGGGGCCGCGACCACCAGCCGCACACCGGCCGTGACAGCCCACCAGTACTCCCACACCGACAGGTCGAAGGTGGCCTGGGTACGGAGCAGGAGCGCGTCGTCGGCACCGAGACGGAACTGCACCGACAGCCAGTTGAGCTGGTTCACGATCGCCGAGTGCGGCACGGCGACGCCCTTCGGGCGACCGGTCGACCCCGAGGTGTAGATGACGTAGGCGATGTCGTTGGGCCGCAGCGTGCGCAGGCGTTCGAAGTCGGCCACCGCGGCGCCGGAGTACCCGTGCAGGTCCAGCGTGTGGACGTCGACGACTCGGTCCGCGTCGAGGGTCTGCGCCGCGGACAACGCATCCGGCGCGTCCCCCGACACGAGGACCAGCGCGGGCGCCGAGTTGTCGACGATGTAGCCGACACGGTCGGCGGGGTGGTCGGGGTCGATGGGCAGGTAGGCGCCGCCGGCCGTCGTCACCGCGTACATCGCCACGATGAGGTCGACCGATCTCGGCATGGCCAGGCCGACGACGGTCTCCGGGCCGACACCGCGGTCGATGAGCGCGCGGGCCAGGCGGTTGACCCGCCCACCCAGCGTCGCGTAGTCGAGAGTGCCGCCCTCGGACCCGGACGTGGCGTCGCCGTCGGCGTCGATCGCGACTCTCGACGGGTAGGCGACGAACGCCGACGCGAGGATGTCGGCGAGGGTCGTCGGCGCGAGCACCACGGTGGTGTTGTTGCGCGCCTCGACGACCTCGACGCGCTCGCCCGCCGACAGCATCGCGACGTCACCGACGGGTCGGTGGGGTTCGGCCGCGAGCCGGTCGAGCAGAGAGACGAACCGTGCCGCGACGTCCTCGACGGTCGACCGGTCGAAGAGGTCGTCGGCGAACGTGATCGCCGCCTCGACGCCGGCCGGGGCGCCGGTCTCGTCGTAGGTGTCCGACAGGATCAGGTGCAGGTCGAACTGGGCCACACCCTCGGGCAGTTCGACCGGCTCCATGCGCAACCCGGCCAGTTCCAGCGTCGGTCGGGCGATGTTCTGGAACGACAGGCCGACCTGGAAGATCGGGTGCCGCGCGGTGGACCGGACGGGGTTGAGCACCTCGACCAGCCGCTCGAACGGGACGTCGGCGTGGCTGAACGCCTCCGAGTCACGGTCGCGGGCGGCGTCCACGAGGGCGGCGAAGTCCATGGAGCCGTCGACGTCGAGGCGCAGGGCCAGCGTGTTGACGAACATGCCGATGACACCCTCGAGCTCGCGCTCGCCGCGCCCGGCCATCGGCGTCCCGACGATGATGTCGGGGCTGCCCGACAGCCGCGCCAGCAGTACCGCGAACGCGGCGTGGAAGCCCATGAAGGTCGAGGCGTTGCGTGACCGCGCGAGTTCGGCGATCCGGGCATGGGTCGACGCGGGGATCGAGAACAGGTGCTGGCTGCCGCGCAGCGACTGCACCGGCGGCCGCGGACGGTCGGTGGGCAGTTCGAGCTGATCGGGCAGCGCCGCCAGGGTGGTGCGCCAGAACCCGATCTGCGCGGAGAGCAGGCTGGTCGGGTCGTCCTCGTCACCGAGGACCTCCCTCTGCCACAGCGCGTAGTCCGCGTACTGCACGGGCAGGGCGCGCCACTGCGGCTCCGACCCGACCGAGCGGGCGGCGTAGGCCGTGGCGAGGTCGGCGACGAACGGCACCATCGACTCACCGTCGGCGACGACGTGGTGGACGACGGCGGCGAGCACATGACGGTCGGTGTCGATGCGCCACAACCGGATCCGGAGCGGGATGGCCTCCTCGACCCGGAAACCGCCGACCACGAAGGCACGCAGGTGGTCCGGCAGCTCGTCGGCCGTGGCGTCGACGACCTCGATGTCCGGGACCGCCTGCGCGGTCGGCAGGATCACCTGGTGCGGTCCGCTCGCGGAGTCGGGGTAGACCGTGCGCAGCGACTCGTGTCGGTCCACCACGTCGGCGACGGCGGTGCGCAGTGCGTCGACGTCGAGATCGCCGAGCAGGGTGACGGCGGCCGGGATGTTGTACGCGGGCGAGTCCGGATCGAAGCGGTTGAGGAACCACATGCGGGTCTGCGCCAGCGACAACGGGATCCGCGCGGGTCGCGGGCGGGCGACGAGGGGCGCGCGGTGCGGGCGGCTGGTCTGACCGCTCGCGATCCGGGCGGCCATCCCCGCGACGGTCGGCGCCGCGAACAACTCGCGCACACCCACCGTGCTGTCCAGCGCGGCGCCGATGCGACCCACGACCTTGGTCGCGCTCAGCGAGTTGCCGCCGAGGTCGAAGAAGGAGTCGTCGCGGGCCGACGCGCTCGACGCCGAGGACGTCGGCGAAGACCCCGGCGATCGTGTGCTCGAGGTCGGTCTCGGGGGCGCGGTACTCGCGCTCGACGACGGCGAACTCGGGCGCCGGCAGCGCACGACGGTCCAGCTTCCCGATCGGCGTCAACGGGATCTCGTCGAGCACGATCACCGCGGCGGGGACCATGTGGCCCGGCAGTCGGTCCGCCAACGCGGCGGTCAGCGCGTCGGTGTCCACGGTCGCGCCGGACCGCGGCAACACGTAGGACGCGAGCGCGGTCGCGCCGTCGGGACCGTCGACACCGACGGTGACCGCGAACTCCAGGTCGCCCGCGTCGACGAGCGCCCGGTCGATCTCCCCGAGCTCCACCCGGAAACCGCGCACCTTGACCTGGAAATCGCTGCGGCCCACGTACTCCAGGGCGTTCGGCGGCGCCGTCGGGTCCAGGCTGAACCGCACGAGGTCACCGGTGCGGTACATGCGGTCACCGGGGGCGCCGAACGGGTCGGCGACGAACCGCTCGGCCGACGTGGCCGGACGGTCGTGGTACCCGCGGGCCAGTCCCGACCCGGCCAGGTAGAGCTCGCCGACGACGCCGCGCGGCACCACCCGCAGGCGCGAGTCGAGGACGCGGACGCTCTCACCGCGCAGTGGCGCACCGATGGTGACGCGGTCGCCGCGGTCGAGTCCGGGCGTGATCGTGGAGATGACGGTGGTCTCGGTCGGCCCGTATGCGTTGCGCAGGCGCGGCGCCCACCGTGCCGCCAGTTCGGGGGTGCACACGTCGCCGCCGACGACGAGCGACTCGACGCCGTCGAGCCCCGTCGGGTCGACGGTCATCAGCGCGGTCGGGGTCATCACGACCACCGACACCCGCTGCTCGGCGATCAACCGGGCGAGCTCGTCACCGCCGAAGACGTCCTGCGGCGAGACCACCAGGGCCGCACCGGCACCGAACGCGGCGAGCATCTCCCCGACGGAGGTGTCGAAGCTGGGTTGGGCCACGTGCAGGACCCGCGAGTCCGGCCGGACCGCGTAGTGCTCGACGACGTCGGACGTCAGGTCGGCCAGGCCGGTGTGGGTGACCACCACCGCCTTGGGCGTACCGGTCGACCCCGACGTGTAGATCAGGTATGCGGCGTCGGCCAGACGCAGGGGCCTCGTGCGGTCCGCGTCGGTGACCGGTGCGTCGTCGGCATCGGCGCCGGGGTCGAGCAGGTCGGCGAGGTCGTGCCAGTGCACGTCGTCGGGCAGCTCGTCACGGTCGGTCGCGACGGTCACGCCGAGGAGAGCGCGTGAGTCCGCGAGCATCGTGGAGATGCGGCCTGCCGGGTACTCGGGGTTGATCGGCAGGTACGCGGCACCGGTCTTGGCGATCGCCCAGATGCCCAGCACCGACTGCAGGGAACGCCGCATGCCGAGCGCCACGACGGTGCCGGGGCCGGCGCCGAGTGCGATCAGGCGCCGCGCCACACGGTTGCCGGCGGCGTCCAGCTCGGCGTACGTCATCGACGTCTCGCCGAAGACCAGCGCGGGACCGTCGGGCGAGATCCGCAGGCCGGTGGCGAGGAGCTCGGGGAGGGTCGCGGGCGTCTGCGCGGGAGGCCCGGTGACGGCGATCAGGTCCGAACGCTCGGCGGGACCGAGGATGTCGATGGCGCCGACGCGCGCCGACGGATCCGCGGCGATCGCCTCGAGGATGCGCACGAGCCGGTCCGCGAACGACCGCACCGTCGACTGGTCGAACAGGTCGGTGGCGTAGGTGAACGTCGCGGGCGCGGGCTCGTCCTCGGGGGCGTTGTCACCGACGGTCAGCTGCAGGTCGAACTTGGCCATCTCGACGTCGGCGTCGACGACGTCCACGCGCAGGCCCGGCAGCTCGAGCGTGGGGGCCTCGTTGTTGTCGAACGACAGGGCGATCCCGAACAGCGGGTGGTGCGCGGTGGAGCGCGGCACGTCGAGGACCTCGACGAGTCGCTCGAAGGGCACGTCCGCGTGGGCCATCGCGTCGACGTCGCCGGCGCGCACGGTGGCGAGCAGGTCCGCGACGGTCAGGTCGGGGTCGACCTCGGTGCGCAGGACGACGGTGTTGACGAACATGCCGACGAGGTCGTCGAGCGCCTCTTCACCGCGACCCGCGACCGGCGTACCGATCGCGATGTCGGTGGACCCGGACAGCCGCTCGGCCAGGATGGCCAGGCCGGCGTGCATGACCATGAACAGGCTGACGTCGTGCTGGCGCGCCACCGTCGTGAGCCGTCGGCGCAGGCCGGGGTCGAGCGCGAACCGCACCGCGTCACCGCGCAGGGAGGCGACCGCGGGACGCGGCCGGTCGGTGGGCAGGTCGAGCGACTCGGGGACGCCGGCCAGGGTGCGACGCCAGTGGTCGATCTGCTGCGCCGCGACGGAGTCGGGGTCGTCCTCGTCACCGAGGAGGTCGCGCTGCCACAGCGCGAAGTCGGCGTACTGGACCGGCAGGGCCGGTTGCGACGACGCGATGCCGGTCCGACGCGCCTCGTAGGCGACCACCAGGTCGCGGAAGAGCGGCGCCAGGGACGCGCCGTCGGCCGAGATGTGATGGACGACCAGCATCAGCACGTACTGCGCCTCGTGCTCCGCGCCCTGCCGGTCGGCAAGACGCATCAGCACGATCCGCGCGGGGAAGGCGGTGGTGACGTCGAAACCGGCGGTCGCGGCACGCACGACCTCGGCGCGCACCTCGTCGGGACGGACCGTGGTCTCGCGGTAGATCGCGGCCACCGCCTCCTGCGCGGGATGCACGACCTGGTGCGGACCGTCGGGCGAGTCGGGGTACACGGTGCGCAGGGCCTCGTGCCGCTCGGCGACGTCGACGATCGCCGCCCGCAACGCCGCGACGTCGAGGGTCCCGGTCAGGCGGACGGGCAGCGGCAGGTTGTAGGCCGGCGACGACGGGTCGAACCGGTTGATGAACCACATGCGCGCCTGCGCCGGCGAGAGGGGGACGCGCTCCGGACGCGGACGCGGGGCGAGCTGCGGACGCCCGGCGGACGTCTCTCGGCCCGCCAGCAGGGCCGCCAGGCCCGCGACGGTCGGATGGTCGAACACGTCGCGGACGCCGACCGACACCCCGAGCGCGGCCTGCACCCGGGCGGCCACCCGGGTGGCACCGAGCGAGGTACCGCCGATGTCGAAGAACGAGTCGTCCGCACCCACGCGGTCGCGGCGCGCGACGTCGGCGTAGACCCCGGCGATCGCGATCTCGAGCTCCGTGCGGGGCTCGACGAACTCCACGGTCACCGCGGCGAAGTCGGGCTCGGGCAGGGCGCGGCGGTCGAGCTTGCCGTTGGCGGTGAGCGGGAACGCGTCGAGGGCGAGGACCGCCGCCGGCACCATGTACGCCGGCAGACGCGACCGCAGGTGCTCGAACAGCGGGTGGGCCGACGGGATCTCGCCGGGCACCGCCGGGACGGCGTCGGCGGCGATCGGTCCGACCACGTAGGCCACGAGCTGCGCGTCGCCCGCCGCCTCGACGACGACCGCGACGGCGTCGGAGACACCGGTCACCTCGGTCAGGGCCGACTCGATCTCGGGCAGTTCGATGCGCAGGCCGCGCAGCTTCACCTGGAAGTCCGACCGGCCGACGTACTCCAGCTCGCCGTCCGGTCGGCGCCGGACGACGTCGCCGGTGCGGTACATGCGTTCGCCGCGCGCCGAGGTGATGTCGGCGACGAAGCGGTCGGCGGTGAGGTCGGGACGACCGACGTAGGCGCGGGCCAGCTGCACGCCGGTGAGGTACAACTCCCCGGACACCGTCGGCGGGACGGGGCGCAACCGGTCGTCGAGGACGTGCACACCCGTGTTCGCCACGGGACGCCCGATCGGGACGGTGTCGGTGTCGGCGGCGGTGTAAGGGTGGTAGGTCACGTCCACCGCGGCCTCGGTGGGGCCGTAGAGGTTGTGCACGGCGGCGCCGGAGATGGCGGCCATCCGGGCCGCGACATGCGGCGGCAGCGCCTCGCCGCTGGCGAACACCAGGCGCAGGCTGCGCAGTGCGCCGACGGGCCCGTCGGCGGTCCCCGGTTCCGTGGCCAGTGCCGTGGTGAACGCCGACATCATCGACGGCACGAAATGCAGTGTCGTGACGCCGGTCTCGGCGATCAGTCGCGCGAGGTACGCGGGGTCGCGATGCCCGTCGGGGGCGGCGATCACCAGGGTCGCACCGGTCTGCAGCGGCCAGAAGAATTCCCACACCGACACGTCGAACGTGGCGGGCGTCTTCTGCATGACGACGTCGTCACCGCCGATGGGGTACTCGGACTGCATCCACCGCAGCCGGTTCACGATCGCGCGGTGGGTGACCGCGACGCCCTTCGGCCGCCCGGTCGACCCGGAGGTGTAGATGACGTACGCGGTGTGATCGGGCCGCAGCGGGGCGGTCCGGTCCTCGTCCGTCAGCGCTCCGTCGTCGACGGAGGCGAGGTCGAGATCGTCGATCTCGAGGACCGGCGCCCCGTCGTGGGTGAACCCGTCGCGACCGGTGGTCAGGACGACGGCGGGCCGCGCGCTGTCGAGGATGTAGGCGATGCGCTCGGCGGGATGGTCGAGGTCGACGGGCACGTAGGCGCCGCCCGCCGCGACGACGGCGTACATGCCGACGAGCAGGTCCGTCGACCGCCGCATCGCGAGCCCGACGTGGACGTCGGGCCCGACGCCCGCGTCGACGAGGTGGCGCGCGAGACGGTGTGCGCGCGCGGCGAACCCGGCGTAGTCGAGCGACTCGCCCTCGAACACCAGTGCCGTCGAGCCCGGTGTCCGGCGCACCTGCTCCTCGAAGAGGTCGATGAGCGTGAGCGCGTCGGTGGTGGGCGCCTCGCCCGACTCAGCGATGACCGAGGCCAGCATCCCCGAGAACTGTTCCGCGAACGCGCCGCCGGCGTCGTCGAGGAGTCCGGGGAGCAGGGTGGACAGCGCGATGGTCACCGCGGCCTCCGGCCCGATGCCGACCGCACCCAGCGTCGCCAGGAGTTCTGTCGACTTCGCCTGCAGCTCCCCGTAGGTGACGTCCACCCCACCGTGGGACAGGGCGACGCCGTCCGGGTTGATCCGGGCGGCGGTCGCGAGCAGTTCGTCGAGCGACCGACCCCGGAGCCCCTCCGCGTCGGCGCGACGACCCCGGGGGTCGGCGTCGCCGGTCTGCTCGAGCTGGTCCCGCTCCGCGTCGGTCAGGATGTCGATGTCGCCCACCGTGATCGACGGGTCGTCGGCGACCGCGGCGAGGACCGCGACGAACCGCTCCCCCATCGCTGCGACCGTCGCCTCGTCGAAGATGTCGACGGCGTAGTCGAGCAGGACGTCGATGCCGCGGCCGCGACCGTCCGCGCCAAACGTCTCCGAGATCGTCATGCCGACATCGGATTTCGCGAACCGCACACCCCACTCGAGCGGCGTCACGCTGAGGCCGGGGAGTTCGACCGTCGGGATCTCGATGTTCTGCATGGTCAGGTTGACCTGCACGAGCGGTGCGTACTTGCGCGTGCGCACCGGTGCCACCGCCTCGACCACCTGCTCCAGCGGCACGTCGGAGTTGTTGAACGCCGCGAGGTCGGCCTCGCGGGTGCGGGCCAGGGCGTCGACGAACGTGTCGGAGCCCGAGATGCGGGTGCGCATCACGAGCGTGTTCACGAACATGCCGACCAGCCCGTCGACCGCGGACGCGGTGCGCCCCGCGGTGGGCGTCCCGACGGCCACGTCGTCGGTGCCGGCGAGGCGGGCCAGCAGCGCCGCGAACGCGGTGTGCACGACCATGAACATCGTCGAGTCGGTGTCGGTGGCGATGCGGTGCAGGCGCTGCTGCAGCGTCGCGTCGATGCGGAACGTCACCTCGCCGCCGACCAGCGAGCGCCGATCGGTGCGGGGACGGTCGGTCGGGATCTCGAGCAAATCCGGCAGCCCGGCCAGGTGGTCCCGCCAGAACTCCAGCTGGCGGCCGGTCACCGAGTCCGGGTCGTCCGGCGACCCCATCACGGTCTGCTGCCAGATCGCGAAGTCCGCGTACTGCACGGTCAGCGGACGGAAGCGGGGTTCGGCGCCGGCCACCCGCGCGGTGTAGGCGGTCATGAGGTCCGTCGCGAGCGGGACCAGCGACGACCCGTCCGCGGCGATGTGGTGGATGACCAGCAGCAGGACGTGGTCGGTCGGCGCGATCTCGATCAGCAACGCGCGCAACGGCGGTGCGACCGTCACGTCGAAGCCGGTGCTCGCCGCCTCCAGACAGATCTCGCGCACACGGTCCTCGGTCGCGGCGGTGTGACGCTCGAGCGCCACCGACGCCGCGTCGACGGTCGAGATCTGCTGGTACGGACCGTCCACCGAGTCCGGGTACGTCGTCCGGAGGATCTCCTGACGGGCGACGAGGTCGGTCAGCGACGCGGTGAGCGCGGCGACGTCGAGGTCACCGCTGAGCCGCAGGCCGAGCGGGATGTTGTAGTCCGCGGCCGTGGGGTCGAGGCGGTTGAGGAACCACATCCGCTGTTGGGCCAGCGACAGCGGGATGCGGTCGGGCCGGTCGGTCGCGGTGAGCGGCGCGACCCGCGTCACCGGACAGGTCGGGTGACGCCTCGATCGCCGCCGCGAGGTCGGCCACGCCCGGCGTCTCGAAGAGCATCCGCACACCGAGGCGCACACCGAGCGACTCGTTGATCCGTGCCATCGCGCGGGTCGCGGCCAGGGAGTTGCCGCCGAGGTCGAAGAAGGAGTCGTCCGCACCGATCTGCTCGCCGCCGAGGACCTCGGTGAAGGCGTTCGCGACGATGCGCTCCATCGGCGTGCGCGGCGCGGTGTACTCCCTTGCGGCGCCGAGGAACTCGGGAGCGGGCAGCGCGCGGCGATCGATCTTGCCGACCGGGGTGAGCGGCAACGCGTCGATGATGGTGATCGCCGACGGCACCATGTGCTTCGGCAACGTCTGCGCTGCATGGTCGGCGAGGTCGCGCGCATCGATCGTCGACCCCGGCGAGGGCTGCACGTACGCCGCCAGCGCGGTGTCACCCGTCGGTCCGGTGACGCCGAGGACGTACACGTAGTCGACGGCGGGGTGGGCGCCGAGGACGGATTCGATCTCGCCGAGCTCGATGCGGAAACCCCGCACCTTGACCTGGTGGTCCGACCGTCCGACGTAGATCGGCTCGAGCCGCGTCGACCCGTCGTCGAGCTGCACCCGGGTCCACCGCACCACGTCGCCGGTCCGGTACATGACGCCGCCCGGCGGGCCGTACGGGTCGGCGACGAAGCGCTCCGCGGTCAGACCCGGTCGGTCGCGATAGCCGCGCGCCACACCGGGACCGGCGACGTACAGGTCGCCGGGGACGCCGATCGGGGTGGGTCGCAGGCGCGCGTCGAGCACCACGGCCGACGCACCCCGCACCAGGGAGCCGATGGTGTAGCGGTCACCGGCGACGAGCGGGTCGGTGATCGTGGCCATGATGGTCGTCTCGGTGGGGCCGTAGCCGATGAGCACGGACCGTCCGGGAGCCCACCGCGCGATGAGGTCGGTGGGCACGGCCTCGCCGCCCACCGAGAAGTGGGTGAAGTCGTCGAGACCCTCCGGGTCGACCGACGCCAACGCCGCGGGGGTGATGAACCCGTGCGAGACCCGGTGACGGGCGAGCACCTGCCGCAGGTCGTCGCCGCCGTAGGTGCCGGGCGGGATGATCACCATCGTCGACCCGACGCCGGTCGCCATCAGCAGTTCGAGGATCGATGCGTCGAACGACGGCGACGCGAAGTGCATGACACGGGCCTCGGGTGTGAGGTCGTACCGGTCGATCTGCTCGGCGCTGAACGGCGCCAGACCCGCGTGGGTGACCTCGACGCCCTTGGGCTTACCGGTCGTCCCCGAGGTGTAGATGATGTACGCGCATCCCTCGAGGTGCACGGGGCGGACGAGCTCCGTCGGCTCGACGGGTTCGTCCGGGCGCGAACCGATCTCGGGACCGTCGAGGACCAGCCACTCGACCACGTCGGGGAGGCGGGCCGCGTCGTCGGCGGTGGTGATGCCCAGGACCGCACGGGAGTCGATGAGCATGTGCTCGACGCGGTCCGCGGGGTAGGTCGGGTCGACCGGGACGAAGGCGGCGCCCGAACGGGTGACGCCCCAGGCCGCGAGGACCGACGCGATACCGCGGGTGATGCCGAGGGCGACGACGTCCTCCGCGCCGTGGCCCCGGGCGATGATCTCGCGGGCGATCCGGTTCGCCCGCCGGTCCAGTTCGCGGTAGGTGATGGTCGAGTCACCGTCGACGATGGCGACCCTGTCGGGTTCGGCCGCGGCCGCGGCGCGCAGCAGGGAGTCGAGGGTGCCCTCCGCGTCGGTGGCAGGCCCACGGACCGGCACGAGGTCGACGCTCTCTTCCGCGTCGAGCAGCGGGATCTCCCAGGCGACCGCGTCGGGGTCCTGCGCCATCCCCTCGAGGATGCGCACCAGCCGACGGGCGTGCGCCTCGACGGTGGCGGCGTCGAAGATGTCGACCGCGTACCCCAGGAACCCGGCGATGCCCGCGGGGGCGCCGGAGCCGTCGAGGTTCTCGGTGAGGTCGAACGTCAGGTCGAACTTGCTGTAGTTGGTGTCGATCGCGCCCGGGTCGACGGTGAGGCCGTCGAGGTCGACCGACATGCGGTTCGACCCGTTGACGCTCAGCACCACCTGGAACAGCGGCGTGTGCAGCGAGGTCCGGGTGGGCGCGATCGTGTCGACGACCTGCTCGAAGGGCACGTCGCTGTGCGCGAACGCCTCGAGGTCACGACGACGGATGTCGGTGAGGAGCTCGCGCACGGTGGCGCCCTCCCCGATCTCGGTCCGCAACGCCAGCGTGTTGACGAACATCCCGACGATGCCGTCGAGTTGTTCGCTCCCACGGCCGTCGATGGGCGACCCGATGACGATGTCGGTCTCGTTGCTCAGCCGCGCCAGCAGCACCGCGAGGGCCGTGTGCAACAACATGAACCGCGAGACGCCGGTGGTGTTGGACAGCGCGACCAGCCGCGAGTGCAGCTCCGGCGGGATGAAGAACGGCTGCGTCGCGCCCACGCCCGACCGGGAGCCGGCACGCGGACGGTCGGTGGCCAGTCCGATCAGCTCGGGCGACCCCGCCAACGTGCGGCGCCAGAACTCGAGCTGGCGACGGGCCGGCGACTCGTCGTCCGCGGCGTCACCGAAGGTCTCGGACTGCCAGATCGCGAAGTCGACGTACTGCGCCGACAGCGGGGTCCACTGCGGCGAGCCCCCGTGCAGCCGTGCCTGGTACGCGGTCAACAGGTCGGTCATCAGCGGACGCATCGACAGACCGTCGGACGCGATGTGGTGCACCACGAACACGAGGAGGTGGCGCAGCGGGCCCGAGCCGTCGCCGTCGTCGGCCATCCGCCACAGCGCGGTGCGGATCGGGACGGTGGTCGACACGTCGAAGCCCGGGGTCGCGAACTCCCGCAGGCGGTCCCACACCTCGTCGGCGCGGACGTCGTCGACACGGACGGGCGGGAGGGCGTCGATGGTGGGGACGACGACCTGGTGCGGGCCCTGCGGTCCGCCCGGGTAGATGGTGCGGAGCGTCTGCTGCCGGTCGACCAGGTCGACCAGGGCAGCGCTGAGCGCGTCGATGTCGAGGTCGCCGGTGAGCAGGAGCGTCATCGGGATGTTGTAGGCACCCGATCCGGTGTCGTAGCTGTTGATGAACCACAGCCGCTGCTGGGCCAGCGACAGCGGGATCCGGTCCGGCCGATCGACCACGGGACCCGGGAACCGTACGGGCGCAGCGTCGTCCGCGGCGGGGTCGGCGTCGCCGCCCTCTGCGGTCGGACCGCCACGCGACCGCTCGACGACCCGGGCGATCTGCTCGACCGTCGGCTCCTCGAAGAGGGTGCGCAGTCGGATCGGGACGCCGAGGGTCTCGGTGAGCCGCGAGGCCAGGCGCACCGCACTGAGCGAGTTGCCGCCGAGTTCGAAGAACGACGTCGTGACGCCGACGCGCTCGGCGTCGACGGCGTCGGCGAACAGGCCGGCGACGACCTCCTCCAGCGGGGTGCGGGGTGCGACGTGCGCGATCGCGTCGTCCGCGGCACCGAAGTCGGGCTCGGGCAACGCCTTCCGGTCGGTCTTGCCCGACACGCTCAGCGGGAACGCGTCGAGGACCATGATCGCCTCGGGGACCATGTAGTCCGGCAGACGGGCCGCCAGATGCCTGCGGACGTCGTCGACCGCGACGGAGTCCCGACCGTTGTCGCCGACCACGTAGGCCGCCAGACGCGCACGGGACGCCTCGCCGTGCGCGACGACCAGCGACTGTCGGATGCCGTCGATGTCGGTGAGTGCGCTCTCGATCTCGCCGAGCTCGATGCGCAGACCGCGGACCTTCACCTGGAAGTCGGACCGGCCGATGAACTGGGTGTCACCGCCGGGCAGGCGACGGACGAGGTCACCCGAGCGGTACATGCGGGCGCCCGGCGGTCCCCACGGGTCGGCGACGAACCGGGCCGCGGTGAGACCGAACATGCCGCCGTAGCCGCGGGCGGGCGCGACGCCGGCGATGTACAGCTCGCCCACCACGCCCACCGGCACGGGCCGGAGGCGGTTGTCGAGCACGACGTGGCGCACGTTGGGGATGGTCGGCCCCATCGGGATGGGGCCGATGTCCCGCACCTCGCCGGGCGGAGGCGGTTCGTAGGCCTCGAGGTCGTAGGCGATCGCCGACGAGGTCGCGGCGGTCTCCGTCGGGCCGTAGGTGCACAGCAGACGGGTCTTCGTGCCGAGCATGGTCCGGTAGACGGCCGGGAGGCTGTACTCGCCGCCGGCGACGGCGGTGTCGATGGACGCGATGGTCGCGTCCGGGTCCATCTCCACCAGCAACTCGTAGGCACTGGGCGCGAGGTTGAGCAGCGAGATGTCCTCGTCGCGCAGCACCGCGACGACCTCCTCGGGGTCGAACCCCTCGGAGACGACGCGGATGAAACACCCGTACGCCAACGTGTTCCAGATGTTCTTCTGCGTCGAGTCGAAACGGGGCGACTGCGCGATGAGGACACCTGCGCCGCGGCGCAGGACGATCGCCGATCGGTACCACGCGTACATGTTGAAGATGCCGCGGGCGTTGACGAGTGTGGGCTTCGGCTTGCCCGTCGAGCCCGACGTGGTGATGACATAGGCCAGGCGGTCGAGGGCGCCCGGTTCGGTCCACCGGTCCGGCAGCGGACCGTCGTCGTGCGCCTGCAGCCGTCGGTCGGTGTCGGGGTCGCCGAGCGGGATCAGGGCGATGCCGGCGTCGGCCAGCCCGACGCGGTACTCGTCCTCGGTCTCCGACGCCGTGGACACCACCACCCGCGACCCCGTGTCGCCCAGGACGGACAGTGCGCGTTCCGCCGGTGCGTGCGGATCGAGCGGAAGGTACGACGCGCCGGCCTTCCATGCCGCGAGCAGCGCGACGACCCAGTTCACCGACCGCGGGGTGAGCACGCCGACGACGTCGTCGGCACCGACGCCGTGTGCGATCAGCTCGCGCGCCAGACGACTGGCGGCCGCGTCCAACTCACCGCGGGTCAGCTCGCCCTCCGGCCCGCGCACGGCCAGGGCGGTGGGGTCCTCGGCGACGCGGTCGGCCCATGCCGACAACGGGGTCCCGGTCCACGGCTCGTCGGACGAGGAGGTCGGGGCGGCCGTAGGGGTGTCCGTCCCGGTGGGGCGGGTGTAGGTGGTCAGGTCGACACCGGAGACCGCGGCGGCGGTGCGCGCGATCACGTCGTCGAGGACGGCGGTGAAGCCCTCCGGCGCGGCGGCCACGAGGGGCGCGAGACCGGTCAGTGCGATGGAGGCGATCGCCTCGGCGTCCATGCCGCGCTGCGACATCGGGCCGTACAGCTGCTCGAACCGTTCGTGCAGCTCGCCGAACGTGACCCGTGAACCGTCGCGGTCGAGCACGGCGTCGTCGGCGGCGACGTCGACGGCCGCGGCCAGCATGGCGGGCAGGTCGTCCGCGGTCGGGGCGGCCACGGGCGTCGGCGCGACATCCGGTGCGGCGTCGAGACGTTCGGACTCGAGGAGGATGTCGATGTCACCCACGGCCACGCCGGGGTCGGCGGCGACCGCGGCGGCCACGGCCACGAGCCGCTCGGCGATGTTCTGCACCGACGCGGCGTCGAAGACGTCGACCGGGAAGTTGAGATGGCCTGCGAGCGTGCGGGTCCCGTCGGGATCGGACTTCTCCCCGATGACCAGCGTGAGGTCGAACTTGGCGCCCAGGATGGTGTCGTCGGCCGCGACGGAGACCTCGAGACCCGGCAACGACACCGACGCGGGTTCGTTGTTCTGGTAGGACAACTGGACCTGGTAGATCGGTGAGTGCGACGTGGCGCGCCGCGGGACGACGGCGCCGACGACGTTCTCGAACGGGACGTGGTCGTGCGCGAACGCCGCGAGGTCGATGTCACGGACGCGGTCGAGGAGACCCTCGAACGACTCGCCCGGGTCCACGGGCGTGCGGAGCGCCACGGAGTTGACGAACATGCCGACGAGGTCGTCGAGGTCGGGATGACCGCGCCCGACGACCGGCGTCCCGACGACGATGTCCTCCGCCGCCGACAACCGCGCGAGCAGCGACGCGAGGATCGCGTGGACCACCATGAACATCGACGTCGAGGTGCGGTGCGCGAGCGCGTCGAGGCCCTCCACCACGTCGGGGCCGAGGCGCACCGGCACGATCCCGGGCTCGGTCGTCCGCTGTGCCGGGCGGGGGCGGTCGAGGGGGAGCTCGATGGCATCCGGTGCGCCCGCGAGGGTCTCGCGCCACCAGGTCAGGTGCCGGGAGACCGGCGAGGTCGGGTCGTCGAGGGAGCCGAGCGTGTCCCGCTGCCAGCGGGCGAAGTCGACGTACTGCACGGGCAACGGGGTGAACTGCGGCTCCGTACCCGCGGCGCGAGCGAGGTAGGCCGTCACGAGGTCGCGCGCCAGCGGCGCGAGCGACGCGCCGTCGGTGAGGATGTGGTGCATCACGACCACCAGCAGGTGATCGGTCCCGTCGCGGAACAGTCGGGCGCGCAGCGGGACCGCGGCCGTGACGTCGAAGCCGTCGCCGGCGAACCGCACCGCGGCGTCGAGCTGGTCGTCGGCCGCGACGTCGACGAGGTCGAGCGCGACCGCCGCCTCGTCCACGGAGACCACCTGCTGCCAGGGCCCGTCCGGCGAGTCGGGGAACACGGTCCGCAGCGACTGCTGACGTCCCATGACGTCGCGCAGGGACGCCGTCAGCGCCGCGACGTCGAGTTCGCCGCGCAGGCGCAGGGGCAGCACCACGTTGTAGGCGGGCGAGGTGGGGTCGAGCCGGTTCACCAACCACATGGCCTGCTGGGACAACGACAGCACCGGTCGGTCCCCCGCGCGACCGGCGACGAGCGCCGGGCCGTCGGACGTCGGCTCCCCTGCGGTGTCGGACGTCCGGGCGAGTGCCTCGACGGTCGGGTTGTCGAAGATCTCCCGTACGGCGACGCGGCGTCCGAGCGCCGTCGAGAGACGGGCCGCGGCGCGGGTGGCCACCAGCGAGTTGCCGCCGAGGTCGAAGAACGAGTCGGTGACGCCGATCTCGGGCAGCCCGAGGACCTCGGCCAGGATGTCGGCGAGCTGCGACTCGACCGCGGTCCGCGGTGCCACGGCCTCACCGGTACCGGCCAGCTGCGCCGGGTCCGGGGCGGGCAGCGCCGCGCGGTCGAGCTTGCCCGTACGGGTCAGCGGGATCTCGTCGAGGCCAATCACCAGCGACGGGACCATGTGCGACGGCAGTGTGCGTCCGACGTGCTCGCGGATCGCCGTCGGGTCGACCGTGGCGCCGGGTGTCGGTACGACATAGGAGACGAGGGCGGTCGTGCCCGCGGGCAGCGGCGACCCGATCGTCGTCACGAACGCCACGTCGGGATGGGACGCGACGGCGGCGTCGACCTCGCCGAGCTCGATGCGGAACCCGCGCACCTTCACCTGGAAATCGCTGCGCCCGACGTAGAAGACCTCCCAGCCACCGTCCGCGGCGCGCACCCAGCGGACCACGTCCCCGGTGCGGTACATGCGGGAGCCGGTGTCTCCGTGCGGGTTCGCGATGAAACGGTCCGCACTGAGGCCGGGCCGGGCGTGGTATCCGCGGGCGAGCGCGGGACCACTGAGGTAGAGCTCGCCGTCGACACCCGGCGGGACCGGCTGCAGGCGGCGGTCGAGGATCATCGAGGTCAGCCCACGGACGGGACGACCGATCGTGATCGGCGCCCCGGGCACCATCGGGCCGGCGATGTCGGCGAAGCACGTCGCCTCGGTCGGGCCGTAGCCGTTGAACATGCGGCGGTCGACGCCCCAGCGCGCGACCAGCTCGGGCGGGCATGCCTCGCCGCCCACCACGACGGACTCGAGCGAGTCGAGGCCGACGGGGTCGACCGACGCCAGTGCGGCGGGGGTGACGAAGCCGTGGGTCACGCGATGTCCGGCGAGGAGGTCGTGCAGGTCCTCGCCGCCGTAGACCTCGGTCGGCGCGATCACCATCGTCGAGCCGTGGGCCAGCGCGAGCAGCAGCTCCAGCACCGACGCGTCGAAGCTCGGCGACGCGAAATGGAGTGTCCGCGAGTCCGGTCCGAGCACGAAGCGGTCGGACTGCTCGGCCATCAGCGCGGCCAGCCCACCGTGCGTGACGGCGACACCCTTCGGGACACCGGTGGTCCCCGAGGTGTAGATCATGTAGGCCAGGTTCGAGACACGCAGCGAGCCGACCCGGTCGGCCGCGGTGACGGGCGCGTCGGAGTGACCGGCGAGCCGCTCGGTGGTCTCGGGGTCGTCCAGGTCGAGCCACTCGACCGTGCCCGGACGCGTGTCCGCCCAGCGCCGCGTCGAGATGCCGTACACCGCACCGGAGTCGGTGAGCATGTGCTCGATCCGCTCGGTCGGGTACCGCATGTCGACGGGCAGGTAGGCCGCGCCGGTCTTGGCGACCGCCCACAGGCCGACCATGAACTCCACCGAGCGACCCATGCCGAGGGCCACGATCTGCTCGGGCCCGATGCCACGGGCGATCAGCACGCGCGCGAGCGCACTGGATCGGGCGTCGAGGTCGTCGTAGGTGATCGACCCCTCCGGCGAGTCCACGGCGACGCGTCCTGCACCCATCCGCGCCGCATCCGACAGCAGGTCGGCCAGGGGACGAGCGGGTGGGACGTCGCCGAATCCGTTGCGCGACAGCAGTTCCGCGCGGTCGGCGTCGGACAGTACGTCGACGTCGACGACCCGTGCACGAGGCGCGTCCGCGATGCGGGCGAGGACGCGGACCAGCATGTCGAGGACGGCCGACGCGCGTTCGGCCGTGACCGTCGACGGCAGGTACTTCACCGAGAGGCGCAACGACGGGTCGGTGAGCGCGATCACCGTGAGCGGGTAGTGCGTCGCGTCGACGACGTCCGCGCCGGTGACAGTCGTACCCGCCACGGATGTGGCCTGCGACAACGCATCCCGGTCCAGCGGGTAGGACTCGTAGACCATCATCGTGTCGAACAGCACGTCGAGACCGCTCGCGGCGGTGATGTCCGCCAGACCCACCGAGTGGTGGTCGAGCAGGTCCGCCTGCTCCTCGGCGACCCGTTTCAGCACCGCGTCGACGTCGTCCCCGTCGTGCATCGACACCCGCACGGGCAGGGTGTTGATGAACAGGCCCAGCATCGACTCCACACCGGACACCTCCGGCGGGCGGCCGGAGACGGTGGTGCCGAAGACGACGTCCGTCCGACCCGTCAGGCGCGACAGCACCAGCGCCCATGCGACCTGCAGCACCGTGTTGAACGTGATGCCCGCCGACCGCGCGCAGGCCTGCAGTCCGGCGAGGAGTTCGTCGTCCACGGTGATGTCGACCTGCTCGGACACCCCGTCGTCGGGGCCGACGACGTCGGCGGCGACGAGCGTGGGTTCGTCCAGTCCGGCCATCGCCGACTCCCATGCCGCGACCGACGCCCCGTGGTCCCGGGACGCCAGCCACGCCAGGTAGGAGCGGTACGAGGCGGGCGACGGCAGCGCCTGCGCGCCGTCGGCGGCGTACAGCGCGAACAGGTCTCCGGCGAACACCGGCAACGACCACCCGTCGAGCAGGATGTGGTGGTTCGTCGAGAGGAGGCGCCACCGGTCCTCACCGAGCGCGACGAGGGCGAACCGCAGCAGCGGGGGGTGTGCCATGTCGAACGGGGTGACACGCTCGGTCCGCGCGATGGTCGCCAGCGCGTCGTCGGGATCGGCGGAGCCGGAGACGTCATGGACCGTGAACGGCACCGTGACACCGGAGGTCACGACCTGCAGCGGCGTTCCGTCCGCCGCGGTCACGAACGCCGTCCGCAGCGTCGCGTGGCGGTCGACGAGTGCCTGCGCGGCGCGCTGCATCCGGTCGGGGTCGACGCCGGTGACGTCGAGCACGAGCTGGGCGGTGTAGAGGTCCACGGACCCGACCGACAACTCGGCGTGGAAGAGCAGCCCCGTCTGCAGGGGCGTCAGCGGCCACACGTCGACCAGGGGGGCGAACGACCGCTCCAGGGAGTCGATGTCGGACTGTGTGATCCGGACCAGGTCGAGATCGGACGGCGTGTACCCGCCGGCCTCGGGCGACGACGCGTGGCGGGCGACGCTCTCCAGCGCCTGCTGCCACAGGTCGACGAGGTGGTCGACGGACTCGCCGGAGACCGCTCCGGCCGGATGGTCGACCGTCGCCGACAACCGCGGCCCGTCCGGGGTGTCGACCACCGTGGCGTTGATGTCGATCGCGTGCCGCACGGCGACATCCGTGCCCCGGGTCCCCCGCAACGCCGCGTCACCGGCGGGCACCCACGGCCCGTCCGCGTCGGCGCCGGCGAGCCGGCCCAGGTAGTTGAACCCGATCGACGGGGCCGGCCCCGCCAGGAGTTCCCGGCCCTGTGCGTCCAGGTACCGCAGCAGGCCGAAACCGACGCCGCGGTCGGGGATCTCGGCCAGCTGCTCCTTCACCACCTTGACCGCTTCGCCCGCGGCCGAACCGCCCGACAGCGCCGCGTCCAGATCGATCCCGGACACGTCGAGCGCGACCGGGTAGGCGGTGGTGAACCAGCCCACCGTGCGTGAGAGGTCCGCACCCGGGAGGAGCTCCTCCTCGCGCCCGTGCCCCTCGAGCTCCACGACGACCGGACCGGCCCCGTCTGGGGCGGTGGCCGTCGACGGACGCCAGCGGGCCACCGCCAGCGCGAGCGCGGTCAGCAGTCCGTCGTTCACGCCGGCGTGGAAGGCCTGCGGGATGCGCGTCAGCAACGTCTCGGTCAACTCCGGCGAGAGCCGGAGCTCCTGGCGACGCAGCGTGCCCACCGTGTCCCGTCGCGGGTCGACCGCGAGGCCGAGTCCGTCTCCGCCACCGACGATCCCGCGCCAGACGTCCAGTTCGCCCCGGACCCCGGCGCTGCCCGCCAGGTCGGTCAGAGCCCGCGCCCACCGGCGCATCGAGGTGCCCACCGCGGGGAGGTCCACCGACGCGGCGCCCGCGGCGTGCTGGGCGTAGGCGACCGCGAGATCGGGCAACAGGATCCGCCACGACACCCCGTCGACGACGACGTGGTGCAGGACGATCACCAGCCGCGCGACGGGCGCGTCGGCACCGGGTCCCGTGTGCAGCAGCAGGACCGAACCGACCCGACCCGACGCGGGGTCGAGCGCGTCGGTCGCCCGCTGCACGGCGGAGTCCACCGCGTCGACCCATGCCCGTGAGTCGGGGTCCGCGGCCGGCGACACGTCGATCAGCGCGATCTCGCCGGACCCCGGGGCGTCGACGGTGTGGCGCAGGGCGCCGCCGTCGCCGACGGTGAGGCGGGACCGCAGGACGTCGTGGCGATCGGCGACGGTCCGCAGCGCCGCGGCGAGCGCGTCGCGGTCGAGGTCGTCGGGTGCGGTCACCTCGATCGACTGCGACACCGGGCCCACCGCTGCCGGGTCCTCCGCGAGGCGCAGCAGGATCGGGGTGGGGTCCACCTCACCGACACCTCCGCCGGGGAGTTCCTCGGCCACCGCGGTCTCGGACTGCACCGCCGACGCGAGTTCACCGATCGTCTTGTGCTCGAACACCTGTCGCGAGGTGAAGCGCAGCCCGAGCTCCCGTGCGCGACTGACGAGCTGGATCGACATGATGCTGTCGCCGCCGAGGCCGAAGAACGAGTCGTCGAGACCGACGCCGTCGCGGCCCAGCAGGTCCTCGATCACACCGACGAGGGTGCGTTCGGTCTCGGTGACCGGCGCGCGGAACGGCGCGGCGTGCGCCGAGAAGTCCGGGGCGGGCAACCGCTTGCGGTCGACCTTGCCGCTGCCGCCGAGCGGCATCGCGTCCAGGACGACCACCGCGTCGGGGACCATGTAGCCCGGCACGCGCGCGCGGACACCGGCGACGACCGACGCGGTGTCGACCGTCTTGCCCGACGTGGCGACGACATAGGCCACCAGGCGCTGGCCCTGCGGGCTCTCGTGCACGGTCACGACGGTCTCGCGCACCGCGGGGTCCGCCAGCACCGCGGCCTCGATCTCGCCGAGTTCGATGCGCAGACCACGCACCTTCACCTGGAAGTCGCTGCGCCCCACGTACTCCAGCTCGCCGTCACGGGACCACCGGACGAGATCACCGGTCCGGTACATCCGCTCGCCCGGCGCGCCGAACGGGGCCGCGACGAAACGTCCCGACGTCTGGGCGGGGTCGCCCACGTACGCCCGGGCGAGTTGGACGCCACCGAGATACAGCTCCCCCACCGCACCGACGACCGTCGGTCGGAGCTGGCGGTCCAGCACGTGGACCGTGGTGTTCCACACCGGTCGGCCGATGGGCACGGAGTGCGTGTCGGCGGTGGCGTCGAACGGGTGGTGGGTCACGTCGACGGCCGCCTCGGTCGGGCCGTACAGGTTGTGCAGGTCGGCGCCGGTGATCGCCGACAGTCGCGCCGCGACGGTCGGGGTCAGCGCCTCACCGCTGGCGAAGACCCGTCGCAGCGACGTCAGCGACGCGGCCGGTGCCGACTCCACGAACAGCGCCAGCATCGACGGGACGAAGTGGACGGTGGTGACGGCGCGCTCGGCGATGAGGCGGGCGAGGTATTCCGGGTCGCGGTGCCCGTCGGGTGCGGCGACGACGAGGCGTGCACCGACCTGCAACGGCCAGAACAACTCCCACACCGACACGTCGAAGGTGACCGGCGTCTTCTGCAGCACGGCGTCGGTGCCGTCGAGCGGGTACGCGCCCTGCATCCACTGCAGGCGGTTGACGATGGCGCGGTGGGTGACCGCAACACCCTTGGGGCGCCCGGTGGAGCCCGAGGTGTAGATGACGTACGCGGTGTGGTCCGGCCGCAGCGGTGCGAGACGGTCGGCGTCGGTGACGGGGGCGTCGGAGAGACCGGCGAGGTCGAGTTCGTCGACGACGAGGACTGCCGGGACGTCGTCGAGGTCTGCCGGGAGGACGAACCCGTCGGCCGACGAGGTCAGCACGACCACCGGTCGGGCGCCGTCGAGGACGGCCGCGACACGGTCGGCGGGACTGTCGAGGTCGATCGGGACGTAGGCGCCACCGGCGTCGACGACGGCGTGGATCGCGACCATCATCTCGACGGACCGCCGGATGGCGACCGCGACATGGGTGTCGGGGCCGACGCCGAGCTGCACGAGGTGGCGGGCCAGGCGGGCGACGCGGGCGCCGAACTCGCCCTGGCTCAGCTCCGCGTCGTCGACGACGAGGGCGGGGACGTCCGGGGCGGACGCGGCGCGGGCCTGCCGCAGAGCGGGCAGGACGTCGTCGGCGACGGGGTGCTCGGTGGCGTTCCACCGCCGGACGACGGTGTCGAGCTCCTCCGGTGAGCCGACGGACACCGTGCCGACGGCCGCGTCCCGGTCGGCGCCGAGGAACGACTCCAGCAGCCCGACGAACCGGTCGAGGTGCTCGGCCAGGTCGACGTCGTCGTACAGGCGCGGGTTGGCCTCGAGGTCGATCCGCAGCCGGTGCCCCGCGGCGCCGGGGTAGATGTTGACCGCCAGGTCCTCCACCGGACCCGTCGTGAGGACGTGCACCGCCCCGGTGGCCTCGCCGAGGTCCAGCTGCGACTGGAACATCATCAGGTTGACCGACGGGCCGAACAGACCACGCTCGCCGGTCCCCTGCCCGAGGTCCCGACGCATGTCCTCGTGGCGGTAGAGCTGACGGCGCAGCGCGCCGGTCAGCGCGGTCTGGGTGTCGGTGAGGACCGACGCGATCGACGCCTCGGCCGGCACCTGCACGCGCAGCGGCACGATGTTCGACACCATCCCGGCCGCGGACCGCAGCTTGGCGGTGTTGCGCGCCGACACGGGTAGCGACAGCACCACGTCCTCGACGTCGAGCATCCGCGACAGGTAGACGGAGAACGCCGCGATGACCGCGGGTGCCGGACTGCCCGCCGCCTCCGCCGCCGCCGCGTCGACGAGGTCGGCGACACGACCGGTCAGCTCGACCGAGGCCAGACGCGAGTACTCCCCCGGCGGCTCACGGCGCGATGCCAATGACATCGCCGCGGGCAGGCCCTCGTTGCGTTCGGCCCAGTACTCACGGTCCTTGTCGAACCGTGACGACGCGCGGTACGCGCGCTCGCTGTCGACGACCTCCTGGAGCGTCGCGCCCTTCCACGGCGGCGGTTCGCGGCCGTCGACCACCGCCCGGTAGATCTCGGAGGCGCGCGACAGCATCGCCGTCGCGCCGAAGCCGTCCATCGCGATGTGGTGGGCACGCCAGTACCAGAGGTGGTGGTCCGGGCCGAGACGGAACAGCTCCGCGATCGTGAGCCGGTCGGACAGGACGTCGAGCGGTCGGCTGTGGTCGGCGCGCATCCACTCCAGTGCCGCAGCCCGCGGGTCGGCCTCCTCGGACATGTCGTGGAAACCGATGGACTCGTCGCGCGCGTCGTCCACCCACTGCCGCGGGACGTCGCCGGTGTCGAGAAGTCGCAGGAACCCCGATCCCGCCTCACGCCCGATCCGGTTGCACGCGGCGGTCAGCGCATCGCGGTCGATCGGACCGGTGAGTTCGACGTATTCGGCGATGTTGATCGGGATCGATCCCAACGCCTGCTGTGCGAACCAGATCCCACGCTGGGCGGCGGACAGGTCGAACGTCGGGTCACCCTGCGGTGCGTCGGAGCCTCCGACTACCAAGTCTCTCGTGCTCCCATCCCGAACGAGGGTCCGCTGAGAAACGACCAGCGATGCACTGTTCTGAAGCAGTGCTCATCGATCGTGTCATGAACGGACCGGCGGGCGTGGTGACACGCCCGGTTCCTCCCGTCTGCCCGCGTGCATGGACAGACTGTGCAATCGCAATGCCGTCATGAAACATCGGCAAAACGCCTGTCGATATTACATGAGCACGACGAGGGGGAGGCGCGTCCGGGAACGCCCTCGGCGTCGAGAAGGGAGAAGTGCGGGCCCCGCCGCAGGCGGGGACGGGGATCAGGCGCCGGCGAGGCGGCTGGCGATACCGCGGAGGTCGATCTCACTGGTGCCGACACCGCGCTGCGGCGAGGCGACCGTGGCGACGTCGAGTTCGGAGAGGTCGGTCAGGACCCGCGCGAAGGTACCGTCGATGACGGCGGCGACGGTGGCGGGATCACGCTCGGTCGACAGTGACGGGATCGCGGCGAACACGGCAGCGACGACGGCGGCGCGATCGTCCATCTGCTGGTTGCGGGTGACCGGCACCATCAGGTCGAGTGCTGCGTCGAGCTCGCGGTAGGTCAGCCCGCGGTAGTGGTAACGGGACACCACGCGACCCGGCGTGGCAGCAGCAACCCGGCGAACGGCCGTGACCAGGTCCGAAGCCTCTGCCCCGAGCGACTGGTCCGACGCGGCCGTTCCCCCCGACCGAACTGCTGTGGAAGTCATCTCTCACCCCTGTACCTGTGCGACTTCGACGGTGTGTGGGGACACAGTAACCGCAGGGGGAGCGCGAACGTGTGTACGTTCCGTTACAGGTTGGAACGCTTTCTACTGGAGGACTCCTACAAAAGGCCCTCTGACCAGCCAGTTGACACCGCATTCACAGGAGAAACACAGCCGTCATCCGTGTGATTCGTGTCACTGCCGTGATCGCACCGTGGCCTGAACGTGCAGGTCACGCGTGCTGTCACTGGCCTGCGTCGGCCTCCATGGCCTCGATCAGGCTCTTCGGCCGCAGATCTGTCCAGTGCTCGTTGACGTAGTCCAGGCACTCCTGGCGCGATGCCTCGCCGAACACCTTGTTCCACCCCGCGGGGATGTCGGCGAAGGTCGGCCACAGCGAGTGCTGGTTCTCGTCGTTGACCAGCACGAAGAACCGGCCGTTCTCGTCGTCGAACGGGTTGCTCATGGCGTCGACCTCCTCGTCAGCGAGTGCGTTCCGGCGCTCCGGCGGCGACGGTCGCCGCGGCACGCAGGGATGCCAGCGTAGCGGCCAGCCCCGACGGCCCCGACGCGGCGAGGCCCGGGACGGTCATCATCAGGGCGACGGTGAGGGTGGAGTCGTCGACGGCAGAGGACGACGACATCGAGGTCATCGCGGCACGGGCCGCGCCCGCGAGTTGACCGAAGGTGACACGCAGATCGGGTCGGGTGACGGCGGCGGCCTCCGGCGCCGTCGCGGCGGCGCGGGTCACGAGATCGCCGAGGGTGAGTGCTGTGCCCGTCCCCCGCGGGGTGTCGACATCTGCCCGGAGCGTCGTCGCCACGGTCCCTCCTCCAGCTCGTGTGCCCCTCACGAACGGTGGTCTCGATTGCCGATCACCGACTTCTTCGGACGGGCGAAATGATATCCGAGTTGTCGCAACCAGAAATACGCCATCACGAATTCCCGGTCGACTCGATGCGTATATCGATGGACTTCACCAGAGCGTTACACGCTCCCGAGGCTGCAGTGCGGCGACCGGTCGGTCGGCTATCTTCGTCGTGACAGTCGCGATCGGGACTTCGCGATACCGATCCGTGGCGCGCGGGAATCCGAGCAGGAAGTCATATCGAATGTCAGTGACGCAGGGCCGCCCGGTCGACGACGACCGGTCCGCCACGGCGGCCGCCGTCGTCGCCGACGGTCTCGTCAAGCGCTTCGGTGACTTCACCGCCGTCGACGGCGTGTCGTTCCGGGTCCCGACCGGCACCGTGTTGGGTCTCCTCGGCCCCAACGGCGCCGGCAAGACGACCACGGTCAACATGCTCGCGACCCTCCTCGTGCCCGACGGCGGCTCGGCCACGATCGCCGGCTACGACGTCGTCACCCAGCGTGCCGGCGTCCGCCAGTCGATCATGCTGACCGGACAGTTCGCCGCCCTCGACGAGGCGCTGACGGGGCGGGAGAACCTGATCCTGTTCGGCCGCCTGATGGGCTTGGACAAGAAGACGGCGCGCCGTCGGTCGGAGGAACTCCTCGAGGCGTTCGCGCTCACCGAGGCGGCAGGCCGGCGCGTGGGGACCTTCTCCGGCGGCATGCGGCGTCGTATCGACATCGCGTGCGGACTGGTGGTGCGGCCGGAGGTCGTCTTCCTCGACGAGCCGACCACCGGCCTGGACCCGCGCAGTCGTCAGGACGTGTGGAACATCGTCACCTCGCTGCGGGACATGGGCATCACGACGCTGCTCACCACGCAGTACCTCGAGGAGGCGGACCTCCTCAGCGACAACATCGTCGTGATCGACTCCGGCCGCGTCATCGCCGAGGGCACGGCCGACGAGTTGAAGGACCGCGTCGCGGGAACCGTGTGCGAGGTGGTCCCGAGCTACCCCGACGACCTGGACCGCATCGCCGATCTGCTCGCCGACCTCGCACCGGACGGTGTGCGGCGCAACGCGGCACAGTCCGCGCTCACCGTCCCCGCGCGCACGGGCACCGCGACGCTCGTGGAGGTCGTGCGACGACTGGACGACGCCTCGATCGAACTCACCGACGTGGGACTGCGGCGACCGTCCCTCGACGACGTCTTCCTCAAGCTCACCGAGTCGCCGTCCGAGCCGACGGGCCCGGGACCCCGATGACCCGACCGGCCCCCGGATCGGCGACGACGGTCGACGTCGGACCGTCGTCGGATGCCGTGGCGGCCCTCATGGTGGGCGACGGCATCCGCCCCGACGTCCACACCCTCGGCCAGATCGCGGCCCTCACCGGCCGGTCGCTGCGGTCGATGTTCCGGCAGGGCGAGTTCTACCTGGGAATCTTCGCGCCCATCATGCTGGCGATCTGCTTCTACGTACCGCTGCGCAGCATCTTCGACTCGATCCCGGGCGTGCGGTACGGGCAGTTCCTCATGCCGGTGATCTGTCTGCAGTCGGTCGGCTTCGTCGCGACGTCCGCGGCCATGCGCGCGGCGACCGACGCGTCGGTCGGCATCACCGAGCGGTTGCGCAGCATGCCGGTCAACCCGATGGTCCCGATGATCGCGCGGATGCTGGCGAACACGCTGTTGCTGATGGTCTCGCTCTGCTGGGCACTGCTCTCGGGTCTCGCCATCGGCTGGCGTCCCCAGCAGGGCCCGCTGTACTTCCTGGGGTTCATCCTGGTGGCCCTGGTGATCGGGATGCTGCTCGCCGTCGGCGCCGACGCGATCGGCATCCTCGCCAACAACCCCGAGGCCACCAGCCAGGCACTCGCCCTCCCCCAGCTCATCCTCGGGATGCTCTCGACGGGGTTCGTGCCCGAGTCACAGTTCCCGGAGTGGATCCGGCCGTTCGCCCGCAACCAGCCGATCTCGCAGTTCACCGAGCTCATGCGCGGCTTCGACGACGGGACGGTCACCCTCGACCAGTTCGTCGCCCCGGGCGCCTGGGCACTGGGCATCCTCCTGTTGGTGGTGGCCGGTTTCGCCATCGTGTTCGCACGGGGGTACCGCAAGTGAGCTGGGAGATCACCGGGACGCCGTCCGACCGGGCTCAGGAGTCGACCGGGTCGTCGCGTCGTCCCCGCCACCGCGCACCGGCCGACCCGGTCGCCGACCACTGGTGGCGTCCGGCCCCGCCCGACCCGGACGCGATCGCGGCAGCCGAGACCGTCGCGATCCCGCACGCCGGAGTCCGTGCGCGGGTCGCCGCCTCGCCCCCGCCCGCACCCCAACCCGGTACGGGCCGTCAGGTGCTCTTCCCCGGGACGGGGTCCATCCGTTCGGTCGTGGGGACGTGGACGGTCCTGTCCGACGACGCGGCGGGCCGCACGCCCCGTCACCCCCACCCCGAGTACCCCGAGCCGGGCGTCGACGACGCCTCGACGGTCCGACTCACCGCGCTCCTCGCGCGGGGCGAGCCCATCGGCACCGGGCCGGCAGCGGACATCCGCGCCCTGGCCACCGTCTTCCCGCGACCGCACCACACCGGGGGAATCCGGCTGGCGGGCGTATCGCGAGCACACCGCGATCCTCACCGGCCGTCAGCTGCTCGTGTGGGTCCGCGACCGGACGACGCTGCTGCAGACCCTGCTCTTCCCCGCGCTCAGCATGATCATGTTCAAGGTCGTGCTCGGCGACGCGATCGGCAGGGCGACCGGGCAGAACTCGGCGTTCGGGACCGTTCCGCTCGTCGTCCTGGTCGGCGCGATGTTCGGGTCGCTGGCCGGCGGCGTCCGGCTCCAGACCGAGCGCAAGACCGGCCTGCTCACCCGTCTCTACGCTCTCCCGGTGCACCGGGGGGCGGACCTGTCGGCGCGCATCATCACCGAGCTCGCCCGCATCCTGCTCGGCACGATCATCCTGACGGCCTTCGGGACCGTCATCGGCTGGCGGTTCGACCAGGGCATCCTGCCGTCGCTGGGCATCTTCGCGGTCGCGCTGCTGTTCGGCGCGGCGTTCTCGACGATGGTGCTCGCGCTGGCGTTGTCGCCGTCGCGGTTGCCGTTGGTCCCGATCATCTCGCTCGTGTCGAGCCTGTTCATGTTCTTCAACTCGGGGTTCTCGCCGATCAGCGCATACCCGGCGGTCCTGCGGCCGATCGTCGCCAACCAGCCGATGACCTGCGCGATCGACGCGATGCGGGCATTGGCGACCGGCGGGGACCTCGGGTCGAGCCTATGGAAGACGGTCGCCTGGGCGATCGGCGCACTCGTCGTGTTCTCCTATCCGGCGATACGCAGCTACCGGCGAGCCGCCGCCGCGCGGTGACTCACGCCGCCCGGCGACTCACGCCGGGCGGGCGATGACCGCCTGTTCTGCGTCCGCCGGCTCCGCGTAGGCCCCGGTCGACAGGTACTTCCATCCGGCGTCGGGGACGATCAGAGCGATGTCCGCGCGTCGGCGCGCAGCGAGCTCCCGCTCCCCGACACCCATCGCCGCCTCGAGGATCGCACCCGTGCTCGCCCCCGCGAAGATCCCCTCCATCGACAGGAGCGCGCGGACGAAGGCGGCCGACCGGTCGGCGTGCACCGGGAACCGCTCGCTGAGCAGCTCGGGATCGTAGAGCTCGGGGACGAAACCCTCGTCGAGGTTGCGCAGGCCGCAGATCTTGTCGCCGACCACGGGCTCGGCCGCCACGATGCGCACGTCCGGCTTGTGCCGACGCATGAACCGGCTCACCCCGTTGAGGGTCCCGGTCGTCCCGAGGCCCGCCACGAAGTGCGTGATCTCGGGCAGGTCCGCCAGCAGCTCGGGGCCGGTGCCCTCCGCGTGTGCGAGGGCGTTCGCCTGGTTCCGGTACTGGTCGAGCATGACCAGCGTCGGGTCACGGTCGGCCATGCGATGCGCCTCGTCGACCGCTCCCTTCGAGCCCTGGTCGGCCGGGGTCAGCACGACGGTCGCGCCGTACATGCGCAACATCGCCCGCCGTTCCTCGGTCGAGTTCTCCGGCATGACGCAGACGAGCCGATAGCCCCGCACCTTGGCGTTCATCGCCAGGGCGATGCCCGTGTTGCCGCTCGTCGCCTCGAGGATCGTGGCGCCCGGTCGCAGTCGACCGGAGCGTTCCGCGCACTCGATCATCTTGGCCGCGGGACGGTCCTTCACCGAGCCGGTGGGGTTGTTGGCCTCGAGCTTCGCCCACAGCCGGACGGACGGACCCCAGGCGTCGTCGGTCCACTTCGGCGACAACCGAGGAAGACCCACCAGGGGCGTCGAGCCCAACGAGTCGGTCAGGGACTGGAAGCGGGTCATCGCTGCCTCTCTGTCCGAGAGCGGCCTCTCACCGGGGTGTGGCCGATCGGTGCGTACCGGGTCCAGATCGTGAAGATCCGTGTGTCAATAGTAAAAGGATCGGTGATCGAAAAGTCCGTGTTACCGAGAACGGCCGATTTGATGTACTCGACGCGACGGGCACGTCGGCCCGTCACGACAGGAGGAGCGCGGTGCGCCGGCTCACGGCCCGCGACGCGGGCTACGTCTATCTCCCGGAGACGATGCTGTCGTCGCGGGTCCTGTCCTGTTGGGTCCTCGCCCCGCCCGACGGTGGTCCGTCCGGACTCCGTGCGGCGGACATCGTGCCGCTCCTCGCCGGGCGGCTCGCCGTGGACGACATGTTCGGCTCGGTGCTACGCCGCCTGCCGGGCGACATCGATCACCCCTACTGGGTCCTCGACCCGTCCGCCGACCTCACCGACCACATCACCGTGCACGGCCCGTGCGGGATGACATGGCCGGTCGCCCGGCGGATGCTCGCCGAGATCGCCGACCGCCCCTTCGACATGGCCAGACCCCTGTGGTCGGTGGACGTCGTCGTCGACGTGGACGGCATCCCCGGCCTCCCGGGACTGTCGACGGTCCTCGCCGTCTCGTTCCACCACGCCGCGTTCGACGGCATCGCGTTCGAGGAGCGGATGCACCACCTTCTGGCCGACGAGCCCGAGCCCCATCGTGCGCCGCGACCGATCGGCCCGATCGACGAACCGTGGGGTCTCGTGGTCGCGCGAGCCGTGGCACGCGCACCCCTCGTGTGGACGCGGTTCCTGCTCGTCGCCGCATCTGCGGTGCGCGAGACTCGGCGACAGGCCCGCCAGGCGCACGCCTCGCGTGCTCTCTACGACCGGCGACGCGCCCTCGTCACCCGCTTCAACCGGGGGCTGCACGGTGGTCGCCGAGTTGATTTCGTCCCGTTCGACCTGGCGGACGTCGACGCGATCGCCGGTCTGGTCGACGGCGCCACGACCAACGACGTCCTGTTGAGCATCGTGGGAGGCGCGGTCATCCGGTTCCTGCGCTCGGTGGACGAGGCACCGGCGGGGTCACTGGTCTGTCTGGTGCCCAAGACCACCCGACGGCGACGGCAGAGTGGGCCGGACGCGGGATCGGCCAACCAGTTCCTGCCGCTGACCGTCGACCTGCACACCGACGTCGACGACGTCCTCGAGCGGATCGCGGCCATCGCGGCCGGCTCGCGCGTCGAGAAGGAACGGGCGGGGACGGTCGTGCAGAGCGAGTTCTGGCGCGCCATGCGGATCGCGCCGGCCCCGCTGCTCCGGCTGTCGGGTGCGGTCGCCCGCCGCCGGAACGTCGTGGGCGACCGCACCGCCGTGAACACCGAGCTCTCGACGCTCGTCTCCGACACCCCCGTCGCCACCATCGCGTCGGTCCCCGTCGTGTCGGGTTTCGGGGTCGCACCGCTGGGTCGCGAGACCACGCTCGTGCACCTCGCGGTCATCGGACTCGGGCGCGTTCGTCTCAGCGTGACCGCCGACGACACCGTCCTCCCGGACATGCCCGCCTACATCCGTGCCGTGCGGGCGTCGCTCGACGAGCACCTCGCCGTCGTGCGGCCTGCGGGGGTCCGCTCAGGCGGTCGCGTCGAGTGAGGCGATGACCTTCGTCGGCTCGATCCAGACGACGAGCTCACCGGGGACACCGTTGCGCGCACCGAACTCCTCGGCGCGGTCGGCGCCCATGTACCGCCCACCCGTCTCGGTCGCGATCCGGCGGACCTCGTCGAGATCGTCTCCGGTGTGCGCGATCCCCTGGATCTGCACGAAGGCGTAGGGCGGCTCCGGCAGGTCGACGGTCATGACCACTCGCGGGTCCCGGGCGATCGCGCGTCCCTTCGCGGTCGCGGCGCCGGTGTTGAAGGCGATCCGGTCGCCGTCGAGGACGAACCACACCGGCGCGGCGACAGGCCGCCCGTCGGACGCCGTCCAGCCGAGATGTCCGGTCCGCGTCCCCTCGGACAGGAATGCGCGGATCTGCGGGTCGTCCAGTGATGTCATGCGCGTCAGGGTAGTCCGGCGGCGGCGACACGATCGGCGATCACCGAGGCCGTCATCATCACCGTGGCGTGCGGTCCGCTCGACAGCGGCGTGGGCAGTGCCGCTGCGTCCGCGACCCACAATCCGTCGACGTCGCGGACCCGTCCCTCCCAGTCGGCAGACCCGCCGAGGGGCAGTGCACCCCAGGCATGGTGGGACGTGCTGAGGGCGTCGTCGACGGACGTCGACCCCGGCACGATCAGGCCCGCGAAGTCGGGCCCCTCGAGCATCGCGGCGACCTCGTCGGCGATCGACCGCATCCGGTCCAGCGCGGCGTCGTCCGGTCGGCCGAGGTCGACGTCGGGGATCCCGTCGGGTGCGATGGTGATCGACCCCTGACCCACCCTGCGCATCGCCGCCACCCCGATCGCCGGTCCGGTGCGGGGGACACCATCCACGTGGTCTGCGAAATCGCGCTCATAGCAGCGGATCTCGAACCCGTCGGACGTGTGGACAACGGTCTGCAGCACCGCCTCCACCGGACCGGGTCCGACCGCCCGGACCCGGCTGCGTACGAGCAGTTCCCGGTGCTCGGCGAGCGGCATGGTCGCCGGGAGTCCGGAGCGTGCGGCGACGATGGCCGAACCGATCGTCCCGGCGCACAGCACGACCTCGTCCGCCGGGACCGTCGTGCCGTCGTCGAGGACGACCGATCGCACTGTCCCCGTGATGGTCTCGATCCGGTGGACGGCAGATCGAGTGCGCAGCTCCACATTCGGGCGCGACACGGCCTCGTACAGCAGTGCATCGGCCGCCGTCCGACGACGCCGACCGGTCGCGTTCAGACGGACCCGGACGATTCCCTCGTCGGGCCACACACCGTCGACCGTCACGTGGCCGCGTCGCATGGCCGCCTCGAACGCCGCGGCACGGGGGTGCAGCTCAGCGTTCGCGACCCGACGGACTCCCATCGACCCGCCACCGCCCTCACCACCGTCGAGTGACGTGTACACGCGCTCGACGACCGCCGGGTCCCAGACCGACGGATCCCACCCCGCGAGGTCTGCGCGGTGGGCACGCAGGAAATAGCCGCCGTTGACCGCGGACGACCCGCCGGGTCCGATCCCCCGCGGCAGCGGGGTCCCGTCCCGGTCGACGTGAGTCCGCACCCGGGCCGCATCGGTGAGCGGCAGGACACCGACGTCGACCGGGGCAGCGGCGCCGCCCGCCTCGAGGACCACCACGTCGTCGGCGCCGGACCTGCTGACCCTCTCGGCGACAGCGCACCCGGCACTGCCCGCCCCGACGACCACGATGCGTCTGCGGACGGGCATGGCCCTCGGTGTCAGCGCGCGGCCGACGCCGCCGCGGCCGCCCGCGACGCGCCGGGGTCCGAGGCGCGGACGATGGTGGGCCGCAGCGCGGTGGTGGTGCGGGTGGTGACCACCCCCTGCCACAGGCCTGCGCCGTAGGCCAGGTCGCCGAGACGACGCAGCACGAGGAAGCGGGTGACACCGAGCGGCTCTATCGGGTCGGGGTTGAGCATCTCGGCCCGAACCCATTCCGCGACACCGTCGACGATCGCCACGGCGACCAGCACGGTGCGGAAGCGTGCGGACAGCAGGGCGAGCACCACCGAGACCGGCCAGTAGTGCCGACACAGCGCGGCGGCCACCTGGAGGAAGCCGAACCCGACCGCCTCGGCCGTGAGACGCGCGGCGACCGACGCCGCGTCGGGCACCTTCTCGACGCGGCGGTACACCCGGCCCGCGATCACCGCGATCATCGCCAGGACGACGCCGGCACCCCACCGCGAGCGCGTGAGCGCCGCGAGCGCGGCGACGGCCGTCGGCACGGTCACGACGACGGGGGCCGCGTGTCCCGGGTGCCGACGGGACAGCGGTGCCGCGCCCGTGCCGTAGAACCGGCGCCGGGCCAGCGCCGCGCGGAGCACGGTGCGGTGATCGTGGGCGACCGTGGCGATGGGGTCGTAGCGGACGGTCCACCCCGCGGCGGTGAGGCGCCAGCACAGGTCGACGTCCTCGGCGACGTGCAGGCGTTCGTCGAATCCGGGGAACGCACTCCGCCGCACGATGATCGCGGCACTGGGGACGTAGGACAGCCGGGTCCCGGGCACCACCGGGCCCTCCCGCCGGCCCATGTCGAGCGACGAGCAGAGCGCCTCGTAGCGCGCGGTCACGCCACCGTCGTGCGACAGCGCGACCACCCGGGGCGCGACCACGGCCACCGCGGGGTCGGAGAAGTGCGCGAGAAGCGTGAACAGCCAGGAGTTCTCGGGGACGACGTCCGAGTCGACGAACGCGACGAACGGCGTCTCGGACCGCGCTGCGCCGAGATTGCGTGCCGCCGCCGGACCCACGCTGACCTCGGTGCGCACGACCGTCGCACCCGGTGCCTGCACCGGGACCTGCGATCCGTCGTCGACGACGACCACGTGCGTCGCGTCGAGCACCGCGAGCAGACGATCGAGGCCGGACTGGTTGTCGCGCACCGGGACCACGATCGTGACGTCCTCGACGGACGGGCCGAACATCGGGCGGGGATGGGCGATCCCCGCGTCGAGCAGGCGTCGTGCGACGGTCGCCGTCGACTCGTCGGACACCACGAGCCGACCGTCGCAGTCGACCATCGACGCGGCGCGCGGAGCGAGGGAGAGCAGCCGTGTCGGCGACCCGCCGACGAGGTGGCGCCCGTCGTCCGAGACCGTGACCCGGGAGTCGACCTGGACCTGGAACCCGTCCGGGAGGCGCGTCGTGGGCGGTCCGTCCTGCGCGACCGCTGTGGTCGTCGCGATCTCGTCGGTCATGCCACCACACCCCGATCGGCCGGCGACCAGCGCAGCGTCCCCGCGACGAGTCGCTCCACCATCCCGTCGACGAGGCGACGACCGTCGTCGGGGTCGGCGGGTCGGGCGTCGCCCAGGACGCCGTTGGCGCTGACGGCACGCACGCCGCCCGCCCGGAGTGCGTCCATGAGGTCACCGATGGGCGCGGTGGCGCCCGCCGCCACCCGCTCGCGGATGACGACCTCGGGCGAGATCGACAGCAGCACAGCTGTTTCGGTGCGACCGGCGTGGGCGTCACCGTCGGGGACCGAGCACGCCCACCACGCGACATCCCGGCCCTCGGACCGCAGCAGGGCGACGGCGTCGACGACGGTGTGCGCGTTGCCGCCGTGGGCGTTGACGATCAGCAGTCGCGCCGCCCAGCGGCAGACGCTGCGTCCGAACTCGACGAGCAGCAGGCGGAGCGCGTCGTGCCCGATGGACACCGTGCCCGGGAAGCCCTCGTGTTCGCCGCTCGCGCCGTACGCGAGAGGCGGCGCCAGCACCACGTCGTGACCGTCGGCGACGAGTCGGTCGACCGCCCGTCGTGCCACGGCCTCCGCGATCCGGGTGTCGGTGTCGAGCGGGAGGTGCGGCCCGTGCTGCTCCAGGGCGCCGAGCGGGACCACGACCGTGCACCGGCGGTCGTCCAGCTCGGGCCAGGTCTTCGCGCCGAGCCCACCGGGGCGGGTCATCCTGGCCATGCTAGTCATCGCGACGGATTCTGAACACCCGATCCACGAACGCAATTGACCGTTCCGCGACCGCGGTCCGACTCCGGGTCGTCCGCGCGTCCTCCACCCTGTTGCGGGGACGTGCGCGTGCACGTGCGATGCTGTCGGGCGAGGCGAGCGAGTGCTCGGTCTGTAGGCGAACGAGCGACGACGAGGTGGCCCATGAGCAGCGCCCCGAACACCGGTGCCCCGATCGGTGCGACCCCGGGATCGGAAGGGTCCCCCGCGACCCGCCCCGGCCCGCTCGGCGGTGTCCGCGTGGTCGAGTTCGCGGGGATCGGTCCCGGCCCCCACGCGTCGATGTTGTTGGCCGACCTCGGCGCCGACGTCGTGCGCGTGCAACGCGCGGGCACGCTGCCCGCCGAGGGTCGCGCGGCCGATCAGCTGCTGCGCGGCCGATCGGCCGTCGTCGAGGCCGACCTGAAGTCGGCCGACGACAAGGCCGAGATCCTGCGCCTCGTCGAGCGCGCCGACGTCGTCGTCGAGGGCTTCCGCCCCGGTGTGATGGAGCGTCTCGGCCTCGGCCCCGACGAACTGCTGGAGCGCAACCCCCGCCTGGTCTACGGCCGCATGACGGGATGGGGCCAGGAGGGTCCGTTGTCCGACCGCGCCGGGCACGACATCAACTACATCTCGCTCACGGGCATGTTGCACGCGATCGGCCGCGCCGACGAGCGTCCCGTGCCGCCGCTGAACCTCGTGGGTGACTTCGGCGGTGGATCGATGTTCCTCGTCGTCGGCGTGCTCGCGGCGCTCGTCGAACGGGGTGTCTCCGGCCGCGGTCAGGTCGTCGACGCGGCCATGGTCGACGGCGCGTCCGTCCTCGGTCAGATGATGTGGGCGTTCCGGGGGACGGGGTTGTGGCAGGACCGCCGCGGCGTCAACCTGCTCGACACCGGCGCCCCCTACTACGAGGTCTACGAGACCTCGGACGGTCGTTACATGGCCGTGGGGGCCATCGAGCCCCAGTTCTACGCACAGTTGATCCAGGGACTCGGGCTGGCCGACGCCGACCTGCCCGACCAGAACGACCTCGCACGCTGGCCGGAGCTGCGCGCGCGCTTCACCGAGACGTTCGCGACCCGCACCCGCGACGAGTGGGCGGCTGTGTTCGACGGCACCGACGCCTGCACCACACCGGTCCTCGATTTCACCGAGGCGCCGGCCCATCCGCACCTCGCGGCACGCGGCACGCTCGCCGACATCGACGGCGTCACACAAGCCTCTGTCGCGCCCCGGTTCTCGCGCAGCGTGCCGGACACCCCGGAGGGTCCGGCGCGCGCCGCGACTCCGGCCGCACAGGTGTGGGCCGACTGAACCGAGCCCGACCGGCTCACACCTTCACAGATCCCTGGTCCATGGAGAACTCCGACGCGGTGATCGTCCGCGCGGAGTCCGAGCACAGGAACATCACCATGTCGGTGACCTCGTCGCAGGTGGAGAAGAACGGCTTGTCGAGGATCGGCACGAAGTTGGGCATGAACCGCTCCATCGCGAACACCTCCGAGGCCTTGGTGTCCTCGAACGCCATGGGGGTGTCCACGGCGTAGGGGTGGATGGTGTTCACCCGGATCCCCTGCTCCCCCAGCTCTTTCGCCGCCGACTGCGCCATCCCACGGATGGCGAACTTCGACGCGGAGTAGGACGCCTGGAAGGGCATGGCCTTGAGTCCCGCGCTCGAACTGACGACCGTGATGCTGCCGCGGACACCGTGCTCGATCATCACGGGGATGGTGACCCGCAACGTGTTCCAGGTCCCCCGGACGTTGACGGCCATGATGTCGTCGAACTGCTCGGGCGTCAGCTCCCAGATGCGCCCCCACGTCAGGACACCGGCGTTGGCGATGACGTGGTCGATCCTGCCGAACCTCTCGACGCCGTCGGCGACGAGCTGCTCCTGGAACGCGAGATCGCGGGTGTCACCCTGACGCGCGAGGATCCGGCCCCCGGCCTCCTCGACCTGACGGATGGTCTCCGCGAGGTCCTCGGGGGTGGCCGCCGGGTACGTGGTGTGGTCGGCGATCGGGCCGGCGATGTCCAGGCCGACCACCGCCGCGCCCTGCTGCGCGAACCGCACGGCGTGGTTGCGCCCCTGCCCACGGGCGATGCCCGTGATGTAGACGACGGCACCGTCGAATCGTCCTGCCACGTCGGTCAGCGCTCCTCGTCGGTGGTCTCGCCGAACCGCTTCTCGAAGCCGTCGGGGATGATCAGGTCGTCGCGGGTGAGTTCGTGGATGCTCTTGCGTCCCAGGCCCATGAGGGCCGAGTCGATGCCTCCGCGCAGGATGTCGAGGACGTTCTCGACGCCGGCCTGACCGTTGGCGGCCAGGCCCCACAGGTAGGCGCGGCCGATCATGACGGCGTCGGCGCCCAGGGCGAGCGCCTTCACGACGTCGCTGCCGCGGCGGATGCCGCCGTCGAGGAGGACTTCCATGTCGGCGCCGACGGCGTCGGCGATGGGTCCGAGCATCCGGATGGTGGCCGGTGTGCCGTCGAGGTTGTTGCCCCCGTGGTTCGACACCGACAGCGCCGAGGCGCCGATGTCACGAGCGCGTTTGGCGTCGTCGAGACGGGTGATGCCCTTGACCATGAACGGCCCGTCCCACTGCTCCCGCAGCCACTGCAGGTCTTCCCAGCTCGGCGGCGCGGTCTGCATCCACTGCCCGTACGCGCCGAAGAACGTCGGCGCGATCTGGCCGGGGTCGGCGAGGTTCGGGGCGGTGAGGTCGGGGACGACGGGCTTGCCCTTGTTGAACCACGACCAGGCGTACCGCGGGCGCATCGCGATCTCCGGCGCGAGCTTCAGCAGCGCCTTGAGGTCGACCTTCTCGGGGATGGCGGGGCTTCCCCAGTCGCGGCCCATGGAGAAGGACCAGTCGGTGGTGACGATCAGGCCCTTGGCGCCGGCGGCGCGCGCGCGCTCGGCTCGCCGCAGGATCTCCTCCCGCGAGTTCAGCCAGTAGATCTGGAAGAACGTCTTGGGGTTCTCCGCCGCGACGTCCTCGACCGGCTTGGAGGCGAAGCTGGACAGCCCCATGGCCGTCCCCCGGGCCGCCGACGCGCGCGCGACGGCGACCTCGCCGTCCTTGTCCACGGCCTGCACCCCGGTCGGGGAGATGATCACGGGTAGCGCGATCTCCTGGCCCATGATCGTCGTCGACAGTTCGCGGTCGGCGTGGGCACCGACGACGTGCGGGGCGAACCCGATCTCGGCGAACGCCTCCACGTTGTCGGCGAGGGTGATGCCCTTCTCGCTGCCGGCGACGAGTGCGGAGTACACCGACTTGGGCAGGCGCTTGCGGGCACGCCGCTGCGCCTCGAGAACGGTTTCGAACCAGGGGTTGGCCATGGTGGGCAACTGCTTTCGTGACAGGGGATCAGACGGGCGCGAAGCCCGCGAGCGGGTTCTCGTCGCAATCACGCGACGGGGGGCGGGTCATCAGGGTGAGGGGCACGCCGCGGGAGTGGTCCTTGTTCGCGGTGGGGGTGCTGCGCTCCCCGGCCAGCAGCGACTCCCCGAAGCCCTGGACGCATTCCGGGTCCGGGCCGTCGAGAGGCAGTCCGGTGAAGAACTTCGCCGCCATGCACCCACCGCGGCAGGAGTCGTAGTGGTTGCACGACGCGCACGCCCCGGCGGTCTGCGGCTCGCGCAGCTCGCGGAACAGCTCCGACTGCTGCCAGACGGTCCGGAAACCGCCGTCGGACAGGACGTTGCCGGCGAGGAAGTTCTCGTGGATCGCGAAGGGGCACGCGTACACGTCGCCCACCGGATCGATCAGGCAGACGACCCGCCCCGCACCGCACAGGTTCAGACCCGGCAGCGCGGAGCCGGCCCCGCCGTCGCCGAACGCCGACAGGTGGAAGAACGAGTCCCCCGTGAGCACGCCGTCGCCGTGGGCGACGAGCCAGTCGTACAGGGCGCGTTGCTGGTCCGGCAACGGGTGCAGGTCATCCCAGACGTCGGCGCCGCGACCCGACGGCCGCAGACGCGTGATGCGCAGCGTCGCGCCGAACTCGTCGGCGAGGGCGGCGAACTCGTCGAGTTGGTCGACGTTGTGGCGGGTGACCACGACGCTGATCTTCGCGTCGGCGAACCCGGCGTCGCGCAGGTTGCGCAGTGCCCGCACGGCCATGTCGAACGATCCCGGACCGCGCACGGCGTCGTTGACCTCCGCGGTCGCCCCGTCCAGCGAGATCTGGACGTCGACGTAATCCGACGCCGCGAGTCTCGTCGCGACCTCCGGTGTGATGCGTAACCCGTTGGTGGAGAACTTCACCCCCACCTGATGAGCGGTGGCGTAGTCGACCAGTTCCCAGAAATCCGATCGCACGGTGGGTTCACCCCCGCCGATGTTGACGTAGAAGACCTGCATCCGCTGCAGCTCGTCGATCACCGCCTTGCACTGCTCGGTCGACAACTCCCGCGGGTCGCGTTTGCCCGACGACGACAGACAGTGCACACACGCCAGGTTGCAGGCGTAGGTCAACTCCCATGTCAGGCAGATCGGGGCGTCCAGGCCCCGCTCGAACTGGTCCACCAGACGGGGGACGGGAACTGCCGCGGGCCGGTCGAGGGTGCTCGTCATGCTGTCTCCGGGAGGTCGAGGGCGGCGGGCCGGATCATGGCCGAGGTCGCCAGGGTCGCCAGGGCCTGCACGTACGGCGCACGCGCCGCCGGCTCGGCCACCACCGCGGCGATCGCGGCGTCGGCGGACGGGTGATCGGCCAGCGACCGCACCACCTCGACCACCGTCGTGTTCTTCAGGAACGAGAGCTTGCGGGTGCCGAAGTGATACAGCAACGCGCCGAACGGTTCCGGCCGCACCGCGACCCGCGGATCCAGCTCCCACGCGCCAGAAGAATCGAACCCAGACGGATCGACCACGGTCAGTACACGCCGCACATGCCGTCGATCGAGACCTCCTCGACCAGGGACTCCGACACCAGTTCGGTCTCGGTCACGTTGGTGCCGGCAGTGCTGTGGGTGTCGGACATGGGAACCTCCGGAAGGACGTGAACTGGGTCACAGCGGACTATAGTGGCACCCGGTGCCAGAAAGCCAGGAAAAACGAGAACGTGTTCCAAAAATCTCGCGTGCGTGGGGTGAGGAGGCGCGATGACGACGCCCGGGAGACGTCCGAGCACGACGCGATCCCGCATCAGCGCGATCGCCATCGACCTGTTCACCGAGCGTGGGTTCGACGAGACCAGCGTCGACGACATCGCGGCGGCCGCAGGGATCGCCCGACGGACTCTTTTCCGCTACTACCCCTCCAAGAACGCCATCGCCTGGGGTGACTTCGACACCCACCTCGCCGGCATGCGCGGGCACCTCGCCGGACTCCCGCCGACCATGGGCCTCGCCGACGCGCTGCGGTCGTCGCTGGTCGCCTTCAACCACCTCGATCCCGCCGAAGTCCCCGCTCACCGGCGACGGATGGCGCTGCTGCTCACGGTCCCGGCCCTGCAGGCGCACTCGATGCTCATGTACGCCGGGTGGCGCCAGGTCGTCGCCGACTACGTCGCCGGCGTGACCGACGAGCGGCCCGGTGACCACCGCCCGCAGACCATCGCCTGGCTGCTGCTGGGGGTGGCCCTGGCCGCCTACGGGCAGTGGTTGGCCGACGACGATGCCGACCTCGACCACCTGCTCACACAGGGCAGCCGTATCCTCGACCGAGGCCTCTAGGCCACCCGTCGGGTCGGGTCGACCTGGCGGCGCCACGCCGCCGCGCGGTAGCGTGCAGCAGAACTAGAACGTGTTCTCGTTTCGGAGGGTGATCGATGACGTCCCTGACGCCACACAGCGCGCGCAGCGCCGTGCTCACCGTCGCCGAGGTGATCGAGGAGACCGCCGACGCGCGCTCGATCGTCTTCGACGTCCCCGGCGAGAGCGCGGAGAAGTTCACCGCCTACCGGCCCGGACAGTTCCTCACCGTCCGCATCCCCAGTGACCGCACCGGATCGGTCGCGCGGTGCTACTCGTTGTCCTCCTCGCCCTTCACCGACCCGCGGCCCAAGGTGACCGTCAAGCGCACCTCGGAGGGGTACGGCTCGAACTGGCTCTGCGACAACGTGTCCGCCGGCACCGAGATCGAGGTCCTGCCCCCGTCCGGCGTGTTCACACCCCACGACCTCGATTCCCCGCTGCTGTTGCTGGCGGCCGGCAGCGGCATCACGCCGGTGATGTCGATCCTGAAGGCGGCGCTGGAGAAGGGCTCCGCGCCGGTGGCGGTCGTCTACGCCAACAGGTCCGAGAACGACGTCATCTTCCGCGACGAGCTGCGCACCCTGGCCCAGGAGAACCCCGAGCGCCTCGCCGTCATCCACTGGCTCGAGTCCGTCCAGGGGCTTCCCACGGCACCCGCACTCCGCGCGCTCGTCGCCCCGTTCTCCGGCCACAGCGCCTTCATGTGCGGCCCCGCACCGTTCATGGACGCCGTCCACACCGCACTCGCCGACGCCGGGTTCCCACACGACCACGTGCACGCCGAGGTGTTCACCTCGCTGTCCGGGGACCCGTTCGACGATCCCGACCTCGAGGCGCCGTCGGAGGAGGAGTCCGCCGACGCGGCGACGGTCTCCGTCGAGCTCGACGGCACCGTCCACGAACTGACATGGCCGCGGTCGAAGACGCTCGTCGACATCATGCTCGCCGCCGGACTCGACGTGCCCTACTCCTGTCGCGAGGGTGAATGTGGTTCTTGCGCATGCACCGTCGTCGACGGCACTGTGCAGATGGACAACGTCGGCGCCCTCGACCAGGAGGACATCGACGACGGCTACATCCTCGGCTGCCAGGCCCGACCGACCTCGGACGAACTCACGATCGAGTTCTAGGACCCACACTCCCCCACCGTCTGTCGGGCAGCCGGAACCGTCCGTTGGGCACCCGGAACCGTCCGTTGGGCGGTTGAGACATCGAAACGGTTGTGCACGGACCGGTTTCGCGGGCGCGTTCCTGTCGGACCACTCGTGTACACATGTACGCATGGACAGCACGGGCATTGTCGACGCGCGGAAGACGCTGCGCGACGTGATGGCTGCGCTCGCCGCGATCCAGGCCGCCGGCGACGAGGTGGAGGCGATCGACCGCATATCGCTGTTGGAGTCGATCAAGGCGGCCTGCGCAGCCGGCCAGGCCGCGGACACACAGCAATTGCGCGAGCTGCGGTCTGCCGCCGAGGCCGAGTGCGGTGTACCGGTCGATCGTCGCTGCCGCGGGTTGTCGGCGGAGGTGGCGTTGGCGCGACGCGTGTCCGGGAACGCCGGCGGCCGGCATCTGGGGTTCGCCCTGGCAATGGGCGAGATGCCCAACACGTTCGCACGCCTGCGGGAGGGGTTCCTCTCGGAATGGCGGGCGACGATCCTGGTGCGCGAGACGGCGTACTTGCAGGTCGAGGACCGTCGGGTCATCGATGAGGCTCTGTGCGCCGACGCCGCAACGCTCGAGGGTGTTGGGGATCGGGAGCTGGAGGCGCTGGCGAAGCGGATCGCCTATGAGCGGGACCCGCAGGCCGTGGTCGACCGCAACGCATCCGCCCCGAAGGATCGCCGCGTGAGCATGCGGCCGAAACCGGACGCGATGGTGCAGCTCTCGGCGCTGTTACCGATGAAGGCAGGGATCGCTGCCTTCGCCGCGCTGAAGCAGCACGCCGACGGTCTCGTCGGGGACGGTGACCCCACCCACGCGCAGATCATGGCCGACGCACTGGTCGATCGACTCACCGGACAAGCCCGGGCGGAGGACGTCGCGGTGTCGGTCGACGTCGTGATCGGCGCCGACGTCCTCGTCGGCGGCGCAGACGGCGCCGCTGAGATCCCCGGCTACGGCCCGGTCCCCGCGAACACCGCGCGCGAAATGATCGCTGAGGCGCTCGACGCAGACGCGCTGGTCGAGCTGCGGCGGCTGTTCACCACGCCAGGCAGCGGGGCGCTGGTGGCGATGGAGTCGACGGCGCGGATCTTCCCGCCCGGCCTGCGGCGGTTCATCACCCGTCGTGATGTGTCGTGCCGGATGCCGTACTGCGGCGCCCCGATCGCCGAGATCGACCACGCCCACCCCCACTGCGACGGCGGGCCCACCGACAGTGCGAACGGCAACGGCCTGTGTCGAACACACAACCGGCAAAAGGAGAACTCCGGCTGGGCGGTCACCACATCGATCGACGACGACGGCACACACGAAGCAATCATCCGCACACCGACCGGCCACGACCACCGATCACGCGCCCCCGCGAACGGTAGGACCGCGGCGTGAGTCGACTCAGCTCTGCTGCAGCAGTTCCGAGACCGGCGGGGCGTCGGCGACGGTCTTCCGCATCTTCATCACCGCACCGGCGCGCCCGGCGCCGACGACGCCGGTCAACCTGCCGTCGCGGCTGAAGTAGGCGAGAAACTTCTCGCCGTCCTCGTCGACGACGTGGATGTCGTCGTCGGCGGTCGGGGTTCCCAGACACTGGATCTTCACGTCGAACTGGTCGGTCCAGAAGTAGTGCACCACAGGCGCCGTCGCGGCCTTCTCCGTCCCCGCGATGGTGTCGGCCAGCACCTTCGCCTGCTCGACGGTGTGGTTCCAGTGCTCCACGCGACGCCCGAACTCACCGGACTCGTCCGCCCAGTTCGCCACGTCGCCCAGTGCGTACACTCCCGGAGCCGACGTGCGACCACGGCTGTCGCAGGAGATCCCACCGCCGTGGGACCTGTCTGCGAGCGTGAGGCCCACGGACTCCGCCAGATCCGTGATGGGGATCGAGCCGATCCCGATCACGACGAGATCGGCGTCCAGGGTCGAGCCGTCGTCCAGCACGACGCCGCGCACCGCGCCGTCGTCGACCGTCAACCCGCTGACCCCGACGCCTGTGCGCACCGTGACGCCGCGGTCGGTGTGCATCTTCTCCACGCGCGCACCGATCTCCGGGCCGAGCGCGGCGTGCAGCACCGACGGGGCGGGCTCGACGATCGTCACCTGAGCGCCGAGGGTCGACAGGCTCGCCGCGGTCTCACACCCGATGAACCCGGCGCCGACCACCACGATCCGCACGCCGTCACGGACCTCCTCGCGCAGCGCCGACACGTCGTCGGCGGTCCGGACGACGTGCACGCCGGACAGCTCCGGCACCGAGGTCGCGTCCTGGCCGTCGAGGACGTCGTCGGGAAGGAAGCGGGGGTCGAGACCGGTCGCCAGGACCAACGACTCGAACGCGAGGGTCTCGCCGGACCCGACCGAGACGCTGTGGCCGTCGAGTTCGATCGACGTCACCTCCGTGTCCAGGAGCAGAGCGATGTGGTTGTCGTCGTACCACTCTCGCGACTTGAGCTCGACGGGTCCGCGCTCGCCGCGCAGCACGGCCTTCGACAGGGGCGGCCGGTCGTACGGGAGGTGGGGTTCCTTGCCGACGAGCGTCACGGGATCGGAGTACCCGGCCTGACGGAGGTTCTCGGCGAGGCGTACACCGCCCAGACCCGCTCCCACGATCACCACACCAGCGCCCATCGGACCACGCTCCTACTCGTCTCGGGAGAACCGTGCCGAGGACGCGTCATCCGCCCGGACCCACCGGGTACAGATCGGCGAGCCGCCACGTGCCATCGACTCTACGCATGACGGCCCAGCGGGCCACCGGCGATGTCGCGGCGTCCGGGGAGACACGCGGGATCGTCGCTCGCAGTGCGGCGTACACCAGGAGGCGCGCGCTGTCGCGATGCCGTTCGGCGACACCCACCGACTGCACCACGACCTGCTGGGTGGCCGAGGTCGCCACCGCCCCGGCGAGCGCTGCGTCCGGCCCCTGGCTGCGCAGGTCGGCGAGGGCGCGATCGGTGAGCAGCGGGGTGAGGGTGCGCAGTCGCGTCGCCACCGCGTCGGGATCATCCGCACCTGGCGCGATGGTCAGGTACGCGGTCACGGCCTCCGCCGTGCGCCCTCGGAGCGAGGCGTCGTCCGTCTGCGCGGACCGCGGGACGGTGAGGGCGACGACGATCGCGGCGATCGCCGTCGCCGCGGCGAGTCCGACTAGTGCGATGTCGGCCAGGCGACCCGGATGCGCCGACCGCACCCCGACCACCCAGAGCCCCACCACCACGACCGCGAGCGCGACGGCCGGGGCGATCAGCCACCCCGGGACGCCGAGCACCCACACCACCGCCGCCAGACCAGCCAGGGCCACGAGCGCGACGGCGGTCCGCACGGTCCTCATCGCAGGGCCACCTGTCCGACGACCCAGGATCCGGCCTCGCGGATCATGGTCACCGACAGCACGATCCGTCGGTCCCCTGCGGACCCGCCGACGAGCTGGGGTGCCGTCGTCTCGGCGACGACGAGGACGTCCGCCGGTCCCGCCGCCGACACGGGGCCGCCGACGACACCGGCCGCGACCACCTGCCCGGTCCCCGCGGCACCCAACTGTGCGACCGCGGCCCCGATCGCGGGAGCGGCGTCGTCGACCCGTCGCCGGTACTCCCCGCCGCTCACCGCGCGCGCGGCATCGAGGTAGCGGTCCGGGTGAGCGGGGTCGGCGGACAGGATCGTCGCGATCGCGGTCGACGCCGATCGGACGACGTCATCCGACGGACCGGAAGGGCTCTGCCGGTGCAGGACCGGGGTCGCGATCGCCGCACCGACGGCCGCGATCACGCCGACGACGACCGATGTCGCGACGATCCGTCGGCCGTCGCGGGGCGGGGCCTGCGCCAACCGTTCCCGCGCCGCGTCGACCGCAGCCTGCGCCGCGGCGACCCGGTCGCGCGCCACCGCGAGCCGGTGGGAGTCCTTGGCGAGGCCCGTCGCCGAGTCGTCGGTCATCGCACCACCTGCAGCGTCGCGACCGCCCACCGTCCGTCGACACGACGGAGACCGGCCGTCACCGCTCTCTCACCGGTCGCACCGTCGGCGGTCACCTCGACGAGCGCGACGACCTCGGCGGCACCCCGGGACGCCGAGGTCACACCGGTCTCCACCGGACGACAGGCCGCCTGATCCCCGGACCCACCGAGGACCGTTGCCCCCGAACGCAGCCGATCGGCGAGGTCCCCTGTCGCGGCGGCCAGGGCCGCGGCCTGTCGGGCCGGGGTGCCGCGCTCGATCACCCGACAGACGGTCTGCGCACCCATCCGCACGACCTCGGCGCGAGCCGCGGCGACCGCTCGCGCATCGGAGCGCTCGTGGACGGTGACACCCACGAGACCACCGGCTGCCGCGACGATGAGAACGGCGACGACCACCGCGGCCCACGTCTCGGACACCTGCCACCACCGGGTCGTCCCGATGTCCACCACCGCGACGATCGCCGACGTCACCAGGAGCGACACCAACCACCCGGGTGTACCGACCACGATCGCCATCGCGGCGACCAGCGCGACGCCCACGATCACACCGACACCGCGGACCCACAGACCCGTCGCCGTGCGGACTGCTGTCACGGGATCAACCCGACACCGGCGAGCTTGAGACGGCCGTCGTCCGGGGCGAGGTCGACCACGAGCCGTAGTCGTCGCGGATCGCCCTGCGGAGCGGCCGCATCGGTCCGTCGGGTGACGAGCACCGCGGTGACGAGCACCGACGCGTCGTCTCCCCGTCGTCCGGCCAGGGCGACACCGTCGACGTCGCCGGTCGTCTGCGTCCCCAGCCGCGCGACCACCGCACTCCACGACCCACTCGACTGGGCGAACTCGTCGCGGAACTCACCCGTCGCGTCGTCGAGGACGCGGCCCGCCCGGTCGGGGTCACGCACGTCCGGGGTGAGCAACGGCGTGACGAGAGACCGCGCCGCGGCGAGCACGTCGGCGTCACTGCGAACGGGGGTGGCGACCCGTCGACCCACGACCACCCCGGCCGCGATCGCCAGCGCCAGCACGGCGACGAGGCCGACGACGAACCACCGTGAGGCGGCCGGCACCCGGGCCGTTCCCCCGAGACTCGCGAGATCGCGCTCGGCGGACCGCAGTTCGGCCTGGGCCGCGCGCAGCGCGCGACGGGCCTCCCGTCTGTCCGACACCACCGTCACCTCCGTCGGACCGGGCCACCGTCCCCCGCCCGGTCCCGCACATCGTAGGTGTCGCGCCGGTCGCGACGCCCTCAGTCACACGGCGGCTGGTACGGCAACCCCGGGACGTACAGGCTCCACTCGTCGCGGGAGATCGGGTCGGTGTCGATGCGGCACGCGGCGCCCACGACTGCCGACACGTCGGTGTCCCAGGACCCGACGACGCCCGCCGCACCGGTCGCGAGCACCTGGTCATCGCCGGGTCCGAACTGGACGTCGTAGATGCGACCCGGGAACGCCTGCAGGCGCTCCGAGGCCACCGGTCGGGCCGGGTCCCGCACATCCCACAGCCAGAGTCGGCCGTCGGCGCCACCAGCGGCCACACGCGTGCCGTCGCGGGAGAACGTCGCGCTGTACACCGCCCCGGTGGGCCCGACCAGGTCGGAGAGGGCTCGGGGTGCCGAGGGGTTCGAGACGTCGAACATCCGGACCTCGTTGTCCGCCGAGGTGACGACCATCTGCTTCCCGTCGGGTGAGAACCGGGACGCACGCGCACCCGACTCGAACACCTTCGTCCTCGACAGGAACCGGGGAGCCGACGGATCGGAGACGTCCGCGAGGGCGACGAACCCGTTCACGCTGGACACGACGGCCATCCGACCGTCGGGCGACATCGACACCCAGGCGACCCCGTCGCCGAGGTCGAGCATCCCCGCCCGCCGCGGCATGCGCGGGTTCGACACGTCGATCACCGGGAGGTCCGGCGAGAGGGACGACCCGCTGACGACGACCTTCGACCGCCCGCTCACGGCCACCGTCTCGATGAGCTTGCCCGGGGTGATGTCGACGGGTGGCGAGATCACCGAGGCCCGGGCCGGGTCCGAGACGTCGGCGAGATACATGCGTCCGTCGACGGTGCCGGCGGCGACGAGGTTCGCATCGCGGGTCATGTCGAACGCGGTGAAGCCCGTGCCCGCGGGCGGCGACACGTCCGGCCCCGCGCGCTGGATCCCTGCCCGCGGGTCGATCCGCCACTGCGAGAGCGCGCCGTCGGCGTCGGCGCCGCTGACGGTGAACCGTGGGCCGTCGGCCTGGAATGCGAACAGGAAGGTGTTGGCCGGGCCGGCCTGCACGGAGTACTGCCTCGCCGGCCACACCGCGACGGCGCCGTCCCCGCCCGACGTCACGACCTCACTGCCCGCGAACGCCGCCTGGGTGACCGTGTTGCCGACGCGCAGCGACTGCGGCGGGGTCTTGTTCACGAGGTCGTACACGCGAGCGGTGTCGTCGCTGCTGGACCCGACGAGGTGGGTGCCGTCGGCGCTGTAGGCCACACCGTTCACGTAGCTGCCGAAGTCGGTGTAGTCGGCGGTGAGCGTCGGGCGCGACGGGTCGGTCATCGCGTAGGTCTTCACGTCGCGACTCTTCAACGCCAGCGCGAGCTCGCCGGTCCGCGGCGAGAAGTCGCCGT
>JAQIJH010000032.1:0-43584 GCA_036946345.1 Gordonia paraffinivorans | reverse complement strand
GCAGTTGGCGATCGAGCTGATCTGGGTCTCCGACCACACCCACGGGCGGACCTGCTGCACCGCGCGATCCGTGCGGCCCGAGGCGTCGGCGACCGCTCGGCGCTCACCGCGGCACTGTCCGCCGTGGATCGTCGCGCTGCGGGTCCCGCAGTGGTCACAGCTGCGACGGGAGTCCTACACGGAGTTGATGGGAACTGCTCGCCACGTCGACGGACCGCCGGGTCGACCCGCTCATGGCCGTGTGGATCGCCCGGCACCAGATCGAGTACGGCGAACTCCCGTGCCGCGGTGCAGATGACCGCGAACCTGACCCCCGCCCAGGCCTCGCGTGATCCGGAGATGGCCTGGCTGACCCGCGCGATCAAGTTCTCCATCGACCTCGCCGCCGGGCGCCTGGTACGCGCCGACAGCCGTATGGACGATCTCCGCGACATCCCGTCGTCCCCGGTCGAGGGGACTCCTTCGGGCGACTCCTCGGACCGACGTTCGCGTTGCGCGCCCTCCGGGGTGACATGAGCGAGATCGTCGCGGCGCGCGACGCCATCACCGAGCGTCTCGACGTCGTCGACACCTAACCGCGCCTGCCTCGCCACCGCCTTCGTCGATGTCGGCGACATCGACGCGGCCACCCGACTCGTCGACTGGTACGACCGCGCGCGCATCGACAAGTATCCCCGTCAACCATCATGTGGTTTGAGCACGATCGCCACGATCGGGCGCGTCGCGGCGCAGGTCGGGGACGTCGAGATCTGCTCACTCGCGTACGAGCGGCTCGCACCCCACGCAGGCGAGAACACCATCTCGTGGTCGTCGGTGTACGGCACCGTCCACCACCACCTCGGCGAGCTCGCCGATCGCGATGGCGGAGTTCGACCGTGCGACCGACCACCTGAAAGACGCGCTGAACTCGCACCGCGACAACGGCTTCGACGGCTGGCATTCGGAGACGCTCTACCTCGTGGCGCTGCTGGAACACCGGCGCGACGGTCAGGCGAGCGGCGAGGCCCTCTCTCGAGCCCGTCGCGCCGCGAGGAGGTCGGTGCCACCGCGGTTCTCCGCCGCATCGACGCCCTGTGAGTCCAGGATCGGCGTCCGGGAGCTAGTCGAGAAGCCAGTCGACGAGTTCTCTCAGCACACGTCGTTCCCACCGCCGCCGCCGCGACCAGTCATCGGAACCGGACGGGGTGTTCCCGCTGTCGGACGGCTCGTCGCGAACGCCGTCTCGTCGACGCTGCTCTTCAGTCCCGCGGCGCGGTGTCACTCGCACGTCAGGAGATGGTGACGGCGAAGCCGCCCGACGGGTGATCGCGGATGTCACAGGATCCTTCGGCGCGCGATCGGTCGCTGCAGCGGACGTCGAATCCGCGTGCACCTCCGATGATGGTGACCGCCGGGGTCCCGTTTCGGCCACCCGAGAAGCTGACAGCGGTCGCAGGGCGCTCACAGCCCGGCGTGGTCGTGTCGACCGTCACGGTCCAGTTGCTGACATAGTTCGGCGGGACGCGGAACCCGTCCGTCACGCGACTTCCGCTGGACGAGTCGGTGATCGTGAAGCACGTGTCGGAGTCCGACGGACCCCTCCTGACGAGGTACCCGCGGAAGTCCTCGGGGATCCCGCTCCGTATCTGCAGCTGTGTCTCGTTCTTCTCCTGTGCTCGCGGTCCCGCGGACCCCGTCCCGATGCTGGTGATCAGGTCGGAGAGCGGCGATGCCGACACCGCGGGCGAGGCGATGCCAAGGGTGGGGGCGACCGCGGCGGCCGCGATGAGGATGATGCGCTGTCGGCGGGACATGGTTCTCCTGGTGCGAAGTGGCGGGTGAGTACAGGCGGGTCCGGCGACCGGCGCGTGTCAGGTGGGCCTGTCGACGACCTCGAGGAGTTGCATCATCCCGTGGTCCTCGTGGAACAGGATGTGGCAGTGCATGACGAATTTCCCGGTGAAGTCGGCGAATCGCGTTCGGATGGTGAGTGTTCCGAAGGGTGGCAGCATGGCGGTGTCACGGTAGTGATGTTCGTCGACGGGCTGGTCGTTGATCGCCACGACGAGGAAGTCGTTGACGTGGATGTGGATCGGATGCGGCTCATACGTCTTGTTGACGAAGTACCACTCCTCGGTGTCCCCGAGGTACATCGTCTCGTCGACCCTGTGGTGATCGAACTGTTTGCCGTTGATGTAGTAGTTGAACATGTGCAGGTCACTGGTCCCGCGGGGCTCGACCTCCTCGAACACGAAGCGGCGGCGTCGGGCGATCACCGCCCCACGCAGATCGTCGAGCGGTAGCAGCGTCGTCGGCAACGGGGTCGACATCGCCTCTGGTCCTGTCGATGTCAGGTTGAGCAGGGGCTGCGGCGCCGGGATCATGCTCGAGTAGTACGGGCCGAATTCCGCCCAACTGAGCGACCGCAACTGGTAGTCACCGTGGGTGGCGCCCTGGATCAGGACGTCCGCCCGCCCACCGGGCACGACCTCCACGACATCCCGGGTGTCGGTTGCGGTGAGCGGGTCACCGTCGACCGCGATCACGTGCATGGGATGGCCGTCGAGCTGCAACCGCAGGAACAGGGAGCTGGCGTTGAGGAAACGCCACCGCTGGATCTCGCCGGGGGCGATCGTGGTCGTGGGCTGATAAACACCGTTGACGAGAGTGACCTGCAGACTGTTCGAGCTGGCGTCACCGGCGACCATCTGCCCCTCCTTCAGCTCGGTCTGGCTGATGATCACCATGCGTTCCGGGCGGCCCTGCACCCCGGGCATCCCGTCGAGCGCGCCGCGCACGATCAGCGCACCGAACAACCCGGCGAAGACCTGTGTGTCGCTGAGGGTGTGTTGGTGTGCGTGGTACCAGTACGTTCCGCCCGGATGATCCTCGGGAAGGTGGTAGCGGTAGCCGAACCTCTGACCCGGTTCGACCGCCATCAACACGTCGTCGCTGGGGGCCTTCGGCGACACATGCAGACCGTGGGTGTGCAGGTTGGTCGGCTCGTCGATGCGGTTGTCGAAGTCGACGGCGACTCGGTCACCGGGACGTATCTCCAATGTCGGGCCCGGGTAGGTGCCCTCATACGTCACCGTCTTCACGCGTGTCCCGCCCAGGGTCACGTCCCGGTCGACGACCTGCAACCGGGTGTCCAGACGACCGCGGGCGCTGCTGCGCACTGTCGGTTCGAACCAGGTGTCGGCGGCCGCTGCGTCGTCGGAACATCCTGTGACCATGGGTATCCCGACCAGCGACAGCCCTGCGAGTCCGGCTGCACCGGCGAGCAGACGCCGGCGGGACAGCTGGGCATGGTCGTCAGCCATTGGTCGACTCCTGGGTGATGGTGGCGGATCGCGTCGCCGGGTTCAGCCCCGTCGCTGTCCATTCCACGGTGATGATGTGGGTACGCGGGCCCGAACATGCGAAAGCAACGGTCGCGCCGATACCGGTCGGCCCGCCCGCAGGAACCTGGTAGGGCAGTGGGTTGTTCAGCCCGGACGCCAACGGTTGCCCGTCCAGCATCACGCGCACGCCGGTCGCCGACGGCGCCGTCCACCCGGCGATCACGATCGCGCGCGCCGGCACGGTGTCCAGACACGAATATGTGGCGGGCACCGTGAAATCGCGTACTCCGATCACGTCACCGGGATCGACCACCGGCGACGTCGCCGGAGTGGGTGTCGTGGTGCGCGTCGGAACAGGCGCGAATTGTCCTGATGATGCAGGGGACTCACATCCCGACAGCGTGCTCAGCGACACCGCCGCGGCGACAACGCCCACCGCGACACGACGACAACCTGTGTCCATGCTCCTGCTCCCGCTTTCCGTCTCGAGGCCGGGCGACCCCACGAACGTGTCGGTCCGATACGCAGTGCGCCGCCCGACCCGACAGGGCCGGGCGGCGTCACCGCACCGGGGCTAGCTGCTGCCGAACAGGCCCGCGAACGGGTTGCCGGCAGCACCACCGCCGACGCTGGACGTCTCGACCTGGACATCGCCGGTGAGGTAGAAGTCCTGCCACGCATCCCCGGTCAGTCCGGGACCCTCGTACACGACGTTGAGGTTGAGCTTGTTGCTGACGACCTTTCCGAACTTGCCCGGCACGTTGATCGAGTCGATGGTGTAGTCGCCCGACCCTCGGCCCGGAAGAGTGCCGTTCACGTAGTACTGACCATCTGACGTCCCGAAGTTCAGCACAGTCCTTCCGTCCCCACGGGTGGTGTAGTAGATCGTCGCGTGGTGGCCCGCAAAACCGGCATCTTCACCTGCGTGTCCGGTGTCGTACGATCCCTGCGCCGGGTTCTGACTGCACGTGCTCTTCGCGTAGTTGAAGGGGTTGTTCCGGTAGCAGCGCGAGGCCGGTGCCCCCTGCGGCCCGTCGAACAGGCGCAGGTGCATTCCGAAGTACTTGGTCTGTACCGCCACCTGATGAGCACCTGCAGGAGCGGCGGTCGCCGCCGGGACCGAGACGAGTCCCAATGATGAGACGGCAGCCGCGGCCAGCGCGAGACCGGCGAGACGAGAACGGATGGACATATCGGGCAGACTCCTGAACTTCGCATGGCTCGACCGCAACGCAACCGACCCCCGCCGACTGCCTGTCGTGGTCCGACACGGGCGCCATCTGCGCTCGCCCGGTCAACGTAAGAACGAAGTGCAATTTATTTGTAAATCGTTAGTTGAGGATAAACAAGACAGTCCGTGACCGTAAATAGCTACTTTTAACCAGTGTTTTGGAATTGAGAAAACGCATGCGGTGGCCGCGCTGTGTCGCTATGTTCCGTCACTCCGTGCAGCCCGAATTGTCAACGCGGCGAGCAGTTCCGCCGCGGCACGGCCGCCCCCGCCGTGCTCACCGATTCCGAGAGGAATGGACCCTCGCCTCCTGTACGCGACGACGACGCCGGCACGGAATCCACTCGGGATCGAATGTCGAATTGTCGGCGTCGCCTCGTGGCCGGCGACCGTGACGGATCTCGCCGACGCCTACCGCGCTGTCGCTGACGGGGTGCGCTCAGCCCCCGGCGAGCCGCCGGACCGACTCCGGCGGTTCGCCTCCGGTCGCCGTGACCGGCGCGTCGTAGACGGTCCGGACGGGTACGACACCGGTCCATGCCGAGGGGTCCTCCGGCGCACCGGGCGGTCCGCCACGCGCCTTCGCGATCCACTGGCCGTCGACGATCGGGAGGATCAGCGTCGCGGTCGCGGCGAGCTCCTTGCGGGTGTGACCGCGGACCTCGGCGACCCTTCCCGGGATCAGCTTGTCGCTCAGCGCATCGAGCGCGGCCCCGGAGTCGGAGTGGACCGACGACAGCGTCCCGCGCACGACCACCGACCGGTAGTTCGCGGAGTGGTCGAAGAGGGTGTCGGCGACGACGATCCCGTCGAGCGCGAACGCCGTCAACGTCACCGGCGCACCGTCGGCGACATGACGCAGCGCACCGGCACCGGTCGACCCGTGCAGGACGATCCGGTCGCCGTCGCGGGCGAACAGCATGGGCACCGACCACGGCAGCCCGTCGACGACGGTGCCGAGGGTCCCGACGGTCACCTCGTCGAGGACCTCGTCGAGCAGGGCGCGGTCACCACCCCGTTCGGGTTTGCGGTGCAGGCGGTCGAGTTCGGCGGTCACGCGGGACATGGTGACGCGCCACGGCGCCCGAGCGCCACCGCAATACGGGTCACCAGGTCAGGTCGCGATGGCAGCGCTTCTGCATGTCGACGGGATCGATCTGGACCGTCGCGTGGTCGAGCCCGTGCTCGCCGAGGACCCGACGGGCCGCGGTGAGCACGTCCGCGTTGTCGGCGTCGCTGCCGAGGTGGACGGTCACGACGTCCATGCCGGTGGTCAGCGTCCACACATGGAGGTCGTGCACGTCGTGCACCTGCGGCAGGGCCGCGAGGTCAGCGCGCACCGCGTCGACGTCGACATGTGCGGGGGCGCGTTGGCTGAGGATACGCAGTGCGTCGGCGGCGAGCCTGATCGCCCGCGGTGCGACCCACACTGCGATGAGAACCGCGACGACGAGATCGGCGTAACCCCAGCCGGTGGTCATGGCGATCACGCCGGCGACCAGGACTCCGATGCTTCCCACCGCGTCGGCGAGGACCTCCATGTAGGCCCCGCGGACGGCGATGCTGTCCTGGGCGTCCGCGCGGAGCAGCAGCATCACGACGAGGTTGGCCGCGAGGCCCGTCAGGGCGACGATCACGAGCGTCAGGCCCGGCACCTGCGGATCCGTACCGAGCCGCTCTACTGCCTCGTAGAGGACGAACACGGCGACACCGATGAGCAGGACGGCGTTGGCGACCGCGGTGAACACCTCGGCACGGTGCCACCCGAACGTCTTCTCCCCCGTCGCGCTGCCGTGCCGGGCGAGCAGCAACGCGGTGAGACCCATGGCCATGGCGATCACGTCGGTGGCCATGTGACCGGCGTCGGCGATGAGGGCCAGCGAGTTCACGACGATCCCGACCGTCAGTTCGACGACGAAGAACGTCCCGATGACGACCATCCCGACGGCCATCGGCCAGAGCCGACGCGCCCCGGCGTCGCCGGACGGCGTGCCGTGGCCGTGATCGTGACCCAGTCCCATGTGGCCAACATATGCGCAGCTGTGCATATGTGGCAAGCGCGGGCCACGATCAGGTGACGAGCTTCTCGCTCTTCAACCAGTCGTAGGCGACGGCCGACGGGTCCTCGCCCTTGATGTCGACCCGGCCGTTGAGGTCCTGCATGATGCTGTCGGTCAACCGGCTGGAGATCTGCCCGAGCAGGGGACGCAGCTCCGGGTGCGCCTGCAGGACGGACCCGCGGACCACCGCGGTTCCGCTGTAGGGCAGGAAGAACTTCCGGTCGTCGGTGAGCACCGTCAGGTTCAGGTTCTTCACGCGACCGTCGGTGGTGTACACCTCGCCGAAGTTGCACGGCGAGGAGCGGTTCGTCGAGGTGTAGATGACACCCGCGTCTATCCTGGTCACGTTCCCGGCGGGCACCCCGTTCGGTGCGTTGTAGGGGACCCCGTACTTCTCGAGCATCGGCAGGAAGCCGTCGGAACGACTGAAGAACTCGTCGTCGACGCAGAAGGTGCGGTCGCTGACGGGGAGCTTGGCCACCTCCGACAGCGTCGTCACCCCCAGCCGCTTCGCCGTCGCCGCCGACGCGGCGAACGCGTAGGTGTCGTTGAAGTTGGCCGGTGTCAACCAGTCGAGGTCGTGATCACGCTTCTCGACGTCCCGCACCGCCTCCCACAGCTTCTGCGGATCGGTGATCACCTCCGACTCACCGTGATAGGTGACCCAACCGGTGCCCGTGTACTCCCACAGGATGTCGGCGTCCCCGTTGAGCTGCGCCTGGCGCGACGACGCGGATCCCGGCGCGCCCGTGAGGTCGCGGACCTTCGCGCCGGCCGAAGACAGGTAGGTCGCGGTGATCTTCCCCAGGAGCACACCCTCGGTGAAGCTCTTCGAGGTGACGACGAGATCGGTTCCCGACAAGGGCTTCTGACCGTCCGGGAGACTCGCCGTCCGGAAGGTGCCCGAGGAGCTGACGAGCCCACAGCCGACGACGGTCGCGATGACGGCGACGAGCACGCCGATCGCCGAGAGTGTGCGACGGACGGCGTTCATGCGATGCCCCTCGGGGTGGCGAAGTACTCGACCAGCCGGCCGAGCCAGTCGATGACGAGCGCGAGCAGGGCGACCAGGAGTGCGCCCGACACCAGAAGTTTCGGCAGGAACAGCGTGACCCCGGTGGTGATCAGGGTGCCGAGGCTCGTCGCGCCGATGAAGGTGCTCAGCGTGGCGGTGCCGACCAGGATGACCAGGGCGATGCGGACACCGTTCAGGATGACCGGGATCGCCAGCGGCAGCTCGACGCGGAGCAGCGTCCGGGTGGCCGAGTAGCCGATGCCGCGCGACGCCTCGATCACGCGTCGGTCCACCTGTCGCAGGCCGACGATCGTGTTCTGCAGGATGGGGAGCACGGCGTAGACGACGAGTCCGACCACAGCCGTCTTGAACCCCGTTCCGAGCCAGAACGTGAACAGCACCAGCAGACCCGCGGCTGGCGCCGCCTGCCCGACGTTCGCGATGTTCACCGCGATCGGGCTCAGCCACTTCGCCGACTCCCGCGTCAGCAGGATCCCGAGCGGGATGGCGATGGCGACGACGATGGCCGCCGCGACCACCGTCAGCTCGATGTGGTCGAGGATGGTCGACCGCAGCGTCGCCCACTCGAGGGCGGCCTGCTCGGTCGGGGTGAACTCGGTTGTGGTGTAACAGATCACGTAGCCGACAGCGACGATCACGACCACCAGCGGCTCGAACCAGACGTCGACCGGGAGCGATCGGAAGCGTTTCACGACTGTCCGCCCGCCGGCACGGCGTCGCCGGAACCGTCCTGGTGCGACTCGTACGACGAGTCGCCGTCCGTGTCGCGACTGGCCGCGAGCTGACCCTGGATGATCTCCATGACCGAGCCGATCGACAGCGACCCCTGGACCACGCCCCGACCGCTGGTGACCAGCACGCCGCCCTGGCTCGCGGCGAGCATCGCGTCCAGTGCGTCGTTCAGCGTCGACGACACGGCGACCGTCGGGAGGCGGCGGTCCACGTAGTCGGTGACGGTCGCCTTGGTCGCCAGCTCGTCCAACGACGGCCACGCCCGCGGGACGCCCGACTCGTCGACGACGACGACCCAGGTGTGGCCGGCCTCGCGCGCCCGCGCGATGACGGCCTGCGCGTCCTCGCCGACGCGGGCCGTGGTCACGGGGTCGTGCTCGACGTCACGGACCCGCGAGAGCGTCAGCTGCGCCAGCGTCGCGCCGGAGCCGACGAACTCCTCGACGAACGCGCTGGCCGGGTTGGCGAGGATCTCCGCGGGTGTCGCGTACTGCTCGATCTTGCCGCCTTCGGAGAGGATGAGGACCTTGTCGCCGAGCTTCGTCGCCTCCTCGAAGTCGTGCGTGACGATGACGATCGTCTTGCCGACCTCGTGCTGGATGCGGATCAGACTGTCCTGCAGGCGGACACGGGTGATCGGGTCGACCGCGCCGAACGGCTCGTCCATGAGCAGGACGGGCGGGTCGGCGGCGAGAGCACGTGCCACACCGACACGCTGCTGCTGGCCCCCGGACATGTCCTTGGGCAGACGATCGGCGTAGGTGGCGGCGTCGAGCCCGACGAGATCGAGCAGGTAGTCGGTGCGCTCGGCGATCTTCGCCTTGTCCCACCCGAGCACGCGGGGGATGGCGCCGATGTTCTTGCGGACCGACCAGTGCGGGAACAGACCACCCGACTGGATGACGTACCCGATCGACTGGCGCAGCGAGTCCGGGTTCTCCTTGGTGACATCGCGGTCACCGATGAGGATGCGACCCTCGGTCGGTTCGATGAGGCGGTTGATCATCTTCAGGGTCGTCGTCTTGCCGCAGCCCGACGGCCCGACGAACGCGACGATGTCGCCGGCGTCGATCGTGAGGTCGAGCTTCTGCACCGCGGGGGTCGACTGGCCGCGGTAGCGCTTCACCACGCCGTCGAGGGTGATGGTGGCACCGGTGACGGTCCTGCCGGCCCCGTCGGTCGCGGCGGTGTCGGTGGGGTGCGTGGTCATGACAATCCCTTGGTCGTGGTGAAGCGTCCGAGGACGACGAGCAGGCCGTCGAAGACGAGGGCGATGGCGACGATGAGAACCGTTCCGATGAAGGCCATCTCGAGGGCGTTCGTGCCACCGAGGCGTGAGAGCCCGTTGAAGATCAGCGATCCGAGGCCGGGTCCGAGGACGTAGGCGACGATGGCGGCGACCCCGACGACCATCTGCGTCGAGACGCGGATGCCGGTGAGGATCACCGGCCAGGCCAGGGGCAGCTCGACGGTGAGCAGGACACGCCACCGCGACAGCCCGATCCCGCGGGCCGACTCGACCACCGTCTCCGGTACCGACCGCAGCCCGACGATGGCGTTGCCCAGGATCGGCATGGTGGCGAAGAAGGCCAGCATGACGAACGACGGAGCGACACCCAGTCCGAGCGGGACGATCAGCAGGGCGAGGAGTGCGAGTGACGGGATGGTCAGTGCGACACGGCTCGTCGTCGACGTCAGCGCCGCGAACACCGGCAGTCGGTACACGGCCACGGCCACGACGACCGCCACGACCGTCCCGACGAGCACCGTCTGGAAAGCCAGCGACGCGTGCTGGTAGGTGAGGAAGGCCAGATCCCCGATCCGACCGTTCAGATAACTCCACAGGTGCACGCGTCACCGTATCGTCGCACCGGGAGAGGCGGTCCAGAATAAGACTCAGCGTGATCGAAAAGCGTGATCGGCGAGACAGACTGCGCCGGACGTGTATTCGCGATCCATGTCAGCGCAGGGTCGCGAGCGCGGACTCCCTCTTCAGGCCCGCGACCATCAGCAGGTCGACGATGATCGAGCGCACCTGCGCGAGGATCACGGTCTCCGACAGTCCCCCTCCGGCGACCAACTCGGGCTTCGCCTTTCGCGCGATCGTCCGCAGGACGCGCGCCGCGTCGGCACCGTCGGGCGACTCCCCCGGATCCGCGAGCACCACACGCCGCAGCACCTCCACCGCCTCGCCGAGGTCGGCGACCACATCGACGATCTCGTCCCGCACCGGTTCGTCGGCCTGGATGGCCGACACCGCACGTCGGGCGAGGACACGCAGGTTGCGGACGGCGTTGTCGATGGGGTCGGCGGTCGCCTCGAGACGTTTCAGCCGTCGCCGCGAGTTCCAGTAGAGCGGCGAGATCCGGCTGATCTCCCGTCCGCCACTGAGATCCGACCGCATCGTGTCGATCGCGCCCTGTGTGGCGCGGGCGCGTTTCAATGCGCCGGCGACGATCTCGACGTCGCGTGCGCCGAGCCCGTCGACGATGCCGTCGACCACACCCGCCATGGTGTGCAGCACCGCGGCGGCGTCACGCCGGGCACGCAGCACCGGGTGCGTGGGTATCAGCGCGACGATCAGGACACCGATGACCCCGCCGACGAGCGCGTCGACCATGCGGTTCACCCCGGCCGGTCCCCCCGGCGGCAGCAGGGTCGCGACGAGAACCGCCGAACTGCCGGCCTGCAGCGGCACGAGCGGTCCGCGGTCGACGGCGACGGCGACGGTCATCGCCAGGGCGACGACGACCGAGATCTGCCAGGCGCCGGTCCCGATGAGGCTGACGATGACGTCGCCGACGCCGATGCCGACGGTGACACCGACGACCATCTCCACCGCACGACGCCATCGCTGGCCGAGCGAGACGCCGAGGGAGATGACCGCGGCGATGGGAGCGAAGAACGGCTGGGAGTGCCCGATCAGGTCGTGGGCGACAGCCCAGGACACGCCCGCGGCGATGGCGCACTGCACCACCGGGATCAGCGAGTACCAGACCCGCCGCGTCCGGGTGCGGATGGGGTTCGGGAGTGCGTTCTGTCGGCGCCGGACCGTCTCGAGTGCCGTGTCGACCGACACCCTCGGGCGCGGGTGCGACCGATCCGGCTCAGGCGAGTCCGAGCTCGCCGGCCGCGGCGGGGTCACTGTCGTTCAGCAGGTCGAGGCACCGCAGGTACTCGTCCTGCTCGCCGATGGCCTGCGCCGCGCGGGCGAGGGCTCCGACACACCGCAGGAACCCGCGGTTGGGCTCGTGGCTCCACGGCACCGGCCCGAAGCCCTTCCAGCCGTGGCGCCGCAGCTGGTCCAGCCCTCGGTGGTAGCCGGTGCGGGCGTAGGCGTAGGCGGTGATGGTCGCGCCGGACGCGAGCGCGTCCTCGGCGAGCTGTGCCCATGCGATCGACGCCGTCGGGTGCGCCGCGGCGACGGTCTCGGCGGCGGTCCCGTTCAGCAGGTCCGATTCGGCCTCGTCGTCGCCGGTCAGCAGGGTCGGTTGCGGTCCGAGCAGGTCTCCGAATGACGTCACCGCCTCATTGTGCACGCCGCCGACGGCGTCACCGGACTCCGACAGAGCCGTTCGTTAGTCTGGCTGGGCGCTGGGGGGCGCACAGGGGATTCAGCACTGACGAAGGTGAGGCACGATGTCGCATCCCGACGACACCGGCGATTCCGCGCTCGGACGCGTGGCGCGATCGCTGCGACGCCGTCGGACGACACCGTCCGCGCCCGACGAGGGCGCCACCCGGCCCGAGGCGAGCACGCCGGCCGAGGCGTCCGAACCTGCCGAGGACACCGCCCGACCGGACGCGACCGAGCCGGCGCCGGAGAGCGCTGGGGAGGCGACAGACGCGACGCCGGAGAGCGCCGAAGACGCGGCCCCGGCCGAGGTCGACGATTCCGAGGTCGACGACTCCGGGGACCCGGACACCGGGGACGAGCCGGACGCCGAGGAGACACCGGCCGCCGAGAAGTCGGACGACGCCGAGTCGGAGGTGGCCGGTCAGGCCGCGGACGACGAGGACGACACGAACGGCGACGGCCAAGCCGAGACGGAGGAGCCCGCCGCGGTCGCCGAGCCCGCCCAGGAAGAGTCGACAGCGGACGAGTCGACGGCGGACGAGTCGGCGGCGGACGAGGAGCCCGAGACCGAGGACCCGGAGGATCCCGCGACCGAGGACGCCGACGAGGTCGCCGACGAGGTCGTGGCCCCGGCAGCAGCGTCGCCTGACGACGAGCCCGAGGACACCGCGCAGACTGCGGAGTCCGGGGCCGATGAAGCTCCCGAGGCGGAGGCCGAGCCCGCGCCCGCCGAAGAACCCGCGCCCGCCCCCGAACCGGAACCCGAGCCCGAGCCCGAACGTGCCGAGCCGCAGAAGATCCCGCCGGCCGTCGAGGAGAAGGCTGCGCCGCAGTACATTCCGCCCGTCACGGCGGGCACCGGGCCGCGGCCCGACAGCGCGCAGCGGCGGAAGCGGTTGCTCGTCTGGGCCAGCTCGGTCGCGGCGATCATCGTCGCGGTGGTCGTGGTGGTGGTCGCGGTGCTCGCCTCGCGGGGCAGCCCCGCGGTCCCGCAGGCCGACCAGGCCGCCGACGTCGCGCAGAAGTATGCGACCGCACTCTCGACGGGCGACCTGACGACGCTGCGCGACGTCACCTGCGGCGACCGGAAGCAGTTCTTCGACTCCGCCGACCCACAGGCGTTCGCGGCGCAGTACCAGGCGCAGAAGGAGTCGGGTCGGCTCGTCGAGGTGCGGGGCGTGAAGGCGGCGAGGGTCGTCGACCCGACGAACGCGATCGTCGAGGTCAGCGCCGCGTTGACCGGTGCGCCCGAGAAGACCTCGGACGTCGTGCTGCGGCTCGAGTCGCAGGACGGGTCGTGGAAGGTGTGTTCGTCGTCGGCGAACTCTCAGCCCACCGGGTGACACCGGCCCGGCCGACGGGGTCACCGTCGGCCGGGCGCGATGACTACTTCGCGATCGACTTCCCGGCCGACTTGAGGTCGTTGCAGGCCTCGACGACGCGTTCGCTCATGTTGGCCTCGGCCTTCTTGAGGTAGCTGCGCGGGTCGTAGACCTTCTTGTTGCCGACCTCGCCGTCGATCTTCAGGACGCCGTCGTAGTTGCCCAGCATGTGCCCGGCGATGGGGCGGGTGAAGGCGTACTGGGTGTCGGTGTCGACGTTCATCTTGATGACGCCGTACCCCAGCGCCTCGTCGATCTCGCTCTTCAGCGAGCCGGACCCACCGTGGAAGACGAAGTCGAACGGCTTGTCGCCGGCGCCCTCGCCGAGCTTGCGGACCGCGACCTCCTGGCCGGTCTTGAGCACCTCGGGACGGAGCTTCACGTTGCCCGGCTTGTAGACGCCATGGACGTTGCCGAAGGTGGCCGCGAGCAGGTAGCGGCTGCCGGAGTCGCCGGCGCCGAGCGCGTCGACGGTCTTCTCGAAGTCCTCGGCGGTGGTGAAGAGCTTGTCGTTGATCTCGTTCTCGACGCCGTCCTCCTCGCCGCCGACCACGCCGATCTCGATCTCCAGGATGATGTTCGCCGACGCGGCCTTGGCCAGCAGGTCCTTGGCGATCTCGAGGTTCTCGTCGAGCGGCACCGCGCTGCCGTCCCACATGTGCGACTGGAACAGCGGGTTCTGGCCGGCGTCGACGCGCTCCTGGCTGATCGCGATCAGCGGGCGGACGTAGGTGTCGAGCTTGTCCTTCGGACAGTGGTCGGTGTGCAGCGCGACGAAGACGTCGTACTTCGCCGCGACGACGTGGGCGAACTCGGCCAGCGCGACCGCGCCGGTGACCATGTCCTTCACGCCCAGACCCGAGCCGAACTCCGCACCGCCGGTGGAGAACTGGATGATGCCGTCGCTGCCGGCGTCCGCGAAGCCCTTGATCGCCGCGTTGATCGTCTCCGACGACGTGCAGTTGATGGCCGGGAAGGCGTAGCCGCCCTTCTTGGCGCTGTCGAGCATCTGCGCGTACTGCTCGGGGGTGGCGATGGGCATGTGACGGTCCTCCAACCGGTCGGTGATGTCCGTGTCCGGCGGGTCCGAGGTCCTCGTCTCCGCCGGTCGCAGCCAGTATGTCAACTCGCGGTGGCCGCGGTCACGGCAGTCCGCGACCCGCTACCGGTCCGAAATCTGCATCCTGACGGGGCTGCGAGGACACATTGCCCTCGGTGACCCGTCTCGGCGCGGATTTCGGACAGCGATCACCCGGCCGCGCGCGCGGCGAGCGCCCGGGCGAGGTCGTCGCGGCCTTCGCTGACGTAGCGACGGGCCGTGGCGTCGGCGTCGGTGTCCGACAGCCAGGAGTCGACCCGGTCCAACGTGGCCTGACTCGGGTTGGCCAGCGGGAACATGCTGATCAACACGATCCGGCCGATCCACACGCCCATCGTCGGGACGACGGTCGACGCGAGCTCGAGGTACTTCTCGACGTACGGCTCGAGCACCTCCGCCTGCCCGGCCACCTGGAATCCGCCGGCGTAGGCCCGCCGGGTCTCGTTGGGTGTCGACGGGTCGAGCGCCGCCTTCTGCCAGGCGTCGGCCTTGGCGTCGGCGGTCGGCCGCATCGCTCGGACGCCCGCCGCGCGCTCGGCGCCGGAGTTCGTCGGGTCGCGCTGCAGCTCGGCGTGGAGTTCGTCGTCGGTGAGGTCGCCGAGGCGGGCCAGCGCGCCCACGAAGGTCCAGCGAAGGTCGGGGTCGACGGTGAGCCCCTCGAGTCCGCCGTCGAGCAGCGACCGGACGGTCGACGGGTCGGTCGCCGCGGCCGCGACGCCGCGGGCCAGGGCGAGCTGATGGTCGCTGCCGGCCTGGGCCGCGACGAGCAGGTCGTGGACACCCTGCGCCCACCGCGCCTGCAGCGCGTCGATGTCCCCCTCGGGGGTGAACAGGCTCACCGCACTCTGCGCCTGCCGCAGGAGTGACGCGACCGCGGTGAGGTCCGACTCCGACCCGACGCCGGCCAACACCAGGTCGACGAAACGTGCGGCGGGCAACTGCGCGTCCCGGGTCATGTCCCACGCGGCGCTCCAGCAGAGCGCGCGCGGCAGCGACTCGCCGATGTGGTGGATGTGCTCGAGCAGCGTCGCCAGCGACCGCTCGTCGAGGCGGATCTTGGCGTAGGTCAGGTCGTCGTCGTTGAGCAGCACCAGATCCGGCTGCGTGCGGCCGACGAGCTCGGGGATGTCGGTGCTCTCGCCGTCGACGTCGGTCTCGACGCGGTCGGTCCGGACGACGACGCCGTCGACGAGGTCGTAGAGGCCGATCGCGATCCGGTGCCGACGCAGCGTCGGGTGGTCGGGGTGCGCCGACTGATCGACGACGAACGACGTGAACGTCCCGTCGTCGCCGACCTCGAACCGGGCCCGCAGGCTGTTCACGCCGGTGGTCTGCAACCATTCCGCGGCCCAGCCGTCGAGCTCACGGCCCGACGCGGTCTCCAACTCTCGCAACAGATCCGACAGTTCGGTGTTGCCGTACGCGTGCCGCGTGAAGTACGCGCGCAGCCCGGTGAGGAAGTCGTCGATGCCGACCCACGCGACGAGCTGCTTCAGCGACGACGCGCCCTTCGCGTAGGTGATGCCGTCGAAGTTGGCCTCGACCGCATGCAGGTCGAAGTTGTCCGCCGCGATGGGGTGCGTCGACGGCAGCTGATCCTGGCGGTAGGCCCAGTTCTTGCGGTTGTTGGTGAAACCGGTCCAGGCGTCGGTGAACTCGGTGGCCTCCGCCGACGCGTGGTGGGCGGCCCACTCGGCGAAGGACTCGTTGAGCCACAGGTCGTCCCACCACTTCATGGTGACCAGGTCGCCGAACCACATGTGGGCCATCTCGTGGAGGATGGTGTTCGCGCGCTGCTCGTAGGCGGCGCGGGTCTGCCGACTGCGGTAGATCATCTCGTCACGGAACGTCACCGCGCCGGCGTTCTCCATGGCGCCCATGTTGTATTCGGGCACGAACAGCTGGTCGTACTTGCCGAACGGGTACCCCATCGCGAAGGCGTTCTCGAAGAACGCGAAACCCTGCTTGGTGACGGCGAGGATCTCGTCGGCGTCGAGGTGGTCGGCCAGCGACTGTCGACAGAACACCCCGAGCGGGATGTCGGCGTACTCACCGGAGTAGACGTCGCGGACGACGTGGTACTCGCCGGCGATGAGCGCGGTGATGTAGGTCGACATGCGCTTGGTCTCGTCGAAACGCCACACCGCGGCGCCGTCGCCGATCACGTCGGGGTCCGGGGACGCCGAGTTGCTGACCACCTGCCAGTGCGACGGCGCGGTGACGGTGAGCGTGAACGTCGACTTCAGGTCCGGCTGTTCGAACGTCGCGTAGACGCGGCGGGCGTCGGGCACCTCGAACTGGGTGTAGAGGTACACGCGGTCGTCGGACGGGTCGACGAACCGGTGCAAGCCCTCGCCCGAATGCGAGTAGGCGCACCGCGCGGCGACGACGAGCTCGTTGTCGGCGGCGAGGTCGCTCAGGGCGATGCGGTTGTCGGCGTACGCGTCGGCGGGGATGTCGGTGCCGTTGAGGACGATGCTGTCGATCTCGGCGTCGACCAGGTCGACGAAGGTCGAGGCGCCCGGCGTGGCGGAGAAGGTCAGCGTGGTCACCGAGCCGAACCGATGCGCACCGGACTCGGGTGCCTCGAGGGTGAGGTCGAGGTCGACGCGGTAGACGGGATCGGAGACGACCTCGGCGCGCTCGCGGGCTTCGTCACGGGTCAGATTGGTGCCGGGCATGGCCCCAACTGTTCCACGATGACCGGGTCCGCGCGCACAGGGTTTCCTCAGGTCGGACCGTCTAGGGTGTGTACCCGTGACTTCGACCGCCCTGGCCGACGCGGCCACCGTGAACCAGGCGCTGCTGCCCGGCTTCCTCGACCCGATCACGTTGCTCGGCTACTTCGGCACCTGGGCGCTCGTCGGTCTGCTGCTGGTGATCCTCATCGAGTCGGGTGTGCTGTTCCCGGTGCTGCCCGGTGACTCGCTGCTGTTCGTCGCCGGCCTCGTCGCCGCGGGTGAATCCGCCGACGTCAAGCGGTTCGCGTCGCTCTGGCAGCTGCTGATCCTCATCCCGATCGCGGCGATCATCGGCGGCCAGATCGGCTACTGGATCGGTCGCTACGCGGGCACGACGATGTTCAAGCCCGGCAACCGCTTCCTGAAGGAGCGCTACCTCGCCGAGGCCCACGAGTTCTTCGAGCGTCGAGGCCCGATCACCATCTTCCTGGCGCGGTTCGTGCCGATCGTGCGCACCCTGGCCCCGATCGTCGCCGGCGCCGCCCGCATGAACTTCCTGCTCTTCACGGCCTACAACGTGATCGGCGCGATCGTGTGGGGCTGCGGCATCACGCTGCTCGGCTACTGGCTGGGGCAGTTCGAGGTGATCCAGAAGCTCATCGAGCCGATCTTCATCGTGATCGTCCTGGTGTCGGTGATCCCGATCTTCTGGGAGTACTACAAGCGCCGTCGTACCGAGAAGGCACGCGCCGCCACGGCCGGTGTCCCCGAGGCCGCCGAGCCGGAGCTCCCGCGCGACTGACCCACCCCGTACCCGCGCGGCCTTCACCGATCCGCGCCTAGCTCGGCGCGGGTGCGCGGGCTCAGCGCGGGTTGGGCGTTCACGCGTCGTCCGCGCGCACCCGCGTCGTTCCCACGTTCCCGCGGCGTCCCCACCGATCCGCGCCTAGCTCGGCGCGGGTGCGCGGGCTCAGCGCGGGTTCACCACGCACTGCCCAGATCCGCGTGCTGCCGGATCCACGCGTGCATGGCGATCCCCGCGGCGACGCCGGCGTTGATGCTGCGGGTGGAGCCGAACTGCGCGATCGACACCGTCAGGTCGGCGCGTGACCGCGCGTCGTCGCTGACGCCGGGACCCTCCTGACCGAACAGCAGGACGCAGTCGCGCGGGAGGTCGGCCGTCTCCAGGCGGACCGCTCCCGGGGTGTTGTCGACGGCGACGACCGCGAGACCTCGCTCCCCCGCCCAGCGCACCAGCGCGTCGACCTCGGTGTGGTGCTCGATGTGCTGGTAGCGGTCGGTGACCATCGCACCCCGACGGTTCCAGCGACGTCGTCCGACGATGTGCACGGACGCCGCCGCGAAGGCGTTGGCCGTCCGGACGACGGTCCCGATGTTGGCGTCGTGCGCGAAGTTCTCGATCGCGACGTGGAAGGCGTGACGACGGGTGTCGAGGTCGGCCACGATCGCCTCGCGCCGCCAGTAGCGGTAGGGATCGACGACGTTCCGACGATCACCCTCGGCCAGCAACGCGGGATCGAGTCGGTCGTCGTCGGGTGGCGGGTCGTCGTGGGTGGCCGTCCACGGACCCACACCGACCGGTTCCGTTGCGGCGGTGACCCACTCGGTCGGGCCGGGGATCTCCGGCCCGTCGGGATGACCGTCGCCGGTCAGGCCAGCCCCAGGTCGGCGAGACCGAGCAGGAACCGATACGGGACACCCTCGGCGGTGATGACGTCCTCCGCGCCGGTCGCGCGGTCCACGATCGTCGCGACACCGACGACCTCCGCGCCGATGTCACGGGCCGCACGGACCGCGGTCAGCGGTGAGTTGCCCGTCGTTGTGGTGTCCTCGACGATCAGCACCTTCTTCCCGACGATGTCGGGGCCCTCGATCTGCCGTTGCATGCCATGGGCTTTCGCGGCCTTGCGGACCACGAAGGAGTCGATCGGCCGGCCGTCGGCGTGCATGATCGCGGTCGCGACGGGGTCGGCGCCGAGGGTGAGGCCACCGACGGCGTCGAACTCCCAGTCGGCGGTGAGTTCGCGCATCAGCGAACCGATGAGCCGGGAGGCCTCGTGGTGCAGCGTCGCGCGGCGCAGGTCGACGTAGTAGTCGGCCTCCTTGCCCGACGAGAGGGTGACGCGTCCGTGGACGACAGCCAGCTCGGTCACCAACTCGGCCAGTCGTTCTCGGCTCATCCGGTCCTCTCGGGTGGGGCGGGCGTCACTCACCGCGCGAGCGGTCGACGTCGTCGGGACGACGGTCGGTGTCGGGCCGACGCTCGACGCGGCGACGGACGGGCATGGGCTGCACACCGCGACGCGGCGCACCGTCCTCGACCGGACGCGGGCCGCTGTCGGGCCCGGCGGGCCGCGGTGCGGGACGCGGGCCGCTGTCGGGCCCGGCCGGTCGCGGTGTGGGACGGGGTCCGCTGTCGGGTCCGGCCGGGCGCGGTGCGCGCGGCGGCGGGACATCGGCGGTGTCGCGGGCGGGCGCGGGGCCGCGCGAGGCCTGGAGCTGGTCTCGGGTGATCGACTCGGTCTTCGGCTCCGCGAGGCCGCGCCGACCGCGACCACTGGGGGCCGTCGGATCGCGCGGGTCGGGCCGGGGGCCCAGCTCGGAGGTGGGCGGCAGCACCCGCAGCAGGTCGGTGAACCGCCGGACGGTCTCCAGCGCGGTGTCGAGGCGTTCGGGGTCGTTGGTGAGCGGCATCGACGCCACCGACCAGTTGCCCTCGTTCCACAGCACCTCGATGTAGTCCGGCGCGTTGGTCGCCAGCGCGACCATGCGTCGGTCGCAGACGCGCCGGGCGATGTCGAGGTGGGTGGAGAACATGACCCGTCGACCCATGGCACCGAGGAGTTCGACGTCCTCTTCGGCCGGGGCGAGCACCTTCTCCTGCCGCAGGTCGATCACGACGGCCGACTCCGACGACCGCCGCACGGCGACCACGGTCGCGACGTCGACGATGTCGAACACGACGGCCATCTCGCCGTAGTGGCGCCCGAAGGTGAGGTCGCGGATCTCGGCGTCGGCGGCGACGTCCATGGTGGCGCGGTGCAGCAGGTCGCGGACCGGCGGCTCGCTCTCGCCACCCTGCCCCTCCGCCGCGACGTAGCGGAACCCGTGACCGTCGCCCCAGACGGCGCGTTCGCGACGCGTCGTCGCGATACGGCGTCGGTCGAGCCACAACAGGGCGGCGGCGCCGATCGCGGCCAGGGCCGCGATCACGAAGTAGACGGCAGTCATCGCGCTACAGACTATCCGGCCGCGTCGGACCGGGCGGTCGTGAGCGCATCGACACGGCGCGGTCAGGGAGTGGGTGTCGTGACACGGCCGTCGACGACGAGGTCGGCGGTCATCCGCTCACCCTCGACCATGACGTGCACGACGACGAGATCACCCACCTTGACTGGCACCGGCGCGTCGGTGTGGGGCGACTCGTAGTGCGTCGAGTCGGTCAGACCGATGGTGTGGGTGCGCCCGTCCTTGAGCTGCAGCACGATCTGCGACGACCCGACGGAGTCGACGGTGCCGAGCAGCATCTTCGAGCGCGACACCTCGGTGGGCGCCGAGACGACGGGCGCCCCGGGAGCAGCGCTCGGCGTCGAACTCGCGGTCAGGTACTCGAGCGCGGCCGCCGACGTCTCCGAATCCTCGGAGTCGTCACGCTGGGCCCCGAGGTGCACGCAGTAGGCGAGGCCGAGGCCGGCGACGACCAGCCCGGCCAGACAGAGCAGCGTCGAGGTCTTCAGGCGCAGACGTGTGCGCATGTCACCGACCTCCTCGCTCGTGGTCACCCGCTCTCGACGACCGAGGCTAGGAGCCGAGCCTGAGATGCGTCTGTGAACACTGCCCGTGGGCGTCAGTGCACGTAACCCCGCTGCTTGTCGACGGCGCCGACGAGCTCCTCACCTGCGACGTACGCCCGCAGGCGGGTGAGGAACTGGTCGGCGAGTTCGTCGCGCCACCCGACGACGTCGCCGCTCATGTGCGGGGAGATCGCGACGTTCTCCATGTCCCACAGGGGGCTGTCGTCCGGCAGGGGCTCGGTCTCCACGACGTCGAGCGACGCCGCACCGATAATTCCGTCACGCAGCGCGGCGACGAGGTCGCGCTCCACGACGAGTGCTCCCCTGCCCACGTTGACGAGGTGCGCCGACGACTTCATGGCCGCGAGCACCCCGGCGTCGACCAGTCCGGCGGTCTGCTCGGTGAGCGGCGCGATGAGGACCACGGTGTCGGCGTCGCCGACGTGGTCGACGAGGTCGTCGGTGGAGATGACCGTCCCGAAGTCGGGGTCGTCGTCGCGGGCGGTGCGCCCCGCACCCGTCACCTGCAGTCCCGCGGCGCGCAACAGTCGGGCCGTGGCGCGACCGATCCCACCGGTCCCGACCACCAGCGCGGTGGAGCCGGTGGTCCTGCGCGTCTCGCGCCACCTCCACTCGTGCTCTCGCTGGAGTGCGCGACTCAGGTGGAGCTGTTTGTCGCGGGCCAGGATCGACGCGAGGACGAACTCGGCGATCGGGCCGTCGAAGACGCCGCGCGCGTTGGTGACGGTGACGTCGGAGGCGCGCAGGTCGTCGAAGAGCATGGCGTCCACGCCGGCCGCGCAGACATGGACCCATCGCAGGGAGTCCGCCCCCGACCACGCGTCGCGGAGCGCCGAGGAGAAGTAGTCCCAGAGGAGCAGGACGTCGCTCCCACCGAGGTCGTCGGCCAACGACCCGGCGGTCGTGAGGCGGACGTCGGCCAGCTCGGCGATGTCGTCGAGGTTGTGCGGCGGGTCGAGATCGTCGCGTGTGAGCACGGTCAGGCGCACCGGTCGGGCACTCATGGGCCCACCGTAGAGCGGGCGGTCGGCAGCGGTACTCCGGCGGCCCTGCGACCGGATGGTCCAATTGTTGACAATCCGACCATCGGCCCGTCACCCTGTGCGCATGACGTCCACGCTGGCCTCTGCAGCCCTGACGACGAGCACCCCTCGCGCCACCCTGAGTCCGGCGCTCAAACAGGCGACACCGGTCGTCGTCGACCACGCGACGGGCTCGTGGATCCACGGCACCGACGGCCGCGACTACCTGGACTTCACCACCGGGATCGGCGTCACCAGCACCGGTCACTGCCACCCCCGCGTGGTCGCCGCCGCCCAGGAGCAGTGCGGCAAGATCATCCACGCGCAGTACACGACGGTGATGCACAAGCCGCTGCTCGCACTGACCGAGGCCCTGGGCGAGGTGCTCCCCGACGGTCTCGACTCCGTCTTCTACGCCAACTCCGGATCCGAGGCCGTCGAGGCGTCGATCCGCCTCGCCCGGATGGCCACCGGCCGACCGAACATCGTCGTGTTCCAGGGCGGCTTCCACGGCCGGACCGTCGCCGCGGCCAGCCTCACCACCGCGGGCACCAAGTTCTCCGCCGGGTTCTCGCCGCTGATGAGCGGCGTGCACATGGCTCCGTTCCCCTACGCCTACCGCTACGGGATGGACGAGGCGTCGGCGGTCGAGTTCGCGCTGCGCGAGCTCGACTACCTCTTCGCCTCCCGCGTCGCCCCGATCGACACCGCGGCCATGCTCATCGAGCCGGTCCTCGGCGACGGCGGGTACCTGCCGACGCCGCCCGCGTTCCTGCAGGGCCTGCGTGAGCGTGCCGACCGCCACGGCATCGTCCTCATCGTCGACGAGGTCCAGGCTGGCGTCGGGCGCACCGGCAAGTTCTGGGGCCACCAGTTCGCCGAGGGTGTCACCCCCGACATCCTCATCACGGCCAAGGGCATCGCCTCGGGATTCCCGATCTCCGCGATCGCCGCGTCCACCGAGTTGATGAGCAAGGCGTGGCCGGGCTCGCAGGGCGGCACCTACGGCGGCAATGCCGTCGCGGCCGCCGCTGGCGTCGAGACCCTTGCGGTCATCCGCGACGAGAACCTCGTCGAGAACGCCCGCGTTCGTGGGGATCAGCTCCTCGCGGGGCTGCAGGAGATCGCCGCGCGCAATCCGCGCATCGGCGACGTCCGCGGGCGTGGCCTGATGGCGGGGATCGAGTTCGTCGACCCCGCCGCATCCGGCGCCGTCCCCGTCGCCGACGCCGCCGCGGCGGCCGCGGTGCAGCAGGCCGCGATCGGGCACGAGCTCCTCACGCTCACCTGCGGTCCGCTCGGCAACGTCGTCCGCCTCATCCCCGCCCTCGTCGTGACCGAGGACGAGATCACCTCGGGCCTGCAGCGCTTCTCCGCCGCCGTCGACGACGCGCTGGCCTGACGCCTCGCCCATGACCGTCACCTCTCCCCGGCCGTCGGCGGTCGACGCCGCGTCGGCCGGCACCGCCCTGCGTGAGCTGGGGCTCCACGCCGACGACTCGTCGCGCAGGCGGGCCGAGTACTCCTACGACGCCTCCAACTACCGGCTCCGGCCGGTGTGCGTGGTGTTCCCACGGGACGCCGCCGAGGTCGCCACCGCCGTCGCCTGGTGTCACGGCAACCAGGTTCCCGTCATCCCCCGCGGAGGCGGAACGGGCATGGGCGGCAACGCCATCGGTGTCGGCGTGGTGATCGACCTGTCGCGGTACATGACGCGGGTGACCGCTGTCGACAACGCCGCCCGCACCGCGTCGGCAGAGGCGGGCGTGGTGCTCACCGCGTTGCAGAAGCACGTCCGCGAGGCCAGCGACGGTGCGCTCACCTTCGCCCCGGACCCGTCGAGCCAGTCGCGTGCATGCCTGGGCGGCGCGATCGGCAACGACGCCTGCGGCAACCACTCCGTCCGGTACGGACGTACCACCGACCACGTCGTCGACGTGACCGTGGTGACGGTCGAGGGTCACCTCCTCGTGGCCACCGCGACCGGTCTGCACGCAGCCGACCCGGCCGACACCGCTGCCGTGCGCCGCGCCGCCGAGATCGAACAGTCGCTGCGTGACCTGGCGTCGGAGAACCTCGCCCCGCTGCGCGTCGAGCTGGAGCGGATCCCCCGCCAGGTGTCCGGGTACCACCTTGCACACCTGTTGCCGGAGAACGGTTTCCACGTCGCTCGGGCGCTCGTCGGCAGCGAGGGGACCTGCGCCCTCGTGGTCGCCGCGACCGTGTCGCTCGTCCCCGTGTCGCAGCACCCCACCCTGCTGTGCGTGGGGTACCGCGACGTCGTCGACGCCGCCCGTGACGTGCCGACGATGCTCGACTTCGCGCCGTCGGCGATCGAGGGCATCGACGAGCGCATCGTCGCGACGATGCGCGCACGCCGCGGACGCGCATCGGTGGAGGGTCTCCCCGACGGCAACGCCTGGATCTACATCGAGCTCGACGAGCACAGCGTCGGCGGTCGTGTCGACGACATCGGCGGTGCCATCGCCGATCTCGCGGACAAGCTGCGGGCCAACGGTCGCGTCGTCGACGCCCGGACCGTCACCGACCCGACGACGCGGTCGATGCTGTGGCGGGTCCGCGAGGACGGCGCCGGGCTGTCGTCGCGCCTGGTCGATCTCGACGACCCCGACGCCGGTGCGGGCTACGAGTCCTGGCCGGGCTGGGAGGATTCCGCGGTCGCACCCGAGCGCCTGCCCGAGTACCTCGAGGGCTTCCGTCGACTGCTCGACCACCACGGTCTCACCGGCGTCATGTATGGACACTTCGGCGCCGGCTGCATGCACGTCCGCGTCACGTTCGACCAGCGGACCGAGTCCGGGCGCGCCACCATGCTGGCCTTCGTCCGCGACGCGGCGCAGCTCGTCGTCGACCACGGTGGCTCGCTCTCGGGGGAGCACGGAGACGGCCGCGCACGGTCGGAGCTGCTGCCGATCATGTACTCCGCGCAGATGATTCGGCTGTTCGAGCGTTTCAAGGGGATCTGGGACCCGCAGGGGCTCCTGAACCCCGGCAGCATCGTCGACCCGGCGCCGATCGGTGACGACCTCGCACTCGCCGGCATCCCGCGGCGCACCTGGCAGACCGCGTTCGACCTCGGGATCCCCGGGTCGGCGCACACCCCCGACACCGACGCCCCCGAGGGCACTGACCTCGACCCGTTCGTCCACGCCACGCAGGCATGCATCGGGGTGGGCCGGTGCCGGTCGCACAGCGGCGGCGTGATGTGCCCGAGCTACCGCGCGACGCGCGACGAGAAGGACTCGACTCGAGCCCGCGCCCGCGTGCTGCAGGAGATGCTGCGGTCGGCGCCCGACGTCGAGTCCGGTTGGCGCTCCGAGGACGTCCGCGAGTCGCTCGAGCTGTGCCTGTCGTGCAAGGCGTGTTCCACCGACTGCCCCACCGGCGTCGACATGGCCACCTACAAGGCCGAGTTCTTCCACCACCACTACAAGGGTCGCAAGCGGCCCATGTCGCACTACTCGCTGGGCTGGATGCCCGCGTGGCTGAGCATGGCCACCGCAGCGGCCCCGATGATCAACGCCGTCCTCGGCACGCGCCTCGCCGGTCCGGCGGCCCGCGTCGCCGGTCTCGACGCGCGACGGTCGATGCCGCGGTTCGCCCGTCGCAAGCAGGTCCGTGCGGCGCTGCGGTCGCTGGTCCGTCGCGACGACGCACCGGTCGTGCTGTTCGTCGACTCGTTCACCCGGGCGTTCCGTCCCGAGGTCGCCCAGGCGGCCGCGCGGGTGATGGGCGGCGCCGAGAACGTCGGCTGCGAGAAAGACAACTGCTGCGGCCTGACGTGGATCTCCACCGGTCAGCTGGATCGAGCCCGGAAGGTGTTGTCGCGCACGGCCGAGGCACTCGACGACGGCACGGACCGCCCGATCGTGGTCCCGGAACCCAGCTGTGCGGCCGCGCTGCGCAAGGACATGCCCGAGCTGGTCCACACCGACGCCGCCCGCCGGGTCGCCGCGCGCGTCCGCAGCTTCGCGACCCACGTCGGCACCATGCTCGACGACGGGTGGACGCCACCGCCGGTCCCGCAGGCGGTCACGGTGCAGACCCACTGCCACGAATACGCCGTGTTCGGGCCGTCGACCCAGGCATCCGTCCTGCGTCGCCTCGGCGTCGCCGACGTGCGGTCCGCCGACGGGTGCTGCGGCGTGGCGGGCAACTTCGGGTTCGAGCGCGGACACTACGAGGTCGGCATGGCCGTCGGCGAGCAGGCGCTCGCACCGGCTCTGCGATCCCGCGGGCCCGACGAGCCCGTCCTCACCGACGGTTTCAGCTGCGCGATGGCCGTCGACCACCTGTCCGGCGTCGACGCCGCGATCGACTCCGTGCGCGGCGTGCACCTCGCCGAACTGATCGACCCCGACCGCCCGACCCCGACCAGAACCGACACGCCGACCAGGACGAGGGAGACACCGTGAGCGACACCCGTTCCGCAACCGAGACGATCCGGGCGCTGGACACCGGGCTGTTCATCGACGGCAAGTGGGTGCCGGCCGAGTCCGGCGCGACGTTCGCCGTGCTGAACCCCGCCACCGGCCAGGAGATCGCCACCGTCGCCGACGGCGGCGCCGTCGACGCCCGCCGGGCCATCGAGACCGCCGCCGCCACGCAGGAGTCGTGGGCGGCGACGTCACCGCGGTCGCGCAGCGAGATCCTCTACCGCGCACACCGACTCATCATGGAGCGCGCCGACGAGCTCGCTCTGATCATGACCACGGAGATGGGCAAGCCGTTCGCCGAGGCGAAGGGGGAGGTCGCCTACGGCGCCGAGTTCTTCCGGTGGTTCGCCGAGGAGGCCGTCCGCATCGGTGGCGACCACACCACGACCGGCGACGGCGCCAACCGCATCGTCGTGACCAAGGAGCCGGTGGGCCCCTGCGTCCTCATCACGCCGTGGAACTTCCCGTTGGCCATGGGGACACGGAAGATCGGTCCGGCCGTCGCCGCAGGGTGCACCATGGTCTTCAAGCCCGCCGAGCTGACGCCACTGACATCGCTCGCCCTCGCCGGAATCCTCACCGAGGCCGGCCTGCCGAACGGTGTCCTGAACATCGTCACCACGAACGACCCCGGTCCCGTCGTGACCGAGTGGATGACCAGCGGCCTGGCACGCAAACTCAGCTTCACCGGATCCACCGCCGTCGGGAAACTGCTCCTGGAGCAGGCGGCCGGGACCGTCATGCGGACGTCGATGGAGCTCGGCGGCAATGCACCGTTCATCGTCTGCGCCGACGCCGACATCGACCGTGCCGTCGACGGTGCGATGGTCGCCAAGATGCGCAACATGGGCGAGGCGTGCACCGCTGCGAACCGGATCTTCGTGCACCGCAGCGTCGCCGACGAGTTCGGGCGCAAGCTGACCGAGAAGATGAGCGCTCTGCGCGTCGGCGACGGCGCGGCCGAGGGCACCCAGGTCGGACCGCTCGTCGAGGAGAAGGCGCTGGCCAAGGTCCGCGAACTCGTCGACGACGCCGTCTCCCGCGGCGCGACGATCATGTGTGGCGGGACCGCGCCCGACGGACCCGGCTACTTCTATCCGCCGACCGTCCTCACCGACGTCAGCGCCGAGTCCAATCTCATGTCGACCGAGATCTTCGGCCCGGTCGCCGCGCTCATCCCGTTCGACGACGAGGCGCAGGTCCTCCGACTCGCCAACGAGACTCCCTGGGGTCTCGTGGGATATCTCTTCACCCAGGACATCGACCGCGCGCTGCGACTGTCGTCCAAGCTCGAGGTCGGGATGGTCGGTCTGAACACGGGCCTGGTCTCGAACCCCGCCGCGCCGTTCGGCGGCATGAAGGAGTCCGGCCTCGGCCGGGAGGGTGGCCGCGTCGGGATCGAGGAGTTCCTCGAGACCAAGTACCTCGCGATCCCGCGGACCTAGGGGGCGTTCGTGTACCTCGGATCGCAACTCTTCACCGACGCGGAGTACGCCGCACGGCTGCTCCGTGTCCGGGAACTCATGGAACGCCAGGGTCTCTCGGCGGTCATCGTCACCGACCCGGCCAACATCTTCTACCTCATCGGGTACAACGCGTGGTCCTTCTACACCCCGCAGATGCTGTTCGTCCCCATCGAGGGCGAGATGGTGTTCTTCCTGCGGGAGATGGACGCGAAGGGTGCTCACCGCACCACGTGGCTGCCGGAGGACCAGATCGTCGGGTACCCGGAGAGCTATGTGCACCGTCCCCACGTGCACCCGTTCGACTGGGTGGCATGGGCACTGCGACAACGACACCAGATCGCGCCCGCGTCGAAGCAGGGCAGCGTCGGCCTGGAGATGGACTCGCACTTCTTCCCACCCAAGGCGTACCGGGCGCTGTTCAACGCGATCCCGGAGTGGAAGCTCGTCGACTGCTTCGAACTGGTGAACTGGGTCCGATCGGTCAAGTCCGACGCCGAGATTCAGCTGATGCGGCAGGCCGGGATGGTCTGCTCCGAGGCCATGCGCGCCGCCATCGAGGTCATCGACGCCGGTGTACGGCAGTGCGATGCGGCTGCGGTGATCTCGCAGGCACAGATCACCGGCACCGAGCAGTTCGGCGGCGACTACCCGGCGATCGTCCCGATGATGCCGACGGGCGCGGCCGCCGACACCCCGCACCTCACCTGGAACCAGGGCACCTTCGCGAACGACGAGGCCGTCGTCGTCGAACTCTCCGGCGCGCACAACCGCTACCACTGCCCGCTGGCGCGGACGGTCGCGATCGGGACGCCGAACCCCGACGTCGACTACGTCGCCGGCGCAGCGATCGAGGGGCTCAACAACGTCCTGGACACCATTCGGCCCGGCGTCGCGACCCGCGAGCTCGCCTCGACCTGGAACTGGACCCTGGCGAAGTACGGACTCGAGAAGCCCTCGCGCCTCGGCTATTCCATCGGGATCGCCTATCCCCCCGACTGGGGCGAGCGCACCATCAGCATCCGTACCGAGGACGAGGCCGTGCTCGAGGAGAACATGTGCTTCCACGTGATCGGCGGCATGTGGATGGACGGCTACGGGTTCGAGGTGTCGGAGTCGGTGCGGGTCACCGCATCCGGCGTCGAGACCTTCACCTCCGTCCCCCGCGAACTGATCCGCAAGTGACCACCCTGCACGCGACCACGAAGGAGCGACCATGACCGCCACCGAACTGGCGCACAGCTCGCCGACCCTGCCCCTGGCCGGCCGTGCCAAGGACCTCGTCGGCTCGATGATCGACTCGTCGACGTCCCTGCTCGCTGCGCAGAAGCACGACATCGTCCGGTTCGCGATGGGCTCCCCCGCCGACGAAGCCGTGCCGTCCGAGGAGTTCCGGGAGATCGCCGGGTCCATCCTCGACCCCTCGTCGTTCACCTACGGCGCCACCGAGGGAGAGCCGCGCCTGCTCGAGCTGCTGGTGAAGTACCTCGCCGGCACCCCGGACCCGTCGAGCGAGGACCGCCTGGTCATCACGACCGGCGGCATGCAGGGCCTCGACCTGGCGTGCAAGCTGTTCGTCGATCCCGGTGACCTCGTCGTCGTCGAGTCACCGACGTACACCAACGGCAGCGCCACGGCACTCTCCTACGGCGCCCAGCTGTTGGAGGTCCCGGTGGACGAAGAGGGCATGCGCGTCGACCTCATGGAGGACCTGGTGGCCCATCATCACCGGCCGCCGAAGGCGATCTACACGATCCCGACCTTCCAGAACCCGTCCGGCGTGACGCTGTCGCTGGAGCGGCGGAAGGCCTTGCTGGAGTTGGCCCACCGGTGGGGCTCGGTGATCATCGACGACGACCCGTACGGCCTGCTGCGGTTCCACGGCACCGACATCCCCACGTTCCGGACGCTGAGCCCCGAGGACCCGCTGCTGTTCTCGGTGCGGACGTTCTCGAAGATCCTCGCGCCCGGGTGGCGCGTCGGCTGGGTCGACGCCGACCCGTCGTTGCGCCAGTTGCTCATCAACGGCAAGCAGGCGATGGACACGTGCACCAACGTGCCCAACCAGCACATCGTCGCCGAGTACATCGCGCGCGGCGGCCTGGAGGACCACCTCACGCAGATCCGCGCCCTGTACCGCGAGCGCAAGGACGCGATGCTCGACTCGATCGCCCGTCACCTCGGCGACCGCGTCACCACGACCAACCCGGAGGGCGGGTTCTTCCTCTGGCTGACGCTGGCGGGCGAGTTCGGGGAGATCGACACCCGCGAGCTGTTCGAGCGCGCGCTGGCCGACGGGGTCGCGTTCATCCCCGGGCCGGCGCTGTCACCGGGCGGTCGGTTCCGCAACGCCCTGCGCCTCTGCTTCGCCTCCAGCACCCCCGAGCGGATCGAGGAGGGCATCCGGCGACTCACGGTCAGCCTTGAGAAGATGGTCGCGTGACCGATGCCGTGACCTCCGCCGTGGCGCCGACCGACCGCGAGCGGTCGGTGTGCGACCGGGTGGACGCCGCGCAGATCGTCGCGGTGACGACCGCCCTGATCGAGGCACCCAGCGTGAACCCCGGTGGGACCGAGGGTGACGCGGTCGCCGTGTTGCGCGCGGCAGCGCAGCGCGCCGGAGCCACGGTCGAGATCCGCGAGGTGGCACCCGGGCGCCCCAACCTGGTCGCGACGCTGCCCGGGGGCGACGGTCCCGGTGTCATGTTCCTGGGCCACTCCGACGTCGTTCCGCCGGGGCCCGGCTGGACCGGCGACCCGTTCGCGGCACGCGTCGCGGACGGCCGCATCGTGGGACGCGGCAGCACCGACATGAAGGGCGGGCTGGCGGCGATCGTCGGCGCGATGGACGCCCTGCGCGGTGAGAACCTCTCGGGTCCCGTGCAGTTGGTGTGCACGGTCGACGAGGAGGAGCACGGCATCGGCGTGCGCGACCTGGTCGGCACGCCGGGGTCCTATCCCGTGCACCCTGCCGGATACGCCGGGTGCGTCGTCGCCGAACCCACCGCGATGGAGACCGTCATCGCGTGCCGCGGGGCGTCGTACATCGAGATCGAGATACGCGGCCGTGCAGCCCATTCCGGTCGTCCCGCGGACGGTCGGAACGCCATCGACGCCGCCGCGAAGGTCATCGACATCATCCGCGCGGACCACGATGCGATGCAGGCCGACCTCGACCCGCTGCTCGGCGCCGGCACCTGGAACGTCGGGACGATCACCGGCGGCCAGGGGATCTCGGCCGTCGCGCCGAACTGCGCCATCGGGATCGACCGTCGCCTCATGCCCGACGAGGACGCCGCGGCGATCGCGCAGGACCTCCGCGCCGAGATCCATCGACGCGGGATCGACACCGACGGCATTGAGGTCGATGTCGCCGTCACCATGTCCATGCCCGGGTTCCGCACAGCCCCCGACCACGCCTTCGTCCGTGCCGCGGTCGACGCGGTGACCGCCGTCGGCGCACAGACGTCCATCGGGGGATGGACCGCCGCCTGCGACGGCGGGTTCGTCAGTCGCGACCTCGGTGTCGACTGCATCGTCCTCGGCCCCGGCGACATCAACGGCCAGGCCCACCAACCCGACGAATCGGTCGTCGTCGACGACCTCGTCGCCGCCGCGAAGGCCTACGCCGTCCTGGCCCTCCGGCTCCTCGGCTGACGCTCCGGTCCCAGGGTTCCTGCTCCGGTTCCGGGGTTCCCGCTCCGGTTCCAGGGTTCCCGCTCCGGTTCCAGGGTTCCCGCTCCGGTTGTCGAAGGACGCTCCGCCTGCAGGCGGAGCGTCCTCGAACAAGTGGAGCGTCTCGGAGCGTCTCGGAGGCTCGGGCACACTGGTGCCATGTCCTCCGACCGCATCGTGCACGATCCCGCCGACGTCGACCCCGGCCGCTTCTATCAGCTCCTGACCTCGAGCATCGTGCCCCGGCCGATCGCCTGGGTGTCGAGCCGCAGCAGCGACGGCGTCGACAACCTCTCGCCGTACAGCTTCTTCTCGGTGTCGTCGACGGCTCCGCCGGTCGTGCAGTTCACGTCGGTCGGGGGCGCGAAGGACAGCGCGCGCAACGCGATCGAGACCGGGCAGTTCGTCATCAACATCGCCACCGAAGCGTTGATGGAGAAGGCCAATGCCAGCTCGGCGGGCTTCGACCGCGACATCGACGAGTTCGTCGAGGCCGACATCCCGTCGGCACCCGCGACCGTCGTCGACTGCCTGCGTGTCCGGGACTCCCCGGTCGCGATCGAGTGCCGCCTGCATCGCAGCGTCGAGGTCGGCAACAGCGTCGTGGTGATGGGAGAGGTCGTCGCCCTCACGATCGACCCCGACATCCTCGCCGACGACGGCATGCCCGACTACGCCAAGCTCGCCGCCGTCAGCCGCCTCGGCCGCATGGAATGGGGCCTGCCGAGCTCGACGGTCGACCTCGAGCGTCCCAGCTAGGTCACACCTGTCCGAGAAACGCATCGAGAGCGGGCACCGCGGACACCATGTCCACGACACCCGCTCTCGGTGCGGAATTCGGACGGATCGCGCGGATCTCAGGTCGAGGCGAGAGCCTTCTCGGCCTCCGCCGCCTCGCCGGGTATCTCGGTGCCCCGGAGCGAGCATCCTGCCGTCTCGCGCAGGAAGATCATCGAGACCATGCCGATGGCGCAGGCGATCATCATGTACCCGGCCGGGAAGAGGTCCCATCCCGAGTTGTTCTCCACCACTGCGTCGTTCACCAGCGGCGCGGTACCACCGAACGCTGCCGTCGCCACGTTGTAGGAGATCGCGAACCCGGCGTAGCGAACCTGGGTGGGGAACATCGCCGGGAAGGTCGCGGAGATGGTCGCCAGCTGAGGGATGTACAGAACGCCGAGCACGACGAATCCGATGATGGCCCAGACGAATCCCTTGCCCATCAACCAGAACATCGGCAACGCGAAGACGAACAGTCCGATCAGCGATCCCCACCACATGGGTTTGCGCCCGGTCCGGTCGGACAGTCGACCGACGAACGGGATCAGCGCCATCATCACGAGCTGACCGATCAGCATCGTGACCGTGCTGTCGTTCCCCTCGAGCCCGATGGTGTTCTTCAGGTAGGTGGGCAAGTAGGCCAGCAGGGTGTAGTTGGCGACGTTGAGCGCGATCACCATCCCGAACATGATGATGATCGGGCGGCGGTAGTCACGGAGCAGGTCGACGAAGCGCGACCACGCCGTGCCCTCGATCTCGCCCTTCTGCTCGAGCTCGCGGAACACGGGCGTGTCCTGCATCTGGCTTCGCAGGTACAGGCCGACGAGACCCAGCGGCAGCGCGAAGAAGAACGGGATACGCCATCCCCACGTCTGCATCTGGTCGTCGGTGAGGTTCAGCTCCAGCACCAGGACGAACGCGGTGCCCATGACGAAGCCGGCGAGTGTGCCGAACTCGAGGAACGATCCGTACCTGCCGCGCTTGGCATCCGGCGCGTACTCCGCCATGAACGTTGCGGCGCCGCCGTATTCGCCACCGGTCGAGAAGCCCTGCACGACGCGCAGGACGATCAGCAGGACGGGCGCCCAGATGCCGGCCACCGCATGCGTGGGCAGCACACCGATCAGGGCGGTCGCGATCGAGATCAGCAGGATGGTCATGGCCAGAACGGCTTTGCGACCGATGCGGTCGCCGATCGGACCCCAGACCATGCCGCCGAGCGGGCGCAACGCGAACGAGATCGCGAAGCCGAGCATGGTCCCGACGGTCCCGAGATCACCCGGGAAGAAGGCGGTGGTCAGATAGGTGGCCGTCGCGGCGTAGACGCCGTAGTCGTACCACTCGGTCGCATTGCCCATCGCCGAGGCGCCGATCGCCTTGCGCAGCAGTTTGCGTCCCTCGACGGAGTCGGGGTCGGGCAAGGCGGGGGCGTCGTCCTTCGACAGATTGGTGGTCATCGTCGTTCCTCCGACATGTCGTGTCGCACCGTTCGTCGTGTCCCGTGGTCCACAGACCGACCGTCCGACCGTAGCCCCTTCGTCGGTGACGCGAGGCCGTCTCGGACAGTTGCGCAGGTCATCGCGGGTGTTCGGGCGGGACCGTCCTCGCGGTGACGGTGGATTCCTCGGGCATGAGGCGCGCCAGTCCGTCGCGCATGTGGTCGATCATCAAGCGGTCGGCCGACTCCGCGTCCCGCGCCTCGATCGCGCGCAGCAGATCCGTGTGCTCGTCGATCCGCGCCTGCGCCGACGCGTAGGTACCGCGCATGGCGCCCAAGCACATTCGTGTCTCGATGAGGATCGTCTCGTGCATGCGTGACAGCCGCGGGCTGCGGGCGCACTCGACGAGCTGCGCGTGGAAACCCATGTCCGCGTCGGCGATCTCGCGGCCGTTCGGGTCGTCGGCGAACTGCTGCATGTGATCGATGGCGGCGCGCAGGACGGCGAGGTCCTCGGCGTCGTGTCCGGCCACGACCTGCGCGAGGGCGGCACGTTCGATGGCGGTCCGCGCGACGTACATGTCGTTGATGTCGTCGTCGTCCATGGAGATGACGAAGAGTCCGCGATTGCGGTGGCTGACCAGGAGTCCCTCCTGCGTCAGACGTTGCATCGCCTCCCGCAGCGGGCCGCGGCTGACACCCAGATCGGCGGCCAGGCCGCTCTCCGTCAACTGCGAGCCCGGGGGGAACTCGCCGTCGGCGATGGCGGCACGCAACTGCCGGGCGATGATCGCCGGGGTCGACTCCTGGACCAGCGGCGCCAACACGCGTCGGCGCGCACCCGCGGCGGCTGCGGCTTCGGTCATGGGCACGCCCGGCGGTGCCCGTACACGACAGTCAGGGCGATCTCCCCAGTTCGTCTCGGTCAGTGATCCGATGGTGCGGTGCCGACGGTAGATTGTCAACAATCCAACCACCCGTGCGGGAGATGATCGCCGACGCTGTTCTCACCCGGCGATATGGTCACCGGATGACGGACACCTCCCCGGGCACCGCCGTCCGGGTCCACGCCTTCACCGACGACGCACTCCGCGACGATGACGCGACCGGTGTCGCCGCGCGGATCGCATCCGGCGAGATCACCGCCCTCGAGGCTGTCGACGCCGCCCTGACGCGACTGCAGAAGGTCGGCGCCCTGCACGCGATCGCCCATCCCGACTTCGACCGCGCCCGCGCCTTCGCGCGCAGCCCGGGCAAGGGCGTGTTCGCGGGAGTGCCGACCGTGGTGAAGGACAACACCGACGTCGCCGGGTTGCCGTCCGACCAGGGCTCGCGGGCCGTGCACTCGCGTCCCGCGCGACGGAACTCGCCGGTCACCGACCAGTACCTGTCGACGGGCGTGATCAGCCTGGCCAAGTCACGGATGCCCGAGTTCGGCCTGAACGCGAGCACCGAGTTCGAGAGCGACCCGGCGACACCGAACCCCTGGGACACCCGGTTCTCGGCGGGCGCGTCGTCCGGTGGGTCGGCCGCGCTGGTCGCGGCCGGCGTCGTGCCGATCGCCCATGCGAACGACGGCGGCGGCTCGATACGCATCCCCGCGGCAGCGTGCGGTCTCGTCGGGCTGAAGTTCACCCGCGGTCGTGAACTGCCGGACGACCACGCCGAGCAGATGCCGGTGAACCTCGTCAGCAACGGAGCTCTCACCCGCACCGTCCGGGACACCGCCGCGTTCGCGGCTCAGGTGGAGAAGTACCGGCCCGCACCCCTTCTGCGGCCGATCGGCCATGTCGAGGGACCATCGGGACGACGGATGCGGATCGGTCTCGTCGACCGGTCGATCAGCGAGCTACCCATCGACGAGGAGACGCTCGCGGCGGTCACCGCCACCGCGCAGCGACTCGAGGCCCTCGGACACGAGGTCGTCCCGATCGGCCTGCCGCTGCCGGAGAAGGACCTCATCGCCTTCAAGGACGACTTCGTCCACTACTGGTCGCTGCTCGGTTTCGCGCTGACCAAGTTCGGTCGACGGATCATGAGCCCCGACTTCGAGGCGTCGGAGCTCGAGTCGTTGACGACGGGCCTGTCGCGCCGGTTCCAACGCAACTTCTGGCGGACGCCGGCCTCCCTGTGGCGCCTGCGCGCCTCGGAAGGCAGGTACCGGGCCGCATTCGCCGACCACGGACTCGACGCCATGCTGTCGCCGACGGTCGCGCACACCACCCCCGAACTCGGACACCTCTCCCCCGCACTGGGTTTCGACGTCCTCTTCCCGCGCCTGGTGCGATGGGTCGCCTTCACCCCGCTGAACAACGCCACCGGTGGGCCGGCCATCTCGCTCCCGGTGACGTCGACGTCGGCGGGCCTGCCGCTGGGCATCCAGCTCTCCGCCGACCACGGCGACGAGGCGACCCTGCTGGAGCTCGCCTACGAGCTCGAAGCCGACCGCGCATTCGCCCGGATTCAGGACGCCTGACCTGCGGGGCTTGACCCTGACACGGTGTCAGACCGGACCGTGATGAGCGCCATGATCACCATCGGAGATTTCGCCTCACTCGGCCGGGTGTCGGTGCGGATGCTGCGGCACTACGACGCCATCGGGCTGCTCGCCCCGGCGTCCGTCGACCCGCACACCGGCTACCGCCACTACGACCTGGATCAACTCCGCCGTCTGAACCGCATCGTCGCACTGAAGGAGCTCGGACTCGGGCTCGACGCCGTGCGGCGAGTTCTCGACGACGACCTCACCGGTGACGAGCTCCGCGCCATGCTGCGTCTGCGGCAGGCCGAACTCGCCGAGTCGATCCGGGCCGACGCACACCGCCTGGCCCGCGTGCAGGCTCGACTCCGACTCATCGAGCAGGAGAACACCATGTCCGTCACCGCCACCACCGTCAGCCTCCCCACGATCCGACTCCTCGGACGCAGCGCCGTGGCCCCCACAGCCACGTCCGACGAGATCGGTCCTCTCGTCCAGACGCTCTACCCACAGGTCGTGGACGCGCTGGTGAGAGCACGTCATCACCCCGCCGGACCCGCGGTGGCGCACTACGAGTCGGTCCCGGACGAGTCGGAGGACGCGCTGCGGGTGTGTGCGTGTTTCCCGGTGGAATCGGTGAGCGGCCACCCGCACACCGTGGACGGTCTGGAGGTCGTCGAGGTGGCTCCCGGCGAGTTCGCGTCGCTGATCCACCGCGGCGGCATGGACACCGTCGACGAGACCTACCAGCTCCTGCGGCGGTGGGTCACCGAGCAGGGCTGGGCGCTCGACGGGCGCGGCCGAGAGGTGTACCTGGAGATGGGCGACGACCCCGCGGAGTGGGTCACCGAGGTCATGGTCGGGTTCACCCGGAGCTGAGTCCGCAGGGGATCCGGGACAGCTGTCGTCACAGACGTCCGCTCGGTGCGGGCAGAGGGCACATCGCCCTCTGCCCGCGTATGTCGGGCGTTTGTGACGGTGTCTACTTCTTCTTCGTGCCCGGGAGCACGCCGGCGTCGAGGATCTGCTTGATGTAGGGGCGGATCCGACCGATGAGGTCGTCGAAGTCGTCGACGCCGACCCAGGCCGCCGCGGCGGCGTCGTCGGTGATCACCTCGAGCTCGTCGTAGAGGCGGCCACCCTCGTCGGACAGTGCATCCGGCTCGTCCGGGGCCGTCTCGCGGAGCAGGCCGCGAGCCGTCAGCGTCGCCGTCGCGGCGTCCCAGTCCTCGTCCGACCACGCGCGCGTGAGTTGCGAGATCCGCTTGCCCAGTCCGCGTTTGCGGAGCGACGGGTCGGGGTGGGTGGCCTCGTGGAAGACGACGGCCTCGAGGCGGTCGAACCCGGCTGCGGTGAGAGCCGCGACGTGGCCGTCGCCGCGCCATTCGCGCAGGACCGACACCGCGTGCCACAGCCGCACGGCGGGATCGTCGGGCGCGGTGGCCTCCGCCCACGCCGAGGCCAGGGGACGTCCCCCCATCGGGACCGACGCGGCGACGTCGAGCAGACGATCCGCGAGCTGCCGGATGTCGTCCGATGCGGCCTTCTCAGCCCAGATCTCACCGAGCGCCTCGGTGAGCATCTGCTCGCGCCGTGCGTGGACGACGTCGAGACCGACCTTCCGCGCGGCGGCCCATCCCGGCTCGACCATCGCCGGGTTGAAGTTGAAGAACGCCGCGGACACGACGGACCCGGCGCAGTCGCCGAGTGGCGCACCGCGCGCGCCGACGTACCAGGCGTAGGGGTCCAACCCGGTGTCCGACTGCGCCTGCGCGGTGCCGGGATGGAAGTACGCGAGCACGTTGAGCGGCTCGAGAGTCTCATAGGCGGTCCGCGCGCGTGCCCGCTGCGCCTCGTCGTGTCGCGGTGCTGTCATGGCCCCGACCCTAGAACCCCCGTCGACGACACCCGACACGGCTTCCGCCGCTCGCATCACACCGCGGCCACGGATGCGCGACCATCGACCGATGAGCTCTCCCCCGGACACCGACGCCCCGACCCATCTCGGTGCGGGCCTCAAGCCGCGGCACATCACGATGATCTCGATCGCCGGCGTGATCGGCGCCGGCCTCTTCGTGGGCTCGGCCAACGCGATCGAGAAGGCCGGTCCCGCGGTCCTCATCTCCTACCTGCTGGCGGGGACGCTGGTGATCCTCGTGATGCGGATGCTGGGCGAGATGGCGACCGCGAACCCCGACACCGGTTCGTTCTCGGTGTACTCGACGCGCGCGCTCGGACGGTGGGCCGGCTTCTCGGTCGGCTGGCTCTACTGGTGGTTCTGGGTCCTCGTGATCCCCGTCGAGGCGACCGCCGCGGCGGCGATCCTCACGAACCTGGTCGGTGGCCCGCAATGGATGTGGGCGCTCGCGGTGACCCTGCTGCTGACGGTGACCAACCTCGTCAGCGTCGGCAACTACGGCGAGTTCGAGTTCTGGTTCGCGCTGATCAAGGTGGTGTCGATCGTCGCGTTCATCGTCGTCGGCGTGCTGGCGATCCTGGGGGTGTTCCCCGGGTCGGAGGTCAGCGGGGTGAAGAACCTCTGGCAGCCGGACGGGTTCATGCCCAACGGTTTCGGCGCGGTCATCACGGGCCTGTTGGTCACCATGTTCTCGTTCATGGGCACCGAGATCGTCACGATCGCCGCCGCCGAGTCACCGGATCCGAAGGCCGGCATCACCCGCGCCGTGAACTCGGTGATCTGGCGGATCTCGATCTTCTACATCGGGTCGATCTTCGTGGTGGTCTCCCTGCTGCCGTACAACCGGCTGCAGGACGGGTCGTACCAGTCGGTTCTCGAGGCGATCGGCATCCCCCAGTCCGGCCGGATCATGGACGTCGTCATCCTCACGGCGGTGGCGTCGTGTCTGAACTCGGCGCTGTACACCGCGTCGCGGATGCTGTTCTCCCTCGGCGATCGGGGCGACGCACCCGCAGCGGTGCGATCACTGACGAGCCGCGGCGTCCCGTGGGTCGCCGTCCTGCTGTCGATGGTCGTCGGGTTCCTCGCGGTCGTCGGCAACTACGTCCTGCCCGACAAGATCTTCGCCTACCTGCTCGCGACCAGCGGCGCCGTCGCGCTCTTCGTCTACCTCGCGATCGCGTGCAGCCAGCTGCGCCTCGGACGCACGCTGCGCGCGTCTGGGGAACGCCCGCCGGTGCGGATGTGGCTGTTCCCGTACCTGACCTCCGCGGTGATCGTGTTCATCGTCGCGGTGCTGGTGTTGATGGCCTTCGACAAGAGCCAGCAGCAGGCCATCGGGTTCTCCGTCATCTCGGCCGTGGTGATCATCGCCCTCGGGGTGTGGCGCCAGCGGACCGCCCAGGACTCGCCGACCGACGCACGAAAGGACCTCCGTGTCTGACGGCACCCGGCCGCCGCACACCTGGATCGCCGTCGACCCCGACCGATTCCTCACCGACGCCATCGCGGGGCTCGTCGCCGCGACCGACCACCTCGCGTGGGAACCCGACCCCGGGTTCCTCCACCGCACCGACCGCACCGACGACGGGGTGGCCCTGGTGTCCGGCGGTGGGTCCGGGCACGAGCCCATGCACTCCGGACTGATCGGTGCGGGCATGCTCGACGCCGCCTGTCCCGGGCTGGTGTTCACCTCGCCGAACGCGCTCCAGGTCGCCGCGGCCACCCGACGTGTCGACCGTGGGGCCGGCGTGCTGCACATCGTGAAGAACTACACCGGCGACGTGATGAACTTCCGCGTCGCCCGGACGATGGTGCGCGACGAGGTCGTCACCGACCACGTCCTCGTCGACGACGACGTGGCAACCGACCCCGGCGCCGACGGTGACGACGGCGGCCCAGGGCGGCGCGGTACCGGCGCGACCGTTCTGGTCGAGAAGGTGTGCGGCGCAGCGGCGGCGCGCGGCGACAGCCTGGAGCAGGTGACCGCGATCGGTCGCCGGGTCGCCGACTCCGCACGGAGCTTCTCCGTCGCGTTCGCCCCGTGCACGGTGCCGGGCGCACGGAACCCCAGCTTCGACCTCGCCCCCGACGAGATGGAGTTCGGCGTCGGCATCCACGGTGAGGCCGGCGTCGACAGGATCGCGCAGCAACCCGCCGACGAGCTGGTGCGCGGCATGCTCGACCGGATCCTGGGCTCGCTGCAGCCCGACGACGGTGCCGACCTCCTGGTCTTCGTCAACGGCCTCGGCACCGCGCACCCACTGGAGCTGAACGTCGTCTTCGACCAGGCGGTCCGGCAGCTCACCGACCGCGGGTTCACAGTCCGGCGGAGTCTCGTCGCCTCGCTGGTCACCGCGCTCGACATGGCGGGCTTCTCGCTCACCGTGGTCCGCTGCGACGACGAGGTCGTCGAGCTGTTCGACGCCCCGACCGCTGCGCCCGGGTGGCCTGCGGTGACCCGGGCGAGCCCGTCGCGTCCGGTCGACGTGCACTTCGCCACACCCGACGACGCCGCCGACGCCGGTGACGAGTCCGGTTGGCTCAGTGGGTTCGTCGGCCGCGTACAGGAATCGATCGACGACCTCACCGACCTGGACCGACAGGCAGGCGACGGCGACTTCGGGACGAACATGGCCGCGGCGCTGCGTCACTTCTCGATGCCGGTCCGCGGCACCGACGCCGAGGTCCTTCGTGCGATCAGCACCTCGTTCCTCGTCCGCGCCGGCGGGACGTCGGGTGCGCTGTTCGGTGTGTTCTTCGACGAGCTCGCCCGCGCCGCCACCGACACCACCGATCGCCAGGAGATACTCCGCGCCGGTGTCACCGAGGCGCTGCGGCGTATCCAGGATCTCGGCGGCGCGCGTGTCGGCGACGACACGCTCGTGGACGCCCTCGCCCCGGCGGCAGATGCGCTCGCCGACGGCGCGTCACTGTCGGATGTCGCTGCTGCCGCCGCCGATGGTGCCGAGTCGACGCGTGATCTCGTCGCGGCACGGGGTCGGGCGAGCTACGTCGGCGACCGGGCGCGCGGAGTCGTCGACCCGGGTGCTCTCGTCGTCGCCTGGTTCTTCGCCGCAGCAGCCGAACACCCGTGACCCTGCGCGTGGCCGGTGGGGCCTGGTCACTGGCCGGCGTCGCCTACATCCTGTGCGAAACCGTTGCTGCACAGAGGTACCCCGGCTACGAGTACGCGCGCGACTACATCAGCGCGCTCGGGGTACCGGGCCGGTCACCCGCGGCGCCGCTCATGAACACCGGTGCGTTCGTCCTGCACGGTGTGCTGTTCGCGATCGCCGGACTGGTGGTGACCCGTTCCGTGGGACGACGCGGCCGAGGATGGCTCGCGTTCGCCGCGCTGACGGTCATCAACGGTGTCGGCAACGTCCTGGTCGGTACGTTCCACGCCGGAACCTCACCCCTGCACGGCCTCGGGGCGCTGCTCGCGATTGTCGGCGGCAACGCCGCGATGATCCTCGCGGGCAGCCTGTTCCGCAATGTCGGTGCGCCGCGCTGGTTCTGCGTCGTCAGTCGTACCGCCGGCGTCGTGGGGATCGCGAGCTTCATCGCTCTGCTGGCCATCGCAGGCAGGGGCACCGGCATCGAAGGTGCGGTCGAACGCGGCAGCGTCTACACGATCATCACCTGGGACATCGTGGTGGGACTCGTCCTGCTCGCCGTGGGACGACGAGCAGCACGCCCTCACTCCACGTGGGGCTGACCCGTCGACGCGCTCGTACCGCCGTCGACCGCGAGGAGGGCACCGGTGATGTACCGCGCGTCGTCGGAGGCGAGGAACAGCACCGCGGGAGCGATGTCGTCGGGCTCGCCGGGACGGCCCAGCGCGATCCGGTTGACGAACGGCGCCAACGCCTCTTCGTCCTTCGCCATCCCCGAGGTCATGTCGGTGAGGGTGAACGCCGGTAGCACCGCGTTGATCCGGACCCCGCGACCGCCGTAGTCCAGTGCGAGAGAGCGCACGAACCCCGTCATGGCGTGCTTGGACGCGTTGTATGCCGCCTGCCCCCAGTCCCCCGCGATCCCCGACACCGACGACACAGCCACGAGGTTGCCGCCCGATCGGACCAGCTCCGGCAACGTCGCCTGTGCGAGATGGACGAAACCGTCGATGTTGACCCCCCGCAGCAGAGCCCAGTTCTCCTCGGTCAGGTCGGTGATGTCGCCGCCCCCGTCGTGGACGCCCGCATTCGACACCACGATGTCGATCCGTCCGAGTTTCTCGAGGACGGTCGACACCAGTGCATCGACGTCGTCGCGGCGCGCGACGTCCCCCGGGACCACCAGGGCACGTCCGTCGTCGGCGGCCTCGACCGTCTCCTCGAGGGGCTCTCGGCGGCGCCCGATGACGACGACGGTCGCGCCGTTCGCGAGGAAGGCGCGTGCGATGGCGCGTCCGATCCCTGACCCGGCCCCGGTGACCACGACGACCTTCTCGGCGACTGCATAGGTGTTCACGGTGTTCATGAACCCAGAGTGCCCGTCGCAGCGGTAACAGCGCGGTCACGACGCCGGCTGAGCGGTCACGATCACCGTTCGATCCGCGGCACGCGGTTCGGACACCCGCTCGGCGGGCACCATGGGGACATGGCTGATGCACAGGACAAGGTGTTCGTCGTCGTCGGCGCGACCGGCGCCCTCGGATCACGGATCGCGCAGGGGCTCGCCGAGAAGGGCGCGGCGCTCACGCTGACCGGGTCGTCGGAGGAGTCGGTCGGGAAGCTCGACATCGACGGCGCCCACACCGTCGTTCGCCGACCTCCGTCAGCCCGACGCAGGGCAGAAGATCATCGACGCCGCACGCGATCAGCACGGTCGGATCGACGGGGTCGTCATCGCCGCGGGTGTCGCCGCGTTCGGCCCTCTCGCCGACATCGACGACGACACCGTCGACGATCTGGTGCTCATCGACTTCCTCGGCCCGTTGCGGATCACCCGCGCCGCGCTGCCCGTCGTCGAGGAAGGCGGCGTCATCGCGAGCATCAGCGCCGTGTTGGCGGAGCAGCCGGTCGCGTTCATGGCCACCTACTCGGCGGTGAAAGCCGCAGCCGCCGCCTTGTTCTCGGCGGTCGCGAAGGAGGCACGGAAGAGCAAGATCCGGGTGATCGACATCCGCCCGCCGCACACCGAGACCGGCCTCGTCGACCGCGCGATCGCCGGCGATCCCCCGAAGATGCCGTCCGGCGCAGACCCCGACGCGGTCGCCGGTCGCATCGTGGAGGCGCTCCTGGGCGACGACAGGGATCTCGCCAGCAGCGAGTTCAGCTGACTCCTACCCGTCCGCAGGGACGCTCGGGGATCACCCCACCGCGGTCGGCAACCTGTCGGTGACCGGGGTGTTCTGCCCGGCGGCGACCCACCATCGACCGTCGCGGTG
>JAQIJH010000031.1:0-37507 GCA_036946345.1 Gordonia paraffinivorans | reverse complement strand
CCCGCCGAGCGTGCCGAAACCACCCGCCGAGTGGGCCAGAACTCCCCGCCGAGTGGGCCGAAACCGCCCCCTGAGCGTGCACGAGCTCCGCTGTGGCTGGTTCATCCGGCGAGTGGACTGGCGTCGACGTATGGCCCGCTCGCCGAGGTGGTCGGTGGCACGGTGCTCGGGCTGCAGATCCCGGACCTCCTCGACGGCGACACCTCGGCGCCGTCGAGCGTCGACGACCTCGCCGCCGCACACCTCGCGGCGGTGCGCGACCGGCAGCCGCAGGGGCCCCTACCGCTTCGGCGGGGTGGTCGGTGGGCGGCCAGATCGCGCAGACCATGGCCCACCTGGCCGTCGAGGCGGGCGATGCCGTTGACCTCCTGGTGCTGCTCGACGCACGGGTCGGCGCCGACGTCACAGCCGCCGGCGAGGACTTCGCCGCGATCGACCCGGCGACGGCAGAGGCGCTGCGCGCCGCCGACCCGCGCCGCTTCGAGCGCTACCAGCAGCGCGTCGACACCCTGGCGCGCTCGGCATCGGACTTCACGCCCGCCGTCACCGAGATCCACCACACCGTGCTGGTCGTCGCGACCGACACCAGCGACGACGCCGTCGACCGGTGGCGGCCCGCGCTGGACGGACTCGTGAGCGTCCTCGACGTCGACGCCGCCCACGCCGATCTCGGCGAGCCCGCGACGATGGCCGCGATCGGTGAGATGCTCGCCGAGGTCACCACCACACACGCCGCCGACGACGACCAGGGAGAGCGATGACCGCCGAGACCACCACGACGCGACGACCGCGGCGGCGTCGGCGCACCGTCCTCATCGTCGTGGCCGTGGTGCTGTTGATCGTGGTTCTGGCCCTGGCGTGGATCGCGTACCGCGCGGTGTCGGCGAAAAGCGATCTCGAGACCGCGCGGACGCAGGCGAGCGCCGCCCGATCGGCCGTTCTCGACGGCGACGTCGCGAAGGCCCAGCAGGCCGCCGCGGCTGCCGAATCCGCCGCGTCGAGTGCACACTCGAAGACCCACGACCCGGTGTGGTCGGTGGCTGCGGCCATCCCGGGGCTGGGCTCACCGCTGAAGTCCGCCGGCGACATCTCCGACGTCGTGTCCGACCTGTCGACGCAGGTGCTCAAGCCCATCGCGACGTTGGCGACGACTCTCGACCCGAGCCGGTTGCGCACCGGCGACAAGGGCATCGACACGTCGCTGCTCGCGCAGAACCAGCAGCAGCTCGGCCAGATCGCCGACGCTGCCGAGCGCATCGACGCCCGCGCACAGTCGATCGACGGCTCCTGGCTCGGTCAGATATCCGACGCCCGTACGCAGCTCGCGTCGCAGACCCGCACGACCAGCCGCTTCATCCGCGGCACCGACACCGCGGCGCAGCTGTTGCCGCCGATGCTCGGCGCGACCGAGACCCGCCGCTACTTCTTCGCGTTCCAGACGCCGGCCGAATCCCGTGCCACCGGTGGGCTTCTCGGTGCCTACGGTGTGGTGAGTGCCCGGAACGGCCGCGTCAACGTCGACAACCTCGGCGCGAACACGACGCTGCGCGCACCGAGTCGCCCGATCGACCTCGGCCCCGACTTCACGCTGAACTACGGGATCAACCGGCCGTACACCGACTCGCGGAACAGCAATGTCAGTCCGCATTTCCCGTATGCCGCGCAGATCTGGATGTCGATGTGGCAGCAGCAGTCCGGCGAGCGACTCGACGGCGCACTGGCCACCGACCCGATCGCGCTCAGCTACCTGCTCAAGGCCACCGGTCCGATCCGCCTCGACAGCGGCGAGCAGATCACCGCCGACACTGTCGTGCCGGTCACGCTGTCGACGTCGTACCAGCGTTTCGGTGGCGACAACCCGGCCCGCAAGGCGTATCTGCAGGAGATCGCGGCCAAGGCAATCACCTCGGTGAGTTCCGCCCGCGGCAACACCGGAGCTGTCCTGGAGGCGCTGGGTCGGGCGGTGCTCGAACGTCGACTCATGGTGTACAGCACGCGAGCGAACGAGCAGGCGCTGCTGGAGAAGTCGGGCCTGGCGCACGACGTCATCGAGACCAGCGCTCCCTACGCGGAGGTGGCCATCGGCAACCTCGCCGGTAACAAGATCGACTACTACCTCAAGCGCGACATCGCCTACCGTTCGTCGACGTGCACCGGCAGCACCCGGGAGTCGACGGTGACGGTGAAGCTGACCAACACGGTGAAGGACCTGTCGCTGCCTGCCTACGTCATCGGCGGACTGGGCAACCCGGACAAGCGCATCACGCCGGGGACCAACTACGCCAACATCACCCTGAACGCGACGAACGGCGCGGTGCTCAAGAGCGTCACCGTCGACGGCGAGTCCACTCTGTACAGCAGCGGAACGGAACTCGGACACCTGCACGCCACCGCGCAGGCGCGGGTGAAGCCCGGCGCGACGTCGACCGTCGTCTTCACCGTGATCGAGCCGACGTCGGCGAAGGGTGCACCGGTCGTGCCCGTGCAGCCGATCGTCGACACCCCGACCGTGACCGTCGATGTGCCGCAATGCAAGTGACGTCAGCAGCCCGACTGGAACGCGGCGCGGACGAAGCCTGCGGTCTGGTAGGCGTACATCCACGCCCAGTAGCTGAGCGGCAACCGCTCGCGGTAGTCGACCATCACCAGATCGCCGGTGAAACACCGGCTGATGATGAAGTCGGACCGCGTGACGTGCGGGCTGAAGGTGACCACCATCGCCGACGTCCAGCCGTTGCGCTGCGCCTCGTCCCGCAGGAATCGGGCCTCACCGCGCGTCGTGCGCGGTTGGGGATCGAAGCAGACGACCCGCACGCTGTGCGGGGTGTCGCAGACGGCCTCCATGTAGGAATCGGGACGTGTGTACGGATCCGACACCAGGACGGTCGAGGCCAGCCCCTGCTCGGCAAGGGAGATGGCGTACTCCTCCCGGCCGTCCTGACGGCCGCCGAGCACCATGATCACGTCGACGTGCTTCGGGTCGTCGGCGACGGCGGGGAACACGAAGAGCGGCAGACCGACCAGCGCGACGAACACCATCACCGCCAGGACCGCCACGACGGTGCGTCGAGCCATCCGCCACATGCGACGACGATAGCCAACCCCCGTCGGGGTCGGCCGGGTGCGAGACGGTCCTCACAGGGGGCGGCGTGACGCTCGAGGTCGACGAGCTGCGCGTGGTCTTCGGAGACGCAGCCGCCGTCGACGGGGTGTCGATCTCGGTACCGGCGGGGTCGGTGATGGCGCTGCTCGGACCCAACGGTGCGGGCAAGACGACCACGGTGCGCACCATCGCGACGCTCGTGCCGCCGACGTCGGGCACGGTGCGCGTCGCCGGGGTCGACGTCGTGGCCGAGCCGCACCGTGCCCGCGGTCTGCTCGGGCTGTCGGGGCAGTACGCGACCGTTGACGACTCGCTGACCGGGCGCGAGAACCTCGCGATGATCGCGCGGCTGTCCGGGTTCGGGCGGCGGGCGTCGCGTCTCCGGGCCGACGAGCTGCTGGAGCGGTTCGGCGTCGCCGACGCGGCCGGTCGCCGGGTGCGGACGTGGTCGGGCGGGATGCGTCGCAAGCTCGACCTCGCCGGGGCACTGGTCGCCGGACCGCCCGTCGTCGTGCTCGACGAACCGACCGCCGGACTGGACCCGCCGAGCCGCGAGACGCTGTGGGAGTCGGTGCGCGAGCTCGCCGCCGAAGGCAGCACCGTGCTGCTGACGACGCAGTACCTGGAGGAAGCCGACCGTCTCGCCGACGACGTCACCGTCATCCATCGGGGCGCCGTCGTCGCCCGCGGCGGACCGGAGGAACTCAAGCGGCGATTCGGGACGTCGACTGTGACCGTCCGGCTGGGGTCGGAGGTCGATCCGGCCCGGGTCCGCGAGGTGATCGGGGAGGGGTACGTCTCCGTCGAGGTGGTCGGGGGCGTGGTGACCGTCGAGGCGCTCGACGGTGCCGAGGCTGTCGCGGCGGTGGTGTCGGCGCTGGCGGTCGCGGGGATTGCCGTCGCCGAGGCGTCGGTGCGCGCGCCCTTGCTGGACGACGCGTTCCGCTCGCTCACCGTCGACGGTGCGGCGTCGCAGGCAGGTGCTCACAGTGCGGCGTCGGAGGTCGGTACCGGGGGTGCGGCGTCGTGACGACCACGGTGGTGCGCGATCGGGGACTGGTCCCGTTCCTCGTCGACTGTGAGGTCGTCGCGGTGCGCAACCTGCGGATCATCGCGCGGAACCTGCAGATGCTGCTCGGGGTGGTGCTGCAGCCGCTGATGTTCGTGCTGCTGTTCTCGTACGTGTTCGGTGACGCGCTCGGGGGAGATCGGTACCGCGAGTTCCTGATCGGCGGGATCATGGCGCAGACCGTCACGTTCAACGCCGGGTACACCGCGCTCGGGTTGTCGACGGATCTCGACACCGGGATGGTCGACCGGATGCGGTCGCTGCCGATGTCGCGGGCGGCGATCATCATGGGCCGCACCGTCTCCGACCTGACGATCAACGTCGTCGGCCTCGCCGTGATGACCGTTGCCGGATACGTGATCGGGTTCCGGATCTCCGAGGGGTTCTGGTTCGCCGTCGGGTCGTTCGGTACCGCGTTGACCTTCGGGTTCGCGCTGTCGTGGGTGGGCGCGATCATCGGGCTGATCAGCGCCTCGGCGCAGGCCGCGCAGACCCTGCTGATGACGGTGGTGTTCCCGGTCAGCTTCGTGTCGTCGGCGTTCATCCCGTCGCGACTTCTGCCCGAGCCGTTGCGGTTCCTCGCCTCCTGGAACCCGGTGACCGCCGTCGCCCGCAGTTTCCGCCAGGGCTTCGGCAACCCGATCTCGGCCAATCCGTCTGTGCGCGAACCGATCACCTGGGCTTCTCAACACGCTCAGGCCTACACCATCATCTGCTCCGCCGTCATCCTCCTCATCGCCGTCCCCATCGCCACCCGGATCCTGAATCGACGGTTGTCGGACCGGTAGTCGTCACAAACGTCCGCTGGGCGCGAGTAGAGGGCATATTGCCCTCTGCTCGCCTATCCCGGACGTTTCTGACGGCGGTCGCGGTGTCTGTCCGCCCCGATCAACCCGAAGAGATCGGGTCCGGCGGTGGACCAGTCGACGAACACATCGCGGTAGGTGACTCGCCAGGTTGCCTCGCCGCGCAGGACCGCGGCCCGGTCGCGATTGCGGTCCTTCTGATAGGTCTCGACACCGGTGTGGTGTTCGACGCTGTCGCACTCGATGAGGATGCGACCGACCCGGAGGTCGACCCTGCCGACGGTCGGTACGTCCGGCTGTACGTCGACCACGACTCGCCTCGACTGCAGACGGAACCGCACTGCGGACTCGGTTCCCGACTGCGACCGTGCGTCGCACCGCGCCATCAGTCGCCGCATCCGCGCCGAGACGACGCCCATCTGTTCCTGCAGGCGCGGGATCGTCAGCGTGTTCTTGTTCAGAGCGGAGTCGACGACGATGACCCAGTCCTCATCGGTCATGCAGAGAGAAGCGCAGGCCAGGGCATCACCGAGGCTGTCGATGGCCGTGGTGACGGGCTGTGCTCCTCCGGGAAGCCGACAACTGCGCTGCGTCGTCAGATGCTTCGACGCGCGGAGGTGAACCCGATCGGAGTACCCGGGCGGGATCCAGAGACCGTGCACGGCCAGCGCCGAGACACAGCTCAACGCGCCACCGGCTCGGACGGCCTCGACCACCCGCGGCGTGGCATCCGGTGCGGCGTACCACCCGCGCCGGAGCGGCGTCAGGGCTCCGGCGGCGACAAGCCGTCGCGACTCCGCGGCGCCGTGCTTCTCCAGCAGCTGTCGGCGCGAGTACACCCCGGTGTCCACGTGGGTTGGACGCGACGAACCCGCGAGCGGTTCCAGCTCCCGTCACAAACGTCCGCTCCAGGCGAGCAGAGGGCACTATGCCCTCCTGGCGCCCATGTCGGACGTTTGTGACGACTGCAGGTCAGTAGTAGTACGGGAACGCGGTCCAGTCGGGGTCGCGTTTCTGCAGGAAGGCGTCGCGGCCCTCGACGGCCTCGTCGGTCATGTAGGCCAGGCGGGTGGCCTCGCCGGCGAAGACCTGCTGGCCCATGAGCCCGTCGTCGGTGAGGTTGAAGGCGAACTTGAGCATCCGCTGGGCCGTGGGCGACTTGCCGTTGATGGCCCGGGCCCACTCGACGGCGGTGTTCTCCAGGTCGGCGTGGTCGGCGACCTCGTTCACCGCACCCATCCGCTGCATGGTCTCGGCGTCGTAGCTGCGGCCGAGGAAGAAGATCTCGCGGGCGAACTTCTGCCCGACCTGCTTGGCCAGGTAGGCGCTCCCGTAGCCGGCGTCGAAGGACCCCACGTCGGCGTCGGTCTGCTTGAACCGCGCGTGCTGGCGGGATGCGATCGTGAGGTCGCAGACCACGTGCAGCGAGTGTCCGCCACCGGCCGCCCAACCCCCGACGACGGCGATGACGACCTTCGGCATGGTGCGGATCAACCGCTGCACCTCGAGGATGTGGAGTCGACCGCCCTCGGCGGCCACACGTGCGGAGTCGACGGAGTCCGCGGTCTCACCCCCGGCGTACTGATACCCCGACCGTCCGCGGATCCGCTGGTCGCCGCCACTGCAGAACGCCCACCCGCCGTCGCGGGGGCTCGGTCCGTTGCCGGTCAGCAGAACCGACCCGACATCCGGTGTGCGCCGGGCGTGGTCGAGGGTGCGGTACAGCTCGTCGACGGTGTGGGGGCGGAAGGCGTTGCGCACCTCCGGCCGGTCGAAGGCGATCCGCACGATCCCGTTCTCCCGACCGTCTCCGGTGTGCCGGTGGTAGGTGAGATCCGTGAGGTCCTCGAACCCCTCGACGGTCGCCCACTGCTCGGGCACGAACGGGGACTCGGTGACGTCGCTCATCCTGCCGAGCCTAGTGACGCACCTGCCGGGGCCTCGACGCGCTACCGATAGCGTGAGGCGATGAGCGACAGCGGTGCGACGGCGACCCACGACGAGTCCCACGAGGGCGGATTCCGCACCGACATGGCCATCAACACCGACCGCGGCGGCCCGCGGTACGGCGAGTTCGTCGACGCGGTGCGGCTGTTCATGGACCGGGTGCGCGCCGCCGAGCCGAGCGAGGAACTCGTCGACCGCATGATCGCCTCCCTGGCACTGATGAACGACGAGCTCGGTGCCGTGGCGATCGACGAGTGGAACGCACCGTCGGGCACGCGGATCGACCTGCCGGCCCGCGGCAACATCACCCTCCCTCCCTACGAGGTCGCCAAGGCCGACCCGACCGGGGTCGAGGCGACCGTCCGCTTCTCGCGATTCCACCTCGGTGGCAACAACGCCGCGCACGGTGGATACATCGGTCTCGCATTCGACGACCTGCTGGGAATGACCGGCGCTCTCGCGTCGGGAAAAGTCACGAGAACCGCGTATTTGACCGTGAATTATCGATCGATAACACCGCTTTATCGAGATCTCACGGTTCGCACGGGAATCGCGCGGATAGACGGACGTAAAATCTTCGTCACCGCGACAATGCACGACGGTGACCGGCTGTGCGCCGAGGCTGACGGACTGTTCGTCGCGCTCAAGCCGGGCCAGCCCTAGCAGGCCTTTCGCGACAATTCACCGTGGTGTTCCCTCGGGGTCACGTCGTCGTGCGTATCCATCCGTCGCGTGACATCGCGCGTATCGGTTGCGGGTGACCGCCGGAGAATATAGGTTCAGCGAGTCGGGTCGAAAGCAGTTGTCATGCGTTCACACGACGCGCGATGAGGCGCTTAAAAATACTTGGTATCCGCAAAATATTGCGATCTGCCAACTATTTCGTCGCGCACGATCGGGCCGGATGGCACCCGCGCTCGTGAGGTGAGGGGAGCGTGATGACCGCGGAGGCGAGTTCTCGCGAGCGGACCATCGGGCGGTCGCCCGTACGCCGGACCATCCGACCCCGCACCCGGGAACGTCTCACCACCTGGGCCGACCGATATCGCCGACGCCTCATCGTCACCGATGCGCTCGTCGTGGTCATCGCCGTCGTCGCGGCCGAGATCGCCCGCTTCGGCACCGAGCTCACGATCCCCGTCGCCCGTCTCGAGATCCCGGCCGTCCTGGTCGCCACGCTCATCGCGGGCCTGTGGGTGGTGCTGCTGAACATCACCCGCGTCGCGGACCTGCGCATCATCGGCAGCGGGCCGGCGGAGTTCAGTCGGGTGGTCAGCGCGAGCCTGACGCTGTTCGGGCTGCTCGCCATCGTCGACCTCCTCCTCAAGCTGAACATCGCGCGCGGGTTCATCGCGCTCGCACTGCCTCTCGGGACCCTCGGCCTCCTCCTGTCGCACTTCCTGTGGCGCCTGGACCTCAAGGCATCGCGCCGTCGTCGCGCGTGCCTCAACCACGTGCTCGTCATCGGCGGCGAACGCTCCGCGCGCCCGCTCATCGCGCACCTGTCGCGCAACCCGCAGCTCGGTTTCGAGGTCGTCGGCGTGTGCCTGCCGACGCCCGGCACCCGCACGGAGATCACCATCGGTGAGCACAGCGTCCCCGTGCTCGGCGACTTCTCCCAGGCCGGCGACGCGGTCGTCGCGTCGCGGGCGACCACGGTCGCCGTCACCTCCGCCGAGGTCCTCGGCCACTCGGCGATGCGCGAGTTGTCGTGGCAGCTCGAAGGTCTCCACGTCGACATGGTCGTCGACCCCGGCGTGATCGACGTCGCGGGTCCGCGCATGCTGGTGCGCCCGGTGGCCGGTCTGCCGCTCCTGCACGTCGAGAAGCCGACCTACCAGGGTGCGAACCGCATCATGAAGGCCACCGTCGACCGGTGCGGTGCGCTCGCCGCGCTGCTGGTCGCCGCGCCCGTCCTCATCGTCTGCGCGATCGCGGTCAAGCTCGACTCGCCCGGGCCGGTGTTCTACCGCGCCCAGCGGGTCGGTCTCAACAACGAGCCCTTCTCGATGTGGAAGTTCCGGTCGATGTGCGTCGACGCCGACGCGAGACTCGCCGCCCTGCAGGCCCAGAACGAGGGCGCCGGACTGCTGTTCAAGATGCGCGACGACCCGCGGGTCACGCGCGTCGGGAAGTTGTTGCGCCGCTACAGCCTCGACGAGCTGCCGCAGCTGTTCAACGTCCTCGGTGGGTCGATGAGCCTCGTCGGGCCGCGACCGCCGCTGCCGTCGGAGGTGCAGCGCTACACCGGCCCGATCGCCCGCCGGATGCTGGTGCGGCCGGGGATCACCGGCCTGTGGCAGGTGTCGGGTCGCTCCGACCTGAACTGGGAGGAGTCGGTCCGGCTCGATCTCAGCTACGTCGAGAACTGGTCCATCGCCCAGGACATCGCGATCCTGTGGCGGACGGTGCGCACCGTGGTGTCGAGCCGCGGCGCGTACTGAACCGTCAGTCCCGCAGCGACAGCAGCCAGTCGGCGAGGCGGTCGACGAGAGGGTCGAGTTCGGCTGCGACGCGGTCGAAGTCCCCGCGTGGGCGGCCCATCGGGTCGGCGATATCGAGCGCGGATCGGTTGCGGTCCCCGGGGAAGCGTGTGACCGCGAGGTCGGCGGTGCCGGCGGCGATCGCCTCGTCGAACTCCCGGAACACCGAGATCCGCTTCCACCGCACGGGCGCCTTCGTCGTCGCGGCGTCGCGATGTTCCCGGGACATGCCGAGGACGAGGTCGGCCTCGCTCAGCATCGCCGGCGTCAGATAGCGAGCCGCGAAGCCGTTCGGGGTGACGCCGCGCTCGCCGAGGACCTCCGCGGTGAAGGGGTGCACGGCATGGTCGACGAGCGCGCCGATCCCGGCGCTGCTGACGGACACGGCGTCGGGATGATCCCGGAGTCGGTGTCGCAGCAGGTATTCGGCCATCGGCGACCGACAGATGTTGCCGGTGCAGACGAACAGGACGCGCGGCGTCACGACCGGGTCAGGCCGCCGTGGTGGCGCCGACGGGTCCCGCGGTCACCGTCAGCCCGGCGTCCCGCAGGCGGGCCACCAGCGCGTCGCCCATGGCCGCGGCGGGCGTGAGCACACCGGTGCGGTTCGGCAGGGCGTCGCGGTCGAGGGCGAGGGTCAGCGCGCTCTGGGCGAGCATCACCGCGGTGGCCTTGTAGCCGGGATCGCCCTGGGCCGAGACGCGCGAGGAGAAACGCTTGCCCATGGTGGTCGTCGTGAACACGTCACAGGTGAAATGGCCTGTCTCGCGGACCTTCTCGCTCGGGCCCGAGCCGGGGGAGGGGAGGATGCGGTCGAGGACCTTGCGGGTGGGGGTGAACGCCATGGCGGCGAGGAACGCGCCGAGCCCGCCGGCGACGGCGCCCGCCGCGATGGTCGAGACGACGGGCAGCGATCCCACCGACATCACCTCGGAGTAGCGGAATCTCTCGCCGTAGGCGTTGTCCAGCAACGCATTGCTGCGTCGGACGATGCGCGTGTTGTGCGACGCCATGACGAACGGCGCCAGCGTGCCCTTCAGCGACGGGTCGACGCTCGACGCGGGGACGAGACGGGTGTCGCTGGGCTCGCCCTCACGGCGCAGTCGCGGCTCGCCGGGCCCGGTGGAGAGAGCGTGCTTGTCGAGCAGGGTGCGGCGTGTGGCCGGGTCCTTCGCCTCCTGCGCGATGACGCGCATCGAGTCGATGGTGCCGCCGGAGACGCCGCCCTTGAAGGACCGCACCACCAGCGTGGTGTCGGTCATCTCGCCCGCGCCGGCCTCCTCGACCGCACGGTGCAGGAGGTAGACGCCGATGTCGGACGGGATGGAGTCGAAGCCGCAGGAGTGGACGATGCGCGACCCGTTCGACGCGGCCTGCTCGCCGAACTTGTCGATCGACAGGCGCACGAACGGGACCTCACCGGTGAGGTCGACGTAATCGGAGCCGGCGTTCACCGTCGCGGCCAGGACCAGCTCGCCGTACTTGAGGTACGGGCCGACCGTCGTGCACACGACGCGGGTCCGGGCGGCCATGGCGTCGAGCGACGACGCGGAGTCGGCGTCGGCGACGATCAGGGACCAGTCGTGAGCGGACTCCGGCAGCGTCCGACGGACCGACGCGAGCTTGGTCTCGCTGCGCCCCGCGAGCGCGACACGGGTGCCGGCGGGGGCGTTGCGGGCGAGGTAGTCGGCGGTGAGTGCGCCGACGAAGCCGGTGGCTCCGAACACGACGACGTCGAATTCCCGGGACGAATCGGTCATGGTCGCGACCCTACTCGGGACGCGGCCTCGCCAGGCAGTGCCTCAGACGTGGGCGGGTTCGCGATGGTCGGCTGCGGTGGCGTCGTGGCGTCGTGTCCGCCAGCGGTGGTACGCGCGGGCGGCGAACGGTGCGACGAACAGCATCATCAGCACCCGGACGATCTGCGACGCGAGGACGAACGTGATGTTCGAGCCGGATGCGGCGGCCGCGGCGAGCACCGCGTAGATGCCACCGGGCGTCGTCGCGAGATAGCTGTCGAACATGCTCTCGCCGGTCCAGACGCTCAGCGCCGCACCGAGTCCGGCGCTGCCGATGCCGATGAGCAGGATCAGCGCTACCGCGTACGGGAGGATCTTCCCGATCGCCTTCATCGCCGCCATGGTGAACCCGAGGCCCGCCTGCCAGCCGATGACGGCATAGGCGGCCGTCACCAGGATCGTCGGCACGGCAGCCGGTCCCGCCCAGCCGGTGAGCTCGGCGACGACGGTCACGATCAGCGGCCCGAGCAGGCCGGCCGCGGGCAGTCTGATCAGACGTCCGACGGAGAGCCCGATCCCGATACCGACGGCCAGGAGCAGCAGTCCCCATGCCTGGTCGGTGAGTCCGGCATCAGCTCTCGGCGATGATGCGCCAGAGGTGTGCGCGCCGAACACCAGCGTCGCGACGATCGGCATGGAGACGGTGACGAGCCCGACGCGCACGTACTGCACGACGGCGACCACGCGCTCGTCGCCGCCGAGCTCACGGGTGAGCGCGACGAGACCGGACGCGCCGCCCGCGACGAGCGCGAGCGATCCGGTGAGGGAGTCGACGCGGCGGTTCAGGCCGAGCAGGGCGCCACCGCCGACCGACAGCACCAACGTGCCCAGCGCGATGACGACGACGGGCAGCCACGAGTCGGCGAGACCGCCGAGGACGTCGGGCTGGACCATCGTGCCGATGTAGACGCCGAGGACCCCCTGACCGGCGATCCCCCAGGCGCGCGGCATCGGCGGCTTGGTGGGGGAGTGGTCGTCGGCACCCGGGCGGGCTGTCGGGGCCCAGCCGAGCAGCGCGAGTGACGCTGCGACGACGAGGCCGGCGAACAGCGCGGCGGAGGGAACGTTCAGCTGGTCGAGGCCGAGGGTGGCGATCGCCGTGACGGCGACGAGGACTCCCCAGCGGATCAGCATGATGCCAAGACTACGCTTGGTATCTCCGCGATGTGCACCCGAGAATGCTGGCCTTTTCCTGCCTGACGTCGTCTATTCTCTTGCCATGTCCGATCCCGACGCCACCCGCCTACGCGAGGCCGTGATGGGAGTCGCGCGCGCGGCGCGGCTGCACCGACCCGATCACGGGCTGACGCTGACGCAGGTCACCGTGCTCGGATATCTCGACCGCCTCGGCACGACGACCGTCGCCGAACTGGCCGATCGCATGCATGTCCGCGTGCAGTCGCTGACGGTGAGCATGAACAAGTTGACCGAGGCCGGGCTCATCGCGCGGACGACCGATCCCGACGACCGCCGTCGACAACTCGTGTCCCTGACCGGCGACGGTGTGAACCTCCTCACCGAGGACCGTGCACTGCGGGACGTGTGGCTGGCCCGCGCCCTCGACGAGCAGCTCGACGAGACCGAGCGTGGCCTGCTGATGCTGAGCGTCCCGTTGCTGGAGCGTCTCGCGTCGACCGAGGCGATCGGTGTGCCGACGCGGACGGGGGATCCGTCACAGCGGACGGGCTCGCCGTCGGGGGTATCTACCCTGGACTGATGAACCCGTCCACGCTGCAGGCCCGCGTCATCGTCGACGAGATGGTGCGTGGTGGCGTGCGGGAGGCAGTTCTGTGCCCGGGATCGCGGAACGCGCCACTCGCCTTCGCCCTCCACGCGGCCGATCGGGCCGGGCGGCTCCGACTGCACGTCCGCATCGACGAGCGCACCGCCGGCTACCTCGCGCTGGGGTTGGCTGTGGCGTCGCGGAACCCCGTCCCCTTCGTCATGACCAGCGGAACTGCCGTCGCCAACGTCAGCCCCGCGGTGTTCGAGGCCAACTACGCCCGGGTGCCGCTCATCGTGATCAGCGCCAATCGCCCCTACGAGCTGTTGGGATCGGGAGCGAACCAGACCATCGAGCAGTTCGGGATCTTCGGCACGCAGGTCCGCGCGGCCATCAGCCTCGGTCTCGCCGAGCAGGATCTCGACACCAACTCGCAGTGGCGGTCAGGGGTGTGCCGTGTGCTCGCCGCCGCCCGCGGTGCGCGCACCGGCAACGCCGGACCGGTCCAGTTCGACATCCCGCTCCGGGAGCCGCTGGTGCCCGAGCAGGGTGTCGGTCCCGACGACGACCTCGGTGTCTTCGCCGGTCGCGCCGACGGAGTCCCGTGGACGACGGCGGCCGTCGGGAAGCTCGACGTCCCGCTCGACATCGACATCACCGAGGACACCGTCGTGGTGTCCGGGCACGGCGCGGGCGTACGGCCCGAGCTGGCCGGGATCCCGACCGTCGCCGAGCCCACCGCCCCCGCGCCCGAGACGCCGCTGCACCCGCTGGCGTTGTCGGTGCTGCGGCCGAAGCAGGCGATCATCTGCGGTCGCCCGACGCTGCACCGTCAGGTCTCGCGGCTCCTGGCCGACCCCGAGGTACGCGTTTACGCGCTGACCACCGGCCCGCGCTGGCCCGATGTGTCCGGGAACGTGCTGGCCACAGGCACGCGTGCCGTCGTCGCGGGCACGCCGTCGGAGGACTGGCTGAAGGCGTGCGACGACGCGCAGCAGCGCGCGGTCGCGTCGGTGGACGCCGAGCTCGACCGTGAGGGCCCCGCGACCGGGCTGCACGTCGCGCGCACGGTGAGCGCCGCGATGCGGCCGGGTGAGCAGCTGCTCGTCGGCGCGTCGAACCCGATCCGCGACGTCGCACTGACCGGGCGGGTGTCGTCGCAGGTGCGGGTGATGTCGAACCGCGGCGTCGCCGGGATCGACGGGACCAACTCGACGGCGATCGGGACCGCGCTGGCCCACGACGACCGTCGGACGGTCGCGTTCATGGGCGACCTCACCTTCCTGCACGACGCGTCGGGCCTGCTCATCGGGCCGGGCGAGCCGCGGCCCCGGGACCTGACGATCGTCGTCGCCAACGACGACGGTGGCGGCATCTTCGGTCTGCTCGAGCAGGGGGAGCGGCGGTTCTCCGGCGAGGCGTGGGACGGGGCGTTCGAGCGGGTCTTCGGCACGCCGCACCACGCCGACATCGGGCGGGTGTGCGCGGGCTTCGGCATCGACCACCGACGCGTCGAGCTCGCCGACCTGCCCGCGGCGCTCGGTGAACCGGGCACCGGCATCCGGGTGATCGAGGTGCCCACCGACCGCGACCGCCTCCGCGACGTCCACGCGGCCATCGCCGCAGGCATTCGCTGACGGATCTGCCCGGTCGGGGCGTGGTTTGTGCCCACTCGGCGGTGGTTTAGTGCCCACTCGGCGGTGCCTTAGTGCCCACTCGACGGGGTCAACCGCGCACTCGACGGGGTGAACCCGGGTTGACCTCGCCGAGTGGGCCGAAATCCACCGCCGAGTGGGCCAAAACCCACCGCCGAGCGTGCCGAAACCCACCGTCGAGCGTGCCGAAACCCACCGTCGAGCGTGCCGAAACCCACCGCCGAACGTGCGGAAAAGCGGTCCCGAGCGTGCACAGGGTGCGCCGGTATCGTGTCGCCCATGCCGACTGTGCTGCGACGGACGCAGATCACGCTGCTCATCGTCGGCGCGATCATCACCGTCATGATGTGTGTCGTCGTCGCCGGGTGCTACCGCGACGACGCGGCGATCGACGCACACAGGGGTGTCGCCGTCGCCGACGTCGTGACCACCGGTGCCACCAAGTCGACCGTCCGGTTCTACACACCCGACGGTGAACTCCGCAGCCCGCGGCTGGGCATCTTCTACCCGACCGAACTGACGGCGGGCCAACGCATCAGCGTCGAGTACGACACCCGCAACCCCGACACCGTGCGGGTCGCCGGCCGCGACGCGAGCCTGTCGATCGTGCCCGCTCTGTCGGTGGTCGGGTGGACGTGGGCGGTGCTGCTGGCCGCGATGGTGGGCATCGCGGAGTACTCCCGACGACGCCACCGTCGAACGGACACCCCCGACGACGGCGACGACACCGTCGAGAAGACAGCGGGTGAACCCCGCACGGACAGTTCACCCGCCATTCCGGGCGGGGTCACGTCGGAGAGCGATTCGGGTCAGGTGCGCTCACCACACTGACGGCTGTGCGTACAGCCATCGTGACGGAGAGCTTCCTGCCGAACACCAACGGCGTCGTGAACTCGGTCCTGCGGGTTCTCGAGCATCTCGATCGTCGCGGACACGACGCCATCGTGATCGCGCCCGACACGCCGCGGGGTTCCGCGCCTGCGCCGCGCGAGATCAACGGCGTCCCTGTCCATCTCGTCCCGTCGATGAACGTTCCGAAGATCTCGTCGCTGCCCGTGGGCATGCCGCATCGGACGCTGTACCGGGCTCTCGCCGATTTCGCGCCCGACGTCGTGCACCTCGCCTCACCGTTCGTCGTCGGCGCTGCGGGTGCACACGCCGCGAACCGGCTCGACATCCCGACGGTCGCCGTGTTCCAGACCGACGTCGCCGGCTTCGCCGCCAGCTACGGCATCGGACTCACGACGCGGGCCGCATGGGCATGGACCCGACGACTGCATGCCTCCTGCGACCGCACGCTCGCACCGTCGTCGGTGTCGGTGAAAGCGCTGCAGGACCACGGTGTCCCACGCGTCTTCCGGTGGGGCCGTGGCGTCGACGCCGAGAAGTTCGCGCCCACCCGCCGCGACGACGCGCTGCGCGCCCGGTGGAGCCCGACGGGCGCGCCGATCGTCGGGTTCGTCGGCCGCCTCGCCCCCGAGAAGCACGTCGAGCGGCTTGCTGTCCTCGCCGGTCGCCGGGACCTGCAGATCGTCATCGTCGGCGACGGCCCGGAACGCGCTCGCCTACAACGCCTCATGCCGAACGCCGTGTTCACCGGCGAGCTGTCGGGACTCGAACTCGCCGCTGCCTACGCCAGTTTCGACGTCTTCGTCCACGCCGGCGAGCACGAGACCTTCTGCCAGGCGGTCCAGGAGGCGCTCGCCAGCGGTGTGCCCGTCATCGGACCCGACGCCGGCGGTCCCAAGGACCTCATCGCCCCGATGCGCACGGGCTACCTTCTCGACGTCCCGTCGTTCGAGCAGCGTCTGCCCGCCGCCGTCGACGCACTGCTGGACCCGACCGTCGGACCGTCGTTCGGGCTCGCCGCCCGACGCAGTGTGGCCGGCCGGACGTGGCCGTCGATCTGTGACCAGCTGCTCGGCCACTACGAGGCCGTCGTCGACCGCGCCGGCAGCCTCGGCGTCGCCCGCCGCACCGCCTGATCTGCACGTTCGACGGGATCTACTGCACGCTCGGCGGTCATTTTTGGCACGCTCGGCGGTGAGTATCGGCACACTCGACGGCGTTTATCGGCACGCTCGGCGGTGAGTATCGGCACGTTCGGCGGGGGACGGACCGGGCAGTACCGTGGTGACATGAGTGCAGCCACGTCCCGGGCCGGTCTGGACAAGCAGCCGTCCGAGGTCGCCGCGATGTTCGACGGCGTCGCGCGTCGGTACGACATCACCAACACCGTCCTCTCGTTCGGTCAGGACCGGTTGTGGCGCAAGGCGACCCGAGAGGCGTTGGCGCTGACCCCTGACGACGTCGTCCTCGACCTCGCCGCCGGCACCGCCGTGTCCACCGAGGAGCTGGCGACGTCGGGTGCGCGCTGTGTCGCCGCCGACTTCTCTCTGGGGATGTTGCACGCCGGCGCCGCGCGGCCGGTGCCGAAGGTGGGGGCGGACGCACTGAACCTGCCGTTCGCCGACGGCTCCTTCGATGCCGCGACCATCTCCTTCGGGCTCCGCAACGTCAACGACGTCGACGTCGCGCTGCGGGAGCTGCGACGCGTCCTGCGGCCGGGCGGTCGCCTGGTGATCTGCGAGTTCTCGACGCCGGTGTTCTCGCCGTTCCGGACGGTCTACATGGAGTACCTCATGAAGGCCCTCCCGGCCGTCGCGACCCGGGTCTCCAGCAACCCCGACGCGTATGTCTATCTCGCGGAGTCGATCCGCGCGTGGCCGGATCAGGAGTCGTTGGCCCGCCGCATCGCCGACGCCGGGTTCACCGGGGTCCGCTGGCGCAACCTGACCGGCGGGATCGCCGCCCTGCACAGCGGGATCGCGCAGTAGGAGATCCGCCGGGCGGTCGGATCAACTGAACGGCGGGCGGTGGTCGACCACCGTCGACACCTTCCCCGCCGCGTGCCATGCGCGGGCGACGAGGTCGCGGTCCTCGGCGGTGATGAGGTTGCCCATCACCCGCACCACCATCGACATCAACGCCTGCGACCGGATGCCGGGGCGACCCAGCACCGGCACCGCCTTCGGCACGGTCAGCACACCCGCCAGCCGGCGGGCCGCCGAGAACGCCGTCCCGTAGTGCTCGGTGAGCAGTGCCGGCCAGTCGGCCGTGTGGTCGGGCTCGCGCAGGCGCGCAGCGGCGAATCGTCCTGTCTCCAGTGCGTAGTCGATGCCCTCGCCGTTCAACGGGTTCACGCACGCGGCCGCGTCCCCGACGAGCATCCAGTTGCGTCCCGCGACATGGCTCACCGCGCCGCCCATCGGCAACAGCGCCGACGCGACGCGCTGGGGCGCACCGTCGAGCTGCCACCGATCTCGTTGCGACACCGCGTACTGCGTCAGCACCGACCGGAGCGCGATGTGTGCCGGGCGGCGGGACGTCGCGAGCGCACCCACCCCGAGGTTCACGGTGCCGTCGCCGAGCGGGAACACCCATCCGTAGCCGGGCAGCAGTTCGCCGTCGGCGCCGTGCAGCTCGAGATCGGAGCCCATCCAGGCGTCGTCGGATCTGCCCGATGTGACGTACGAGCGTGCGGCGACGCCATACGCGGTGTCGCGGTGCCACTCCCGGCCGAGCGCCTTGCCCAGCGGCGACCGCACGCCGTCGGCGACGATCAGCTGCCCCACCCGGATCGACGACGGCCCGTCGTCACCGACCACGTCGACGGAGCGCACGGCCCCGTCGCGCACCTCGGCGCCGACAGCCCGTACCCCGGACACCATGCGGACACCGCGCTCGAGAGCCACACGGCGGATGGAGTCGTCGAGCTCGGTGCGCGCAACGGCACTGCCGTGCGCGGGGAATCGACCCGACGGCCATGGGACCCGTTGCGCCGCACCCCAACCCCGCATCGCGAGTCCCTCGATGCGCGGACGTCCCGAGAGGTATCCGCCGAGGCCCAGGTGTTCCATCTCCGCGACCGCACGCGGCGTCAGGCCGTCGCCGCAGGTCTTGTCGCGGGGGAACACCGCCGCATCGAGGAGCACCACATCGTGGCCGGCCGCGGCGGCATACGCGGCCGTCGCCGAACCACCCGGCCCGGCGCCGACGACGAGCACGTCGGCGGACGCGGGGACGGCGTTCCCGCCGGTCCTGCCGGTCGGCGCCGATGCGACATCACTCACCTGATCCAGTATCACCGACGCCGCGCCGGACCCATTACCCTCGGGTGCAGGTGCCCGGTGGGCCCGAGCCGCGCCGCGGCGGGGTCGCCTCCACAGCCGGGCCGAGGAGATGGAGCCGTCCGTGTACACGCGCAAGGCGCGACGATGAAGACCACGTTCGCCGGCATCGAGATGGGCTCGGCCGAGTTCGCCGACGAGATCGCCGGCTCGTTGCAGCGCGTCGAGGACCTGCTGATCTCCGAGCTGTCGTCGGGAGAGGACTTCCTCACAGAGGCCGCCACCCACCTCGCCAAGGCCGGCGGCAAACGGTTCCGGCCCCTGTTCGCGTTGCTGTCCGCACAGTTCGGTCCGCAACCCCGCGCCGACGAGGTGATCACCGCCGCGACGGTCATCGAGCTCATCCACCTCGCCACGCTCTACCACGATGACGTGATGGACGAGGCCACGATGCGCCGCGGTGCCGTGAGCGCGAACGCCCGCTGGGGCAACAGCGTCGCGATCCTCGCCGGCGACTTCCTCTTCGCGCGGGCATCGCGCCTCGTGTCCACGCTGGGACCGGACTCCGTGCTGATCATCGCCGACACGTTCGCCGAACTGGTCACCGGTCAGATGCGCGAGACCATCGGCAGCACGGTCGGCAAGACCGCCGTCGACCACTACCTCAAGGTCGTCTGGGAGAAGACCGCCGTCCTCATCTCCGCGGCCGGACGGTTCGGTGCGATGACGTCGGGTGCCGACGTCGACACCACCGATCGGCTCGCCCGTCTGGGCGGGATCGTGGGGACCGCATTCCAGGTGTCCGACGACATCATCGACATCAGCTCCGCGTCGGGGGACTCCGGCAAGACGCCGGGCACCGACCTCCGTGAGGGTGTGCACACGCTCCCCGTCCTGTACGCCCTCGACGACCCCGAGTGCGCGCGGCTGCGTGAACTGCTGCTGACGCCGTCGGGGGAGCGGCGGCCCGTCACCGACGACGCCGAGGTCGACGAGGCGCTGTCGCTGCTGATCGCGTCGTCGGGCATGGGCCGCGCCCGCGAGACCCTCGCCGACTACGCCGAGCAGGCCCGCGCCGAACTCGACGCCCTCCCCGACAACGACGCGAGGGCAGCGTTCAGCTCACTGGTCCGCTACACCGTCGAACGCAGCGGCTGACCGGCGGGAACCCCCGGTCGCAGTGACTCGTTGACCCGATGACCGGACACCCCGGACTCTCGACCCGCGAGGAGCACACGACATGCACGGCCACGCCAACGGACTGAAGACCGTTCTGCTGCTCGGCGTCATGTCGGCGATCATCGTCGCGATCGGTGCCGCGTTCCGCAGTCCGGCGATCCTGCTCGTCGCGGTGGTGTTCGCCGTCGGCATGAACGCCTACGTGTACTTCAACAGCGCGAAGATGGCGCTGAAGGCGATGCACGCGCAGCCGGTCACCGAGGTGCAGGCGCCGGTGATGTACCGGATCGTGCGTGAGCTCGCGACCACCGCGCGCCAGCCGATGCCCGCTCTGTACATCAGCCCCACCGAGGCGCCCAACGCGTTCGCCACCGGGCGCAACCCGAAGAACGCCGCGGTCTGCTGCACGCAGGGCATCCTGCAGATCCTCGACGAGCGCGAGCTGCGGGCCGTCCTCGGCCACGAACTCAGCCACGTCTACAACCGCGACATCCTCATCTCGTCCATCGCCGGAGCGCTCGCGGCCGTCGTCTCCGGACTGGCCAACTTCGCGATGTTCGCCGGGATGTTCGGCGGCGGCAACCGCGAGGGTGGACCGAACCCGTTCGCGCTGATCCTCATCTCGCTGCTCGGCCCGATCGCGGCCACCGTCGTCAAGCTGGCGGTGTCACGGTCGCGCGAGTTCCAGGCCGACGCATCGGGCGCCGAACTCACCGGCGACCCGCTCGCCCTCGCCTCGGCACTGCGCAAGATCTCCGGCGGCGTGCAGGCCGCGCCCCTGCCCCCGCAGGCCGACATCGCCGCGCAGAGCCACATGATGATCGCCAACCCGTTCCGGGGCGGCGAGCGCATCGGGCGCATGTTCTCCACGCACCCGCCGATGGAGGAGCGGATCGCGCGCCTGGAGGAGATGGCGCGCGGCGGCTACCGGTAGTTCACGAACTGCAGGGCGATCTCGAAGTCCTTGCCCTTCAGCAGTGAGATGACGGCCTGCAGGTCGTCGCGCTTCTTGCTCGACACCCGCAGTTCGTCGCCCTGCACCTGCGCCTTCACGCCCTTGGGGCCCTCGTCACGGATGGCCTTGGTGATCTTCTTGGCCTTCTCGGTGTCGATGCCCTGTTTGACGGAACCGGTGATCTTGAAGCCCTTGCCCGACGACTGCGGGTCCCCGGCCTCGAACGCCTTGAGCGAGATGTCCCGGCGGATCAACTTCTCCTTGAAGACCTCGAGCCCCGCCTGCGCCCGCTCCTCGGCGTCGGAGGTGATGACGATGGTCTCCTCACCCGACCACTCGATGCCGGTGTTGGTGCCGCGGAAGTCGTAGCGCTGCGAGAGCTCCTTCGCCGCCTGGTTCAGGGCGTTGTCGACCTCCTGCCGATCGACCTTGCTCACCACGTCGAACGATGAATCAGCCATGGGGGTCAGGGTAACGACCACCCCTCGCCCGTTTCGACGCAGTTCGCACGCGTTGTCACCACGTCGCCACGACCGGCCGGTTTCGCCTGCGGGATGTCGCGGGCGAATCGAGAGTTCGGTGGCGAGACGGGTGTGTGCACAGATGACGCCCGTTCCACCGAAGCGAGCACCGCGCGCCGGTGGATGTCGGTCGTCGTCGCACCGACGGTCGACGCTGCCGGCATGTCCATCGATCTCGTGGCCCTCCCGGCCGCAGTCCGACGCCGTCGCCTGCTCGAGTTGGGCGCGGCCCCGGCCGACATCAGCGCTGCGGTGTCGGCGAGACAGCTCGTCGCCGTCGGAGGCGGCTACTACGCACCCCGTCGGCTCCTCGACGGGTTCCCCGAGGATCGCCATCTCGTACTCGCGCGAGCCCTGGCGCGGGACGCGGCGGTCGGGGTGGGCCTGGCGAACGTCAGCGCCGCGGCGCAGCACGGACTGCCGATCCCCGACGCAGATCTGTCGCGGGTTCAGCTCGGCAGACCCGGCGTGGGCGCGTCCGGGAGCAGGGCGAGTGGTGTCCAGCTGATGCACCGCAACGTCGACGAGGACGACCTCGTGTTCGTCGACGACGTGCTGGCCACGACCGCGTCACGGACCGTCGCCGACCTCGCGCGCACGGCTGCACCGCTGACGGCGATCGCCGCCGGGGACGCGGCGCTGCACCGGCGGCTCTGCACCGTCGACGAGATCGCCGCCCAACTCGAACGGGGCCGGCACGGTTCCCGTCGTGGACTGATGCTGCTGAGACGGATGGACGCCGCCTGCGAGAGTCCTGCCGAGACGCGCAGCCGGCTGCTCGTCGTCGACGCGGGTCTGCCCGTCCCCCGCACCCAGCAGGACATCTGCGATCGGTCGGGGACGTTCCTCGGTCGGTGCGACTTCCTCATCGGCGACCTGATCGGGGAGTGCGACGGGGAGGGCAAGTACTTCGGGCGCTACTCCGAACGCAGCGTCGAGGAGGTGCTCGAGGAGGAGAAGTGTCGACAGCAACGGTTCCTCGACGAGGGCCGGCGGCTGGTCCGCTGGAGTGCGCGCGAGGCGCGCGACCATCCCCGTCGGGTGGTGACGCGGATCGCTCGGTCCCTCGGCTGGTGATCTCGCCACCGGGCGACCGCCTCGCCCGCGGGATCCGCCGGGCGACACCGGCCCCGGGTGGCGAGACGACGGCGTCGCGGGCGGAACGGCCACATCGCGGGCGAAAGGCGACAGATGGTCGCGACGTGCGGTTTTCGCGGGGGCGGGGGTCACGTTGTACTGTTTCGAGTCGTCGCGCGGAGCGGTCCGCGCGGTGTACGGCACGTTGCCCGAGCGGCCAAAGGGAGCGGACTGTAAATCCGTCGCGCAAGCTACGAAGGTTCGAATCCTTCACGTGCCACAGCCGAGGTCACAGCGATTTGGTCACCCATCGCAGCGGTGTGTAACCTCGACACGGCTCTCAGGGCGGTTCGCTGCCCTCGAGGACCGGCCCCCTTAGCTCAGTCGGTAGAGCGTTTCCATGGTAAGGAAAAGGTCAACGGTTCGATTCCGTTAGGGGGCTCGCTGGACTCCCGGGACCACCCCCGGGGTGCCATGGCGGTGTAGCTCAGTTGGTTAGAGCGAACGACTCATAATCGTTAGGTCGCCGGTTCGAGTCCGGCCATCGCTACCCCCTGACAGACATCCGAAAGGCGAGAGAACAATGGCTTCCTCGACCGATGTGCGGCCGAAGATCACCTTGGCCTGCGAGGTGTGCAAGCACCGCAACTACATCACCAAGAAGAACCGTCGAAACGATCCCGATCGTCTCGAGATCAAGAAGTTCTGCCCCAACTGCGGCAAGCACCAGGGGCACAAGGAATCGCGCTGACGCACCCCACCACGTGACCATCGCCGTTCTCGGCGGTGGTCACTTCGGCTAGGGAGAGCAGCGAGAGACAGGGGTTTCGGGTGACCAACGCGAGCGACACGTCCATCAACTCGGTCGAGGACCGGCTGGCCATCATGGCCAGCCAGACCAGTCTGTCGCCCGAGGAGATCGCCGAGCGGACCGCCGCGCAGGTCGGCTTCCACTACACGGTGGAGGACTACTACGAGGTCGGCCGCGAGAAGGTCCGCGAGTACGCCCGCGCCGTCCAGGACGGCCACCCCGTCCACTGGAACGAGGCGGCCGCGAACGCGAACGGCCACCCGACCCTGATCGCCCCGCTGTCCTTCGCCGCGATCCCGGGCATGATCGCCCAGCGCCGTCTCTTCGAGGAGATGGTGGAGGGCTGGGATCTGTGGAAGATGATGCAGACCGATCAGCGTCTGGTCTTCCACAAGCCCGTCGAGGTCGGTGACCGCCTGATCTGCGTCGTGTCGCTCGACTCGTACCGCCAGATGGGCGGCGCGGACATCATGGTGACCAAGAACCAGATCCACAACCAGCACGACGTGCCGGTCATGACGACGTGGACGACCCTGGTCGCGCGCGCCGGTGAGGCGCCGGACCCGTCGTTCATGACGACGGTCGCCCACACGATGCTCGTCGAGGGCGCCTTCTACGACCACGGTCGCACCGTGCCCGACCACAGCGGGTTCTTCACCGAGCCGGACCCTGTCGTCGACCCCAAGCCGTATGGCGCGATCAGCTTCGACGACGTGCGCGTCGGCCAGGAACTCGAACCGCGCACCGTCAAGCTCACCCGCGGCAACCTGATCAACTACGCGGGCGTGGCCGGCGACCCCAACCCCATCCACTTCAGCGACGAGATCGCGAAGATCGCCGGGCTGGAGACCGCCGTCGCGCACGGCATGCAGACGATGGGCATCGGCGGCGGCTACCTCTCGGCGTTCATCGGTGACCCGGGCGCGGTGTACGAGTACAACGTGCGGTTCACCAGCCCGGTGTACGTCCCGGCCGACGGGTACGGGCAGATCGACCTCACCGCGAAGGTGAAGTCGCTCGACCCCGAGACCCGTCGTGGGCAGATCGCGATGATCGCCAAGTCCAACGGCAAGAAGATCTTCGGACGCGCGTTCGCCAACGTGCAGTTCTCCTGACGTACGCAGACGCATCCCCACCCCTGCTGACATGGGCGGATTGGAGTTGGCGGAGGCGCGTGTCGTACACTCAAGTGTCTGTGGTCCTCACGCTGCGCGCTGCCATTATGGCGGCGCGTTGATCGTGTCGGGACCGCGATAGAGGGGCGTAGCTCAACTGGCAGAGCAGCGGTCTCCAAAACCGCAGGTTGCAGGTTCAAGTCCTGTCGCCCCTGCACCCGGTCGGCACCGTCCGGCCGTCCCGCCAGACGACGGAGAGGATCACGGTGAGCAAGCGCGATAGGGCTGCCCGCGCCAAGGGGGCCGCCGATGCCGACGCCACCGACGTCGCGGCGACCGAGGTCGACACCGACGCCACCGAGTCCGCCGACGACCTGCGCCCCTCGGGCAAGCGGTCGTCCACACCGCGTGGCAAGCGTGGGGCGGTGACGGCAGGCGGAGACGCCGGTGACGACAGCACGGGCGGCGGTGTCGCCCTCAAGGAGCGTCCCGCCGCGGCACCGGAGAAGGAACGTCGTCGCAACCCGTTCGCGCGGTTGTGGGTCTTCCTCACCCAGGTCGTCGCCGAGATGCGGAAGGTCATCTGGCCGTCGCGTCAGGAGATGATCCAGTACACGATCATCGTGTTGATCTTCGTGATCATCATGACCGCGTTCATCTCGGGGATCGACCTCGGGTTCGCGCGGCTCGTCCTGTGGTTGTTCGGCTGACGCGTTCCGCGCGCGCCATCACCACGAGCCGCCGACGAGCGAGCACACAGAGCAAGGAAAGGGAGCGTGGGCTGCAGTGAGCACCCCCGAGAACGACCCGGCCACGGCCGGTGAGGACGTCGTCGAGACCGAGGCGATCCAGGACGCCGATCGCGAGATCGTCGAGTCCGACGCCGATCCGACCGACGCCCCTGTCGACCCCGAGGCGGCTGCCGAGCTGACCGACGCGGTCGCGGGTTCCATCACCGAGCCCGTCGAGTCCGACGACGCCACCGCCGACGAGCCGGCCGAGGAGGTCGACCCCGTGGAGGAGCTCAAGAAGGAGCTCCGCCGCGCGCCCGGTGACTGGTACGTCATCCACTCCTACGCCGGGTACGAGAACAAGGTGAAGGCCAACCTCGAGACCCGCGTGCAGAACCTCGACGTCGGCGACTACATCTTCCAGGTCGAGGTCCCGACCGAAGAGGTCACCGAGATCAAGAACGGCCAGCAGAAGAAGGTCAACCGCAAGGTGCTGCCGGGCTACATCCTGGTGCGCATGGAGCTCAACGACGAGTCGTGGGGCGCGGTGCGGAACACCCCGGGTGTCACCGGATTCGTCAGCCAGGTCGGCAACAAGCCGTCGCCGCTGTCGCTCAAGGAGGTCCTGAAGTTCCTCCTGCCGCGCGTCGAGGCGAAGAAGGCGACCGCCGGCAAGTCGGGTTCCGCCGCCGAGGGCATCGAGGCCGCCGCTGCGGCGTCGACCATCGAGGTGGACTTCCAGGTCGGCGAGAGCGTCACCGTCATGGACGGGCCGTTCGCCACGCTCCCGGCGTCGATCAGCGAGGTCAACGCCGAGCAGCGCAAGGTGAAGGTGCTGGTCTCGATCTTCGGTCGCGAGACTCCCGTCGAACTCGGCTTCGGTCAGGTCGAGAAGATCTGACGAGGCCTCCCAGACTTCGCGTCTCCAGCGGACGCGGACGCCTGTGCGTCACCCGGTGCGATCGGGTGGACGACACGGGCACACACGAGGACAACCAAAGGTAAGAGAGATGCCCCCCAAGAAGAAGAAGCTCGCCGGGATCATCAAGCTCCAGATCCAGGCCGGCGCGGCGAACCCCGCCCCGCCGGTGGGTCCGGCGCTCGGTCAGCACGGCGTGAACATCATGGAGTTCTGCAAGGCCTACAACGCGGCCACCGAGTCGCAGCGTGGGTCGGTCATCCCGGTCGAGATCTCGGTCTACGAGGACCGGTCGTTCGATTTCAAGCTGAAGACGCCGCCGGCGTCGAAGCTCCTGCTGAAGGCCGCGGGCCTGCAGAAGGGCTCGGGTGAGCCGCACACGAACAAGGTCGGCAAGGTCACCATGGACCAGATCCGTGAGATCGCCCAGACCAAGCAGGAAGACCTCAACGCCAACGACGTCGAGCAGGCCGCGAAGATCATCGCCGGCACCGCCCGGTCGATGGGCATCACGGTCGACGGCTGAGTCCAGCCACCCCGTCGGCTGATCGCCGACACCACCCGTGGGAGGGCCGGCTCGGCCCGTCAACCACCGATCCGCGTGAGCTGCGGAGAAGGAACTGAGCAATGAGCAAGAAGAGCAAGGCATATCAGGCCGCGGCCGAGAAGGTCGATCGCGACAAGCTGTACAGCCCGCTGGAGGCTGCAGCACTGGCCAAGGAGACGGCGTCGGCGAAGTACGACGCCACCGTCGAGGTCGCGATCCGTCTCGGTGTCGACCCCCGCAAGGCCGACCAGATGGTCCGCGGCACCGTCAACCTGCCGCACGGCACGGGCAAGACCGCCCGCGTCATCGTGTTCGCCGTCGGTGACAAGGCCGCCGAGGCCGCTGCCGCCGGTGCCGACGAGGTCGGCGCCGAGGACCTGATCGAGCGGATCCAGGGCGGGTGGCTCGACTTCGACGCCGCCATCGCGACGCCGGATCAGATGGCCAAGGTCGGACGCATCGCACGCGTCCTCGGCCCCCGTGGCCTGATGCCGAACCCGAAGACCGGCACCGTCACCCCGGACGTCACGAAGGCCGTCAACGACATCAAGGGCGGCAAGATCAACTTCCGCGTCGACAAGGCGGCCAACCTGCACTTCGTCATCGGCAAGGCCTCGTTCGACGAGACCAAGCTGGCGGAGAACTACGGCGCCGCGCTCGACGAGATCCTGCGCGCGAAGCCGTCGGCGGCCAAGGGCCGGTACCTGAAGAAGGTCACCGTCTCGACGACGACGGGCCCGGGCATCCCGGTCGACCCGTCGATCAACCGCAACTACGCGGTGGCCGGCGAGGCCTGATCTCCGCTCCGCGGAGGGAGGCCTGAGCCTCAGCACCAACGACAGCCGCGTCGGATCCCCGTGATCCGACGCGGCTGTCGTCGTGTCAGCGTCCCGTCACGGAATCGCGGTACGCAACGATCTCCGACGGATGCGACAACATAGCGATGTGTCCGCCGGGGACCTCGTCGGGGACGACGCCGGGCAACCGGTCCGCGGTGGAACCGAACGGCGTCTGAGAGAGTCGAATGGACATGCGAGACGACAAGAACCTGACCCGCATCGCGAACCTGCTGCGGCAGGCCGAGGGGACCGACAACGAGCACGAGGCCGCGACGTTCCTGCAGGCCGCGCAACGTCTGGCGACCGCGGCGTCGATCGACCTCGCGGTGGCGCGTGCCCACGACCCCGTCGGAGCGCGGTCGCAGCCGACGGTGCGCCAGATCGCGATCGGGACGGCGGGCAAGCGCGGACTGCGGACGTATGTGGCGCTGTTCGTCGCCATCGGCCACGCCAACGACCTCAAGGTCGACGTCGCCCACAACTCGACGTTCGTGATGGCCTACGGCTTTCCCGGTGACATCGACGCGACGGAGACGCTGTACTCGTCTCTGGTCGTCCAGATGGTCGCCGCGAGCGACGCGTACCTGAAGTCCGGCGCCTACAAGGAGGAGGTCGCGGCCAAGGTCGTCACCGACAGCTCCGGGTGGCGGACCCGTCGTCGGGTGGAGTACACCCCGTTGTCGCCGATCACGGCGCGACTCAACTTCCAGTCGGCGTTCGCCGAGCGGATCGGCACCCGACTGCGCGAGGCCCGCGACTCCGCACGCGCCGAGGCGGAGGCCGCCGACACGGGCCGGTCGAGGTCGACGCAGATCGCCCTGCGGGACAAGGAGATCGAGGTCGTCGACTACCACCGGTCGGAGTCGACGGCCCGCGGTACGTGGCGCGGTTCGAGCGCGTCGGCCGGGTACTCGGAGGGCGCTCGACGTGCAGGCGACCGGGCCGGTCGTCGTGCGCGGATCGGGGAGCAGGAGCGTCTCGGCGGCCCGCGCGCCGCACTCGAGGAGGGCTGATGCGGCCGTGACCGCCGGCGACCGTGACTCCGGTCGCGCTGCGCTGTACGCGGCGGAACGCATGGCGCACCTCGTGTTCGAGGCGTCGGGGACCGGCGCGCAGATCGGTGGCGTCACGGTGACGGTCCCGCCCGAGGCGCGGTTCGGGTCGGTGGAGTCCGTGGCCGACCACGTCGAGCGGATCCTGGCCCGCCCGTCCATTCGCGACCGCTTCCCTCGTGCCGCGGAGCCGGTGCGCGTCCGGGTGCGCCGTGGACCGGTCAGCGCGCACTACGAGGCGGGCCCGCCGGCGGTCATCGCCGTGCCCGAGGACGCCGACGGTCGATGGGCGCTGCGCGAACTCGTCGTGCTGCACGAGCTGGCGCACCACCTCGACGACAGTGGGGGAGTGGCCCACGGTCCGGCGTTCGCCACGACGCTGATCGATCTGGTCGCCGACGTCGTCGGCCCAGAGGCCGGCTGGATCTATCGGGTGCTGTTCACCGAGAGCGGTGTGCCCCTCGGGTAGCCGCCCACTCGGCGGGGAGTTTCGGCACAGTCGGCGGGATTTACTGCACGGTCGGAGGGGAGTTTCGGCACGCTCGACGGCGGGGTCACCCGCCGGCGGTCACCAGCCGGGCGCGCCGATCGCCAGGAACGACAGATGGCTGGGGTGCTTCGCGTCGAGCACCACCGCCTGTCGCCGACCCCGCGCACGCAGCAGGTCCGGGATGACGGTCATGTACCGCGGGAAGCTCGCCGCGTAGACGTCCACGCGGAGACGGTGGCCGATCTCGAGCACCGCGTCGGTGGGGACCAGATCGATGTCGATGGGCACCGGCACGTCCGCCGGGACCGGCAGCTTCCGCCGACGGCTGAGGTGGTGGTACGGCGACAGCAGCGTTCCGTCATCGGCGTACTCCGACCGCGACTTGTCGTACGCGCGGTTCGAGACGGTGAGCGCGCCGTTGGTGAGGACGGTCGACGTGCCGTCGGGCGCGACGTCGTTGACGGTCACCGCCCACGTGCCCTCGTTGCCGGAGGTCGAGACGTAGAGGTGCAGGTTCATCGACCCCGAGATCTGGGTCCGCTCCAGTGTCGGCGCCGTCGTGAACGTCAGGCCGCCCGCCTCCTGCTCGCGGGCGTCGACGGTGTAGTCACGACCGAGCATCGCGGTGATCCCCGCCGTCACCTGGGTCATGTCGCGCGATCGCAGGCCACGGGTGTCCGGGCGCACGCCCAGTGCCCGGCGACCCCGCGGGCGGTCGGTGCCGAGCGCCCCGTCGAACACGGCGTGGTCGGCGGTCGACGAGCACGCGTCGGTCAGTTCGAGTCGGCGCACCGTCGCACCGGGACGGGGGAAACTCTCCCCCGAGGTCCACGACCCACCCTGCTGCTGCAGGGTCACCGGGCCGTAGTGCTCGACGCCGTTGTCGATGTCCTTCAGCCAGCGGTCGAACCACGCGCGCTCGAGAACGTCGACGCGCGGCGGGTTGCCCGCGCCGCCGAAGCCGGCACCCGCGTCGATGTGGTAGCCGTCGGCGACGACGAGCTGCTTGCGCCCGGGCGCCATCCGCAGGTGTTGGTACACCGACGTCGCGCTGCGGCCGAAGAGGTCGTGCCAGGCGCCGAACAGGAAGGTGGGGACGTCGATGCGCTCGACCTCGGGGTCGCGCTCGTCGAAGTAGGGGTCGTCGTAGATGCGGTCGTCGCGCCCGGTGAGGAATCCCCATGCGAGGGAGCCGACCTCGGTGGCCGGCGAGGCGACCCGGTGGCGCAGCCACCTCAGCGCGTTGCCGTCCAGGAGGTCGCCCGCCGCGGTCGCCGGGTTCGGCACCCACTTCAGGACGTTGACGATGCCGAGCCAGATCGGGATGAAGAGCGACGGCATCCCGCCGGTGATGTAGATGTCGCGGACGATGTCCTCGCAGCCCTCGACGGCGAAGACCGCCTTCAGGCCGGGGGGTCGCTTGTCGGCGGCCTGCAGCGAGTTGATGGCCGAGTACGACCAGCCCGCGAGACCGAACGTGCCGTCGCACCACGACTGGTCGGCGACCCACTCACAGATCTCGACCGAGTCCTGCTGCTCCCGCGCGCCCAGGATCTGCCACTTGCCGTGGGAGGAGCCGGTGCCGCGCACGTCGACGATCACCTGCGTGTACCCGCTGCGCACGAGGCTGCGGTTGATGCCGAACACCTCGAGCGCCCCGCCCGACAGGGTCTGCGTGACGCCGGTGACCCCCGCGAGCGGGGTGCCGGTCAGGTCGACGGCGCCGGCGAGCCCGCGCAGGCCGCGGCCGAAGACCGGGTTGTGCAGGGCGGTGTCGATGGCGTCGAGGATGGCGCGGTTGTACGGGTTGACGCTGATGACGGCGGGGTGGGCGGTGGTGACGGGGGTGCGCGACGCGTCGGCGGGACGGATGACGGTGGCGCGCAGGACGACGCCGTCGGACATGCGGATCTCGACGTCGCGGTCGATCGAGACGGACGCGTACCGCTGCGGACCGTCGACCAGGTGCTTCCACCGCATGGCATCGGCGCCACCGGTCGGGTCGCCGAGGGGGAGGGTGGGCAGCGAGGCCGGGCGGTCGGAGACCGTCCGGCGGGGGACGGGTACCGCACGCGGCGCCGGAGGGGTCGGCCGGATGGCCGGGACGTCACCGGGTTCTGCAGACACTGTCATCTCGTGCACCTTCGCTGTGGCGGGTGAGCACGTGTCTGCGGTCCCACCGGCACGGATCTGCCGGTGATCGCAGCGGACGCGTCCTCGAGTCCACTCCCTCGTCGGTCGGCCGCGACCCCACGACTGTGGCGCAGGTCACGACCAGGTTCGACCGAATGTAACCGAACCTATTGCGGCCCGACGAGGGGGTGGCGGGCTTCGTGACAACAGTGGAACCGGGGTGCCGGGGCGTTACCGTTCCGTCACTTTCCGCACACCCGTCGCCTCGGCGCGGTGGCCGTCGGGCGCAGCGATTTGGATGGGCGCCCGACGCCCCGTACGCTGGGACACCAGTGCGTTCGTCGCCTCGGCGACACCGCTCTGACCGTTCAACCAGAGACCGTCGGTCGATCCCTCCACACGGAGGGTTCCGAAGGCCCGGTGATTCCACGCCGGCGACCCACGCAGGTGGACGAGGTGTGACCGTGCTGCCGACGTCGTCGGCCTGCCTCTCTCGCGCCCCGGACATCCGCGTCCGGGGCGTTCGTCGTATCCGGGCCCGGGATCCCCCGGGGGGATGGTCCGGCACGAGATGCACAGAGAGGAGGCGAGACATGGCCAAGTCCGAGAAGGTCGCCGCGGTCGCGGAGATCGCAGAGCAGTTCCGGGGTTCCACGGCGACCGTGATCACCGAGTACCGCGGTCTGTCGGTCAAGCAGATCACCGATCTGCGTCGTTCCCTCGGCGAGGGCGCGACCTACTCCGTCGCCAAGAACACGCTGGTGAAGCGTGCCGCGTCGGAGGCGGGCGTGGAGGGTCTCGACGAGCTGTTCGTCGGCCCCACCGCCATCGCCTTCATCGAGGGTGAGCCCGTCGTCGCGGCGAAGGCGATCAAGAACTTCGCCAAGGACAACAAGGCGCTCGTCGTCAAGGGCGGCTACATGGACGGCCGCGCGCTGTCCGTGGCCGAGATCGACCAGATCGCCGATCTGGAGACCCGTGAGGTCCTGCTGGCCAAGCTGGCCGGCGCCATGAAGGGCAACCTCAGCAAGGCCGCCGGGCTGTTCACGCAGCCCGCGTCGCAGGTCGCGCGTCTCGCCGCGGCCCTGCAGGAGAAGCAGTCGGGAGCCGCGGAGTAACCCTCCGCGACACCCACACACCCGGCGGCACCCGCCGCCACCACAGAAACCGTCCCCGCGGGGATCGACACCCCACCGGGGTCTGACAGGAAGGACGCCATCATGGCGAAGCTCAGCGCCGACGAGCTCATCGATCAGTTCAAGGAACTGACCCTGCTGGAGCTCAGCGAGTTCGTGAAGAAGTTCGAAGAGGTCTTCGAGGTCACCGCAGCGGCTCCGGTCGCCGTCGCGGCCGCGGGTGCGCCCGCCGCCGGTGGTGCCGAGGCCGCCGTCGAGCAGGACGAGTTCGACGTCGTCCTCGAGGGCGCCGGCGACAAGAAGATCCAGGTCATCAAGGTCGTCCGCGAGGTCGTCTCGGGCCTGGGCCTCAAGGAGGCCAAGGACCTCGTCGAGTCCGCCCCCAAGGCGATCCTCGAGAAGGTCGACAAGGACGCCGCCGAGGCCGCCAAGGCCAAGCTCGAAGAGGCCGGCGCCAAGGTCTCGGTGAAGTGACCTTCGCCTGACACAGGTACATCTGTACCAGCAAGGCCACCCCGGTTCGCCGGGGTGGCCTTGTCGTCGTCTGGGCCCAATTTGACACCGTTCTCCCAGCTAGAGGGCATATTCCCCATCAGTGTCACGAAAAGGGGCGTTGATGTTCGAGGATCACGAACCGTGAGTTACAGTGACTCGAACCACAAGCGGGGCGGGAACAACAGAGGAGTTCGATCGTGGGTGTCGAGGTCAGCGTCGAGGGGCTCACGAAGTCCTTCGGCTCCCAGAACATCTGGCGCGACGTCACCCTGACGCTCCCCGAGGGCGAGGTCTCCGCGCTCCTCGGCCCGTCCGGTACGGGCAAGTCCGTCTTTCTCAAGGCCCTGATCGGTCTGCTCCACCCCGAGCAGGGGTCGGTCATCGTCGACGGCACCGACATCACGAAGTGTTCCTCCAAGGAGCTCTACGAGATCCGCAAGCTGTTCGGCGTCCTCTTCCAGGACGGCGCGCTGTTCGGCTCGATGAGCCTGTTCGACAACACCGCCTTCCCGCTGCGTGAGCACACGAAGAAGGGCGAGAGCGAGATCCGCGACATCGTCATGGAGAAGCTGGACCTGGTGGGTCTGGCCGACGCGGGGGACAAGCTCCCCGGCGAGATCTCCGGCGGTATGCGCAAGCGCGCCGGCCTGGCCCGCGCCCTGGTGCTGGACCCGCAGATCATCCTCTGCGACGAGCCCGACTCCGGTCTGGACCCGGTGCGCACCGCCTACATCTCGCAGCTGTTGATCGACATCAACGCCGAGATCGACGCGACGATCCTCATCGTCACGCACAACATCAACATCGCCCGGACCATCCCGGACAACATCGGCATGCTGTTCCGCAAGGAGCTCGTCATGTTCGGGCCCCGCGAGGTGCTGCTCACCTCCGAGGAGCCCGCGGTCAAGCAGTTCCTCTCCGGTGACCGTTTCGGTCCGATCGGCATGTCCGAGGAGAAGGACGACGCGACCGCCGCCCAGGAGGCGCAGCTGGCCGAGGCCGGTGTGTCCGGTGGTGGCACGAAGGACGACTTCTCCGAGATCATCCCGCAGGTGCAGCCCAACCCCGGCATGCCCGAACGGAAGGCGGCCAAGCGTCACCGCGAGCGCGTCGAGGAGATGCTGCACGAGCTGCCCGAGAACGCCCAGAAGGCGATCCGCGAGTCCCAGAAGGCCGAGGACGAGATCCGCGAGGAGCGCAAGAAGGTCGCCGACGAGAACGGCGACGGTCACGACGGATCCGGCCGGGGCGACCGCGACGGCCGGGACGACCAGTACGCGGGGTCCGACGCCAACACCGAGCAGTTCCCGGCCTACCGGGCCGGCAACGCGTGACCGGCACCCTCCTCCCCGACAGCACGACCTCCCCTGACAGCACGACGACAAGGGCATCTCGATGAGCTCAGCCACCACGCGTGGCGTCGAACGGGTGAACCAGGCCGGCAATGCGGCGCTGACACAGACGGGCAACATCGTCCAGCTGTTCGCCGACGTCATCCGGAACATCTTCGTCCGTCCGTTCCAGCTGCGTGAGTTCGTCCAGCAGGCGTGGTTCATCGCCAGCGTGACGATCCTGCCGACCGCGTTGATCGCCATCCCGTTCGGCGCCGTGGTCTCCCTGCAGACCAGTTCACTGATCCGCCAGCTCGGCGCCGAGTCCTTCACCGGCGCCACCAGCGTCCTGGTGGTGGTGCAACAGGCCGCGCCGGTCATCACCACCCTGCTCGTCGCGGGCGCCGCCGGCTCGGCCGTCGCGGCCGACCTGGGGTCGCGGACCATCCGCGAGGAGATCGACGCCATGCGGGTGCTCGGCATCAACCCGGTGCAGCGCCTGGTCGTCCCGCGTGTGCTCGGCATGGTGCTCGTCGCCGTCCTGCTCAACGGCCTGGTCTGCGTCGTCGGCATCGCCGGCGGCTACTTCTTCAACGTGATCGTGCAGGGCGGCACCCCGGGTGCCTACCTCGCCTCGTTCTCCACGCTGGCGCAGCTGCCCGACCTCTACATCGCCGAGGTCAAGGCCGCGATCTTCGGTCTGCTCGCGGGTGTCGTCGCGTCCTACAAGGGACTGAACCCCGCCTCCGGACCGAAGGGCGTGGGCGAGGCGGTCAACCAGAGCGTCGTCATCACGTTCTGCTGCTGTTCTTCGCGAACCTGATCCTGACGGCCGGTGTACCTGCAGATCGTCCCTCCTCGGGGCTCGTAGAGGGGATCGACGATGACCATCGCCAAGAGCAGGGCAGACCAGCTCAACTACCGCCTCCGCCAGGGCGTCAACGCACCGTTGAAGGTGCTCGACGGCGCCGGCGAGCAGATGTCCTTCTACGGCCGCGCCGTCGGGTGGGCGCCGCGCACGATCACGCACTTACCCGAAGGAGATGCTGCGTCTCCTCGCCGAGGTCGCCTTCGGTGCCGGCGGTTCTCGCCGTCATCGGCGGCACGATCGGCGTGATGGTGCTGCTCACCGGCCTTCACCGGTGTCGTCGTCGGCCTGCAGGGGTACGCCCGCGCTCGACCAGCTCGGCTCCCAGGCCCTGACCGGCTTCCTCTCCGCCTACGTCAACACCCGTGAGGTCGCGCCGCTCGTCGCCGGTTCTCGCGCTGTCGGCGACGGTCGGGTTGTGGTTTCACCGCCCAGCTCGGTTGCCATGCGCATCTCCGAGGAGATCGACGCGCTCGAGGTCATGGCGGTCCCGTCGGTGCCGTTCCTGGTGACCACGCGCGTCGTTGCCGGGTTCATCGCCGTCATCCCGCTCTACGTCCTCGGGTTTGCTGGCCTCGTACCTGGCGACGAGGACGGTGACGACCGTCTTCAACGGACAGTCACCCGGTTCGTACGACCACTACTTCAACCTGTTCCTGCCACCGGTCGACGTGTTGTGGTCCTTCGGCAAGGTCCTCATCTTCGCGTTCGTGATCATCCTGGTGCACTGCTACTACGGCTACTACGCCAGCGGCGGCCCGGCCGGCGTCGGCGTGGCCGTCGGACGTGCCGTGCGAGCGGCGCTCGTCCTGCTGGCCGTGCTCGACTTCTTCCTGGGCCTCGCCATCTGGGGCACCAGCACGTCGGTGAGGGTGGCCGGCTGACATGGGAGGAAAACTGCGCATCCGGCTGCTCGGCCTCGTCTTCTTTCGTCGTCGTCGCGCTGTTCGTGGGCGGGCACGATCCTGAAGTTCAACGAGACGTTCACCAGCTTCACCGACGTCGACCTCGCGACGGACTCCGCCGGCAACAACCTGCCGCCGAACGCCGACGTGAAGGTCCGCGGGCTCATCGTCGGTCAGGTGCGGAACGTGAAGGCCACCGACAACGGCCGCGTGACGGTCGTCCTGGGCCTCGAGCCCGACAAGGCGAAGATGCTCCCGGCCAACGTGACCGCCCGCATCCTGCCGAAGACGCTGTTCGGGTGAGCGGTACGTCTCCCTGGTCCTGCCGCAGAACCCGGATTCCTCGACGCTGGGCAACGGCGACACGATCGCCACGGACTCGAGCGGCAACGCCCTCGAGCTGCAGACGCTCTTCGACCGGCTGCTGCCCGTCCTCGACGCGATCCCGCCGCAGGACCTGTCGGTCACGCTCGGCTCGCTGTCGAAGGCGTTGCAGGGCAACGGCGATCGCCTCGGCGCCACGTTCGAGGAGCTGAACAACATCTTCTCCCAGGTCAACGCGAACATGCCGGAGCTGCAGGGGACCATCCGCGGCCCTCGCGACGTTCTCGCAGACCTACTCGCAGGCGCTGCCCGACGTGATCGACGCGCTCGACACGCTGCGCACGACCTCCAACACGCTGGTGGAGAAGCAGGGCGACCTGCGGGGCCTTCATCTCGACGGTGCAGAAGGCGACGGTGGAGACCACCGACTTCCTCACCACGAACCGTCGGGACCTGCTGGACCTGTCCATCGAGTCCGAGCCGCTGCTGACCGCACTGGCCACGCAGTCCCCGGCGTTCGGGTGCACGTTCAAGAACTTCGCCGGTCTCATCCCGGAGGTGAACAACATCGTCGGCAAGGGCACGAAGAACCCCGGTGTGCGCGTCACCCTGACGTTCTCCAACCCGAAGGGTCGGTATCTGCCCGAACCAGGACGAGCCCCGCCTGCTCGACAACCGCGGACCGCGCTGTTACCCGAAGCACTACGAGCAGGGTCGGCCGTTCCCGCAGTACCCGGGCGGCTCGATCAACGACGGTTCGTACCAGGTGCCGTCGCGCAACCCCGGCCCGCAGCGGGTGGCCCAGCTGCCGATCCCGGACTTCTCGACCACCCCGGCCGGGACGATCCAGCCGAGCGTCTACGACGACCCGCAGAACAAGGTCGCGCTGAAGGCGATCATGGCCGCCGAGGCCGGCACGGACCCCTCTGAGGTCCCCGGGTGGATCGCACAGATCGTCGCCCCGGGCCTGCAGGGAGCGCAGGTGACCGTCAAATGAGAGGTGGGTTCCTCGGGCCGCTCATCCGGCTCGTGATCTTCGCTGTCGTGACCGTCCTCGCCACCGGCGCGCTCGGTCTGACGATCGCCAACTCGGGGACGTCGGGCGGACAAGAACTTCTCGGCGATCTTCACCGACGCCTCGCTGCTCAACCCCGGCGACGACGTGCGCATCGCCGGTGTCCGCGTCGGGACGGTGCAGTCGGTCCAGGTGCACGACCACAACCTCGCGAAGGTTCGACTTCTCGATCAACCGCGGGGGAGCTGCCCCAGGGCGTGCAGGTCTACATCCGCTTCCGCACGCTCACCGGCATCCGGTACCTGGCCCTGGAGAAGGGCCCGGGCGACCCGGGACAGACCATCGGCAC
>JAQIJH010000030.1:0-52890 GCA_036946345.1 Gordonia paraffinivorans | reverse complement strand
CATCGCCGAGAGGTCGTCCTCGACGCGGACCTTGCTCTCGGCATACGGGGTGAGCGGACGCAGCGCGGCGTCCTCGCCGACGAGTCCGTCGCCGCCCGCGCCGTACACCGAGCAGGTCGAGGCGTACAGGAAGCGCTGCACGCCGGCCTCTTTCGCAATGCGGGCCAGCCGCACCGACGCGTGGTGGTTGATGTCGTAGGTGATCTGCGGCTCGAGTGCCCCGAGCGGGTCGTTCGACAGTGCCGCGAGGTGCACGACGGCGTCGAACCCGCGGAGATCGTCGATCGTCACGTCGCGCACATCGCGGGTGATGGTCGGTGGGTCGACAGGGGCGTCGCCGAGCACACAGTCGGCGAAGTAGCCGGAGTCGAGGCCGACGACCTCGTGGCCCGCGGCGGTGAGGACCGGCACCATGACGGTGCCGAGGTACCCCTGGTGGCCGGTGACGAGAACCTTCACGACGGGACTCCTTCGATGGGCTGGGATGCGATGGGTGCGGTGCCGAGGACGATGTGCGCCTTCTCGACGACGAAGGCCTCGGCGTGCGGTGCACGACACATCACGCCGCGCAGTCGGGACAGACCGAGGAAGGTCTCGTCGTCGAACCAGTCCCGTCCCACCTGAGACGGGTAGTGCTCGTGCAACAGTCGCGACTTCTCCTGCGCCACCGCGGTGTCGAGCGGGTGGAACACGGTCGGGGAGGGGAGATCGCCCTCCCACTTGGGGATCTCGTAGCCGAGTACCAGGTGGTCCCGGAACTCGGTCGGCACGATCTCGGCGAGCAGGCGGTGATCCTGGTGCGCGTCGTGACGCTGGGGTGCGAACACGACGTCGGGCGCGCAGGTCCGGGCGAACGTCCGGACAGTCTCCTTCACCGCGCCCCAGTGCGCGGGTGCCATCCCGTCGGGGATGTCGCCGACGGTCACCTCGAGCGGCATGGGACCGCAGAACGCGGCGAGCGCCGCACGCTCCTCGTCCTCCCGGGTCGTGCCGCGCCCGCCGAGGACGAGCGCGTGCACACGCGTGTCCGGGTGCGTCTTCGCCAGGGTGAGCAGGGTCCCGCCCACGGCGATGGCGATGTCGTCGCAGTGCGCGCCGAGGACGGCGATCGCACCGAGATCGCCGGTCTGCAGGTCGATCACGACAGGGAACCGACCGGCCGCTTCACCTCGGGCACGGCCGCGGGTGTGCGCGGACGGTCCCAGACCATCCACGGCCGGTCGCCCCGGTGGAAGGCGGCCTCGAGGTCGGCCCGTTCCTTGAACGTGTCGGCCGGCTTCCAGAAACCGCTGTGCCGATACCCGTACAACCGCCCCTGCGCGGCCAGTCCGCCGCATGCGTCGGCGACGAGATCGCCGCCGGGCGGGAGGTGGTCGAACACCTCCTGCGTGAGGACGAAGAACCCGCCGTTCTCCCAGATCGGGAACTCCGACACCGGCGTGATCCCGGTGACCGTCCCCGAGTCGGAGACGTCGACGCAGTGGAACGACGACTGCGGCGGCACCAGCATCATCGACGCGGCCGCGCCCGCGGTCACCACCGTGTCGATCATGGTGTCGAGCGGCGCGTCGGTCAGCACGTCGGCGTAGTTGGCGAGGAAGTACTCGTCGTCGCCGAGGTGGTGACGCACGCGCCGAAGGCGTTCCCCGATGGGCGATTCGAGCCCCGTGTCGGCGAACGTGATGGTCCAGTCGCTGATGTCGGATCCCAGCAGGTCGACGCGACCGCCCCGCAGGACGAAGTCGTTGGACTCGGCCTCGTCGTAAGTGAGGAAGTAGTTCTTGATGTGCGACGCGCCGTAGCCGAGGCACAGGATGAACTCGGTGTGCCCGAAGTGGGCGTAGTAGCGCATCACGTGCCAGATGAGCGGTCGCGGACCGACCATCTGCATGGGCTTCGGGATCATGTCGTCGGAGCTGTTGCGCATCCCGCATCCCGTAGCCGCCGCAGAACAACACGACCTTCATGCCCGGCTCCCCTCGTAGAACGCCCCGTCCAGGTCTGCGTCCGACCCGACCTCGGCGGTGTGGAGTGTGGGCAGCGGGTAGACGATCTCCCCGCCCCACTCGCGCACGTGTGCGAGCTGCCGGGTGAGCTCGGTCTCGAGGTTCCACGGCAGCACGAGCACGACGTCGGGCCGGTCGGCATCGATGCGTGACGGTGGGACGATCGGGATGCGCGTCCCCGGCGTGAAACGCCCGTGCTTGTACGGGTTCCGGTCGACGGTGTACTCGAGAAGGTCGGGCCGGATGCCGCAGAAGTTCAGCAGGGTGTTGCCCTTGCCGGGCGCGCCGTACCCGACCACACGCTTGCCGTCGGCCTTGCACGCCAACAGGTACCGCAGCAGGTCCTGGCGGACGGCCTCGGCGCGATCCTGGAGTCCGGTGTAGCCGGCGACGTGGTGCAGCCCGGCTGCTTCCTCGTCGGCGAGCACCTCGGTGACCCGTGCACTCGGCTCGCCGGCGACCTCGGAAGGCCGGGCCCACAGGCGGATCGAGCCGCCGTGTGTGCCGAGCACCTCGATGTCGACGACGCTCAGGTCGGCGGTGGCGAGCGCCCTCATGGCCGACAGCGCCGTGTAGTACTGGAAGTGCTCGTGGTAGATCGTGTCGAACTGACCGAGGGTCACCAGGTTCAGCGCGTGGTGCACCTCGATGCTCACCCAGCCGTCGTCGGCCACGAGCCGCCGCAGCGATCGCGTGAAACCGAGCAGGTCGGGGATGTGGGCGTAGACGTTGTTCGCCACGACGAGGTCGGCTGCGCAGAAGGCGGTCGTCACCTTCCGGGCCAGGTTCTCGTCGAGGAACGCGGTCTCCGTCGGGACGCCACGCTCCCGCGCGGCCTCGCCCACGTTCACCGACGGCTCGATGCCCAGGCACGGGATGCCCCGCGCCACAGCATGTTGCAGCAGGTAGCCGTCGTTGCTGGCGACCTCGACGACGAACGAGTCGTCGTCGAGTCCGACGCGGTCGACGGCCTGTGCGACGAACTCCTCGGCGTGCGCGACCCAGCTGTCGGAGTACGACGAGAAGTACGCGTACTCCGTGAACGTCTCCTCCGGCGTGATGAGCGCCGGGATCTGCAGCAGCAGGCACTGCCGGCAGAGCCGCAGGTGCAGCGGGAACGTGGGGCTCGGGAGCATCGAGCTCCGCGGCTGTCAGGAACTTCTCACACGGTGGTGTCGCGCCGAGATCGACGACGCTGATCAGATCTTCGGATGCGCACAGACGACAGCGCATACCGCCCCCCTCGAACGGTTCGTGCTCACCAGAGGGGCCGATCGTCCCCCTGGCCGGACACGGTCCGCAGTCCTCCCCAGGTGCGAAACCGTGCCGTCATTCAAGCACGTCTTCACGCTGGTGTCAGATCGGGCGGCGGGGTGGTCGCGGGCCCTGTCCCCCGAACGATGCACTGTCGGAGTGCGCCGTGCACATCGTGGCGGTGTGTGCCTCGTATCCTCGTCCGCTGACAGCACGATCTGGGGGGGAGACGCTGTGAGTTCGACACTGTCCGCGGACACCACCACGCCCGACGGGGGAGCGGGGAACGGGACGCCACGGATGCGCCACCTCGACGGCGTCCGCGCGACCGCCGCGCTCTACGTCCTGGTCCATCACGCGTTCATGTCGGCGCACCTCGTCGACGCGCGCGGAGAGGTGCACGGCTGGGAGTCCATCGCGTTCGGGTGGGCGCAGTGGGGGCACTTCGGGGTGACCGTGTTCATCGCGCTCGCCGGCTTCTCACTCGGGATGCCCGTCGGCCGCACAGGCGTTCTGCCCGAGGGGTTCTGGGGCTTCGTGAAGCGGCGTGCGCGTCGGATCATCCCGCCGTACTGGATCGCGCTGACCGTCACGATCCTGCTCGCGGTGACCGTTTTGGGTCGGCACACGGGCACTCGCGAGGACCTCTCGCTGCCGATCACGCCGAGGGGCTGGGCGGCGGACTACGTCCTCATGCAGGACGTCATCCCGGTCCGGGACGCCGCCTACACGCTGTGGTCGGTGGCGGTGGAGTGGCACATCTACCTGGTGCTGCCGCTGATGGTGCTGCTGTGGCGGTTCGTCGGCCTCGCCCCGGCGGTGTTGGCGTGTGCGGCCTGCGGTGCGATCGGCATGCTCGGTGATGCGTTCGTCGACGACCGGATCGGCCGGTTCTTCCCGGAGTACTACCTGGTGTTCGCGCTGGCCGCGGGCGCGGCGATCGCGATCCGCCGTGCGCCGGCGATGGTCGCGAGGACGCCCTGGCGACTCGCCGCGGGCGCCGCGGCCGTCGTCGTGATCGGGGTGTGCAGCGTGGCCTCGACCCGGTGGATCATCGCGAACACCCCGTGGCTCGACGTGGTCCTCGGGCTCGGGGTGGTCGCCGCCTTGACAGCGATGACCACCGGTCGTGCACTGCGGCTACGACAGGTGTTCTCGTGGGGTCCGCTCGCGCTGGCCGCAGGCTTCTCCTACAGCCTCTACCTCATCCACGCCCAGCTCCTGGAGCTGTTCTACCTGGTGGTCGTCGAACCCCTGCATGTCTCGCCCGACGACGCGCTGGCCTTGTTCTGGCTCGTGGCCTGCCCGGTGATCGTCGGGATCGCCTGGACGTTCTCGCTGGTCGCGGAGAAGCCGTTCCTGCCACCGCCGCGGGTGCCTCAGCCCCAGCCCACACGTGCCACGTCTGACGCCGTCGCCTGAGCCGCGTGTCCGAGATCCGCACGCACACGAGTCACCGTGGACGTGGTGTCCACGGTGACCACTGTCGGTGCGGTTTCCGGACGGGCCCCTCTACTGCCGGTAGCCGGAGAGGAAGTTCCCGAGGCGTTCGACGGCGTCGACGATGTCGCGGGTCCAGGGGAGCGTCACCAGACGGAGGTGGTCGGGGGTGGGCCAGTTGAAGCCGGTGCCCTGCACGACGAGGATCTTCTCCCGCAGCAGGAGGTCCTGGACGAGCAGCTCGTCGTCGTGGATGTCGTGGTACTCGAGGTCGATCTTGGGGAACGCGTAGAGCGCACCCATCGGCTTCACGCAGCTGACACCGGGGATCTCGTTGAGCTTCTCCCACGCGGCATTGCGCTGCTCCAGCAGCCGACCACCGGGCAGCACGAGGTCGTCGATGCTCTGGTAGCCGCCGAGCGCGACCTGGATCGCGTGCTGACCCGGGACGTTCGAGCACAGTCGCGTCGAGGCGAGCAGTGACATGCCCTCGATGAACCCCCGCGCGTGGTCCTTCGGCCCGGTGATCGCGACCCAGCCCGCGCGGTACCCGCACACGCGATACGCCTTCGACAACCCGTTGAAGGTGAGGCACAGGAGATCCGGCGCGAGTGAGGCGATGGAGATGTGCTTCGCGCCGTCGTAGAGGATCTTGTCGTAGATCTCGTCCGCCATGACGAGGAGCGAGTGCTTGCGCGCCAGATCGGTGATCTGCGTCAGCACCTCGCGCGAGTACACGGCGCCGGTCGGGTTGTTCGGGTTAATGACGACGATGGCCTTGGTGCGCGGCGTGATCTTCGACTCGATGTCCGCGATGGACGGGTTCCAGTCGTTGTCCTCGTCGCAGAGGTAGTGCACGGGCTTGCCGCCGGACAGTGCGGTCATCGCCGTCCACAGCGGGTAGTCGGGTGCGGGGATCAGGACCTCGTCACCGTCGTCGAGCAGGGCCTGCATCGTCATGGTGATGAGCTCGGAGACCCCGTTGCCCAGGATGACGTCGTCGACGTCGAAGTAGGGGAAGTCCTCGACGGTCTCGTAGCGCGTCACCACGGCCCGCCGGGCGGACAGCACGCCGGCCGACTCGGAGTACCCCTGCGAGTAGGGCAGGGCGTGGATCATGTCGCGCATGATCACGTCGGGCGCCTCGAACCCGAACAGTGCCGGGTTCCCGATGTTCAGCTTGAGGATGCGATGGCCCTCGGACTCGAGCCGGGCTGCGTGTGCATGGACCGGCCCGCGGATCTCGTAGCACACATCGCGCAGCTTGGCCGACTGCTCGAGGGGCTTGAGGGGTGTCGAGGTATGGGACACGTGCGGTCTGCTCACGTCCCCATGATCGCACCGGCGCGCAATCGGGTTATCGGCCGCCGGGGGGGACGATGTCGACCGCGGGCTGCGGCCGACCGAAGAGGTACCCCTGGGCGTGGGTGAAGCCGATCTCGCGCAGCAACTCGACCACGGCGCCGTCCTCCACGCCCTCGGCGACCGAACTGATGCCCAGGTCGTCGGCGAGACGGCACACCGTCTCGACGATGCTGCGGCTGAGCCCGCTCTCGACACCCTGGATGAGCGAGCGGTCGATCTTGGCGACGCTGACGGGCTGTTCGATCATGTAGCGCAGGGCGGCGTAGCCGGTGCCCAGGTCGTCGACGGCGATGACGCACCCCAGCTCGGCGAGCTCTCGGATCGTCTGCGCCGCAGGGGAATCGGAGGTGATCAGGTCACGTTCGGTGACCTCGATCCAGAGCGCCCGGGCCGGGACCGCCGCGCGCTCGAGGGCGTCGGAGATGTGGCCTGTCAGAGCGTGGTCCACGAGTTGCTGCGACGAGAAGTTCACCGTCACGAACAGTCGGTCGTCGCCGACGCGTCGGTGCCACGCCCCGAGCTGCCGGATGGCCTCGACGACACCCCATCGGCCGATCGGGACGATGAGCGACGTCTCCTCGGCCGCGTCGAGGAATTCGCCGGGCAGCCGCACGCGGTCGTCGACGGTCCAGCGCAGCAGCGACTCGTAGCCGACCACCTCGAGGTCGTCCATCCGCACGATCGGCTGGTAGTGCAGGGTGAACGCCTCGCCGACGGCGTTGGCGAGCTCCGCGGCGAGCTCGATCTCCTCACGGAGGTGACTGATGGAGATGTCGGCGGCCCAGGCGAGGTGGGAGCCGGAGGTCGCGGCATGGTGGACCGCGGCGATCGCCGCCTGGAGGACGTCGCGGACATCGGTGCCGGAGGCGTCGCCGGGCAGGGCGACCCCGATGTGGGTCTGCACGAAGTAGTCGACGTCGTCGACGGACACCGTGGAGGCCAGCCGCCGGGTGACGTCGGCGACGATCCGTTGCGGGTCCACCAGGTCGGCGTCGACGACGACGACACCGAGATCGGCGGCTCCGGCGAACACGATTCCCTGGTCGCCGACGAGGTCACTGAGGGCCATGAGGGTCGCCTGGCGCGCGGCCAGACCGGCGCTGCGACCGAATGCCGCGGCGATCCGGTCCGACGCCTCCATCTTGACGGCGACCGCCGCCAGAGAACCCGGGGCCATGTCGCCGACGACCCGCGACACGTCGGCGTCGGACAGGGCGGAGAGCAACGAACCCGGTGTCTCGGGTCGAGTGACCACCCCGCGCCTCCCGTCGCCGCGCCCGTCGTCTGACCGACAGCGGTACGTCAGCGTGGATCATAACCACGTCCACATGCATCCGCCGGTGACGCAGCGCCGCAGAGCGCTCGGTGAGGGTCGTGTCAGCTGCGGCCCGGGCGCTTCTTCCCAGCGGCGATGCCGAAGCCCGCGGACTTTGCCGGCCCCGTCTCGGAGACCACCCTGTCGCCGTCGTCCGAACCGTTCGACGCTGCGGACTCGTTCGTGTCCGCGGAGCCGTTGGTGTCCGAGGCCGATGTCTCGGCTCCGTTGTCCCCGTTCGCATGTGCAGACGACTCGGCGGGCGCCGAGGACTCGTCGCCGGCGTCGGTGTCGGTGTGCGCCGTCGATCCGTTGGGGGACGACGACCCGTTCGACGAGGTGGGTGAGCCGTTGCCGTTCGACGACGCGGCCGACCGCTGACCCGGACGCTTCGCCGCGCCCATGCCGAACCCGGCCGACTTCGCTGTCGGAGCGGGCTTCTCGGCCGGTGCCTCGGTGGTCGGCTCGGACGCCTGGGCGGGCTCGGCCTTCTCCGGCTCGGCCGGTTCGGACGCCGGCTCCGACGGTTCATCCTTCTCGGCCGGAGCGGCCGCCGGTGCGGCGGCCTTCTGGCCGGGTCGCTTGGCCGCACCCATGCCGAAGCCCTTGGCTTTCGGCTCGGGTGCCGGTGTGGCAGGGGCGGTCTCGGAAGCGGGTTCCGACGCCGACGCGGTCTCCGTCGATGCGGGCTCTGCCTTCTCCGCTGGGGCGGCGGCCTTCTGCCCCTCGCCGAAGGTGGCCTTCTGGCCGTCGCCGGAGGCGGCCTTCTGGCCGGGTCGCTTCGCGCCGCCCATGCCGAAGCCCTTGGCCTTCGGCTCGGGTGCCGGTGCGGTCGACGCGGTCTCGGCAGCGGGCTCGTCCTTCTCGGCCGGTGCGGACGCCGGTGCGGCGGCCTTCTGGCCGTCGCCGGAGGCGGCCTTCTGGCCGGGTCGCTTCGCGCCACCCATGCCGAATCCTGCGGCCTTCGGCTTCGCCGGTGCCGCGGCGGAGGCGGTGGTCTCCGCGGTGTCGCCGTGTTCCGTCTTCGCCGGTGTGCCACCGGTTCCCGCGGGCTTCTCGCTGTCGGGTTTGAGGCCCTCACCGGCGGCCGGCTTCCCGTCGCCGGAGGCGGCACTCTGGCCGGGCCGCTTCATGCCCTTGCCCATGCCGAGGCCGACGGTCGGCTTCGGTGCGGCAGGGGCGGTCCCCGTCGCCTCGGCGGCGGCCTGCGCAGGCTCTGCCTCGGTCGTCGTGGCGGTGACCGCATGCGCGGCCTCGTCCTTCTGGCTCTCGTCGGCGATGTCGCCGTCGGCGGTGACCACCGGTCCGAGATAACGTCCGCCGCGGCGGATCTCGGGGGCGCCACGGGTGACGGACTCCAGCAGGAGCTGCGAGACGTCGACGACCTCGACCTTGTCCTCGCGGTCGGTGCCGCTGGTCTTGGCGGTGGTGCCGTCGCTGAGCATCACGCGGCAGAACGGGCAGCCGGTCGCGATCTTCTGCTTCTTGTCCTCTGCGCCGCCGTTCGCGGGCAGCGTCGAGAGCGCCTCGTCGACCCGGTCGAGGTTGATGCGCTTGCCGATGGACTCCTCCATCCACATCCGCGCACCGCCGGCGCCACAGCACATGGAACGTTCACCGTGCCGGGGCATCTCGCGCAGGGCCGACCCCGACGCGGCCATGAGGGCGCGCGGCTCGCTGTAGACCTTGTTGTGCCGACCCAGGAAGCAGGGGTCGTGGTAGGTGACGTCCTCGGCGACCGGGGCCACCGGGATGAGCCGCTTGTCGCGCACCAGCCGGTTGAGCAGCTGGGTGTGGTGGACGACCTCGTACTTCGCGCCGAGCTGGGGATACTCGTTGCCGAGCGCGTTGAAGCAGTGTGCGCAGGTGACGACGATCTTGCGCTTCTGCTCGGGAGCGGTCGCGAACACCTCGCCGATGGTCTCGATGTTCTGCTGCGCCAGCATCTGGAACAGGAACTCGTTGCCCGCGCGGCGTGCCGAGTCGCCGGTGCAGGTCTCGCCCTGACCGAGGACCAGGAAGTTCACCGCGGCGATGTCGAGCAGCTCCGCGACGGCCTTCGTGGTCTTCTTCGCACGGTCCTCGAACGCGCCGGCGCAGCCGACCCAGAAGAGGTACTCGAAGCCCTCGAAGGAGTCGACGGTCTCACCGAAGACCGGGATCTCGATGTCCATCTCGTCGATCCAGTTGTTGCGGGTCGACGCGTTCTGTCCCCACGGGTTGCCCTTGTTCTCGAGGTTCTTGAACAGGCCGGCGAGCTCGCTGGGGAAGTCGGACTCGATGAGCACCTGGTAGCGGCGCATGTCGATGATGTGGTCGACGTGCTCGATGTCGACCGGGCACTGCTCCACGCACGCACCGCAGTTGGTGCAGCTCCACAGGGTGTCCGGGTCGATGACGCCGCCCGCGGAGATGCCCTCGCTCGGGCCGACGAGCGGGCGCTCCGCCTCGGCGCGGGCCTTCTCGGGGATCTTCGCGATCCGCGCCTCGTCGGGGTTGCCGTCGGCGTCGACGAGACCGACCTCGTCACCACCCATGTCGGTCCGGCCGCCGGCGAGCAGGTACGGCGCCTTCGCGTTGGCGTGGTCGCGCAGAGAGGTGATGAGCAGCTTCGGCGACAGCGGCTTGCCGGTGTTCCAGGCGGGACACTGGCTCTGGCAGCGACCGCACTCGGTGCAGGTGGAGAAGTCCAGCCAGCCCTTCCAGCTGAAGTCCTCGATCTTGCCCGCGCCGAACAGGTCGACGTCGGGGTCGGCCTCTTCCATGTCCAGCACCTTGCCGCGCGACGTCATCGGCTTGGCGGCGCCCAGCGCGACGGAGCCGTCGGCCTCACGCTTGAAGTAGATGTTGAAGAACGCCGAGAACCGGTGCCACGCAACGCCCCATGTGATGTTGCGGCCGACGACGGCCAACCACACCATGCCGGACATGAGCTTGATGACGGCGGCGATGCAGACCCAGAACGGGTCGATGCCCTGGAAGGCCATCGCGAGGTAGTGGGTGAAGAACGAGGTCCAGATCGGCGGGTCCTCGACGCCGGACGCGATCTTGAAGGTCTTCACGAAGATCATGCCCAGGCCCTCGAGGAGGACGACGGCCTCGACGAAGTAGGCGGCGGCGAAACCGGAGCCGGAGAACCGCGACAGCCGCGCCGGGCGACGCGGGTGGTTCAGCTGGCGGATCACGATGAGAACGAGGATGCCGATCACGGTGCCGAGCCCGAGCACCTCGTCGGCGAAGATGTAGATGTCCCAGGCGCCGACGACCGGCCAGTGGAACTCGGGGTCGAATGTCTGGCCGTAGGCCTCGAACCACAGGATCGAGCCGAGCAGGAAGCCGACCATCACCAGCCAGTGCGCCCAGCCCACGGTCCGGAACTTCACCATCCGGGTGTGGCCGGCGAACTCCTTGACCATCGTCAGGAAGCGCGGGACGACAGGTGTGAACCGGTTCGGCGCCTTCTGTCCGATCAGGATCTGGCGCACGGTGTGCGTCACGCCCTGCACGAAGAACGCCCAGCACACGATGCTGAGCGCGGCGGCGACGGTCCCGATGGTGATTGTCGTGGCATTCACGGCAGTGGGCCTCTCTGGTCAGGGCTCGCTGTCCTGGGCCCCTCGCGAGAGAATGCCCGGGTTACCTGTCAGTAAACGGTACGACCCGGACGCGCCGCCGCGCAGTGAAGGTCAGCCTAAGTTGCCTGCGCAGAGCGCCGAAAGGCCACGCGGGGACGCCCTGTGAGATACAGCGCACCGGGTGCGCGACGCAGGCACTCCGCGACCCCCAGGGTGAGCGAGACCGTCAGGACGTAGACCACCGCCGTCGCCCACGGCGATCCGAGGTGCTGTTCGAACCATCCGTGCTCCACGCCCGGCACGCCGCGCGGCAGGATCAGCAACTGCAGCACGAACACGTGCGACAGGAAGATCGCGAACGAGCGGTTGGACGCGTACGACACGACGCGGTTGAACCGCGGGGTCCCCTCGCGGCGGTCGGCCCACCAGACGGCGGCCGCGTACAGGGCGGTGATCGCGCAGAGGATGAACGGCTGGAGCGTCGGCTGCAGGGCGAAGGCGGCGTCGACGGCGCGCTGGCCCTCGTCGAGTCGCACCATGTACGTGACCAGCGCGAACGCACCCGACGCGATGAGCGCGGCCACGATCCACCAGCCCTTGCCTCGTAGGAACACGTCGACCCGATCGCGGTGCACGGCGACCACGGCGCCCAGGAAGACGAAGAACTGGTAGGGCAGGAACGTCGAGTAGGCGTGCCACCAGTTGTCGGCGATCCAGCTGCCGGGGGAGAGCACCGGGGGCAGATGCTCGATCGCGAGCAGCACGCCCATCTGTACGGCGAGGCTCGCGGTGAGCAGCAGGACGTGGTGGTTGCGCGTCGCCCGGACGACCCACAGGATCAGCGGGAACAGCAGATAGAACTGCATGATCACGAAGATGAAGTAGAGGTGGAAGCCCGCGGTGCCCCAGAGGAGTCCGTCGCGCAGGGTGCGCAGCGAGAACGGCAGGGCACTCCACCCCGATGCCTGCACTGTCGAGAACGCCCAGTAGACGACCGACCAGATGAGGTAGGGGATCGCGACCAGCTTGAGACGGCGCGACCAGAACTGCCAGGTCGAGAAGTCCTTCTTGGCGAAGTTGCCGTACATCAGCACGAAGCCGGTGAGGAAGAAGAACGAGTTGCGGGTGAAGTGACCCGCCATGCCCAGAGCGTTGGTGACGACCCCGTTCACCTCGTCGTTGGTGTTCGTCAGCACGTGGCAGAAGATCACCAGCAGGAAGGTCGAGCCGCGGACCATGTCGAGCTGGTGGAGATGCGCCCGACGGGTGCGCGAGGGCGCGGCCGGCGCGGTGGTCGCGGTCGGCGCGGTGGTGCGCAGTGCCGTGGTCATCGTGCTGCTCGAGACGTCGTCGGGGGCGAGGTGCGGTCGAAGCTACCAACGTCGGACGCCACGGCCCATTCCCGTGACGTGGGCCACACCGTGGTGGGGTGTCGGAGCGAGACGGACGACGCGGACATGGCGACCACCCTCGCGGCCGATCCTGTGAGGACCCTGGACGCGAGCTGGACGGCGCCGGTCAGGACGTCGAGCGAGCGGTCCGCGCGATGAGGTCGACGACGGTCGGGAACGCCGGTGAACCCGCCGCGACCAGGGCCGAATGGGTCTGGCCGGGCAGCAGTCGCAGCGCCACGTGTCCGCCGGCGCGCTTCACGGCGTCGACGTAGGTGAGCGACTGCGTCGGGGACACGACGGTGTCCGCGGTGCCGTGCACCACGAGCACGGGCATCGTCGGGTCGATGTTCTCGATGGGGTCGACCGTGCGGTAGCGGTCGGGCACCTGGGCCGGCGTGCCGCCGAGGATGCGGGTGACCCGGGTGTCGCCGCGCTGGGCCGCGAGCCGCATGTTCAGCGGACCGGCCAGCGAGATGATGCGGTTCGGCTGCCACAACGGCTCGGACCCGACCTGCCGGGTGCGCAGGCGACCGCGGGTGCCCACCCACACCGCGAGCTGCGCGCCGGCCGAGTGTCCGACGACCGTCGACGACGACGCGTCGATGACGGGGTTCTCGCGGTCGAGGGTGGGGACGAAGTCGGTGGCCGCGGCGACGTCGGTGAACGTCGTGGGCCACCCGCCACCGGACCCGAGCCGTCGGTACTCGATGTTGAAGACGGCCAGCCCCTTGGCGGCGAGGGCGCGGGCCAGCGGGTCGAACGTCGCCGCGCTGTACCGCGAGGTCCACCCGCCGCCGTGGATGAGTACCACCAGCGGCAGCGAGTCACGCGGGTGCACACCGCCGGGGAGGTAGAGATCGCCGTAGTTCTGCCGCGGGTCCGGCGGCGGAGGGTCGTCGGCGGGTGCGCGGGGGATGTCCTCGCCGCTCTGCGCCGCCGGTGCGGACAGGTAGTCGTAGCGCGTGACGGACACCGGCGGGGGCGGCCCGCTGGTCGCGCCGACCGCGGTGTGGGCGGCGGGGCGCGACCTCGACTCGCCGTGGCGCACCGCCATGACCAGCACCGACGCCACGCACACGACCGCCAGCAGTGCCGCGATCATGCCGACGGCGGGTACGCGGGAACCCCACCGGACGGCCGGACGGAGGATGCGGAACGCGCGACGCATGGCGGCGACGACGATACGCGTGGAGCAGCCCCACCGCCGACCGCCGGAGTCGCGGGAACAATCCCGGACCACGCCCCGTTGGACACCTCGAGACCTGAGCGATGAAGACTCAAGACCAGTTGACGCCGGACGGCGCGACGAGTATCACTTGAGTCGTCCACGCTGAGGTTCCACGATCATCGCACCCCGATGTCGTCGGACATGACCCGGCGACACGCAACACAGGAGGCAACAGGACATGGCACGTGCTGTCGGTATCGACCTCGGCACCACGAACTCGGTGGTGGCCGTGCTCGAGGGCGGCGACCCCACGGTGATCGCCAACGCCGAGGGCTCGCGCACCACCCCGTCGGTGGTGGCGTTCGCCCGTAACGGCGAGGTGCTCGTCGGGCAGCCGGCGAAGAACCAGGCCGTCACCAACGTCGACCGGACCATCCGCTCGGTCAAGCGCCACATGGGTGAGAGCGACTGGACGACGTCGATCGACGACAAGAAGTACACCCCGCAGGAGATCAGCGCCCGCACGCTGATGAAGCTGAAGCGCGACGCCGAGGCGTACCTGGGCGACGAGGTGACCGAGGCGGTCATCACCGTGCCCGCGTACTTCAACGACTCGCAGCGCCAGGCCACCAAGGAGGCCGGCCAGATCGCGGGCCTCGACGTCCTGCGCATCGTCAACGAGCCGACCGCGGCCGCGCTGGCCTACGGGCTCGACAAGGGCGAGAAGGAACAGACGATCCTCGTCTTCGACCTCGGCGGCGGCACATTCGACGTCTCGCTGCTCGAGATCGGCGACGGCGTCGTCGAGGTCCGTGCGACCTCGGGTGACAACAACCTCGGTGGTGACGACTGGGATCAGCGCATCGTCGACTGGCTCGTCGACAAGTTCAAGGCGCAGAACGGCATCGACCTGACCAAGGACAAGATGGCCCTGCAGCGTCTGCGTGAGGCGGCGGAGAAGGCGAAGATCGAGCTGTCCAGCGGACAGAGCACCTCGATCAACCTGCCGTACATCACGGTCGACGCCGAGAAGAACCCGCTCTTCCTCGACGAGCAGCTGTCGCGCAGCGAGTTCCAGAAGATCACCTCCGATCTGCTGGAGCGCACCCGCGCACCGTTCCAGGCGGTCATCAAGGACGCCGGCATCTCCGTCGGCGACATCGACCACGTCGTGCTCGTCGGTGGCTCGACCCGTATGCCGGCCGTCTCCGACCTGGTGAAGGAGCTGACCGGTGGCCGCGAGCCCAACAAGGGCGTGAACCCGGACGAGGTCGTCGCCGTCGGCGCGGCCCTGCAGGCCGGTGTCCTGCGCGGTGAGGTCAAGGACGTGCTCCTGCTCGACGTGACCCCGCTGAGCCTGGGCATCGAGACCAAGGGCGGCGTGATGCACAAGCTGATCGAGCGCAACACCACGATCCCGACCAAGCGGTCGGAGACCTACACGACGGCCGAGGACAACCAGCCGTCGGTGCAGATCCAGGTCTATCAGGGTGAGCGCGAGATCGCCTCGCACAACAAGCTGCTCGGCTCGTTCGAGCTGGCCGGCATCGCCCCTGCGCCGCAGGGTGTCCCGCAGATCGAGGTGACGTTCGACATCGACGCCAACGGCATCGTGCACGTCACCGCGAAGGACAAGGGCACCGGCAAGGAGAACACCATCCGCATCCAGGACGGCTCGGGCCTGAGCAAGGACGAGATCGACCGGATGGTCAAGGACGCCGAGGCCCACGCCGACGAGGACCGCAAGCGCCGCGAGGAGGCCGAGACCCGCAACCAGGCGGAGTCGCTGGTCAACCAGACGGAGAAGTTCCTCAAGGAGAACGAGGACAAGGTCCCGGCCGACGCGAAGGAGAAGGTGGAGTCCGCCATCTCCGAGGCGAACGAGGCGCTCAAGGGCACCGATCTCGCCGCCATCAAGTCGGCGGTGGAGAAGCTGTCGACCGAGTCGCAGGCGCTCGGCCAGGCGATCTACGCCAACGCCTCGGCGGATGCCGGTGCGGCCCAGGGCGGTCCGTCCGCCGGTGGCGCCGACGACGTCGTCGACGCGGAGGTCGTCGACGACGCCGACGACTCCGGTGACAAGAAGTGACCGGACAGGGACCGGGCACGCCCGAGGAGCCGGTGACCGTGACCGATCGGCGCCGCATCGACCCCGAGACGGGGGAGGTGCGGGCCGACACGGCCACCACCGACGCCCCGTCGGACGTCGACCCGGGTCAGGCCCCGGACACCGCGGACGGTGACGTGACCGTCGACCCCGACGGCCCGGCTGCCGACGAGAAAGTCGAGGCGGATCCCGCTGCCGCACAGTCGGAGAAGGAGGCCGAGTTGTTGGCCGACCTGCAGCGACTGCAGGCCGAGTACGCCAACTACCGCCGCCGGGCGGACCGGGAGCGGCAGGGGGCCGTCGAGACGGGGAAGGCGACGCTCATCAGCGCGTTGCTGCCGGTCCTCGACGATCTCGAGCGTGCCCGTGCACACGGCGACCTGGAGTCCGGGCCGCTGAAGGGCGTGGCCGACAAGATCGCCGACACCCTGAAGAGCCAGGGCCTCACCGCCTTCGGCTCCGAGGGCGATGCGTTCGACCCGGCGCTGCACGAGGCCGTCCAGCACGACGGCGACGGCGCCGAGCCGGTCATCGGACAGGTCTACCGGCAGGGCTACCGCCTCGGCGAACGCCTGCTCCGGACCGCGATGGTGACCGTCACCGACGCGTCCTGACACGACACGACGCCGACCCCGTGACGACCGCCTGCCTGCGACAATGGCGGAGGTCGGCACGGGGTCGGCCCCGTCGGTGCCGACACGGCACCGACACCCCACGACATCGATCCACACAGAGAAGGAGGTGACGCCCGATGGCTCCCCAACGGGAATGGTTGGAACAGGACTTCTACAAGGACCTGGGCGTCGCTTCGGACGCCTCGGCCGACGAGATCAAGAAGGCCTACCGCAAACTCGCGCGTGAGCTGCACCCCGACGCCAATCCGGGGGACGCGGCCGCCGAGGCACGGTTCAAGCGCGTCTCGGAGGCGCACAGCGTCCTGGGCGACCCCGCCAAGCGCAAGGAGTACGACGAGACCCGGCGCATGTTCGCCGGCGGGGCGTTCCGGGGCAACGGCGGTGGCAACGGTTTTCCCGGCGGGTACACCCGCACGACCGATTTCGGTGGTGGCGGGTTCGACGTCAGTGACCTCTTCGGCGGCGGTGGTGCCGGTGGCGGCGGCGCCGACATCGGCGACCTGTTCGGCGGCCTCTTCAACCGCTCGCCGCGCACGTCGTCCCGACCGAAGCGGGGCAACGACCTCGAGGCCGAGACGACGTTGGCGTTCCGCGACGCCGCCCGCGGCACGACGGTGTCGTTGTCGCTGACGTCCCCGTCGCCCTGCACCACCTGCCACGGCAGCGGTGCGAAGCCGGGCACCAGCCCGCGGGTCTGCCCGACCTGCAACGGCGCCGGTGTCGTCAGCCGCAACCAGGGCCACTTCGGTTTCAGCGAACCGTGCCAGGACTGCCAGGGCACCGGGTCGAAGATCGACGAGCCGTGCCCCGACTGCGCCGGCAACGGCGTCACCGTCCGGACCCGCACGATCAACGTGCGCATCCCGGTCGGTGTCGAGGACGGTCAGCGCATCCGGCTCGCGGGCCAGGGCGAGGCCGGTCTGCGGGGTGCGCCCTCCGGTGACCTCTACGTCACCGTCCACGTCGGCCCCGACCCGGTGTTCACCCGGTCCGGCAACGACCTCAAGGTCGAGTTGCCGGTGAGTTTCGGCGAGATCATGCTGGGCGCGACGGTGTCCGTGCCGACGTTGGACGGCACCGTGGGCCTGAAGATCCCGCCGAACACCACCGACGGCCGCACCCTGCGTGTGCGCGGTCGCGGTGTGCCGAAGCGGTCCGGCGGCGCCGGCGACCTGCTGGTGACGGTGAAGGTCGCCGTGCCGTCGTCGCTCGGCCCGGAGGCACTGGCCAAGCTGCGGGAGTACGCCGACGCCGAACGTGCCGACGGGTTCCGCCCTCGGGAGGGATGGGGTGATCAGTGATGCCGGGCAAGAGCCGTGACGACCGACCCACGGACGGTGCCACGTTCATGATCTCGGTGGCCGCCGAGCTCGCGGGCATGCACGCGCAGACACTGCGCACCTACGACCGGCTGGGCCTCGTGCGTCCTCAGCGCGCGGCCGGCGGCGGTCGGCGCTACTCGCAGCGCGACGTCGACCTGCTCCGCGAGGTGCAGCGACTGTCGCAGGACGAGGGCGTCAACCTCGAGGGCATCAAGCGCATCATCGACCTGACCAACCACGTGGACGCGTTGTCGGCGCGGGTGCGGGAGCTCGAGGCCGAGTTGGCCGCGGCCCGTGCGGACACTCGTCGCCGGACCCATGGGGGAGAACTGGTGCCGGTCCCCCGCACCAGTGCCCTGGTCGTGTGGCAGCCGCGGCGCAAGCGCGCCGACTCCTGACCGCGCCCGACGACGGGTGTCAGTCCGTCGGCGTGCCGTGCCCGGCCGCACGCAGCATCGACAACAGTTCCGAGCGTGACTGCGCGCCGAGGCGTCGTCGGATACGGGCGACGTGGTGTTCGACGGTCTTCGCCGAGATGAACAGCGCCGCACCGATCTCGCGGTAGGTCTCGCCGAGCACCAGGCGCGCGGCGACCTCCGCCTCACGCTCCGACAGTGCCGACGCGCCCTGGCCGCCGTCGGCGGCCGGCGCGGCGGTCCCGATGGTGCGGGCGGTCTGCAGCAGCGCCGTCGCCGCGCGGGTGTCGCCGATGCGCAGGGCCCCCTCCGCGGCCAGTCGGGCGCCGTCGAAAGCATGCCCCCACACCTGCAGTTCGGTGGCGGCCGTGTGGATCTCGGTCTCCGACAGTGGCGCTGCGTCGGGGACGTCGTCGCCCTGCAGCACCCGGAGCCACACTCGGCCGGCGCGGGCGAGGACGGCGGCGTACGGGGTGGTGTCCGCTGCGGCGCCCAGGGCGCGTGCGTGCGGGACCAGAGCGGCGGGCTGGTCGCCGAGGATGGCGGCCTGCACCCCGAACCAGTGCCACGCCGACGCCCAGACGGGCGGGTCGCCGAGAGCATCCAGCAGTCGGGTGACCCCGTCGACGAGGTGGCCCATCCGGCTGATGTCGCCGAGTCGTACCGCGGCCAGCCACAACTCGCCCAGGGGCAGCAGGGCGAACAGGTCGACCTCGGCCTCGGCGACCGTCGTCTGGGCGGCTCGCCAGGCGGCGCCGAGAGTGCCTGTGTCGCCGCGGCGACGGGCGATGGCGGCGGTGAGTGCGTGGGCCAGCAGCAGATCGCGGTGATGCACCGGCGTCACGGCGCCGAGTGTCTCCGTCGCGTCGGCGAGGTCGCCGCCGGCCATCGCGATCCACGCCTCCAGCAGTCGCAGCCGGATGGACGGTGTCGGACGGTCGAGGCCTGCCCGGTCCACGACCGCACGCGCTCCGCGCAGGTCGCCGCTGTGCACGTGCAGCAGGATGGCGAGGTCGGCGGCGTCCTCGACGGGGATGCCCGCATCCGACCGCAGCGACATCGACCGCAGCACCGATCCGACCGCGGTCGCGGCGGAGGCCTCCAGAGAGGCCACCATCCCCTCGGCAAGCAGTGCATCTGCGGCGTTGTCGGTGGTCGGCGGGGCGGATCGGGCCGCGGCGGCGAACTCGGCCGCGGTGACCCGATCGCCGGCGCCGAGCAGGGCGACCACCCCGACCGCGGCGTGGGAACCCGCACGGTCGGCACCCAGCCATCGGAACAGCTGCGCCGCACGCGAGTACGTCCCGCGTCGCGCGGCGACCGCCGCGCCGATCCGCACCCCGAGCGCGACGACGGTGTCGTCGGTCGAGGCGAGCGACTCGTCGGCGACGCGGGTCGCCACGGTCAGATCGTCGGTCTCCAGGGCAGCCCGAGCGAGTTCTGGGTCGACCACAGCGTGGTCGGCACCGGCCGCGCGCGCCGCCGACCACACCGTCATCCGCCGGTGGCCGGTGGCCTGGCGGGCGGCGTCGACGAGCAGGGCCGCCAGCTCGGGGTGAGCGATCCCCGACTCCGCCGCGGCGATGGCACCGTCGACGGTGAGGGTGTTGTGCGACAGACGGATCCGTACGACCGCCTCGCGGACAGCGCTGATCTGGTGGGCGCCGACGACGGCGGCGAGCGGGGACACCGCGGCGGCGAGGAATCCGTCGGAGTCACCGAGGAATCCCGACACACGGGCCGCGTCGATCAGTGACCGTGCGGTGTCGTCGTCCACCTCGCAGACCGCCGAGACGGTGTCCGGGTCGAGGGTGGCGCCGGCTCCCGCGATCGCGAGGGTGCGCAGCACCTGACGATCGAGTCGTCGCAGGGTCTGGTGGTGGCGCGCCGCGATCGCCGCGGTCGCGAGATCGGCGAGGATCCGCTGGTCGGACTCGTCGGGGTGCGCTGCGGCGGCGGCCAGGCCGGCGTCGACGGCGGCACGGTTGCCGCCCGACGCGCGGACCACGGCGGCGGCCGCCCCGGTCAGCAGCCGACGCCGGGACCGTTCGACGACGCCGGGCGTGGTCAGCGGCGCGAGGAAGACGACGCGACCGCGGGCGGCGATCGCGCCCAGCAGGTCGTGCAGCGGACGTCGGTGGTCGAGGGTCCGGCCGCCGACGACGAGCGAGATGTCGGTGCGGGACAGCAGGGTCGCGACATGGCGCAGCGACGCGTCGTCGAGGGCGTGGACGTCGTCGATCACGACGACGGTGCCCGGGTCGACATCCGGGGGCAGGCCGCGGACGAGTCGCGTCGGGTCGTCGCCCGCCGCGGCCGTCCCGACCGCGGTGATCACCGCCGACGTCCCCGAGCCTGCGACGCCGAACACGCCGTAGGCGCAGGGGTGTCCGGCCGATGCGGTCGCGTCGACGACGAGCGACCGGGCGTCGGGCATGCCGGAGAGGTCCGGGGCCGGTGGGCGCAGACCGGCGGTGGTCACTGGCCGAGCAGCCCGCCGACCGCGCTCCCGACCCCGCCGACCGTGTCGCGGGCGCCGCCGACGATCGAGCCGGGCACGTTCGCGACGCCGCCGAGGTTCGGCGGTGTGTAGGTGTAGGTCGGCACCGTCGGGACGGTGATCCCGCCACCGGTCTCCGGCGGGGTGTATCCGCCACCGGTGCCACCGCCCGACGAGGTGCCGCCGCCGGACGAGGTCCCGCCGCCGCTGCCGCTGCCGCCACCCGAGGAGGTCCCGCCGCCGGACGACGTGCCACCACCCGAGGACGTCCCGCCGCCGGTCGATCCCGACCCGGCCTGCGATCCGCCGCCGGACTGGCTGCCGCCACCGGTCGCGGCGCCGCCGGAGCCGGTACCACCCGAGTTCTGCTGCGGGGCCTGCCGCGACGTCCCCGCCCCGCCGGCGTCGCGGGAAGCCGTCGTGTTCGCGGCGGCCGGTGCCGACGACGCCGCGGGGGCGCCGGTCGACGCCGAGGGTGCGCTGGACGGGGACGACGGGGTGGTCGTCGACGCGGCGGGCTCGTCGCTCAGCGCGGTGCCGAGCGACAGGCCACCCGCGGTGAGCAGCGCGATCGCCACGGCGGCGCCACCGATGACCGCGAGTCGCTTGGTGCGGCCCATCGTGGTCTTCTCGACGACCGTGGTCCGGGGTGCGGGCGCCACCCGGGCGGACCGGGCGGCCGCCAGCTCGGCGGTGGCCGCGGCCGCGTTCGCGGGCATCGCGTCGAGCGCGGCCGAGGCGGAGGCGATCTCCGACGCCAACACCGCGGCTCCGAACGCCGAGGTGGTCGTCGGATCGGCGTCGGCGACGACGGGGACGCGCAACGCGCCCGACAGCACCTCGCTGATGAGCGGGATGGCCGCGCCACCACCGGTCAGCACCACCGCGGACAGGTCCCGCAGGGTGTGGCCGCCGGCCGCGACCGACTCGCGGAGCAGGGTGAGCGACGTCAGGATCGGCTCGCGCAGGAGGTCCTCGACCTCGTCGCGGACCAGTCGCATGTCGGTGTGGACCCCGGGGAGGTCGACGCTGACGACCGTGTCGGTCTCCGAGGACAGCGCCTCCTTGGCCCGGGCGCAGCGCTCGCGCAGCACTTCGAGAGAGGCGATGGTCTCGGGGTCGAACGGGTCCATCGACTCGGCGGCGTCGACCGACTCGACGACGTGCGCCAGCAGGAGCTGGTCGAAGGCGGCGCCGCTGATGTCGTCGGTGTGCTGCGGACGGCCGAGGACCTGCGAGGCCTCACCGGTACGGACGAGGGTGATGTCGAGGGACGACCCGCCGAGGTCGTACACCGCGACGAGACCGGATCCGGATGGGGCGTCGTCGGGCGACGGTGCGGAGTGCGCGCCGTGCGACGGGGCCGGGGAGTGGAACGCCTCACCGCGCATGGCCTCGGCGGCGGCGACCGCGGCGATCGCCTCCGGGACGAGGGTGAGGTCGCTGAGCCCGTGGGCGTCGGCGGCGGCGCGCAACGCGTCGACCGTGTAGGCCTGCCACCCGTTGGGGCATGCGACGACGACGGCGTCGGGCTGCACCCCGGTCTCGGCGACGATGCCGGCGAGCGCGATGGCGTAGAGGTCCTCGCCGCTGAACTGGCGGCCGTCGTCGGCGACGAGCGCGACCGGGTCGCCGACGCGGGCGGTGAAGCCGGCGAGCGTCGACGAGGTCTCGGCGGAACCCGCCGTCGCCAGCGCCGGCTCCCGGCCGGGGGCCACCTCGAGCGCGGTCCGGCGGACCAGGGCGTCGTAGGTGCCCGACGGGGTGGTGCTGACGGCGACCGACGTGGTGGTCCCGACGGTGATCCCGAGTGCGGTGGGCATGGGCGCTGCTCCTCTTGCGGTTGGCGTCGCAGGCGTTGTCGTCATCAAACACCCGTTCGTTACCCCACGTCATCGGTGTGACGGGGAACGTCGGGGCGATCCCCCATGCCCCTAACGGTCCCCGGGGACCCCCTAATGCCCCCCACTCCACGAGAAGGGGGATCGTCCCCGTTCCCCGGGGACCCCCGACGGACCTAGCGTCAGTTCTCGACACCGGCGGTCCATCCCCCCGGTACGCAGGTGTCGACCCCACGGAGCCCGCTCCCCACCTCCCCCCCTTTCCGGGGAGCGGGCCCGAACACCTGAGGAGTCCCGATGCCCACGAACGCAGTTCTCGACTTCATCCTGAACCTGCTGCGCGACGACAAGGCGGCCGCCGCTTACATGGCGGACCCCCAGTGCGCGCTGAACGACGCCGGCCTGAGCAACCTGTGCCACGCCGACATCGCCGCCGCCGCGCCGCTGGTCGCCGACTCGGGCCTGTTCCCGGGCGGGTCGCGGCTGCCCCAGATCGTGAACGCCGGGGCGATCCCCGCGGCGGGCGGGATCGGCGGCATCGGTGGAGGCATCGGCGGGATCGGCGGCGGCGTCGCCGTCGGCGGCGTCGGACTGGGCGGCATCTCGCTCGGCGGCGTCAGCGTCGGTGGCATCAACCTCGGCGGGCTCGGTGGCATCACCATCGGCGGCCTGGGCGGCATCAACCTCGGTGGTCTCGGGGGCATCAACCTGAGCGGCATCGTCTTCCCGTCGCTGACCCTGGGTGACATCGCCCTGGGCATCGGTGGCCTCACGCTCGGCGGCATCGCCCTGGGCAACCTCGTCGACCTCAACCTCGCCAACCTCGTGAACCTGGGCCTCGGCAACGTGGGCGTCGGCCTCGGCGACCTCGCACTCGGTGCCCAGCTGTCGGCTGTCCTCGCCGCGGCGCTCGCCGGCGCCGTGCAGCTCGGCGGCGACATCGCGCTCGGTCTGGGCGGCGCGTTCGGTGCCTTCATCGACGCCGTCCTGGCCCTCGGCGGCGACATCGCCGCGGTGCTCGGCATCGACGGACTCCTCGACCTCGGCGCCACCGTCGCCGGCGTCTTCACCGGTGGCCTCGGTCTGGCCGCCGGACTCGGCGCGCAGCTCGCCGGGACGATCAACGCCGCGGTCGACGCGGCCGGCGGCATCGGCGCGGTCATCGCCCGCAGTGGCGCCGCGACCGTCGGAGCCGTCCTCGGCGGCGCGCTCGGCGTCGGCGGGTCCCTCGCCGCGAACGCAGGTGCGGCCCTGGGCGTCGCCCTCGGTGGCGTGCTCGGTGCCGGCGGCGCCCTGACCGCCGACCTCGCTGCCGCCCTGGCCGGTGGCCTCGGCATCGGTGGCTCGCTCGCCGCCGTCCTCGGTGGTGCGCTCGGCGTCGGTGCCGACCTGGGAGCCGGCGTCGTCGCCGGACTCTCCGGTGCGCTCGGTGCGGCGCTCGGCGTGACCGGCGGCCTCGCCGGCACCCTGGCCGGCCTGCTCGACGCCTCGGTGATCGCCGGTCTGGCCGGTGACCTGACCGCCACCCTGCAGGCTGCGCTGGGCGGAGTGCTGGCCGCGGGTGGCGCGCTCGGTGCCGACCTCGGTCTCGCGCTCGGTGCCACGCTCGGAGCCGTCGCCGGTCTCGGCGGCGCCCTCGACCTCGCCGGTGTCCTCGGTGCCGGGGGCGCACTGTCGGCCGCACTCACCGGCGCTCTCGGCCTCGGTGGCGGCGTGACCGCAGCCCTCGCCGGCGCACTCGACGCCGCCCTGTCGGCGGCCGGTGGTCTCGACCTCGCGGCGATCCTCGCCGGCGGTGGCGACCTGGGTCTCGCGCTCGGCACCGCCCTCTCCGGCGTGCTGGCCGCAGGTGGCGGGGTCGCCGCGAACCTCGGCCTCGCGCTGGGCAGCGTCCTCGGTGTCGCGCTCGGCGGTGGCGCCGCACTCACCGGTGCTCTCGGGGCGCAGCTCGCCGGGCTCCTGGCCGGCGGTGTCGGCCTCGGCGCCGCGCTGGGCACCGTCCTCGGTGGCGCCCTGGACCTCGGAGCGGGTGCTGCCCTGCTGGGCACCGTGACCGGTGACCTCTCTGCCCTGCTCGGTGGCTCGCTGGCCGCCGTCCTCGCGGCCGGTGGCGTGCTGCCGGCCACCCTCTCGGCCGTCCTCGACTCCACGCTCGCCGCACAGCTCGCCACCGCCCTCGGTGGTGTCCTCGCCGCAGGCGGGGTCATCGGAGCCGACCTCGGTGCGGCCCTCGGCGGTGCGCTCACCGCGCTGGTGGGTGCCGGTGCCGGGCTGACCGCGGGTCTGGGTGGGGCGCTGGGTCTCGGCGGCCAGCTCGCCGCGGCACTGGGCGGTGCGCTCGGACTCGACGGCGCGATCGTCACCCAGTTGGGTGCGGCGCTGACCACCGCCCTCGGTGGCGGACTCGACCTCGCGGGTGTTCTCGCCGGGACGACCGACCTCGGCGCGATCCTGGCCGGTGCCCTGGGCGCCGGCGGAACCGTGGCCGCAGGCCTCGGCGCGACGCTCGGGACGGCATTGGGGGCCGCCCTGACCGGTGGCCTCGGCGCTCAGCTGGCGGGCCTGCTCGCCGGCGGCGTCGGACTGCAAGCCGCACTGACGACCGTCCTCGGTGGCGCTCTGGGCCTCGACGGTGCCCTGGGCCTCGGTGCGGTGACCGGCCTCGCCGCCGATCTGGGTGGCGCGCTGACCGCGGCCCTCGGAGCGGGCGGGGTGCTCGGCGCCGACCTGGGTGCCCTGCTGAACGGTGGTCTCACCGCCCAGCTGTCGACGGCGCTCGGTGCCGCCCTGGCCGGTGGCGGGTCGCTCGCCGCGGGTCTCGGTGCCGCGCTCGCGCCGGTCCTCGGTGTGGCCGCCGGACTCGGCGGCGCCGTGGTCATCGACCCGTCCCTCACCGCGAACCTCGGTGGCACCCTCGCCACCGGCCTCGGTGCCGCGCTCGGCATCGACGGCACCGCGATCGGCGCCCTCGGCGCCTCACTGAACTCGCTGCTCGCCGGCAGTCTGGACCCCACGACCCTGCTGTCGGCGAGCAGCGACCTCACCGCCCTCCTGTCGGGCGCTCTCGCAGCGGGCGGACCGCTCGCGGCGGGCGTCGGTGCGTCGCTCGGCGCGGTGCTCGGCACCGCGCTGTCGGGATCGCTCGGCACCCAGCTGGCGGGTCTGCTCGCCGGCGGTGCGGACCTGTCCGGCGCCCTGACCACCGTCCTGGGCGCGGCGGCCGGCCTCGGTGCCGGTGTCGGCCTGGGCGGAGGACTCGCGGGCGGGCTCGGCGGTGCCCTCGGGCTCGCCGGTGGACTGGGTGTCCCCGACATCGGCGCGGCCCTGACCGGAGCTCTCGCGGCCGGCGGTCTCGGTGCCGTCGACCTCGGCGCTGCTCTCGGAGGCGCACTCGGGGCCGGTGCCGGCCTGCAGACCACCCTGGCCGCGGCCCTCGGGTCGTCGCTCGCCGCCGGTGGGGACATCGCCGGACAGCTCGGAGCGGCCCTCGGTGGCGTCGCGGCCGGCGGTCTCGACCTCGGTGGCGCACTCGGCGTCGGAGGTGCCCTGGACCCGCTCGCCGTCGGCGGTGCGATCGCCACGGGCCTGACAGGCGCGCTGAACGTCGACCCGGCCCTGGCCGGCCAGCTCGGTGGCGCGCTGGGTGGTGCGCTCGCGCTCGACCCGGGATCGCTGAGCGGCGCGGCCGGCATCGGCGGGGCACTGTCCGCCGCGCTCTCGGCCGGCGGCCCGATCGCCGGTGCGGTCGGCGCGGGCCTGGGAGCGGTCCTCGGCGGCGCCGTCGTCGCCGACGGCGGTTCGCAGCTCATCGCACAGCTCGGCGCGGGCGCCGGACTCGGTGCGGCTCTCGCCGGCAGCGTGACCAACGCCCTCGCGGTGAACGGCCAGCTCGGTGCGCAGCTCGGCGCCGCGCTGTCGGGTGCCATCTCCGGCGCCCCCGTCCTCGGCCTGCCGGATCTCGGCGGCGCGCTGCCGACCCTGGGTCTGCCCGACCTGGGGGGTCTGCCCGGACTGCCCGGTCTCGGCCTGCCCGATCTGCCGGCACCCACCCTCCCGGCACCGGGAGTCCCCGACCTGGGTGGCGCCCTCGGCGGCCTCATCGGCGGTCTGACGCCGGAGCTGCCGACCGGCGGCGACATCGTCGGCCCGATCGTCAACGGTCCGAACATCATCGGCCCGGTGCTCAGCGGCCCCGACATCATCGGTCCGGTCTTCTCCGGTCCGGACATCGTCGGCCCGGTGTTCAGCGGCCCCGACATCATCGGTCCGGTGTTCTCCGGTCCGGACGTCGTCGGCCCGGTCTTCAACGGCCCCGACGTCGTCGGCCCGATCGTCAACGGCCCAAACATCATCGGCCCGTCCGGCACCGGCCCCGACATCGTCGGTCCGTCGGGCTCGGGTCCGAACATCATCGGTCCGTCCGGCTCCGGCCCGAACATCATCGGTCCGTCGGGCTCCGGCCCGGACCTGGTGGGCCCGTCGGGATCCGGTCCTCACCTGGTCGGTCCGTCGGCCACCGCGGCCGACCCGTCCGCGACGCAGCACGCCACCGCGTTCCCGGACACCACCGCGTCCTCGACGCACAGCGGGTGGTCGGGCCTCAACCCCGACAGCACGTTCGGCGGGACGTCGGGTGGGTCGGACCTCTCCGGCGGGCTGCACAACGGCCTGACGAGCGGCCTGCAGGGTGGCCTGGGCGACGTCACCGGCGGCCTGACCGGCGGTACGCACGTCGACCCGTCGGCCGGCACGCACCACACGGACATCGGCCACGGCTGATCCCCACCGGCCGGACCCGACGCCCGTCGGGTCCGGCACCACAGAGCCGGTCACGGCCGAAAAGACGGTTGCCCCGAACTGCCGTCTCGAGGCCCTGTGACGGCATCGGCCCCGTACGCTTGGCGTGCGGGGCCGGTGTGGTTCCCGCCCCGGCCGACCGCTCGTACAGACACCCCGTTCAGGTGCCGACACACGGACAGGACCCCGCCACCCCCACCATGCAGCCGACGCCCCCGCCCCACGCCCCGCTCCCCGCTGCCGCGGGTTCCGCATCGCCGGCGCAGCAGCTCCCCGGCCAGGGTCCGACAGGGGCCGACCAGTCGGCGAGCAGGCAGCTGGACGAACTGTTGCGGCAGATGGCCGACGTCGCCGCCGGCCTCGAGCGGGAGGACCTCGTCGCCCGCCTCGACGGGGCGCGGACGCGGATCATCGACCCACGCCTGCGGATCGTCGTCGTCGGTCAGCTCAAGCAGGGCAAGAGCCAGTTCGTGAACTCCCTGCTCGACGTCGAGGTGTGCTCCGTCGGCGACGACGAGACCACCGCGGTGCCGACGCTGGTCCAGCACGCGCAGGCCGCGTCGGCCCATCTCGTGCTCGACGACCCCGGCAGCACCGACCCGGTGCAGGTGGACATCCCCGTCGACGCGATCCGTGGCATTACCCCCCGACACCCCGTACGCGGAGGGCCGCTCGGTCGTCCGGCTCGAGGTGTCGGTGCCCAACCCGCTGCTCGCCGACGGGCTCGTCCTCGTCGACACACCGGGCGTCGGCGGACACGGGAACCCGCACGCCGCATCGACGCTGGGCCTGATCCCGTCCGCCGACGCGGTGCTCGTCGTCTCCGACGCCAGCCAGGAGTTCACCGAGCCCGAGCTGCAGTTCCTCAAGCAGGTCACCGCGCTGTGCCCGACGGTGGCGTGTCTCGTCTCCAAGACCGACCTCTACCCGCACTGGCGTCGCATCGTCGAGGCCGACCGCACCCACCTGCAGCGCGAGGGCATCGACGTCCCGCTGCTCCCCATCAGCTCGGTCCTGCGGACCCATGCGATCCGCCGCAACGACGCCGGTCTCATGGCCGAGTCGGGTTTCACCGACCTGTACGGCTTCCTGCGCGACCGCGTCGTCGCGCACGCCGAGCAGACCACCCGGGCCTCGGTCGCGCTCGACCTGCGATCGGTGTCCGAGCACCTCGCCCTCACCCTCGGCAGCGAACTCGCCGCACTGCGCGACCCCGAGACCGCAGCGGTCGCCCTCGACGGACTGCGTCGCGCGCAGACCGCGGCCGAGGAGATGCAGCAGAAGTCGTCGCGCTGGCAGCAGACCCTGGCCGACGGGATCGCCGACCTCGCCGGCGACGTCGAACACGATCTGCGCGATCGTCTGCGTGCCGTGACGCGGGAGGCCGAGAAGGCCGTCGACGAGGGCGACCCGGGCAAGGACTGGGCGCAGCTCTCGGAGTGGCTGGCCGACCAGATCGCCACCGCTGTCGGCGACAATTTCGTGTGGGCGCACGAGCAGTCGGTGTGGCTCGCGAACCGCGTCGCCGAACACTTCGCGGAGACGGCCAAGACGGCCCTGCCCGACCTCGACATCGCCGACATCGACGGGGTCTTCGAGCCGGTCACCGAACTCGCCGACCTCGAGTCGGGGCGGCTCGGCATCGGACAGAAGGCGCTCATCGGACTGCGCGGGTCGTACGGCGGCGTGCTGATGTTCGGTCTCATCACCACGCTCATGGGCCTGGCGTTGATCAACCCGATCTCCGTCGGCGCGGGCGTCCTGCTCGGGTCGAAGGCCTACCGCGACGACAAGGGTGCCCGCGTCGAACAGCGCCGGATCAAGGCGAAGCAGGCGATCCACTCGTTCACCGACGACGTCAGTTTCCAGGTGGGCAAGGAGTCCCGCGATCGTCTCCGCGGCGTGCAGCGCGCCCTGCGCGACCACTTCGTCGACGTCGCCGACCAGGCCGCGCGTTCGGTGAGCGAGTCGCTGCGGGCCGCTCAGGAGGCCGCGCAGTCGGAGCACTCCCTGCGGGCGTCGCGCAGCGCCGAGCTCGAGCAGCAGCTGCGGGCGGTCGCCGCCCTGCGGACCGTCTCCGATCGCCTCGAGGTGGCCGCCGGCCCGGTCCGGCCGGCTGTCGCGCCGGCTGCTTCGACGCCGCCCGCCCCGCACGCCGCGGTGACGCCCCCGACCACCCCGACGGGTCGCCACAGCGCCGATCCGTCACCATGGCAGGCGTGAGGACGCTCGACCGAGCGCGCGCCCTGATCGACGCGGCACTGCAGGCGCACGCGGATGACCCGGACAGCTTTGGACGCCTCCTCGAGTGCTCGCGACGTCTGGACGAGCCGCTGCGCATCGCCCTCGCCGGGTCGCTGAAGGCGGGGAAGTCGACGCTGCTCAACGCGCTCGTCGGTCAGGACATCGCGCCCACCGACGCCACCGAGTGCACCCGCGTCGTGACCTGGTACCGCCAGGGCGCGACGCCGACGGTGACCGCGACGTACGACGAGAACCGCACCACCTCGATCCCGGTGCTGCGTCCCGGAGGGCGACTGACCTTCGACTTCGGCACCCTCACCTCCGACCGGGTGTCGCGTCTCGACGTCACGTGGCCGGCGTCGGCGCTGCGGACGACCACGATCATCGACACGCCGGGTACCGCGTCGCTGTCGCGGGAGGTGTCGGCGCAGACCGTCGACATGCTCACCCCCGACGACGCGGAGTCCGGCGCCGACGCCGTCGTGTACCTGCTGCGCACGCTGTCAGCGGCGGACACGACGATGCTCGCCCGGATCAACGAGTCGATCGGTCGGGAGTCCGGGCCGCTCGGCGTCGTCGGCGTGGTGTCGCGGGCCGACGAGATCGGTGCCGGCCGCATGGACGCGATGATGTCCGCCCGCGACGTCGCCGCCCGGTTCGCCGGCGAACTGGAACGTACCGGTCTGTGTCAGGCCGTGGTGCCCGTCGCCGGTCTGGTCGCCCTGGCCGCCCGCACGATGCGCGAGGTCGAGTACCGGGCGCTGGTCACGCTCGCCGGTGTCGCGCCCGACGACCTCGACCTGGCGATGCTGTCGGTGGACCGGTTCGCCTCCGCCGCCACGGATCTGCCGGTCCCGCCGGAGGTACGGGCCGGTCTGCTCGACCGGTTCGGTCTGTTCGGCATCCGTCTCTCGGTCACGCTGATCCGTCTCGGCACCCCCGACTCACCCACGCTCGCAGCCGAACTCGTCGAGCGCAGCGGCCTCGACGAACTGCGGTCGGTGGTCGACGTGCAATTCGGTCAGCGCGCCGAACAGTTGAAGAGTCACTCCGCGCTCGTCGCCGTCGGACGGATCCTCGCCGACAGTCGTGCGGCCGGTGCCCGCGAACTGCGCCACGACGCCGCCCGCATGCTCGCCGACGTCCACGGCTTCGCCGAACTGCGGCTCCTCGGGCGATTGCGGTCCGGGCGGATCCACCTGCCGGAGGAACACCTCTCCGACCTGACCCGCGTCGTCGGCGGTATGGGCACCGACCCGGCGATCCGCCTCGGCCTGCCCGGCGACAGCGACGACGACGCCCTGCGCGCCGCCGCGCTCGAAGCGGTCCGGATGTGGCGCGCCCGCGCCCGACACCCCCTCCTCGACCGGCCCACGGCCCTCGCCTGCGAGGCCGCCGCCCGCAGCGCGGAGGGTGTCCTCGCGGGTCTCGCCCGCTAGATCTCGCGGTCGCCACCGCACGCCGGGTTCGCACGCGTGATCCCGGTGGCGAAGCGGATACCGGGTGGCGGGGTGGTCACATCGCGGGCGAATCGGGTTGGCGTTCGCACGGCCCCCTGTCGTTCGCACACTTGAGCACCACTCGCATGCCCCTGACGGCGTGCACACGGCTCGACACCGTGCGAAAGCCGTGGCGTGATGCGATGGCGACGGTGGGTGTCAGTCGAAGTCCCGCATGCTCGCTCCGAACGGGATGACCACCACGACGGCGAAGAACGCGAAAACCGTTGCACCGATGCCAAAGCCGAGCGCGGGAGCAAGCCATCGGCAGCGGCGGTTGTAGAACAGGGTGACGGCTACGACCGACGATGCTGCGCACAGGATCATGACGGCGATCGCCACCAGATCACCGACCTTCGGTGGGATGCCGACGATGCGACACGCGATCGGTGTCGAGAAGAGGACCGCGACACTGACAAACCATCCGATGACAGCCCCGACGACGAGTTGCAAGCCGGTCAGTGCCACTCGCATTACCCGCCGACCTGCTTCACCCGTTCGGACTCGTCGCTCACAGCGCGCGCCGTCGGCGGTGATCTCGTGCGTCGAGACCTTTGGCGCCACACACGTCAGCAACCGTCGGGCAGAACCTGAGGAGGTTCGCACCGTGCTGGAACCCACATTCGTGGCGGGACGATCCGCGCGCAGCGCCGGTGATCAGATCGGTTCCCATTCGAGTGATCCGTCCACGACGTGCGGGTCCCAGCCGTCGACTGTGGATCCGTCGCGCAGGCTGTCGCCGAGTTCGGAGAGCATGTCGGTGACCGTCGCCCAGAGCGGTCCGTCCGGATCGGCGCCGTCCTGGTGGTAGGAGCGGATGCACCCGTTGCGTGGTCCCGGTCGTAGGTCGCCGAAGTAGAAGTAGCCGTCCATTCCGCTGATGGGGACGTACTGCGGGAGGAATGCGTGAGCGGGTTCTCCCGCATCGTCGGAGCGAGCTCGTCGGGCGTCATAGCCACCGATGAAGAAGTCCGGATCTGCGGTGCTTTCTCTCGCAGAGTCGTAACGAGGTCTGCCCTGCCGGCGGAAACGGACATGTCGGGAATGCTAGCGACGGCAACGACCAGCGGTCGGTACCCGGATCATCCGGTGATCAAGTTCGCTCGGGCGGACCACAGAGGACGACCGATCGTGTCATCCGACGCAGTGTTCGACGTACTCCTGCCCCCACGCGTCGAGCCAGGCGATCGCGGGTCGGAGAGTCTCGCCGAGTGGCGTGAGGGAGTACTCGACGCGCGGCGGGACCTCGCCATAGACCTGCCGGTGGACGATCCCGTCGTGTTCGAGTTCGCGCAGCTGTCGGGTCAGGACCCGAGGGTTCACCGGCCCCACGGCGCGACCGAGCACGCCGAACCGCACGGGGCCGTCGAGCAGGTTCTTGACCACCGTGAGCTTCCAGGATCCGCCGAGAACGGCGACCGCCACCTCGACCGGGCACACTGCCATCGCGGATTCGACCGCACGTCGCATCTCTGACCTGCTCACTTACGCATCTGTCCGTATGTCACCAAAAAGTCAGTACTTGTCCGAGCGGGCCACGTGCCCGACGGTCTGATCATGACCGATTCGCCCGCGGTTCTCTGGCTCTACGCGCATCCGGACCATGCATCCCTCAACGCCGCGATACGCGACGGCGTGCTCTCGGCCGTGCGCGACGACGGATGGACGGTGGCCGTCGATGATCTCCATCGAGAACGCTGGAACCCGGTCCTGAGCGACGCCGACATGGTCGCGGCGGCAGGCCCGACGCTGTCGGAACGACAGAGGGCTGCGACGCAGGCCGGCGCACTGCCGGCCGAGGTCCGTCGTCGACAGGAGATGGTGATCGCCGCCGATCTGATCGTCGTGCAGTTCCCGTTGTGGTGGTACGGGATGCCCGCGATCCTCAAGGGCTGGTTCGATCGCGTGTTCACCAACGGGTTCGCGTTCGGGATCCGCGACCACGACGGGCACGTCCGCAAGTACGGCGACGGCAATCTCGCCGGGCGACGGTTGCTCCCGGTCGTAACCGCAGGCGACCGCGCGACAGCACTCGGTGAGCGCGGGATCAGCGGCCCCATAGACGACATCCTCTGGCCGCTTCTCCACGGAACCGCGCACTACACCGGGATGGGCGCTCTGCGAACGCATCTGATCGCCGAGGCGGATCGAATGGACGAGGGGGTGCTGAGGGGAGAGGTCACCCGGCTGACGACGCGGCTCCGCGCCTCGCCGACCGAGGAGCCGATCGCGTACCGGGCTCTCCGCGGAGGCGACTACTGCCGTGACCACTCACTAATGGACCCGGTCGCGCCGGGCATCTCAGGTTTCGCTGCACATCGCGTCGAGGGCGCCGGATAGGCCGAGACGCCCGGCGCGCCGGGTCGCTTCGCCACCGGAAAGCGGTTTCGCCCGCGGGATTCCGGTGGCGAAACCGGGCCCGGGTGGCGAGACCGCGAAGTCGCGGGCGAATCGAGACGATCGCGAGCGGTCAGATCTTCGGCGCCGCGGCGAGCCAGCGGGAGACCGGACGCAGGAAGACGAGCACCGTCGCGATCACCGCGAGGGCGGCGACCACGAAGGGCAGGATGTTCAGGGCTGGGCTCACGTCGTCGCGGGCGGGGGAGAGCACCGTCCAGAAACCGATCGAGCCTGCCGCGGTCAGCACGCCCATCGTCGTGAGGGTGGTCCGGGACCCGGCCAGACGCTCACGGATCCGCACCGACCCGTAGATCACCAGCAGCACGACGATGACCACGATCGCCGCGGCGCCGATCATCGTGATGTCGACCGCGGCGCGGATGTCTCCGGGGGAGGTGGTCGGGTGGTCGTCGGTCAACGACCGCCGCAGCGTGGCCCGGACCGTGTCCTGCTTCAGCGCGACCAGCACCGCGGAGACGACGAGACCGACGAGCGTCACCGCCCACAGCCCGATCGCGGCGTCGACCTGCCGCGGACGCGTCGGGTCGACCGGCTCACGCATCGGCGTGACGGACACCGGCGGCCGGGACGGGCGGGCGGGTGGGCGATCGGCGGTCACAGGGCCCGAGCGTAGACGCGACGCGCGCGCCGAGTGGTCGACACCGGCGAGCCGGATTCCCGCGGCCGGCGCCGGTGCCGATAGTGTCGGGTCCGATTCTCAGATCGGCGAGGAGGTGAGTCGCGGTGAGTCAGGTGCTGGGCGTCTCCGTGACCGACCTGCAGGTCGCGTCGGTGATCATGGAGGCCGAGACGGGCAACGTGCTCGCCCGCAACACCGCCGACCTCGTCGACGCCACCCCCGACTCCGTCCTCGACGCGATCACGCAGCTCGTCGAGACCGTCCCCTTCGAGGTCGAGGCGATCACCGTGGCCTGCGCCCAGCGGAGCATCCAGGTGGCCCTGCACAACACGGTCACCGCGGGGAAGTCGGGCGATCCGGAGTGGTACCGGCGGACCATCGTCACCGACACGCCTTTCGCCTTCGCCAACGTCGCTGCGGCACAGTCGGATCAGCGTGGGCAGGTCGTCGTCATCGACCTCGCCGACGACGCGATCCCGTTCAACGAGCTGTCCATCGCGGCGGTCGACACCGAGACCGCGACCGTCGTCGGCGCCGTCCAGCTGCCCGGCGGTGGTCAGCGCGAGCCGGTGACCGAACCGTCCGGTGCCGCGACGGTCGGCGAGGCCTTCAGCCTCCTGCCTGCCAGTGAGACCGGCCGCACGGGCGTGTTCGTCGTCGGTCCCGGCGCGGCGGTGCCCGGAGTCGCGGCGGCCCTCGAGTACGAGACCCAGCTGCCCGTCCAGATCGCCGAGGCGCCGACGTACGCGGCCGCGCACGGGGCGGCCCTGCACGGTCGGACCCGACTGCGGTCGGGATCCGCGCGGGCCCGATGGATCATCCTCGCCGGCGCCGCTCTCGCGGCGTTGGTGCTGGCGATCGTGGTCGGGGTGGTGGTGCTCGTCGCCGACGCGGAGGACTCCCCGACGCCGGCCAACAGCACGGTCTCGTCCGGCGCGCCGTCGTCGACCTCGACGTCGACCCCCGCGCACCACCTCCTCGACGCCGCGCCCGACCACGACGACCACGCAGGCGGAGGACACCGAGACGCCGACCGAGGCGCCCGCCCCGCCGCAGACGGTCACGGTCACCCCTCCGCCGCAGACGATCACGCGGACGACGACACCGCCGCCGGTGGTCACGACCACGACGACGACCACGACGACCACGAGTTCGCCCCCGCCCGCCGATGGATCGTCGGCGGCAGCCGCGCCGGTCAGCGGTGCGACCGGCGGCTGAGGTCCGACCTCAGACCGGGTCGTGTTCGATGAGTCGACCGGGGACACCCGCGATGATCAGCGCGCGCCGGGTCGTCTCGATCATCGACGCGGAGCCCGCGAGCAGCACATGACGCTGCGACCAGTCCCCGGCCCGGGACACGACATCGGCGAGCCGTCCGATCCGGTGGTCCGCCTGCAGCCCCGGCAGGTCGACGGCGTCGCCGAGCCACCACGGGTCGGTCTCCGTCTCCGACACGAACGTCACCGACAGCCACGGGTTGACGCCCGCGAGATGCTGCAGCCGACGCGCGTCGTACAGCTCGCCCGGGTAGCGCGCGCCCCAGAACAGATGGGTCGGCGCGACGTCGACCCGTCGAGCGAGGTCGTGCACGATCGCCCGCAGGGGTGCGATCCCGGTGCCGCCCGCCACCATCAGCGTCGGCCGCCTCGGGTCGACGCCGAGGGTCCCGTGGTTCTGTGCGAGGGTCCACACGTCGCCGACCGCGGTCTCGGCCACGATCGAGGTGCTGACGCTGCCGCCGGGCACCGAGCGCACGTGGAACTCGATCTCGCCGTGCGGGTTCGGCGGGATGGCGGGGGACAGGTGACGCCACACCCGCGGCCACTGGGGGATCGACACCTCGAGGTACTGGCCCACGTCGAACGCCTCCGCGACGTGCTCGTGGTGGTCGGCGACGAGACGCACCACCGCGAGATCCCTGGTCAGCCGGTACTTCTCGACCACCTGGGCCGACCAGGTCGGCGGGCCGGGCGCCGTCATCGCCGCCCCGCGCATCACGCCGGTCACCAGGGAGGTGGTCTGTACCGCGGCGAGGCTGCCCTCGTCGTCGTGGTCGAGGTCGGCCACGGCGAGCAGCTGTGCGGCAAGGGCGCGCCCGAAGACGTCGTAGTGGTCGTCGACCACCCCGTATTTGCGGTGGTCACGGCCGAGCTGCGCGAGCGTCTCGACGAGCTGGGGATGGCTGGTGGTGTCGGGCAGCGACTCCAGGACGTGGTCGAGGATGCCGAAGAGGGCCGCCCGCTGGTGGGCCATGGTCAGCGGGAACAGGTCGCGTAGATCGGGGTCGGCGGCGAAGAGCCGGGTGTAGAAGTCGTCGACGAACCGGTCGGGATCGGCGCGGATCGCGTCACGCACCGTCGTCAGTCCGTGACGTGCGTGACTTCCCATGGGCGGCGCGACCTCCTCCTCGACGACGACCACCGTACCGATCGTCGGGTGACGCGCATTCCCCTCACGGTGGGTGCAATCGTCGCGGCCGGTGGAGGTCTCGGGTTCGCTGGAACGATGACCCGTGCCATTCGCTTCAACGCCTTCGACATGAACTGTGTCGCCCACCAGTCCCCCCGGGCTGTGGCGCCATCCGCAGGACCGGTCGTGGGACTACAACACCATCGGGTACTGGGTCGAGTTGGCGAAGCTCCTCGAGCGCGGTGGTTTCGACGGGCTCTTCATCGCCGACGTGCTCGGCACCTATGACGTGTACGCCGGCAACGACGAGGCCGCCATCCGGCAGGGCGCCCAGACGCCGGTGAACGATCCCCTGCTCCTCGTCTCGGCCATGGCGTATGCCACCGAGAACCTCGGTTTCGGCATCACCACCGGCACCGGGTTCGAACACCCCGTGCCGTTCGCCCGCCGCATCTCCACCCTCGACCACCTCACGCAGGGACGAATCGGCTGGAACGTCGTCACCGGGTACCTGCCGTCCGCGGCGCGCAACATGGGCGAGACCGACCAGCTCGCGCACGACGCCCGCTACGACCACGCCGACGAGTACCTCGAGGTGCTGTACAAGCTGTGGGAGGGGTCGTGGGAGGACGACGCGGTCCGTCGCGACCGCGACGCCGGCGTCTTCGCCGACCCCGCCAAGGTGCACCACATCGGTCACCGCGGTGAGCACTACTCGGTGCCCGGAATCCACGTCTCCGAGCCGTCGCCGCAGCGGTCGCCGGTCATCTACCAGGCCGGGGCGTCACCACGGGGCATGCGATTCGCGGCCGGCAACGCCGAGGCGATCTTCGTCGCCGCGCCGACCAAGGAGATCTTGAAGTCCGTCGTCGGGAAGATCCGCGCCGAGCTCGTCGCAGCAGGTCGCGGGTCATACGACGCCCGGATCTACACATTGCTGACGATCATCACCGACGTAACCGAGGAGGCCGCGCAGGCCAAGGCGGCCGAGTACCGCTCCTACGCCAGCGACGAGGGCGCCCTGGTGTTCATGTCCGGCTGGATGGGCATCGACCTGTCGGCCTACGACCTCGACGAGCCGATCGGGAACGTCGAGTCCAACGCGATCCAGTCCGCGGTGGCCGCGTTCTCCCAGGCCGACCCGGACGGCAAGGAGTGGACCGTTCGCGACATCGCCGCCTGGGGTGGCATCGGAGGCATGGGCCCGGTGCTCGTCGGGTCCGGTGAGTCCGTCGCGCAGCAGTTGGAGGAGTGGGTCGCCGAGACCGACGTCGACGGATTCAACCTCGCCTACGCGGTCACGCCGGGCACGTTCGCCGACATCGTGGAGCACGTCATCCCCGAACTCGAGAAGCGCGGGAGCTACGAGCGCGACTACACCCCGGGCACGTTGCGCAACAAGCTGTTCGGGCGCGGCGACCGTCTGCCCGACAACCACCGCGGGGCGAGCTACCGCGTCGGCGGACCGAACTCGACCATCGACGACTCGGTCCGTTCGGGCGTCACCGCGGGCTGAGAAACGGCGTGGCGGCCCACGTCAGGGCCTCGTCGTAGCGGGCATCGGCGGGGTCGTCGTCGAGAAAAGCCCTGCCGGACAGCTCGAGTCCGACCATCCCGTGAGCGACCACCCACAGGTGTGACGCGATCCGGTCGACGTCGCCGGTCAGCAGCCCGGCGTCGACCGCGTCGGCCACCCGGTCGACGAGGGGCCGGAACGTGGCGGCCGCGGCCGCACGGTCGTCGTCGGTGAGGACGAGTCCGGCGGGCGGCGGGCCGAACATGAGCGAATACAGGTGTGGCGAGGCGAGCGCAGCGTCGCGGTAGGCGCGCCCGGTGGTCAGCAACGCCTCCATCGGTTCGTCGGCGCCGACCGCGCCCAGCCGTGCCCCGAGCCGACGGAAGCCCTCGCGGTAGAGCGCCGAGAGCAAGGTGTCCTTCCCCCCGAAGTGGGTGTAGACGGCCATCGTCGACGTCCCGGCTGCCGTCGCGATCTTGCGGACGGACAACCCGGCGGGACCGGATTCGGCAAGGATGCGGGCGGCTTCGTCGACCAGCCGGCCGGGGAGGTCATCGTTGACGGAACGCATGCAAACAACCTATAACAACGTTATGACTCCTGTCGTCGCGGTCCACGCGGTGTGTGCGTCCCTGGCCCTCCTCCTGGGTCCGGTGGTCCTGCTCCGCCGTCCGCGCGGTGACCTCGCCCATCGATGGCTCGGCCGCATCTGGGTCGCGGTGATGTACGTGGCGCTGGGGACCTCGATGGGCATCGAGCAGCTGAGGCCGGGTCACCTCAGCGTCTTCCACGCCCTGACGGCGTTCACGACGATCACCGTGTCGGTCGGCCTGTGGGCGGCCGTACGCGGGCGCGTCGCGATGCACCGTCGGTTCATGCGCAACTCGTGGTTCGGCGTGGTGGGGGCGTTCGTCGGTGCCGTCGCGGTCCCGACTCGCGACGTCCCACGCCTCGCGTCGCACGATCCGGCGCTGTTCACGGCCGCGGTCGTCGCGCTCGTCGTCGGGTGCGGCGCGCTCGTCGTCACCGTCGAGGTCCTCGCGCGTCGCCGATGGTCGGCGCGGCCGTCGCCGGCTCTCGCGTCCGTAGGGTCGGGGTGATCGCGGAGCGGGAGGAGCGGGCATGACCGACGAGGTCTCGATCGACGACCGCATACGCCTCACCCGCGGCGCCGACTTCTGGTCGACCGAGGCGGTGGGGGACGTGCCGTCGGTGGTCCTCACCGACGGTCCGCACGGCGTCCGACGCCAACGCGGCGACGCCGACCATCTCGGGATCGCCGACTCCGAGCCGGCGACATGTTTCCCGCCCGCCGTCGGCCTCGCGCAGAGCTGGGACCGTGAACTCGTCGAGAAGGTCGGTGTGGCGCTCGGCCGGGAAGCCAGGGCACTCGGGGTCGATGTCCTGCTGGGTCCGGGCGTCAACATCAAGCGCGATCCCCGTGGTGGTCGGAACTTCGAGTACTACTCGGAGGACCCAGTGGTCGCGGGGACGCTCGGCGCGGCGTGGGTCACCGGCGTCCAGAGCGCCGGTGTCGCAGCGTCGCTGAAGCATTTCGCGCTCAACCAGGCCGAGACCGATCGGATGCGCTCCAGCTCGGACGTCGACGACCGGCCGATGCGCGAGGTCTACCTCCGCGCGTTCGAACACATCGTGCGGACCGCGCGTCCGTGGACGGTGATGTGTTCCTACAACCGCATCAACGGCGTGTACGCCGCCGAGAACTGGTGGCTGCTCAGCGATGTCCTGCGCGGGGAGTGGGGGTTCGACGGCCTCGTCGTCAGCGACTGGGGCGCGGTCCGCGACCGGGTCGCCGCGTTGCGCGCCGGGCTCGACCTGACCATGCCCGGTGACGGTGGAGCCGGCGACGCCGCGGTCGCGGCAGCAGTCGGGTCCGGCGACCTCGACCCCGCCGACCTCGACCGCGCCACCGCGGCGGTGACGACACTTGCCGAGCGGACCACCGCCGGCCGAGCTGAGCGCGACGACGTCGACCTCGCCGCCCACCATCGCCTCGCCCGCGAGGCCGCCGCGCGATGCGTGGTGCTGTTGAAGAACGACGACGAGGTGCTGCCGCTGAGGACCGGGGCCCGGATCGCGGTCATCGGGGAGTTCGCGCAGTCGCCGCGGTACCAGGGCGGCGGCAGCTCGCACGTCACCGCGACCCGCGTCGACGTCCCCGTCGACGAGATCCGCAGCCGGGCCGGTGACGACCTGGTCACCGCGATCACGGGATTCACCACCGACGGCTCCGGGGACGAGGTCGGACTGCGGGCCACCGCAGCCGGTGCCGCGGCTGACGCCGACGTGGCGGTGCTGTTCCTCGGGCTGGGGGAGAAGCAGGAGTCCGAGGGTTTCGACCGCACCGACATCGAACTCCCCACGGCCCAAATCGAACTCGTCGCCGCGGTGCTCGCCGCCCAGCCGCGCACCGTGGTGGTGCTGTCGCACGGAGGCGTGGTCCGTGTCGCGCCGTTCGTCGACGACGTCCCCGCGATCCTCGACGGCGGACTGCTCGGCCAGGCCGGCGGAGGGGCGGTGGCCGACGTCCTGTTCGGCGCCGTGAACCCCTCTGGTCGACTGGCCGAGACCATGCCGGTGCGCCTCGCCGACTGCCCGTCCTATCTGGACTTCCCGGGGGAACACTCGCATCTGCGCTACGGCGAGGGCATTTTCGTCGGGTACCGCGGCTTCGACGCCCGCGGCCTCGACGTCACGTTCCCGTTCGGGCACGGGCTGTCCTACACGGACTTCGGTCACTCCGACCTCGACGTCACCGCCGACGATGACGTCGTGCGGGTCGAGGTGACCGTCACGAACACGGGTCCGGTCGCCGGGCGCGAGGTCGTCCAGGCATATGTCGGCCGCGCCGAGTCGTCGGTTGCCCGCCCGCCGCGCGAGCTGAAGGCATTCGCGGTGACGGCGGTCCTGGCACCGTCTGCGTCGCAACGCGTCTCGATGACCATAGACCGGTCAGCACTGGCGCACTGGGATGTCCGCGTCGACAGCTGGATCGTCGAAGGCGGCTCGTGGGACGTCGAGATCGGCGCGTCGAGCCGCGACATCCGCCTCGAGGCATCGGTGACGATCCGCGGCGACGTGGTCGACCCTCCGATCACCTGGCAGTCGACTCTCGCCGAGGCGCTCACCGATGCATCGGTCGCGACGGCACTGCGCGCATCGATGCCCGATGGTGCGGGCGACACCACCGGATCCGACCTGCTGATCCTCGTCGGGTCGATGCCGCTCGATCGCCTGCGGCAGTTCGGCTTGGCCTCGCCGGCCCTCGTAGACCTCCTCGGTGACCCCGACGCGCTCTAGCGGCCTGGATACGATCCCCCGATGACCACCGTCCCCACCTGGGTGAGCATCGCCGAACAGTTCGTCGACCCCGCGGAGACGCGGTTCGAGATCCGACCGGTCGCGGACGCCGCCTCCGACGAGGTCGTGATGGAGATGCCCGTCGGCCGCTGGACGAACCCGTCCACGTCGTCGGTGAGCGCCGGGCTGCTGGCGATGCTCGTCGATTCCGCGGGCGGCACGGCCAACTTCGTCGCCTTCGGTGCGGAGCGGTGGACCGTCTCCAGTGAGCTGTCGATCGACGTGGTCGCACCGCTGCCCACCGGCGCCACCACCGCGCGGGCGGTGGGGCGGACGACCGCACTCGACGACGCGACGGCGCTCTCACTGAGCACCGTCACCGTCGACGGGCAGATCGTCGGGGTGGGGACGGTGCGCACGCACCCGATTCCCAGCGGCGACGCCCTCCCGGGCCTGCCCGACGACGTGCTGACCGGCGCCGACCGGGAGGACATCACCCGGATGCTGGGCCTCGGGGCGCCTGTCGGCGACGACGTCGACTCGGCTGCGGCGCTCGCGGACCCGTCCCTGCAGAACGGGATCGGGATCGTCCACGGCGGCGTCATCGTCGCCGCCGCGGAGACGGTCGCGTCGGCGACGATGAACCGCGGGCGCGCGACGCCGCTCGCCACCGGCGCGGTCCGCGTCAACTACCTGCGGCCGATGATGACGGGCGGCGAGGCCCGCTACGAGGCCCGGATCGTCCGCGCCGGTAGGGGCACGGCCCTCGTCGACGTCGCGGCCGTCGGGGCCGACGGACGGACCGCGGCCGTCGTCCGCGTGACGGGCTACGCCACGGCACCGTGACCCGCGGTCAGCGGTGCTCGTAGGCCGCGCCGACGAAGGCCATGTGTTCCTTCGTCGGGCCCGCGAACATCGGCGTGGCGGACGGGTCGGCCTGCAGGTCGGCGTTGTCGTTCGCCACCGCGTACAACGAGTCCTTCAGCCCGGGGTCGTCACCGTGGAATTCCCGGAGCAACCCCATCCACTCGACCGCGAGCGCCACCGCCTGCGGTGACGACGGGTCGACCCCCTCCGCGATCGCAGCGTCGACGTCCGCGATCAGGGACGGCCACCGGTTCTCCACCTGGGCGATGCGCTCGTCGCCGACGGCCTCCCGTCGCCGGGCGAGCTCGCCCATCTGTGCGGCGTCGAAGTACCTCGCCATCGTCTCGTCCATGCTCGTCACCTCTCGGATCACGTCGAGGAGATCCGATGACGACGTCGACCGTGCCCGCACGCTCGCCAGGCTCACGCCGACCCGCGCCCGGATCGACTGCAGGGCCGAGATCTGCTCGGCCAGCAGGCGGTCGTGGGTGCGCAGCGTCGACTCCAACGACGTCGCGTCGTCGAGCACCGCGGCGATGCGGTCGAGCGGCAGACCCAGCTGCCGTAGAGCGATCACCCGGTAGAGACGCTCGAGGTCCGCGTCGTCGTAGAGCCGGTACCCGGCCGCTGAGCGGTGGGACGGTCGTACCAGGCCGAGCTCGTCGTAGTGGTGCAGCGTCCGCACCGTCAGACCCGTGAGCTCGGCGAGTCGACCCACCCGCAGCATGCCGTCTGTCATCGGAACTCCTCACCCGACGCACGGTGCGTCGGTGACGACCATGCTCGAGCCGCACGCTGCGTGAGGGTCAAGCGCACATCAGTAGATGAGCTTGCCCACCTCGGTGGGGCAGTACGCGGTCACCGCGGCGCGGACGAAGCCCTTGGCCTTCGAATCGTCGCCGTCGTACTTGTCCTTCACGTCGTTGCCGGCGTCCGCGGCGCTCTTGCCCTCGTTCAGGCTGCTGCAGACGTCGCGCGCCTCGGAAGTCATGTCGGAGTCGCTGCCGAACTTCAGGTTGCCCACGCCGAGCGCGCCGATGAAGGCGCTGTCGCGAGCGGCCGACGCCGCGTCGCCCACCGCGTTGGCCGCGCTCGACGCCGCGCTGCCGAAGGAGTCCGCGGAGCGCGAGGCGGACTCGGCGCCGCCGCCGGAGGCGTTGGGGGTGTTCGAGTCCGAGTCGGAGCAACCCGCCAGGACCAGTGCCCCCGCCGCGATCGCCGCAAATACGAGCTTCTTCATGCCGCCCTCTTCCTCCACCGCCGACGCCGGTCGTCGAGCGTGTCCAGTATGGCCGGTGCGTGGGGGGCCTCGGACCGACATCGCACATCGGACATCGACGCGAAGGATCGTCGAGAAAAATGTTTCGGCGACGATGTCGAGAACTGTGCGACGGTGACGTCCCAGGGGTACGAGCGACGCATCGGCGTCGCGACGAACACGAGGAGACAACCGTGAAGTACCTGATGCTGAAGCACTACCGCGGCGGACCCACCCCCGGATTCCGTGGCGAGCCGATGGACCGGTGGACCCCCGAGGAGGTCGACGCCCACATGCAGTTCATGCGGGACTTCGCCGACAAGCTCAAGGAGACCGGGGAGTTCGTCGACGCGCAGGCCCTCTCGCCGGAGGGGACCTTCGTCCGGTACGACGGACCGGGCAGGCCCCCGGTGACCGACGGCCCGTTCGCCGAGACCAAGGACCTGATCGCCGGGTGGATGGCGATCGACGTCGATTCCCACGAGCGGGCGCTCGAACTGGCGGGTGAGCTGTCTGCGGCGCCCGGCGCCGGCGGCGAGCCGATCCACGAGTGGCTGGAACTGCGACCGTTTCTCGAGATGCCCCCGGCGATGACCGACTGAGAGGGCGACGGTGTTCGACGACGCGGAACTGAGGGCGCTGGTGCCCGCGGTGATCGGCGTCCTCGTCCGACGCGGCGCGGATTTCGCGTCGGCCGAGGACGCCGTCCAGGAGGCGCTGGTCAGCGCACTCGCGTCGTGGCCCGACGATCCGCCACGCGATCCGCGAGCCTGGCTCACCACGGTCGCGTGGCGGTCGTTCCTCGACGCGGTGCGGTCGGAGTCGGCGCGACGTCGGCGCGAGGACACGGTGTCGCTGGAACCGGAACCGGGACCCGTTGCCGCACGGGACGACTCGCTGGACCTCTACCTGCTCTGTGCGCATCCGGACCTGTCCCCGGCGTCGGCGGTCGCGCTCACCCTGCGGGCCGTGGGCGGGCTGACCACGCGACAGATCGCCGCGGCCTACATGGTCCCGGAGGCGACGATGGCGCAGCGGATCAGCCGCGCGAAGAAGACGGTCGCGGGGCTGCGGCTGGGCGGGGCGAGCGACCTGACGACGGTGCTGCGCGTGCTGTACGTCGTCTTCAACGAGGGGTACGGCGGTGACGTCGACCTCGAGGCCGAGGCGGTCCGACTCACGCGCATGCTGGTCGCACTGACCGACGAGCCCGAGGTCGACGGCCTCCTCGCGCTGATGCTGCTGCACCACGCGCGTCGTGCGTCTCGGACGGAGGCCGACGGTCGACTGATCCCGCTGGATCGCCAGGACCGCACCCGCTGGGACACCGCGCTGATCGCCGAGGGTGTCGACATCCTGCAGACTGCGCTCGCGCGGGATCGGCTGGGCGAGTACCAGGCTCAGGCGGCCATCGCCGCACTGCACGCCGACTCCCCGTCCACCGACGAGACCGACTGGGTCCAGATCGTCGAGTGGTACGACGAGCTCGTGGCCCTGACCGACAGTCCTGTCGCCCGACTGAACCGGGCCGTCGCGGTCGCGCAGGCGGACGGTCCACAGGCCGGGTTCGCCGCCCTCTCCGACCTCGATCCCGCGCTGCCCCGCCTCACCGCGGTGCGCGCGCATCTGACAGAGATGGCGGGTGATGGTCCGGGCGCAGGGGACCTCTATGTCGCGGCGGCGGAGCGCGCGATGTCCGTCGCGGAACGCGACCACCTCATCCGGGAGGCCGCGCGGGTGCGGTCGGTCAGTTGAGGATGTTGATCGCGCGGGCGAGCACCATGGCGACGGTGGCCAGCGCGATCGCCGACTGCACCATCATCGCGAGCTTCGCCCAGCGGCTCATCGGCATCGTGTCGGTCGGGCTGAACGCCGTCGCGTTGGTGAACGAGACGTAGAGGTAGTCGGCGAATCGGGGTTCCCAGTCGGGTGGCGACATCTCCGGGGTGGCCATCTGCGGGAAGAGGAAGTCGGGGTGTTCGCGGATCCCCGCGGCTCGTGCCGCAGGACCGCCGCGGTCGAGATCCCAGTACCAGAGCCCGAACACGATGATGTTCGTCAGATAGATCGCGCCGCCCGTCGCGAGCAGCTCGGGCGCCTTGGCGTGGTGCGACGACGAGACGATGTCGACGACGAGACGCACCGCGGAGTACGCGTTGGCCAGGCTCGCGACCGCGATGAGCCCGAGGCTGACCGCGCGGATCGGACGCGTGCCCTTCTCGATGCGCAGGGGGTTGAAGGCCACCAGCACCACGAACAACACGGCCTCGATGGCCGGGAGCAGCCACCGGGAGGTGAGGTTCAGGCGCTCGGGCAGTGCGAGTTGCAGGGCGATGACCGCCACGATCGCCAGTGCCGCCGCCCAGCGGGGCTCGCCGGCCGTGATGCGGCGCCAGGCGGGCAGCGCGTCGCGCTCGGCGCGCCGGAGAGGGGTGTCGGGAGAGGACATGCCGCGATTGTGCCGGGGAAATCTGCGTGCACCTGCTCATCGAGGACCGAACCTGTCCGGTATGCGAGCCATGATCGACATGTCCCCGACACCACAGCCCAGGAGCATCGAATGACCGAGACCACGACGACCGTCGACGACGGCCGCACCGATCTGCTGTCCGAGCTCGCGGTCGCCCGCGAGACCCTCATCGGCACCACGGAGGGGCTGACCGACGAGCAGCTGGGGGAGCGTCCGACCGCCAGCTCGCTGTGCCTCGGTGGTCTGCTCAAGCACGTCGCGTCGACCGAGGCCGCGTGGGCTCGGTTCGTCACCGACGGCACGTCGGCCATGGCGACGGACCTGCCCGAGGGTGTCACCTGGCAGGACATCTTCGCCGGCACCGCACGGACCTGGCCGCAGTGGGCGATCGACCGCCAGAACGACTTCGCGATGCTCGACGGCGACACCCGCGAGTCGATCGTCGAGCACTACCGGGATGTCGCGAGCCGGACCGAGGAGATCATCGCGGGCGTCACCGACCTGTCGCGGACGACGCCGCTGCCCGAGGCGCCGTGGAACGAGCCCGGGGCGGCCCACAGTGTCCGGCGGGTGCTGGTCCACCTCGTCGCCGAGACCTCCCAGCACGCCGGCCACGCCGAGATCATCCGCGAGAGCATCGACGGCCGCACGACGATGTGAGGGCGGGTGGAGATCGCGGACTGGACGATCTGGTCATTTTCGGGAAGCCCGGAACGGACTTCGGTGTTGCAACCCCGCATGGCCACCCAGACCCCACCCGCCGCGACGGAGGAGTATCAACCCGACCCGAAACGGTGGACCGCACTGGCGGTGTGCCTCGTCGTCGGGTTCATGACCCTGCTGGACGTCTCGATCGTGAACGTCGCTCTGCCGTCGATCGAGAAGGGGATCGGGGCCTCGTCCGCCGACCTGTCCTGGGTGGTCTCGGGCTACGCGCTCGCGTTCGGTCTGTTCCTGGTCCCGGCCGGTCGCATCGGTGACGCCCGCGGCCGCAAGGTCACCTTCGTCGTCGGGCTGGTGCTGTTCGTCGCCGCGTCGGCGGCGTGTGGTCTCGCGTCCGGTCCGCTGACGCTTGTCGTCGCGCGACTGATCCAGGGCATCGCCGGCGGCATCCTCAGCCCGCAGGTGTCGGGCCTGATCCAGCAGTTGTTCCGCGGCGCCGAGCGTGCCAAGGCGTTCGGTCTGTTCGCCGCGACCATCGGCATCTCGACGGCCGTCGGACCCCTCCTCGGCGGTGTGCTGATCCAGCTCGGCGGCGAACAGCACGGCTGGCGATACGTCTTCATGGTCAACGTGCCGATCGGCGTGGTGGCGTTCGTCGCCGCGCTGAAGCTGCTCCCGTCGGAGCCCGCGGAGGCGCGTCAACCGTTGCGGTGGTCGTCGTTCGACCCGCTCGGCGTCATCTTGCTCGGCGTCGGTGTCGTCGCCGTGATGCTGCCGCTGGTGCAGGAGCAGCAGTGGAAGGGGTCGGCGAAATGGTTGCTGCTCATCGTCGCCGCCGCGTTCCTCGCCGCGTTCGTGCTGTGGGAGCGGCGCCAGGGGCAGCGCGACCAGCAGCAGCTGGTCGACCTCACACTCTTCCGTCTCCGGTCGTACTCGCTCGGCTGCATCATCGGCCTCGTCTACTTCGCCGGCTTCACCACGATCTTCTTCATCTACACGCTGTATGTGCAGCAGGGGCTGGGCTATTCGGCGCTCGCCGCCGGACTCGCGGTGACGCCCTTCGCGGTCGGTTCCGCGGTCTCGGCGCGAATCGGCGGCGCACTGGTGGGACGCTTCGGACGCAGCCTCGTCGCCGTGGGCCTGCTCATGGTCGTCGTCGGCATGATCGGTGCGGTGGTCGCCTCCGTGTTCGTGCCGGGCCACGGCGTCGGGTGGGCGGCCGCCTTCCCGCTCCTGATCGCCGGGCTGGGTTCGGGTTTCGTCATCTCGCCGAACATCACCCTCACCCTCGACGAGGTGCCCGTGAAGCGTGCCGGGATCGCCGGGGGTGTGCTGCAGACCGGTCAGCGCATCGGCTCGGCCGCGGGCATCGCTCTCGTCGGCGCGGTGTTCTTCGCCCGGGTCGCCGACAACCCCCGCGACTGGGCGCCCGCGTTCCAGATCGGACTCTCCGTCGCGGCGGCTCTGGTCACCGTCGGTCTCGTCATCGCGATCGTCGACGCCGTCACGGCTCGCACGAAGGAATCGCGCGAGTCCGTCCCCGCGTGATCGGTAGCGGTTCGTGTCGCCAGGCGACACGAACTGCTACGTCAGGCGCCGCACTCGGGTGACGGTCCGCCGACCCCGCACCATATTTGGGCGCCGATCTGCGGGCCGATCGGGCCGGTTGCCAGTACCCGAGTGCCGGTCTCGCCCGTGGCGAACCGCGCCGTGAACTGTTGACCCGGGGCGAGTCCCGCCTCGAGGCCTCGTCCGGAGAGAGCGGTTCGGCGGTCCAGCGTGACCGCGATCCCGGGGTCGGAGGCCTGCCACGTCACCGACCAGGTCTCGCCGTCGAGGGCGTTCGCGCCCATCAGCAATGAGCCGGTCCCGTCTGAGGTGAGGTCGAGCGTCGACTCGTGTCGTTGAAAATGCCCGACGTAGTCCGACCCGTCGTCTGAGGTCGTGATGGCGGTGGTCGTCGACGCGGGCTGCAGGGTCGACGTCGTGTCGTCGGTGGTGTCGGGCGTGGTGGTCGGCAGGGGGGTGGTGATCGGGGATCGCGTGACCGTCACGACTGTCGTCACCGCCGTCTGCGGAGACGAGGTGGCGGTGTCCGACGGCGAGGACCCGCAGGCGGTGAGCGAACCCAGGGCCACGGCGGCGACAACGGTGGCGAACAACCTGCTCTTCATGATGACTCCTCGGTGACCGATCATCCGTACGGGAGACGTGTCGGACAGACCGGGCAAGTCGTTACCGAATGACACGAAAAGGTGGCCGGGTTCGCGCGATCGCACGACACTGGGCGGCATGCGGATCGTGGGCCTCGAAGAGCACTACCTCACCGACGACGTGGCGGCCGCGTGGTCACGCCTCGGGGATCGACTCGTCGACCCGATGGCGGCCTTCCCCGTCGACATGGCGGCCGACGTGGACAGCAAGCTGCGCGACTTCGGCGACGAACGGACGGCGCAGATGGACGCGGTGGGTGTCGACCAGCACGTGATCTCGCTGACAACGCCCGGGCTGTTCGACCTCGACGAATCGGAGGCGGTGGCTCTGCAATCGGCAACCAACGACGAGGTCGCAGACGCGGTGCGAGGCCGCCCCGACAGGTTGCAGGGTTTCGCGACTCTCGCCCCGCAGCGGCCGGAGGCGGCCGCCGCCGAGCTGGGCCGTGCGGTGCGGGAGTTGGGTTTCCACGGCGCGATGATCTTCTCGCGGGTGCGCGACGAGCCGATCGACAGTCCGCGGTTCTGGCCGATCTTCGAGGCGGCCGAGGCCTTGGGTGCACCGCTCTACCTGCACCCGCAGGTCGCGCCGGCCGGTGTTCGGCAGGCCTATTACCGCGGTTTCGGTGACGCCGTCGAGATGGGCCTCGCCACGTACGGGATCGGGTGGCACTACGACACCGGTGTCGAGTTCCTGCGCCTTGTCCTCGGCGGTGTCTTCGACCGGTTCCCGGACCTGCAGATCATCCTCGGGCACTGGGGCGAGGTGCTCGCCTTCTATGTCGACCGCGTCGACAGGATCGGCCCGGCGGCCGGACTCGACCGCCCTGTGTCCGAATATCTGAGGTCCAACGCCTATCTGACGCCCGGCGGGATCCTGAACCGTCGGTATCTCGACTGGGCGCGTGACGTGATGCCGACGGAACGGTTGATGTTCGCCACCGACTACCCGTATGTGCCGCTCGACGAAGGCGCGGCCCGGACGTTCCTCGACGAGAGCGACCTGTCCGACGCGGACCGCGCGGCTGTCGCATCGGGCAACTGGGAGCGACTCGTCTCGGGGATCCGCCGCTGAGCGTCGTCCTCGATCCACAGATCGTCCCGACAGTCCTGTCGCCGCCCGGTTGTCCCCAGCATCGGAGGTGACGCAGCACGGGATGACGGGGTCCGCGCCGACGCTGCGCACATGGGAATCCGCTACTACGCATATCCGGTGCCGGCCGAGCTCGTCGAGCAGGCCCACGACGACCCCCGACTGTTCCTCTCGCACGACCCGCTCATGGACGCATGGGGTCCCGAGGACGAGCGGCCGGTGATGCTCTATCTCGACAAGGCATGGGGTCCGCTGCAGCAGCTGCTCGCGGGCCGCCGCGCACTCGACCTCGTTGCGGGTCACGTCCGCTGGATCGGGTACGAGTACGAGCCGTACGTCGTCGTGCTCGATCCCGACGAGGTCGCGGCCATCGCCGACGACCTGCTGCTCGTCGAGGACGTCGACGACGACACCGCCCCGCGGCTCGGTCCGCTCGACTGGTCCGCCGACACGATCAACCGGTACCTGACCGAGGCGCGTGCGTTCACGCGCTCGTTGGCGGACCGTGGGTGTGGGTTGGTGTACGCGATCGGGTGACCTTGCGCCGGGCCGGACGAGCCGACATACTTGAGCGGAACAGACTCAAGTGATCGGGCGTTGACCCGTGTGACGGACTGTCCGGTCCGACAAGACTTGCACACACCTCACTCAAGAAAGGTGAGCCCATGACCCAACCGAACGGCGGCGGTTTCAACCCGACGACCAAGACGCAGGCGGCGTTGTCGGCTGCCGTCCAGTCGGCGACCGCAGCCGGCAACCCCGACGTCCGGCCCGCGCACATCCTCGTGGAGCTGCTCCAGCAACCCGATGGCATCGCATCACCCCTGCTCAAGGCGGTGGGCGTCGACCCGCAGTCGGTGCTGACCCAGGCGCAGGCGATGGTGCGTCGGATGCCCTCGGCGTCCGGCGGCACGGCCGCGCCGCAGCTCACCCGCGACAGCATCGCGGCCATCACCGCCGCCCAGCAGCTGGCCGGCGAGCTCGACGACGAGTACGTGTCGACCGAGCACCTCATGGTCGGCCTCGCGACCGGTGACTCCGATGTCGCGAAGCTCCTTCACGACGTGGGTGCGACACCGCAGGCGCTGCGCGAGGCGTTCGTCGCCGTCCGTGGCAGTGCTCGTGTCACCTCGCCCGATCCGGAGTCGACCTACCAGGCGTTGGAGAAGTACTCGACGGACCTCACAGCGCAGGCTCGCGAGGGCAAGCTCGACCCGGTCATCGGTCGCGACACCGAGATCCGTCGTGTGGTCCAGGTGCTCAGTCGCCGCACGAAGAACAACCCGGTGCTCATCGGCGAGCCCGGCGTCGGCAAGACCGCGATCGTGGAGGGGCTGGCCCAGCGGATCATCGCCGGCGACGTCCCGGAGTCGTTGCGCGGCAAGACCGTCGTCAGCCTCGACCTGTCGTCGATGGTGGCCGGTGCGAAGTACCGCGGTGAGTTCGAGGAGCGGTTGAAGGCCGTCCTCGAGGACATCAAGGGTTCGTCCGGTCAGGTCATCACCTTCATCGACGAGCTGCACACCATCGTCGGCGCGGGTGCCACCGGGGACTCCGCGATGGACGCGGGGAACATGATCAAGCCGATGCTCGCCCGCGGTGAGCTGCGTCTGGTCGGTGCGACGACGCTCGAGGAGTACCGCCAGTACATCGAGAAGGACGCCGCGCTCGAGCGCCGGTTCCAACAGGTCTACGTCGGTGAGCCGTCGGTGGAGGACACCGTAGGCATCCTGCGCGGTCTGAAGGACCGGTACGAGGTGCACCACGGTGTGCGCATCACCGACTCCGCGCTGGTTGCCGCCGCGTCGCTGTCGGACCGGTACATCACGTCGCGATTCCTGCCCGACAAGGCCATCGACCTCGTCGACGAGGCCGCCTCGCGGCTGCGCATGGAGATCGACTCGCGCCCCGTCGAGATCGACGAGGTGGAGCGCATCGTCCGCAGCTCGAGGTCGAGGAGGTCGCCCTGGAGAAGGAGACCGACGAGGCGTCGAAGCTGCGGCTGGAGAAGCTGCGCGGCGAACTCGCCGACCAGAAGGAGAAGCTCGCCGAGCTGACCGCCCGCTGGCAGGGCGAGAAGCAGGCCATCGACTCCGTCCGTGACCTCAAGGAGCAGCTCGAGGCGCTGCGCGGTGAGTCCGATCGTGCCGAGCGCGACGGCGATCTCGGGCGTGCCGCCGAGCTGCGGTACGGGCAGATCCCGCGCTGGAGAAGCAGCTCGAGGCCGCAGCGGACAAGGGCGCCATCGTGAACGAGGACGTCATGCTCAAGGAGGAGGTCGGTCCCGACGACGTCGCCGAGGTGGTCTCCGCGTGGACCGGCGTCCCCGCCGGTCGCATGCTCGAGGGCGAGACCGCGAAGCTGCTGCGGATGGAGGACGAGCTCGGCAAGCGGGTCATTGGTCAGCGCAAGGCCGTCGAGGCCGTGTCCGACGCGGTGCGCCGCGCCCGTGCCGGTGTCGCCGACCCGAACCGTCCGCTGGGGTCGTTCATGTTCCTCGGCCCGACCGGCGTCGGCAAGACCGAACTCGCGAAGGCGCTGGCGGAGTTCCTCTTCGACGACGACCGCGCGATGGTCCGCATCGACATGAGCGAGTACGGCGAGAAGCACAGCGTCGCACGGCTCGTCGGTGCGCCTCCCGGCTACGTCGGATACGAGGCCGGCGGTCAGCTGACCGAGGCGGTGCGGCGTCGTCCGTACACGGTGGTGCTGTTCGACGAGATCGAGAAGGCCCACCCCGACGTCTTCGACGTGCTGCTGCAGGTGCTCGACGAGGGCCGTCTCACCGACGGCCAGGGGCGGACGGTGGACTTCCGCAACACCATCCTGATCCTGACGTCGAACCTCGGTGCCGGTGGCACCGAGGAGCAGGTGATGGCGGCGGTGCGCTCGGCGTTCAAGCCCGAGTTCATCAACCGCCTCGACGACGTGCTCATCTTCGACGGGCTCAACCCCGAGGAGCTGACCCGCATCGTCGACATCCAGCTGGGGCAGTTGCAGGAGCGGCTGGCGCAGCGCCGCCTGGACCTCGAGGTCAGCGACAAACGCCAAGAGGTGGCTCGCCGCACGGGGATTCGACCCGCTCTACGGAGCGCGTCCGCTCCGCCGGCTGGTCCAACAGGCGATCGGTGATCAGCTGGCGAAGCAGCTGCTGGCCGGGAC
>JAQIJH010000029.1:0-62026 GCA_036946345.1 Gordonia paraffinivorans | reverse complement strand
CCGCATCGCGAAGATGCGCGTCGCACCCCGCCGGTCCTCGAGTCGCACGTGGTCACCGTCGTACCCGCGCTCGAACCCGACCACGGCGCCGCAGAACCCGGTCGCGGCGTCCTCGACGACGAGATCCCGGTCGGCGTCGACGACCGGGACCGCGGGCGTAGACCGGGCGCGCCGCGCCCCCGCGTCGAGGACGTCGAAGCCGTAGCGGTCGTCGGAGAAACCCATGCCGCGACCGTAGGAGGCCGACACCCCGACCGCCCGGTGCCACGCCGGGCGGTCGCGGGGCCGCCGACGGTCTCACACCGGCGACGCCGATCGCGTCACATCGGCAGCCTCGCGATCCGTCGCTATCGTTGCCGGGGGTGAGCGAGATGACCGACCACGTGGAGGCAGAGGGCCTCCCGGCCGTCGCAGCCCTGGCCACCTGGGGTTCGGTGTGGCGGGCCGGCCTGTGTTCTCCCGACGACGTCGTCGACGCCCTGTCCGACGTGGCGCCCGCCCACCGGGTGGTCGCCGCCGACCCGGACGCGGCGGCCGTCGTCGACCTGACCGCCGCCGAGGTCGGCACCGGTGTGCTGCTGCGCGCCGTCCGGCGTGCCGCGCGACTGCGGGTGCTGCTCCCCGCGCCCGGCGACACCCTCGGCCTGACCGGGGCGCCCCTCGGGTCGGCGCTCGACGCCCGCGCCGTCCTCGTGCTGTGGCTCGGCGACGCGTCCGACGAGGCGGTCGGGGTGTACGCCCGCACCGTCGGACCGGGCTCGGTGACGTGGACGGTGCGGTCCCTCGGCGCCGTCGTCCGGCTGCCCGACGGAGATCTGGGCGAGGCCGAACTCCTGATGAAGGAGGCGGTGCGCGACGCCACCACCCTGCTCACCCGGATCGGGGGGATCGAGTCGACCGACGGCTCGCCGACGGATCTGCGCATGCGCCTGGCGGAGCGGACGCGCGCGGAGATGCTCGACGTGCCCCCGGACGCGGGCGACCGGGTGGCGCGGGTGATCGGCCAGACCGCACAGATCGCCGCGATCCTGCACCTCGCCGCCGCGGCCCGGCCCCGGTCGGGGTTGTCCGCGACCGGTCAGGGCAGCGTCGACGCCGCGCTCGACGATCTCGACCGGACCGTGCGCACCGCGCGGATGACGGCGCTCAACGCCGTCGTCGCGGAGTCCGATCGGGCGCCACGCAGGTAGGACCTCCGGCGCGGACCACCGTGTGGGCGGTCAGGACGGGCGCTTCGGGCGCACCAGCGGACAACAGCCCTCGACGCATCGTCGCCCGTTGTCGGTGCAGCCCATGCCGGTGCTCTCCGTGGTGGCACCGGCCAGCTGATCGCGGATGAGTTCGACGATCATCGACACGTACCGGGGGTCGGTCCCCACGGTCGCCGCACGCGCCATCGGCATGCCCAGTTCCTCGGCCTTCTCGGCGGCCTCGGTGTCGAGGTCCCACACGACCTCGAGGTGGTCGGAGACGAAGCCGACCGGGGCGACGACGGCGGCGGTGGCGCCGTCGCCGTGGATCGCCTCGAGGTGGTCGACGATGTCGGGCTCGAGCCACGGCACCTGCGGCGGACCGGACCGTGACTGCCACACGACGTCGTGCTCGTCGACGCCGGCGGCGGTGGCGACCGCCGCCGAGGCCGCGGTGACCTGGCGGCTGTAGAGGTGTCCGCCCTCGGCGGGTGGGCCGGCCACCGCGTCGGCCGCCGACGGCACCGAGTGGGCGGTGAAGACCACCCGTGCCGTCGACCGCACGTCCTCGGGCAGCTGCGCCCGTGCGGCGCGCAGGGCGTCGGCGCCGGCCTCGATCATCTCCGGGCGGTCCCAGTAGTGCGGGAGCTTGCGCAGGGTCATGGGGTCGTCGGCGGACGCGGGGCGCCGCTCCGCGAGTGCGGCGAGCGCGCGGGCGATGTCCTCGTGGTACTGCGCACAGCCCGAGTACCCGCCCCACGCCGACGTCGGGAACACCAGCACCCGACGGTGACCGGCGTCGAACATCTCGACCACCGTGTCCTCGATCATCGGGTGCCAGTTGCGGTTGCCGAAGAACACCGGCAGGTCGATCGCGCTGTCGCGCAACGCCGTCCGCAACCGGTCGATGATGTCGAGGTTGAGCCGGTTGATCGGTGAGACGCCACCGAAGTGCATGTAGTGCTCGGCGACCGACGCCAGACGCTCCCGGGGCACGCCACGTCCCCGGGTCACGTTCTCCAGGAACGGCATCACGTCGTCGGGTCCGTCGGGACCACCGAACGACAACACCAGGACCGCGTCGAACCCGGTGGTGCGCGAGGCCGTCATGAACCGGTGAACCCCTCGGGGAACCAGGTGTTGTGGCTGGCGCCCCCGTCGACGTAGATGATCGACCCCGTGGTGCCGGGGAGCCAGTCGGAGAGCACCGTGCAGATCGTCTTGGCCACGACCGTCGGGTCGTCGACGTCCCAGCCGATGGGCGACGCGCCGTCCCAGTACTCGTTGAGCATGTTCAGCTGCTTGGCGTCGTCGGTCGCGGTGCCCGCGATGGCCTTGGCCGCCAACGTCTTGATCGGTCCGGCGGCGACGAGGTTCGAGCGGATCCGCTTGGCCTCGCCCACCTCTCGCGCGACGTAGCGGTTCACCGACTCCAGCGCGGCCTTCGCCACACCCATCCAGTTGTAGTAGGGCATCGCGGTACGCGGATCGAAGTCCATACCGACGATGGACCCGCCCTCGTTCATCACCGGCAGCACTGCGCGTGCCAGCGACGCGTAACTCCAGGCGGAGATCTCGAACGACTTCGCTGCGTCCGGACCGGGTGCGTCGAGGAAGGGGACCGCGTCGGGCCCCATCAGGTTCTTGGGCGCCATCGCGATGGAGTGCAGGACCCCGTCGACGCCCTCGGGTGCCAGCTCGCGGACCTTGTCGGCGAGCTCACCGAGGTTCTCCTCGTTCGTGATGTCGAGGCCGATCGCGGGCGGCACCTCCTGCGGCAGACGACGGGCGATGCGGTCGATCAGACGCAGCCGCTCCGGGATGCCGGTGATGATCACCGTCGCGCCCTGCTCCTGCGCGACCGACGCCGCGTGGAAGGCGATCGACGAGTCGGTGATGATGCCCGTGATCAGGATCGTCTTGCCCTCGAGCAGTCCGCTCACTGGTGAACTCCTAGGTGGTGGTGGGTGTGATCAGGGTGGTGCGTGCCTCAGTGGCCCATGCCGAGGCCGCCGTCGACCGGGATGACGGCGCCGGAGACGTACGCCGAGTCCTCGGACGCCAACCAGCTGACGACGGCGGCGACCTCCTCGGCGCTGCCGGTGCGGCCGGCCGGGATGATCTTCGTGACCTGCTCGCGGTACTCGTCGGGCAGGGCCGCGGTCATGTCGGTGTCGATGAAACCCGGTGCGACCACGTTCGCGGTGATGGACCGGGTGCCGAGCTCGCGGGTCAGCGAGCGCGCCATCCCGATGAGACCGGCCTTCGACGAGGCGTAGTTGATCTGCCCCGGCGTTCCCATCGTCGCGACGGCCGACCCGAGGAAGATGAACCGGCCGAAGCGCCTGCGCAGCATGGACCGACAGGCAGCCTTGGCGACGCGGAACGACCCGGTGAGGTTGGCGTCGAGGACCTTCTCGAACTGCTCCTCGGTCATGCGCATCAGCAGCGTGTCGTCGGTGGTGCCGGCGTTGGCCACGAGCACCTCGACGGGCCCCTGGTGCTCCTCGATCTCCGCGAAGGCGCGTGCGATCGCCTCGGAGTCGGTCACGTCGCACTGGACCCCGAACAGACCCTCCGGCGCACCCGACGACCGGTGGGTGACGGCGACGCGGTGCCCGTCCTCGGACAGTCGGCGGGCGATCGCCAGGCCGATGCCCCGGTTGCCGCCGGTCACGAGGACCGATCGCGAGGGGCCGCCGGAGCGGGTGGTGGCGGGGGGCTGCTGCGACGCGGTCTCTGCCATGCCGGTCAACCTATCGCCTGCGCACCACCCGGACGACACCGCGGTCGGCCGACGGACGGACCTTCGCTCACGGCAACCGGCGGTTCATCGCGATCGCGCCGATCGCCGCGATGATCACCAGGATGGTGCCCGCGATGACCCACGGACGGGAGTTGTCGCCGCGTTGCGTCTCGAAGCCGATCTGCTCCTGCAGGGTGTCGTAGACGCGGGTGAGCTCGTCCAGGGTCGACGCGGTGAAGAACTCGCCACCCGAGAGGTTCGCGATCCGCTCCAGCGAGGAGTCGTCGACCGGCACCGGGATGCGATCGCCCTCGAGATCGACGGTGCCGGTGAGGGTTCCGAAGGAGATCGTGTTGACCGGGATCTTCTCCTCCTTCGCCTTGCGTGCCGCGGTGAAGGCGCCCCGCGGGTCGTCGGGGTCGTCGGGGACGGTCTCCTTGCCGTCGGACTCCAGCACGATCCGCGCCGGCGGTGCGCCCTTGTCGCCGCCGAGCACGGCGTTGAGCGTCTTGATCTGCTCGATCGCGGCGAAGATGCCCTCACCGGTGGCCGTCTTGTCGGCCAGCTGCAGCTTGTCGACGGCGGCCTTCGTGGCGTCGTGGTCGGGGGTCGGCGAGACGAGGGTCGCCGCGGTACCGGCGAACGAGATCAGGCCGAGGTTGATGCCGTCGGTGAGGTCGTCGGCGAACTTCTTCGCGGCCTGCTGCGCGGCCTGGATGCGGGACGGCGCGACGTCGGTGGAGTTCATCGACCGCGACACGTCGATCACCAGGATGACCGTCGCCTTGTTGCGGGGTACCCGGCGATCGGCCTGGGGACCGGCCAACGCGATCGTCAGGAGGATCAGTCCCACCAGCATCAGGGCGATCGGCGCGTGCTTGAGGCGGTTGCGTTGCGGCGGGACCACCGTGTCGAGCAGCTCGAGGTTGGCGAACGTCACCGCCCGCGCGTGTCGCCGACGCTGCATGTAGACGTACCCCGCGGCGAGCGCCACGACGGCGAGCAGCAGCAACAGCCACCACGGGGTGGCGAGGTCGGTCACCGCGCGGCCCCGGCCACGGCACCGGCGTGCAGTCCGCGGCGACGACGGGCGACGAACCGCACCACGTCGGCGATCCAGTCGCGGTCGGTCCGCAGGCTCATCGTGGGCGCCCCGCACGTGCGCAGCACCCGGTGCACGTCGGCCTGATGGGCGGCCGCGGCGCGTGCGTAGTCGGTGCGGACCTTCTCGGTCACGGTGAGTTCCCGCACCTGACCGCTCTCCGCGTCCCGCAGGACGATCTCACCGACCGCGGGCAGCTCCAGGTCGCGGGGGTCGAGAACCTCCACGCCGAGCACCTCGTGGTGACCGGCGACGGCCCGCAGAGGGCGGTCCCAGTCGATCGGACCGAGGAAGTCGCTCACGACGACGGCGAGGCCGCGGCGGCGTTGCGGTCGTCGGAGTGCCTCGACGGCACCCGCGAGGTCGCCACGCACGCCCTCCGCGCTGCGTCGGGTGGACGCGATCGTGGACAGCAGCGACATGGCGTGGGGGCGGCCCGACCGCGCGGGGACGCGCACGATGCGGTCGCCCGTCGCGACGATCGCGCCGATGCGGTTCCCACCGCCCAGGGTGAGGTGGACGATCGCCGAGCACGCCGCGACCGCCAGGTCACGCTTGGTGCCGCCGGTGGTGCCGAAGTCGAGGCTGGCCGACATGTCGACGACGAGCCACGTCTCGAGCTCGCGGTCGGCGACCATCTGACGCACGTGGGGGTGGGTCGTGCGCGCGGTGACCGACCAGTCCATCCGTCGGACGTCGTCACCGGGCTGATACGGACGTGCCTCTCCCGGCTCGGACCCCGGACCTGGGATGAGCCCGAGATGGTCCCCCTGCAGCACGCCGTCGAGCTTGCGGCGGACGGTGAGCTCGAGGGTCTTGAGCGCCGCGGTCAGGGTCGGGTCGTCGAGGGATCCGCCGCCGAACGACGGAAGGCGGTCAGCCTCGACCATCGGCGACGGGTGCGGGTGGTGCGTTCTGCGGGTACGGCTGCGCCGGTGCCCCGTACTGGGCCGACGGCCCGTTCACGACGGGCGGCTGACCGTTGGGGACGGGCGGTCGACCGTTCGGGCCGGGCGGCTGGGTGGGCGGCGGACCGCCCACCGGCTGCGATGCGACCTGTGGGAGGCCCACGGTCTGCAGGATCCGCGTGATGACGCGGTCGGCGTCGACCTCGTCGGCCAGAGCGTCGTAGCTGAGCACCAGCCGGTGGCGCAGCACGTCCGGGATGATCTCGACGACGTCACCGGGGATCACGTAGTCGCGACCACGCACCAGCGCCAGGGCGCGGGCCGCGGCGACGATGCCGAGCGTGGCACGCGGTGACGCGCCGTAGGCGAGCCAGCCGGCCACGTCGGTGAGCCCGACCGTCTCCGGACGACGCGTCGCGGTGATGACCCGCACCACGTAGTCGACCAGGGCGTGGTGCACGAACACCGTCGAGGCGAGCTCCTGGAGCCGGACGGTCGCGGCGGGGTCGAGCACCTGGTGCGCCTGCGGCGGACGGGTGCCCATGCGGTAGACGATCTCGCGCTCTTCCTCGACCGACGGGTAGTCGACGAGGACCTTGAACAGGAAGCGGTCGCGCTGCGCCTCCGGGAGCGGGTAGACGCCCTCGTTCTCGATGGGGTTCTGCGTCGCCATCACGAGGAACGGGTCGGGCATGGGGAACGTCTCGCCACCGATGGAGAGGTGCCGCTCGGCCATCACCTCGAGCAGCGCCGACTGCACCTTCGCGGGGGCGCGGTTGATCTCGTCGGCGAGGAGGAAGTTCGCGACCACCGGGCCGAGCTCGGTGTCGAAGGACTCGCGGCCCTGGCGGTAGATGCGGGTACCGATGAGGTCGGTCGGGACGAGGTCCGGGGTGAACTGCACCCGGGAGAACGATCCGCCGATGACGCGCGCGAAGGTCTCGACGGCGAGCGTCTTGGCGACACCGGGCACGCCCTCGAGGAGGATGTGACCGCGGGCCAGCAGCCCGACGAGGATGCGCTCGACGAGGGCGTCCTGCCCGACGATCACGCGCTTCACCTCGAACATGGTCCGTTCGAGGAGCTTCACGTCGGCGTCGGTGAGACCCGCGGGCCCGTCCTGCCCGGTCGGGGTCCCTCCACCGTCGTGCGTCTGGGTCACGCGTTCTCCTCCACCGGTCGTCGCACCTGCTGGGCCGTCGCACCTGCTGAGCCCCTGTGGCGTCGGGCACGCCCGCACGCCTGTCGCCCCCGAGGGTAGCGGTCGCGCCGCCGCCCGCCCGGGCGCGCGGCGCCCCGGGGGTCGACTACCCGGTGAGACGGACGACGTACGGCATCGCACCGCTGGTCCGCAGGGGCGAGATCTTCACGACCGAGCCCGACTCCGGCGCCTCCACCATCTGGTTGTTGCCCAGGTACAGCGCCACGTGCTGGCTGGCGTTCGGGCCGTAGAAGATCATGTCGCCGCGCTGCATCTGCGACAGCGGCACGTGCGGACCGGACGTGTACTGGTAGCCCGTGTAGTGCGGCAGCGAGATGCCGATGCCCGCGAACGCATACATCATCAGGCCCGAGCAGTCGAAGCCGACCTTGTTGTAGTCGCCGTAGCTGTCGGCCACGCCGCCGTCACGGATGCCCTTCGTGGGTCCACTGGCGTTGCCACCGCCCCAGGAGTACGGGACGCCGAGCTGCGAGAGCGCGCGGTTCACGACGATCTCGACCGCGGCCGAGCCCGTGACACCGGGGGTGACCGACGTGGCCCCTCCGCCGCTGCCACCGCTGGACGTTCCCGAGCCGCCGCCGCTGCCGTCGATGTCGGTGTGGTTGCCCGTGATCGAGGCGATGACCTGGGCGACGACCTGCTGGGCGGCGTCGACGGCGAGCTTCGCCGCGGCCTGCGCCGCGGTCTGCAACGCCGATTGGGCGGCGGTGACGATCGCGTCCCGCAGCGGGTCGATCGGCGACGCGGCGTCCACCCGACCGGGGATCACCGCGGCGACCCCACCGGGGGTCGGGGCCGGCGCGGCGGCCGGCGTGCTGCCGGGCGCGCCGTTCGGGACGGTGGCGGGCGCGGCCGCGGGTACCCGACCGCGCAGCGCGTCGAGTTGCTGCTGCGCGGCGTCACGGGCCGCGGTGAGCTGGGTCTTCGTGGCCGATTCGGTCTTCGCCGCGGCCACGGTCTGTGCGATCGCGTCGACGGCGTCCTGCTTGCGCTGGGCGGCCTGCTCGGCCGCACGTGCCGCCGACTTGCGGGTCGCGGTCGCCGTGGCGAGCTTGTTCGCCTTCTCGTTGCGCGAGACCTTCAGCTGCTGGATGGTCGCCTGCTGGTCCTTGGTCAGCTGGGCGATCACCCCGGCGCGGTCGAGCACGGCCGCCGGGTCACCGGAGGCGAAGATGCCCGCGAGCGACGCCTGGTTGCTGCCCTGCCGGTAGAGGTCCCGGACGAAGGAGTCGAAGTTCTTCTGGGCGGCGGCGATCTGGTCGTCGGCCTTCTTCACGGCGTCGGAGGAACCGTTGACGGCGAGCACCGACAACCGTTCCTGGTCCCGGGAGGTCTGCAGGTCGACGAGGGCGCGGTTGGCCGCCTCCCGCTTGATCGCGAGCTGCGCGTCGATGTCGGCGAGGCGCTGGTCGACGTCGGCGATCTGGTTGATCAGTCCGGCGATGCCCGACGGACCGCGGGGGGCGGGTCCTGCGGGGTCGGCGGCCACGGTGCCCGCCCCGACACCGAGCAGACCGACGGCGGCGAGGAGCGCCACGGTCGCGGCGGTGAGGACGCGGAGACCCCGGGCCGGGCGCTCGTGCGGTCCGTCACCGGGGTCCGTCGGATGGATGACGCCGTGGTCGACGGCGGGATGGCGGCGCGGGTCGGCGGGATGAAACGACTCCCGACGACCGCATGCGGAACGTCGCCTCACAGATGACTCCCTCGCAGAACGGACATGCGATCGGCAGGTGGCGACACCACGGCTCCGCCGAACGTCGACCCACCCCCGAAGTGCGCCACGGGAGGTGTCAACTTCCCCATCAACACCACCAATGACATGACGAACAGTACGTCACAATCGCCACCGGTGAAACATGAGTAACAAATTACAATGGCGTGATTACCTGCGGAAATGCCGTTCCGGGAGCCCGATGTCGGGCTGATCAGCGGAACCACACGGACGTGATTCGATGTGCTTTCGCAAAGGTTGACTGCGCCACCGTGACGGATGCGCCCGTCAGGTGCCTGTCAGGGGCTGTCAGGCCGTGGGCGGGGTGTCGCGCTGCTCGTCCGACGCGGTCGTGGACGGATCGGACGGGGCATCGCCCGCGGGTACAGCGGCGGGCGCGGTGCCGCGCCGACGCACCTGCAGCACGCGGGCCACGACGGCACCCAGGGCCACCGCGGCGACGAGCACAAGGGTGACGACGGTCCACGGGATCTGCGTCTGCTCCGTCATGCGGTCGAGGATCTGCTGGGCACCCGTCGCCGGCTGCGACACGGTCAGGTTGTCCTGCGCCTGCTCCAGCTGCACCCGACTGAAGTCGTCCGACGCGGTGCCGACGGTGTCCGGGCCGAACACGACCACCGTCCCGCCGGTCTCCTTCTGGAGGGCGGCGGCGATGTCGCGGTAGTACGTGAAGTTCGGCTGCGCCTGCTCGAGCACCACGAAGTTCATGTCGTGACCCTTGGCCTTCGCCTCGGCCACCACTCGCTCGAGACCGGCCACCTCGCCCTCGGGGGCCGAGACGTGGTCACCGGCCAGGTCCTTGGCGATCGAGCCCAGGTCGACGTCCTCGGGGATCACGGTGAACGTCGGCGCCGAGTGCAGGATCCCCCGGATGTCCGCGGGATCCGTGCCGGCGATCTGCATGCCGACGGTCACGACCGGTGTCTCCTCTGGCGACGCATGACCGATGACTCCTCTGGCGACGGACGGGGGCACGGGTGGCGCCCGGGGGACGGATGCACAGTACGACAGCACGACGTCCCCGCGATGTTCACCCGCCGGGAGACACCATTCACCCAATGAGCCCAACCAGTACGCGCGTACTGCTAGACTGGCGCCACGTTCGCACCCCGCCGGCCCGCGGGGCGCAGGACACATCAGCGCCGGCGCAGCCCCGCCGGCGACGAGAGTCGGCGGATCAGCCACGCCGGCGAACCGAGGAGTGGAGTGTTGCGTGAGCTCGTCAATTGATTCGTTCGGAGCCAAGGGGACCCTGGAGGTCGGCGACAACTCGTACGAGATCTACCGCCTGAGCGCCGTGGAGGGTGTCGACCGTCTCCCCTACGCGCTCAAGGTGCTCGCCGAGAACCTGCTGCGCACCGAGGACGGCGCGAACATCACGAAGGACCACATCCAGGCGATCGCCGGATGGGACCCGAGCGCCGATCCCAGCATCGAGATCCAGTTCACCCCGGCCCGCGTGATCATGCAGGACTTCACCGGTGTGCCCTGCATCGTCGACCTCGCCACCATGCGCGAGGCGGTCAAGGAGCTGGGCGGCGACCCGGACAAGGTGAACCCGCTCGCCCCCGCAGAGATGGTCATCGACCACTCGGTCATCATCGAGGCCTTCGGCAACGCGCAGGCCTTCGAGCGCAACGTCGACATCGAGTACCAGCGCAACGAGGAGCGCTACCAGTTCCTCCGCTGGGGCCAGGGGGCGTTCGACGACTTCAAGGTCGTCCCCCCGGGCACCGGCATCGTGCACCAGGTGAACATCGAGCACCTCGCGCGCTCGGTCATGGTCCGGGACGGCGTCGCCTACCCCGACACCTGTGTGGGCACCGACTCGCACACCACCATGGAGAACGGGCTGGGCGTCCTGGGCTGGGGCGTCGGCGGCATCGAGGCCGAGGCCGCCATGCTCGGCCAGCCGATCTCGATGCTCATCCCCCGCGTCGTCGGCTTCAAGCTCTCCGGCGAGACCAAGCCGGGCGTGACCGCCACCGACGTCGTCCTGACGATCACCGAGATGCTGCGCAAGCACGGTGTGGTCGGCAAGTTCGTCGAGTTCTACGGCAAGGGCGTGGCCGCGGTGCCGCTGGCCAACCGCGCCACCATCGGCAACATGAGCCCCGAGTTCGGCTCCACCTGCGCGATGTTCCCCATCGACGAGGAGACCATCAGCTACCTGAAGCTGACCGGCCGCAGCCAGGAGACGCTCGACCTCGTCGAGGCCTACGCCAAGGAACAGGGCATGTGGCACGACGGCGAGAAGGAGCCGCAGTACTCCGAGTACCTCGAGCTGGATCTCGCCGACGTCGTCCCGTCGATCGCCGGCCCGAAGCGTCCGCAGGACCGCATCGAGCTGTGGGACGCGAAGAACGCCTTCCGCAAGGACATCCACAACTACGTCGAGAACGGCAACGCCCCGGAGCACACCAAGCTCGACGAGGCCGTCGAGGACACGTTCCCCGCGTCCGACCCGGCCGCGCTGTCCTTCGCCGACGACGACGCCGAGCCCCTGCACTCCGCGGCGCGCAACGCCGAGGGTCGCCCGTCGAACCCCGTCACCGTCGAGTCGACGGAGCGCGGGAAGATGATCCTCGACCACGGCATCGTCACCATCGCGTCGATCACGAGCTGCACCAACACCTCGAACCCGTCGGTCATGCTGGGCGCCGCGCTCCTCGCGCGCAACGCCGTCGAGAAGGGCCTGACCAGCAAGCCGTGGGTCAAGACCTCCATGGCCCCGGGTTCGCAGGTCGTCACCGGCTACTACGAGAAGGCCGGCCTGTGGCCGTACCTGGAGAAGCTCGGTTTCTACCTCGTCGGCTACGGCTGCACCACGTGCATCGGCAACTCGGGCCCGCTGCCCGAGGAGATCTCGAAGGCGATCAACGACAACGACCTCACCGCCACCGCGGTGCTGTCGGGCAACCGCAACTTCGAGGGCCGCATCAACCAGGACGTCAAGATGAACTACCTGGCGTCGCCGCCGCTGGTCATCGCCTACGCCCTGGCGGGCACCATGGACTTCGACTTCGAGTCCGACCCGCTGGGCCAGGACACCGACGGCAACGACGTCTTCCTCAAGGACATCTGGCCCTCGGGTGAGGAGATCCAGAAGACGATCGCCGAGTCGATCTCGCCGGAGCAGTACGCGGCCGACTACGCCGACGTGTTCAAGGGTGACGAGCGCTGGCGCGGCCTGCCCACCCCGGACGGCAAGACGTTCGAGTGGGACGAGAAGTCGACCTACGTGCGCAAGCCCCCGTACTTCGAGGGCATGGAGCGCGAGCCGGCGCCGGTCACCGACATCACCGGTGCGCGCGTGCTCGCGAAGCTGGGCGACTCGGTCACGACCGACCACATCTCCCCCGCCTCCACCATCAAGCCGGGCACCCCGGCGGCGCAGTACCTCGACGAGAACGGTGTCGCCCGCAAGGACTACAACTCGCTGGGTGCCCGCCGCGGCAACCACGAGGTGATGATCCGTTCGACGTTCGGCAACATCCGCCTGCAGAACCAGCTGCTGGACGGGGTCTCGGGTGGCTACACCCGCGACTTCACCCAGGACGGTGGCCCGCAGTCGTTCATCTACGACGCCGCGCAGAACTACGCCGCGCAGAACACGCCGCTCGTGGTGCTCGGCGGCAAGGAGTACGGCACCGGGTCCTCGCGTGACTGGGCCGCCAAGGGCACCAGCCTGCTGGGTGTGCGGGCCGTCATCACCGAGAGCTTCGAGCGCATCCACCGCTCGAACCTCATCGGCATGGGCGTCATCCCGCTGCAGTTCCCCGAGGGCGAGTCGCACAAGTCGCTGGGCCTCGACGGCACCGAAACGTTCGACATCACCGGCATCGAGGAGCTGAACAACGGCACCACGCCGGAGACGGTGCACGTCGTCGCCACCAAGGAGGACGGCCAGAAGGTCGAGTTCGACGCGAAGGTCCGCATCGACACGCCCGGTGAGGCCGACTACTACCGCAACGGCGGCATCCTGCAGTACGTGCTGCGGAACATGATCGGCAGCTGAGGCAGGCCGACCATCTCGTCAGTCCGTGCGCCCCGGTTCTCGCCCGAGAGCCGGGGCGCACGACCATCACCACCGTGTCCGCCGCGGGCCATGAGCACTGCAGGAGAGGGGTGTTGTCGTGCCACGGGTGAGTGAAGACCATCTCGCCGCGCGTCGTCGCGAGATCCTCGACGGTGCCCGCCGGTGTTTCGCCGAGCACGGGTACGACGGGGCGACCGTCCGCCGTCTCGAGGAGGCCACCAGCCTCTCGCGGGGTGCGATCTTCCACCACTTCCGCGACAAGGAGGCCCTCTTCCTCGCGCTCGCGCACGAGGACGCCGAGCGCATGGCCGATGTCGCCGCCGAGCAGGGCCTGGTGCAGGTGATGCGCGACATGCTCGACCATCCCGAGGACTTCGACTGGCTCGGCACCCGGCTGGAGATCGCGCGCAAGCTGCGCAGTGACCCCGACTTCCGCTCGGAGTTCCTGGCCCGGTCGATCGACCTCGAGGCCGCGACCCTGGCCCGACTCGAACGTCAGCGCAGCGCCGGCCGTCTCCGCGACGACCTGCCCACCGAGGTGATCGTGGCCTACCTCGACCTCATCCTCGACGGGCTGATCACGCGGCTCGCGTCGGGCCACCGCGGTTCGGATCTGCACGCCGTCCTCGACCTCGTGGAGGAGTCGGTCCGCCGATCCCGGACCGAGTGATCCGGTCACCACACGCCAAAGCAACACCTTCGTGGTTTTGTTCCATCAGCGGCATAGGTGTGGTTATCCTGTCGCCATGTTCCCAGGAGTGTTCGCGGCGACGACGCCCGACAAGCCCGCAGCCATCCTCCCGGCCACAGGTGAGCAGATCACCTACGCGGAGCTCGACGAGCGCTCGATCCGGCTGGCCAACCATCTCCGGGAACTCGGGCTCCGGCGCGGTGACTGCATCGCGCTCGTCTCCACCAACGACCTCCGTGTCTTCGAGGTCTACTGGGCCGCCCTGCGGTCCGGGCTCTACATCACGCCGGTGAACCATCACCTGACCGCCGCCGAGACGAACTTCATCCTCGGCGACTGCGGTGCGCGTGTCCTGTTCGCCTCCGCGGCGTCGGCCGACGCCGTCGCCGACGCCGCGGAGGTCACCACCCTGGAGCACCGCATCGCCTGGGGTGGCATCGAGGGATTCGAGTCCTACGACGACGTGCTCGCGGCCGCGTCCCCGGAGAAGCCGGCCAGCCAGCCTCGTGGTCACGACATGCTCTACTCGTCGGGCACCACCGGACGCCCCAAGGGGATCCAGCCACCCCTGCCCGAGGGCGAGGTCGACGAGGTCCCCGACATCTACACGGTCATCTTCTCGGGCATGTACGGCTTTGACGCCGACACCGTCTACCTCTCCCCTGCCCCGCTGTATCACGCGGCGCCGCTGCGCTATTGCGGGATGACGCAGTCCGTGGGCGGCACGGTGATCGTGATGGACCGCTTCGAGCCCGAGGAGGCGCTGCGTCTCATCGAGACGTACCACGTCACCCACAGTCAGTGGGTCCCGACGATGTTCGTGCGGATGTTGAAGCTGCCCCGCGAGGTCCGCGACCGTTACGACACGTCGTCCATGAAGGCCGCGATCCACGCCGCCGCGCCGTGTCCCGTGCACGTCAAGCGGGCCATGATCGACTGGTGGGGTCCGGTGATCTTCGAGTACTACTCGTCGACCGAGGCGATCGGCGGCACGTTCATCGACTCGGCCGAGTCGCTCGCACACCCCGGGTCGGTCGGCAAGCCGCTGCTCGGCGTGATCCACGTCTGTGACGACACCGGCGCGGAACTGCCTGTCGGCGAGACCGGGACGGTCTACTTCGAGCGGGAGGCGAAGGCCTTCGAGTACCACAACGACCCCGAGAAGACGCGCGCCGCAGAACATCCCGACCACCCTCTGTGGGCGACCACCGGCGACATCGGGCACGTCGACGCCGACGGCTACCTCTACCTCACCGACCGCAAGGCGTTCATGATCATCTCCGGTGGCGTGAACATCTACCCGCAGGAGGCCGAGAACGTCCTCATCGGGCATCCGGCCGTGTTCGACGTCGCCGTCATCGGCGTCCCGAACGACGAGTTCGGCGAGGAGGTGAAGGCGTGCGTGCAACTCGAGGAGGGCCACACCGGCTCACCGGAGCTGGCCGCCGAGCTCGACGCGTTCGTCCGCGAGCAGCTCGCCGCCTACAAGGTGCCCCGCAGCTACGACTTCGTCGACGAACTCCCCCGCACCGCGACCGGCAAGCTGGTCAAGGGGAAGCTCAAGGCCGCCTACGTCTGACGCGCTCTACGCGAGTTCGATCAATTCTTGGTACTCGGCGGACCAGTGGTCCTCGGTGCCGTCGGGCAGGAGGATCACCCGCTCGGGCTCGAGCGCCGCAGCCGCACCCGGGTCGTGGGTGACCAGGACGACGGCGCCGGCGTAGGTGCGCAGCGCGTCGAGCACCTGCTCGCGCGAGATCGGGTCCAGGTTGTTGGTGGGCTCGTCGAGGAGGAGCACGTTCGCCGCCGACGACACGAGTCCGGCGAGGGCCAGTCGCGTCTTCTCGCCGCCTGACAGCGTGCCGGCGGGCTGCTCGAGCTGCGGACCGCTGAACATGAAGGCGCCCAACAGGCCTCGGAGGTCCTGCTCACCGGCGTCGGGTGCGGCGTGGCGGATGTTCTCCCACACCGAGGCCATGTCGTCGATCGTGTCGTGCTCCTGCGCGAAGTACCCCAGCTTCAGTCCGTACCCGGGCTCGATGCTGCCCCGATCCGGCTTCTCCACGCCCGCGAGCAGCTTCAGCAGCGTCGTCTTGCCGGCGCCGTTGAGACCGAGCACCACGACGCGACTGCCGCGGTCGATGGCGAGGTCCACACCGGTGAAGATCTCCAGCGACCCGTAGTGCTTGGTGAGCTCTCTCGCCATGAGGGGCGTCTTGCCGCACGCCGTCGGCTCGGGGAACCGGATCTTCGCGGTCCGGTCGGCCACGCGCTCCTCGTCGAGGGCGTCGATCATCTTGTCGGCCCGCTTGAGCATCTGTTGTGCCGCAGCGGCCTTGGTCGCCTTCGCCCCCAGCTTCGCGGCCTGGGTCCGCAGCGCCGACGCCTTCTTCTCGGCGTTGGCCCGCTCTCGTTTGCGTCGCTGCTCGTCGGTGGCGCGCGCGTCGAGGTATTTCGCCCACCCCATGTTGTAGACGTCGGCCTCGCCCCGGACGGCGTCGAGGAACCACACCTTGTTCACCACGTCCGCGAGGAGGTCGACGTCGTGGCTGATGACGACGAGACCGCCCTCGTGGTTCTGCAGGAAGCTGCGCAGCCAGGTGATCGAGTCGGCGTCGAGGTGGTTCGTCGGCTCGTCGAGCAGGAGCGTCGTACTGGACTTGCCGCCCCCGGTCGACGCGGCGAACAGGATGCGGGCCAACTCGATGCGTCGACGCTGGCCACCGGACAGGGTCGACAGGGGCTGGCCCAGAACGCGGTCGGGCAGTGCGAGGCTGTGGCAGATCCGCGCGGCGTCGGACTCGGCCTCGTACCCGCCGAGCGAGGAGAACCGCTCCTCGAGGCGTCCGTACTTCGCGACGGCCTTGTCGCGGGTCGCGTCGTCGGCGGCCTCGGCCATGAGCGCCTGCTGCTTCTCCATGTCCCGGACCATCGCGTCGAGCCCGCGGGCCGACAGCACGCGGTCCTTGGCGAGGACGCCGAGGTCGCCCTCCTTGGGATCCTGCGGCAGGTACCCGACGTCGCCGCTGCGGGTCACGCCGCCGGCGTAGGGCTCACCCTCCCCGGCGAGGATCCGCATGGTGGTCGTCTTGCCGGCACCGTTGCGGCCGACGAGGCCGATCCGGTCACCGGGTTGGATGCGCAGCGCAGGGCCGGGCGCCGAGAGCAGGGTCCGCACCCCTGCCCGCACCTCGAGGTCCGTTGCCGTGATCACGACGGTCCAGTCTACGGACGGGTGCAAACCGGTCCGCCCGCACGCGACGGGGTTGACCTGGCCGGACGCCCGGCCCCGTCGGCTAGCGTCGTGGATGTGACCGATGTGACACAGCCACTGACCGGACGTTCCGCGCTCGTGACCGGCGGCAGCCGAGGGATCGGACTCGGCACCGCGGCGGTACTGGCGGCGCGCGGGGCCGCGGTGACCATCACCGGCCGGAAGGCCGACGCGCTCGACGCCGCCCAGGCGCAGATCCGGCAGCAGACACCCGATGCCGACGTGCGGACCATCGCCGCCAACACGGGCTCCGCGGACGACCGTCGGGCGGCGGTGGAGCTCGCCGCCCGCGACCACGGGACCGTCGACATCCTCGTGAACAACACCGGTATCAACCCGGTGTACGGCCCGCTGATGGACGCCGACCTCGACGCCGTCCGCAAGATCTTCGACGTCAACGTCGTCGCCGCACTCGGCTACCTGCAGGAATGCCACCGTGTGGGGATGGGCCGCACGGGCGGTGCCGTGGTGAACATCGCGAGCACCGCCGGCCTGCGGTCGACGCGGGTGATCGCCGCCTACGGGGCGTCGAAGGCGGCGGTGATCCGGCTGACCGCGGAACTCGCCGCGGAACTCGGCCCCGGCATCCGCGTCAACGCGATCGCCCCGAACATCGTCAAGACGCAGTTCGCCGAGGCGCTCTACAGCGCCGACGAGGAGGGCGTCGCGTCCCGGTTCCCGATGAAGCGACTCGGCACCCCGGCCGACGTCGCCGAGCTGGTCGCGTTCCTCGTGGACGACGAACGGTCGGGCTGGATCACCGGCGAGACGATCACCCTCGACGGCGGGCTCCTGGCCGGTGGCTGACCGACCGACGGCGCGGCACCGGCTCGTCGTCGTCGGAGCCGGGCCGGCGGGTCGCGCGGTGGCGCACCGGGCGGCGCTCGCCGGGATCGACGTCGCGATCGTCGACCCGCGTCCCGCGGGCGTCTGGTCGGCCACCTACGCGGCATGGGAGGACGAACTCCCCCACTGGCTGCCTACGACGGTCATCGCGACGCGGGTGCGGACGATCACGGTGCACACCGGGCGACGCCATCGCATCGACCGGCCCTACGTCGTCCTCGACACCGCGGCGCTGCGGACCGCGCTCGACGCCGAGGTCACGGAGTACGCCGCGATGGTCGCCGACGTCGCGCCCCACGCGGTTCGTCTCGCCGACGGGCGCGTCCTCGCCGCCGACGTCGTCGTCGACGCCCGCGGCAGCCAGGACGCCCCGGGTCCGGCGCAGACCGCGTCGGGGATCTTCGTCGACGCCGCGACGGCCGCACCGGTCCTCGGCGACGACGAGGCCGTCCTCATGGACTGGCGCGACCCCGACGGCCGCCCACTGGACTCCCCTGCGGTCGATCACACGGGGCGCACGCTGCCCGCGACGTTCCTCTACGCGATCCCGGTGGCGGACGACACCGTCCTCCTGGAGGAGACGTGCCTCGCCGCGGACCCGCCGGTGCCCGTCGCCGAACTGCGCGGCCGCCTGCGGCGACGGCTGGCTCGCGCGGGCATCGACGACGACACGGTCACCGAGGCCCCGAGGGAGTCGGTGCGGTTCGCGCTCGACGGCGGGGGCGAGCAGCCGTGGCACGCCGACCCGGTGCGCTTCGGCGCCGCGGGTGGGCTGATGCACCCGGCCACCGGATACAGCGTCGCGGTGTCGCTCTCCCTCGCCGACGTGGTGGTGCGGTCGATAACCGACGGCACCGATGTCGGCGACGCGCTGTGGCCGTCGTCGGCGCGGACGGTGCACGCGCTGCGTCGCCGAGGCCTGAACACGATGCTGCGCCTCGACGCGGCGGCCACCATCGGCTTCTTCGACGGGTTCTTCCTGCTCGATCCGGCACGTCGCGACGCCTATCTCAGCGGCCGCGACGACCTCGGCGCGGTGGCCGGTGCGATGGCCGCCCTCATGCCGATCGTCGGCCCGGCGGCGGCGGTGCGGATCGCCCGCGGCGCGATACGCCGTCCCGCCTGGCGGTCGACGCGGACGCGGTGACGGCGCGCGTCAGGCGTCGTCCGCAGTGGTGAGTTCGATCAGCAGGTCGGCGAGGGTCCGCTGCTGCGCCGGCGACAGCCGCCTCATCGCCGCGGGCGGGCGACGCAGGATCGCCTCGACGGTGGCGAGCGCCTCGCGACCGTCGTCGGTGAGGGCGACGAGTTTGCGACGGCGGTCGTCGGGGTGGGGGCGGCGTTCGACCAGCCCGTGCGACTCCAGCTTGTCGACGACGACGGTGGCGTAGGGGGCGTCCACGCCGATCTCCGCGGCGATGTCCCGCAGCGTCCGGGGTCCCTCTCCGAGCCGCGTCAGCACCTTCCCGCGGCCGCCGCCCAGCGAGAACCCCAGTGCCTCGGCGAGTTCCGCGCGTCGTCCCTGCGCCTCGACGAACGCGTACAGCGCGGTCCACGCACGGGTCGCGGCGTCGTCCGCGCTCACCACGGCACCGTCCGTCCCTGGTAGTCGACGTAGTGCAGCCCGGGTCGCTGTGCCAGTGAGTCGAGGGTCGCCACGACGCCCGGGATGCTCTCCTCGATGGTCAACCGTGCACCCGCGCCGCCGAGTCCGGTCCGCACCCACCCGGGCGCCATCAGCACGACCGGCCCGCGATCCTCGCCTCGGCGCGCCACGTAGCTGCGCACGAACGTGTTCAGTGCCGCCTTGCTACCGCGGTAGACCTCGTGGCCGCCCCGGGTGTTGTTCGTCACGCTCCCCTGGCCCGACGACATCACGCCGATCATGCCGCCCGGCGCGACGAGGTCCTCGAGGGCGTCGATCACCCGCAGTGGGCTCAGCGCATTGGTCACCATGAGGCGCACGAACTCCTCCGTCGACACCTCCGGAACCGTGGCGTCGGCCTCGTCGGTGACGCCGGCGTTGACGAACAGCAGGCCGAAGGCCCGCCCGTCCAGGCGTCGGCGCAGATCGGCGATCTGGTCGACGTCGGTGACGTCGACGTGCTCGACCTCGATCCGGTCGGGGCGGGTTCGCGCGACGTCGTCGAGGGGCGTGTGACCGCCGCGCGTCGTCGCCACCACACGTCTCCCGGCGGACACCCACTGATCCACGAGGGCTGCCCCGAGCCCTCGAGACGCACCGATGATCAGGACATCACCCTCGATGGTTGTACTCATGACAACCATTGTGGGTACTACAACGATCTGCCGTCAAGGGCAGACTCAGACGGTGAAGCCCAGCGCCCTCAGCTGCTCGCGGCCGTCGTCGGTGATCTTGTCCGGACCCCACGGCGGCAGCCACACCCAGTTGATCTCGATGTCGGTGCACAGCCCGCTGGTGACCACGGCCGCCCGGGACTGGTCCTCGATGACGTCGGTCAGCGGGCAGGCCGCCGACGTGAGGGTCATGTCGATCTTGGCGACGGCCTCGGTGTCGACGTCGATGCCGTAGACGAGGCCGAGGTCGACCACGTTGATGCCGAGCTCGGGGTCGACGACATCGCGCATGGCCTCCTCGACGTCATCGATCGTCGGCAGCGCGGTCTGCACCTCGGCGGGCACCGGCTGGGTCTCCTGCTGGTCGGTCATGTCGTGCTCCTCGAAATCGTGGTCTCGTCGGTCGGTGACACGTCGGTGCGACCGAGTGCGTCCTTGAAGGCCATCCACCCGAGCAGCGCGCACTTCACCCGGGCGGGGTACTTGGCGACGCCGGCGAACGCGATGCCGTCGCCGATGACGTCCTCGTCGCCCTCGACCGCACCGCGGGAGGTCACCATGTCGGTGAACGACCCGACGGTCTCGAGGGCCTCGGTGACGGGGAGGCCGACGACCTGGTCGTAGAGGACGGACGTGGCAGCCTGCGAGATCGAGCAGCCCTGACCGTCGTAGGAGATGTCGGCGATCGCGCCGTCGGCGACCGCGACGCGCAGCGTCACCTCGTCGCCGCAGGTCGGGTTGACGTGATGTACCTCGGCACCGAACGGCTCGCGGAGGCCGCGACCGTGCGGGTGCTTGTAGTGGTCCAGGATCACGTCCTGGTACATCTGCTCCATCCGCATGCGATCAGGCCACCCCGAAGAACCGCTGCGCTGTCCCGATCGCGTCGGCGAGGGCGTCGACCTCGGCGGTGGTGTTGTAGGCGGCGAACGACGCCCGGGCCGTCGCGGCGACGCCGAACCGCTTGTGCAACGGCCACGCGCAGTGGTGCCCGACGCGGATCGCCACGCCCTCGTCGTCGAGGATCTGACCCAGGTCGTGCGCGTGGATGCCGTCGACGACGAATGCCACTGCGCCGCCGCGATCTGTCGCGTCGGTCGGGCCGACGATGCGCAGCCCGTCGATCGCGGTGAGTCGTGTGAGAGCGTGGTCGGTGAGAGTGTGCTCGTGGGCGGCGACCGCGTCCATCCCGATCTCGCGCAGATACCGCACCGCGGCACCGAGCCCGACGACCTGCGACGTCATCGGCACACCGGCCTCGAAGCGTTGCGGCGGCGCGGCGTAGGTGGAAACCTCCATCGACACCGTCTCGATCATCGACCCGCCCGAGATGAACGGCGGCAGCTGCGCGAGCAGGGCCGATTTCCCGTACAGCACACCGACTCCCGACGGCCCGAACATCTTGTGTCCGGAGAAGGCGGCGAAGTCGACGTCGAGAGCGTGCAGGTCGACGGCCATGTGCGGCACCGACTGGCAGGCGTCGAGGACGACGAGGGCACCGACCGCACGCGCACGGCGCACCACCTCGGCGACGTCGGTGACCGCGCCGGTCACGTTGGACTGGTGCGTCACCGCGACCACCGCGACGGAGTCGTCGAGATCGAGTGAGTCGAGGTCGATGCGGCCGTCGTCGGTGACGGCGAACCAGCGCAACGTCGCGCCGGTGCGACGGCAGAGCTCCTGCCAGGGGACGAGGTTCGCGTGGTGTTCGAGCTCGCTCACCACGACGGTGTCGCCCTCGCCGAGCCGACGCCCACCGAGCAGTGGTGCGGTCCGATCGTCGCCCAGGGTGTAGGCCACGAGGTTGATCGCCTCGGTGGCGTTCTTCGTGAACACCACCTCCTCGTAGGCGGCACCGATGAACGCCGCGATGTCCGCGCGGGCGCCCTCGTAGGCGTCGGTGGCCTCCTCGGCGAGCTGGTGGGCTCCCCGGTGGACCGCGGCGTTGTGGTGCAGCAGGAAGTCCCGCTCGGCGTCGAGCACCGGCAACGGACGCTGCGACGTGGCACCGGAGTCGAGGTACACCAACGGTTTCCCGTCCCGGACCGTGCGGCCCAGGATCGGGAAGTCGGCGCGCAACGTCTCGACGTCGAGCGCGGGCGATGCGACTGTGCTGGTCATGCGATCACCTCGTGACGATGGGTGTGGGGTCGGGCGTCAGGCCGACGCGCCCGCCCCGGTGAAGCGGACGTAGCCGTTCTCCTCGAGCTCGTCGGCGAGCTCCGGACCGCCGGACTCGACGACGCGGCCGCCGACGAACACGTGGACGAACTCCGGCTGGATGTAGCGCAGGATCCGGGTGTAGTGCGTGATCAGCAGCACCCCACCGTTCTCGCGCTCCTTGTACTTGTTCACGCCCTCGGACACGACGCGGAGCGCGTCGACGTCGAGGCCGGAGTCGGTCTCGTCGAGGATCGCGATCTTCGGCTTGAGCAGACCGAGCTGCAGGATCTCGTGACGCTTCTTCTCGCCGCCGGAGAAGCCCTCGTTGACGCTGCGCTCGCCGAACGACGAGTCGATCTCGAGTTCGGTCATCGCCTCTTTGGTCTCCTTGACCCAGTGGCGCAGCTTGGGGGCCTCACCGCGGACCGCGGTGGCCGCGGTGCGCAGGAAGTTCGACATCGAGACGCCGGGCACCTCGACGGGGTACTGCATCGCGAGGAAGAGGCCGGCGCGGGCACGCTCGTCGACGGACATCTCGAGCACGTCCTCACCGTCGAGGGTGATCGACCCCGAGGTCACGGTGTACTTCGGGTGCCCGGCGATGGCGTACGACAGCGTCGACTTGCCGGACCCGTTCGGGCCCATGATCGCGTGGGTCTGGCCCGACTCGATCGTCAGGTCGACACCCTTGAGGATGTGGATGGGCTCGGCGTCGGTGTCGCTGCCGGCGACGTCGACGTGCAGGTCGCGGATCTCGAGAGTGGTCACGGGGGTCCTTCGTGTGTCGTGGGTGGGCGGCGTCGGGGTCGAGGTCAGACGCCGGCGGTCGCGAGCTCGGCCTCGACGGCGGCCTCGAGGCGCTCGCGCAGGTCGGGCACGGCGATCTTCGCGATGATCTCCGCGAAGAAGCCACGCACCACCAGTCGGCGCGCCTGGTCCTCGGGGATGCCGCGGGCCTGGAGGTAGAACAGCTGCTCGTCGTCGAAACGACCTGTCGCACTGGCGTGCCCGGCGCCGACGATCTCGCCGGTCTCGATCTCGAGGTTCGGGACCGAGTCGGCGCGGGCGCCGTCGGTGAGGACGAGGTTCCGGTTCAGCTCGAACGTGTCGGTGCCCTCGGCCTCGGCGCGGATCAGCACGTCGCCGACCCACACGGTGTGGGCCTCGCGCGTCCGGTCGGTGGCGCGGCCCGCGACGTCGACGTCGCCCTGCAGGGCGCCCTTGTAGACCACGTTCGAACGGCAGTGGGGCTGCGAGTGGTCGACGAGCAGGCGCTGCTCGAGGTGCTGGCCGGCGTCGGCGAAGTACAGGCCCCACAGTTCGGCGTCGCCGCCGGGCCCGTCGTAGTGGACCAGCGGGCTCAGGCGCACCAGGTCGCCGCCGAGGCTGATGGCGAAGTGCTTGATCGACGCGTCGCGACCGAGCCGCACGTGATGCGCGGCGACGTGGACGGTGTCGTCGTCCCAGTCGTGGACGTTGACGACGGTGAGCGACGCGCCGTCGCCGACGACGAACTCGACGTTCTCCGCGTAGGTCCCGCTACCGACCTGGTCGAGCACGACCACGGCGCGGGCGTGTCGGTCGACCCGCACCTGGAGGTGGCCGTAGGCGGTCACGCCCTCGCCGGGGCCGGTCACGGTGACGGTGATCGGGTCGGTGACCTCCACCTCCTTCGCGACCGAGACGATCGTGGCGTCGGTGAACCCCGACCACGCCGCCGCGGCGATGCGGTCGAACGGGACGCCGCCGTCGCCGAGACGGGAGTCGTCGCGACCGACGGTCTCGACGGTCACGCCGTCACCGGCGCCGGTCACCTCGACCGAGGCCGACCCCGACGCCGAGGCCGAGCCGTCGTGCAGGCCGCGCAACCGGCGGAACGGCGTGAACCGCCATGCCTCGTCCTTCGACGACGGGACCTCGAAGGCCTCGACGTCGTACGACGTGAACAACTCGCCCTTGTTGGTGACGGGGTGCGGGTTCTCCCCCGCGACCGCGCCGACCACACCGGTGGGCGTCTCCTGCGCCGAACTCAACCGACCGATCCTTCCATCTGCAGCTCGATGAGACGGTTCAACTCGAGCGCGTACTCCATGGGCAGTTCCTTGGCGATGGGCTCGACGAACCCGCGCACGACCATGGCCATGGCCTCGTCCTCGGTGAGTCCGCGGCTCATCAGGTAGAACAGCTGGTCGTCGCTGACCTTCGAGACGGTTGCCTCGTGGCCCATCGTCACGTCGTCCTCACGGATGTCGACGTAGGGGTAGGTGTCGCTGCGGCTGATCGTGTCGACGAGCAACGCGTCGCACTTCACCGTCGACCGGCTGCCGTGGGCACCGCGGTTGACCTGGATCAGGCCCCGGTACGACGCGCGACCACCGCCGCGGGCGACCGACTTCGACACGATGTTGCTCGAGGTGTGCGGCGCGAGGTGCACCATCTTCGAGCCGGTGTCCTGGTGCTGGCCCGGCCCGGCGAACGCCACCGAGAGAACCTCGCCCTTGGCGTGCTCACCGGTCATCCACACCGCCGGGTACTTCATCGTCACCTTGGAGCCGATGTTGCCGTCGACCCACTCCATGGTCGCGCCGGCCTCGGCCTTCGCGCGCTTGGTGACCAGGTTGTAGACGTTGTTCGACCAGTTCTGGATGGTCGTGTACCGGCAGCGACCACCCTTCTTCACGATGATCTCGACGACCGCGGAGTGCAGCGAGTCCGTCTTGTAGATCGGCGCGGTACAGCCCTCGACGTAGTGCACGTACGCACCCTCGTCGACGATGATCAGCGTCCGCTCGAACTGGCCCATGTTCTCGGTGTTGATGCGGAAGTAGGCCTGCAGCGGGATGTCGACGTGGACACCCTTGGGCACGTAGATGAACGAACCGCCCGACCACACCGCGGTGTTCAGCGCGGAGAACTTGTTGTCACCGGCGGGGATGACCGTGCCGAAGTACTCGCGGAACAGGTCCTCGTGCTCCTTCAACGCCGTGTCGGTGTCGAGGAAGATGACGCCCTGCTGCTCGAGGTCCTCACGGATCGAGTGGTAGACGACCTCCGACTCGTACTGCGCCGCGACGCCGGAGACGAGACGCTGCTTCTCGGCCTCGGGGATGCCCAGCTTGTCGTAGGTGTTCTTGATGTCCGCGGGCAGGTCGTCCCACGTCGCGGCCTGCTTCTCGCTCGACCGCACGAAGTACTTGATGTTGTCGAAGTCGATCCCGTCGAGGTCGCTGCCCCAGGTCGGCATCGGCTTGCGGTCGAACGTCTGCAGCGCCTTGAGGCGGGCGGCGAGCATCCACTCGGGCTCGTTCTTCTTCGCCGAGATGTCGGAGACCACGGCCTCGTTGATGCCGCGCTGCGCGCTGGCACCGGCGACGTCGGAGTCGGACCATCCGTAGCCGTACGTGCCCAGCGACGCGATGGTCTCCTCTTGCGTCAGCGGGGCGGGCCCGCCGGTGGTGGTGCGGGGGTCAGTGACGGTCATCGGTGTCCTCTCGGTGGATGGTGGCGGTCGGCGACGTGGGCTGTGCGTCGGCCGCCGGTGACACGGAGGCCCGGCCGGGGCCGGGGGTGGAGGTCGTGGGGGTGGACAATGGCACGTGGGTGGTGCAGGCGCAGTCCCCGTTGGCGATGGTCGCCAGCCGCTGCACGTGCGTGCCGAGCAACGCGGTGAACCGCGCCGTCTCGGCCTCGCAGAGTTCGGGGAACTCCTGCGCGACGTGGCCGACCGGGCAGTGGTGCTGGCAGATCTGGACGCCGTTGCCGACGCGTCGCGTGTCGGCGGAGAACCCCGACCGCGTGAGGGCGTCGGCGATCTGCGCGGCCGTGTGCTCGACGGCGGCGGGGTCGCGCTCGGCACGCTCGGGCGTGGTGGGCTCGACATCGCCGACGACGTCGTCGATCCGGTCTGCCGCGAAGGCGCGGACGGCCTCGTCGCCGCCGAGCTCCCGCAGACGACGCATCGCCGCGCCCGCCAGGTCGTCGTAGGCGTGCGGCAGTCGTCCCCGGCCGGAGGCGGTGAGTCGGAACTGCTTGGCGGGACGGCCCCGGCCCCGGCGGGCGTACGGCGACGACTCGCCGGCGGTGACGTGACCCTCGGCGATCAGCGCCTCGAGGTGACGTCGCACACCGGCCGCGCTCATGCCCAGTTCCTCGCCGATCTCGCCCGCGGTGCTGGGTCCGTGCTCGAGCAGCAACGCGATCACCGCGGACCGGGTCTGGCCTTCCGCGGTGATCGTGACGTGCGGCTCCACCGAGCGCACGCGTGCCGACGAGGTTTTCACAACACAAGTGTCACCTAATTCGCGGCGCGGTGCCAGCAAGGGTGACCTATCCCCCTGCGGTCGCCCCGTGCGGCCCCGCCGCGACGACAACCGGTTCCGCCGTCGGCCGACGACCGGCTCATCCCGCTCGCCGACGAGCGCCTCGGGTGCGCCCGGGACGGGCTCCCCGACCGATAGTCTGCACTCGTGTCCGACCCTCGGCCGCGGGCCCGCGGCGTGATCCCGACGCGACTGCGTGTCGCGGGCGAGTACCTGGGTCTGCGGCGTCGCCGGACGGCCCCGCCCCCGGACCTCCCGGGCGACTACGGGGTGTCACTGGCCCGCATGCACGACCGCGAGCCCGAGGTCGGTCCGCTCCTGCCCGCGGAGAACCGCGCGCTGGCACGGATCCGCATCTTCGGCGCCGTCGGATCGATCCTCATCCTCGTCGGCTCGCTCGGCACCGGCGCGGTGCCCGTGCTGCAGAACCCCATCGCCGGGATGCGGCTGCTGTCCCTGCCCTCGCGGATGTGGACGACGGCACTCACCATCTCGATCTCCGGGACGATCGTGCTCGTGCTGGCCTGGCTGATGCTCGGCCGGTTCGCGGTGGGCCGCCTCACCGTCGAGGTCGCGGCCGGGCGGCGTCCGGAGCGCCGCATGACCCGCTGTCAGGCCGACAGGACGCTGCTCGTCTGGCTCGCGCCGATCGTCGTGGCGCCACCGCTGCTCAGCAAGGACATCTACTCCTACCTCGCCCAGAGCGCGATCGCGGCGAAGGGGATGGACCCGTACGTCGTCAGCCCGGTGCGCGGCCTCGGTGTGGACCACGTCTTCACGCGGTCGGTGCCGAACCTGTGGCGCGACACCCCCGCGCCCTACGGCCCGCTCTTCCTCTGGCTGGGCAAGGGCATCACGAACATCACCGGCGACGACCTGTCCGCCGCGATCCTGCTGCACCGCGTGCTCGCGCTGGTGGGCGTCGGCCTCGTCGTGTGGGCGCTGCCGCGCCTGGCCCGGCGCTGCGGCGTGTCGCCCGTGGCCGCGTTGTGGCTGGGAGCGCTCAACCCGCTGCTGATCCTGCATCTGGTCGGGGGCATCCACAACGAGGCCCTCATGCTCGGGATGATGCTGGCCGGCATCGAGCTGTGCTTCCGCGCGCTCGACTCGCCGCAGCGGCTGCGCCGCTCACCCTCGTGGATCCCCTCGCCGACGGGCTGGCTCTTCCTGGCCGGTGTCGTCGTGATCGCCGCGTCGTCGATGGTCAAGATCGCCTCGCTGCTCGCACTGGGTTTCGTCGGCATCGGCCTGGCGCGTCGCTGGGGTGCCACCCTGCCCGCACTGCGGCACGCGCCGCGGTCGCAGTGGTGGGTCCGCTCGCGGCAGTCGGTGATCGCACTGTCCGCTGCGGCCGGACTCCTCGTCGGCGTGTTGGCCGTCGTGATGGTCGCGATCTGCGTCGGCACCGGGCTCGGGTTCGGGTGGACGAGGACACTGAGCACGGGCGACGTCGTCCGATCGTGGATGTCGATGCCCACGCTGCTCGGTGTGACCGGCGGACGCGTGGGCGTGCTGCTCGGACTCGGTGACCACACCCAGGCGATGCTCGACGTGGCCCGCCCGATCGGTCAGCTCATCGCAGCCGTCTTCATCGTGCGGTGGCTGCTCGCGGCCCTCGCGGGACGCCTGCACCCGCTCGGCGCACTGGGCATCGCGATGGCCACCTTCGTCGTGTTCTTCCCGTTCGTGCAGGCCTGGTACCTGCTGTGGGCGATCATCCCGCTGGCCGCATGGGCGACCGGTCGGTGGTTCCGGCTGGTGGCGATAGCCGTGTCCGCCGTGATCGCCGTGGTCGTGCTCCCGACCGGCGCGGGCACCCGGGGGTTCCAGCTCGCCGAGGCCATCGTCGCGTCGATCCTGCTCACCGCGGCTCTCGTCGCCCTGTTCTTCGAACGCCCCGGCAGTCGTCGCGACCGAGGGGTCCCGGCGGCCGACGAAGACCCGGCGGGCACCCGGGACGACCCCCTCGACGCCGCGTCGTACGACGTGACGTCGTCGACGTCCCCGTCGGACCGCGTCGTGGCCGCCGACCAGCGGGTCCGGTGACCGGCGCCGGACACGCCCCCCGGCGATCCCGCCCGGCCGCCCGCCTACTGTTGAGCGCGTGAACAGCCCGATCGGAGCCCCGGCGCTGGACGTCACGGGCCTCGTCAAACGCTTCGACGGGACGACCGCGGTGGACGGCATCGACCTGCGCGCGGAGCGCGGCCAGGTGGTCGCGCTGCTCGGCCCCAACGGTGCGGGCAAGACGACGACCGTGGAGATCTGCGAGGGGTTCCTCACCCCCGACGACGGCACCGTGCGGGTGCTCGGGCTCGACCCGATCGCCGACAACGAGGCGCTGCGCCCGCGGATCGGCGTCATGCTGCAGGGCGGCGGGGCCTACCCGGGCGCCCGCGCCGGCGAGATGCTCCGCCTCTGCGCCGCCTACTCGGCCGACCCGATCGATCCCGACTGGCTCCTCGACACCCTCGGCCTCCGGGACGCCCAGCGCACGCCGTACCGACGGCTCTCCGGTGGGCAGCAGCAACGTCTCGGGCTCGCCTGCGCCCTCGTCGGGCGCCCGGAACTGGTGTTCCTCGACGAACCCACCGCCGGGCTCGACGCCGCCGCGCGGATCCTGGTGTGGGAGTTGATCGATCGGCTCCGGGCCGACGGCGTCTGTGTGTTGTTGACCACACATCTCATGGACGAGGCCGAGCAGCTCGCCGACGACCTCGTCATCATCGACCGCGGTCGCGTCGTGGCCCACGGGTCGCCGTCGGAGGTGACCAGCCGAGGCGCCGAGAACGAGCTGCGGTTCAAGGCGCCCCGCGGCCTCGACCTCGAGCTGCTGCGCTCGATCCTCGCCGAGGAGTACTCCACCGAGGAGGTCTCCCCCGGCACCTACCTCGTCGCCGGACCCGTGACCCCCGCGGTGGTGGCCGCGGTCACGGCGTGGTGTGCCCGCATCAACGTGCTCGCCACCGACATGCGCGTGGAGACACGCAGCCTCGAGGACGTCTTCCTCGACCTCACCGGACGGGAGCTCCGCGGATGACCGACACCCCGCACCGCGCCGCCGCACCCGCGGGACGCTTCGCCCCCGGCCTGTTCACCCCGCGGCCGGCCGCGGCCCCCGTGCTGCGCATGCTGCTGGCGCAGTCGCGCATGGAACTGGTGCTGCTGCTGCGCAACGGCGAACAGCTGCTGCTGACGATGTTCATCCCGGTCACGATGCTCATCGGTCTGTGTCTGCTGCCCATCTCGACCGGCGCCGAGTCCCGCGCGGATCGGTTCGTGCCCGCGATCATGACGGTCGCGGTCATGTCGACGGCGTTCACCGGCCAGGCCATCGCCGTCGGCTTCGACCGCCGCTACGGGGCGCTCAAGCGCCTGGGCGCCACGCCGCTGCCGCGCTGGGGGGTCATCGCCGGCAAGTCGATCGCCGTCGCCGTGGTGGTCGTCCTGCAGGCGATCGTCCTCGGCGCGATCGGCGTCGCGTTCGGGTGGGACATCGGCGTGGGTGGCCTGCTCGTCGGCGCGGTCGCGATCGCCCTGGGGACGCTGACCTTCTCCGCACTCGGACTGCTGCTGGGCGGCACGCTGCGGGCCGAGATCGTCCTGGCCGTCGCCAACATCGCGTGGTTCGTCTTCATCGGCATCGGCAGCCTCGTCGTCGCGGGCTCGTCGGTGCCCGAGGCGGTGAGGTGGGTCGCCCGGTGCTCCCCGTCGGGGGCGCTCGCCGAGGCCCTGCACCAGGCGACACGGCTGTCGATCGACTGGGTCGGGTTCGGCGTGCTGGTCGCCTGGGGCGTCGTCGCGGCCGTCGCCGCGATCCGCTCGTTTCGGTTCACCTGAGCCGCGGCGATAGCATCGAGGACGTGCTGTATCGCGGTTTCGTCCGGCTGGTGAACCTCCTGCCCGCAGTGTCCCTCCGAGTACAGACGGCCATCGCCGTCCTGGTGGTCCTGACACAGGCGGGCATCGCCGTCACCGGCTCCATCGTCCGGGTGACCGCCTCCGGCCTCGGGTGCCCGACATGGCCCCAGTGCTTCCCGGGCAGCTTCACCCCGGAACCGCACCAGGAGGTCGCGGGGATCCACCAGGCGGTCGAGTTCGGCAACCGGATGCTGACGTTCGCCGTCGTGATCGTCGCCGCCGCGATCGTGATCGCGGTGACCCGGGCGAACCGCCGTCGCGAGGTCCGCCTCTACGCCTGGCTGATCCCGCTCTCGACGGTCGCGCAGGCCGTCATCGGCGGGATCACCGTCCTCACCGGTCTGCTGTGGTGGACCGTCGCGATCCACCTCCTGGTGTCGATGGCGATGGTCTGGTTGTCGGTGCTCCTGCTGGAGAAGGTCCGTGAACCCGACGACGGCGACGCCATCCCCCTCGTGCCCGCACCGCTGCGGTGGCTGACCGCCCTGTCGGCCGTGATCATGGCCGTGGTGCTCGTGGCCGGGACCATGGTCACCGGTGCGGGCCCGCACGCCGGGGACGCCAGCATCGAGAAGCCCGTGCCGCGCCTGGCGGTCGCGATCACGACGCTGGTCCACTTCCACGCCGAGATGATGGTCGCCTACCTGGCGTTGATCGTGGCGCTCGGGTTCGGCCTGGCCGCGGTCGGCGCGACCGCCGCCATCCGTCGTCGGCTGTACGTGGTCGTCGGGACCATCGTCGTGCAGGCCGCGATCGGGATCACCCAGTACGCGACCGGCATCCCCGAGGCACTCGTGGTACTGCACGTCGCCGGCGCCGCGGCGTGTGTCGCCGCGACGGCCGCGCTGTGGATGTCGATGCGTCCGCGACGGCTCCTGCCGATCGACGAGCAGTCGGCCGATCCCGAGTCGTCGGGTGTCGCGGAGCGCGCCGACCGCTGATCAGGTGTTCGCGACCCAGCCGGCCATCTTGCGCCAGTGTCCCGGCTGCGGGGTCGCCGCGGCGCTGAGCTCACGGTCCCACTCACCGGCGGTGAGTCCCTCGACCGCGTCGACGACGGCGTGCGCCGAGGCGACGTCCTTCACGACCTGGTCGCCGATCACGCCGCCGTCCTCGGCCACCATCAGGATCCGCACGCCGGCGGCCCCGATCGGCTCGATGACGGCCGTGGCCGCGCCACCGCCCTCGCGCACGAAGCGGGTCGCCGCCGCGACAGCCTTCTTGGGGGCCTGCGCCTCTGTGGCCTGGGCGGATTCGGTCGCGGTGTCGTCAGCCATGGTGTCGATCCTATCCGGGCGACCGGACGGCCTCCGGCGCCCCGGCGCGGAACGGTAGAACGGTCCCATGCGCGCAGTCCATGTCACCCGCCACGGCGGCCCCGAGGTTCTCGAGACCGTCACCGTCGACGACCCCACCCCCGGACCGGGTGAGGTCCTCGTCCGCGTCGGAGGCGTCGGCGTCAACTTCATCGACACCTATCTGCGGTCGGGGTACTACCCGTCGGAACCGGCGTACATCCCCGGCGCGGAGGGCGCCGGCACCGTCGTCGCGGTGGGTGACGGGGTCACGGAGCCCGCCGTCGGGACGCGGGTCGCCTGGTGCGACGCGCCCGGCAGCTACGCCGAACTCGCTGTCGTCCCCGCCCGACGCACGGTGGTCGTCCCCGAGGGAGTGGAGGACGCCGTCGCCGCATCGGTCCTGCTGCAGGGCTGTACGGCCCACTACCTGCTCGACGGGGTGTCGCGCCCCCGCGGCAGCGAGGACGCCGGCGGCCCCGACACCGTGCTGCTCCACGCCGGCGCCGGCGGTGTCGGCCTGATCCTGACCCGACTGGCCGCCGCGCGCGGCATCCGGGTGATCACCACGGTCTCGACCGACGAGAAGGAGCAGCTGTCCCGCGACGCCGGGGCCGTGCACGTCCTGCGTTACGGCGACGACGTCGGCGACAGGGTGCGCGAGCTCACCGACGGGAAGGGCGTGGTCGCCACCTACGACGGGGTCGGTGCGGACACGTTCGAGCAGAGCCTCGCCGCGACGGGTGTCCGCGGGACCGTGGCGCTGTTCGGCGCCGCGAGCGGTCCGGTACCGCCGTTCGACCTGCAGCGGCTCAACGGACTGGGGTCGTTGTTCGTGACGCGGCCCACCCTCGCGCACTACATCGCCGACACCGACGAGTTCGCGCGCCGGACGTCGGAGGTGATGGCGGCCGTGGCCGACGGGCGGCTGCCGATGCGCGTCGACCACCGCTATCCGCTGGACGAGGCGTCGCGGGCGCATGCGGACCTGGAGGGCCGGAAGACCACGGGGTCGGTCGCGCTCATCCCCTGAGCGCACGGCCCGGGCGGGTCAGAACGAGGAGAGCACCGTCGGCAGGTGGATCACCGAGTCGACGGCGAGACCGCAGAACACCACGGCGAGGTACTCGTTGGACTGCAGGAAGACGCGCAGCGGGGCGATCGGCTCCCCACGACGTGTCCCGGCGTACAACTTGTGCACGGCACGCAGGAACCAAGCGCCGGCCGCCACCGCGATCACGGCGTAGATCCAACCGGTCGCGGCGACCAGTGCGAGCGTGGCCGCGACGGTGGCCCAGGTGTAGATCACCATCTGCCTGGCCACCTGCTGTTCGGTGGCCACCACGGGCAGCATCGGGACCCCGGCCGCCGCGTAGTCCTCCTTGTAGCGCATCGCGAGCGCCCAGGTGTGCGGCGGCGTCCAGAAGAAGATGATCAGGAACAGCACGACCGGCTGCCAGGAGATGCTCCCCGTCACCGCGGCCCAGCCGACGAGGGTGGGCATGCATCCCGCGGCCCCGCCCCACACCACGTTCTGCGACGTCCGCCGCTTCAACACCATCGTGTAGACGAGGACGTAGAACGCGATCGTCGCCATCACCAGCAGAGCGGCCAGCAGGTTCGCGAACGCCCACAGCACCGCGAACGACGCCGCACCGAGCACGACCCCGAACACGAACGCGTGGCCGCGTCCCACGGCGTGGCGGGCCAGCGGACGACGGGCCGTGCGCTTCATCTTCTGGTCGATGTCGGCGTCGACCACCATGTTCAACGTGTTGGCGCTCGCCGCGCCCAGCCAGCCACCGACGAGCGTGACGGCGATGAGGACGATGTCGACCGAACCCCGGTCCGCCAGGAGCATCACCGGGACCGTCGCGACGAGGAGCAGCTCGATCACGCGGGGCTTGGTCAGCGCCACGTAGGCGAGGACGAGGTCTCGGGCCCGACGCACGGGCGAGGCGGGGGCGGCGGGCGCGTCGACCGTGCGGGTCGCGGCCGACGTCCGTGCGCCGCTGTGCCCGATGTCCACTGACTCTCCTGAACCGTCCCGCTGACCCGGGGTGTCGACGACACTCACCCGGCTGGTCCGCGCGCGGGCCGAGCCGATCGGCGTCGCCTCGCGCGTCTACTACAGGGAATGGTAGACGGCCCCACCCTCCCGGCCACAAACGGACACGTCACGGTGGGCCGCACGCGGGGGTCCCAGGGGCGTCACGGGGAGGGTCCCGGCGACTAGGGTGAGACCCGTGGTCGGCACACCTGCGCGGACCACTCCCGCGTTTCCCCGACGCACCGCACCGACCTCAGGAGATCCCCGCATCGTGGCCGTGACAGACGAGATCCGTTCCCTCACCCAGGCGTCGCACCCGGCGGACTGGACCGACGTCGACACCCGCGCCGTCGACACCGTCCGCGTCCTCGCCGCCGACGCGGTGCAGAAGTGTGGATCCGGTCACCCCGGCACCGCCATGAGCCTCGCACCGCTGGCGTACACGCTCTTCCAGCGGATCATGCGGCACGACCCGAACGACACGGCGTGGCTGGGCCGCGACCGCTTCATCCTGTCGTGTGGGCACTCGAGCCTCACCCTCTACATCCAGCTGTACCTCGGGGGCTTCGGGCTCGAACTGTCCGACCTCGAGGCGCTGCGCACCTTCAAGTCCAAGACGCCCGGTCACCCGGAGTTCCGCCACACCCGGGGCGTCGAGATCACCACCGGTCCCCTCGGCCAGGGTCTCGCGTCGGCGGTGGGCATGGCGATGGCCGCCCGCCGCGAGCGTGGCCTGTTCGACCCGGACGCGCCGGAGGGTCAGAGCATCTTCGACCACTTCATCTACGCGATCGCCTCCGACGGTGACATCGAGGAGGGCGTCACCAGCGAGGCGTCGTCGCTCGCCGGTACCCAGCAGCTGGGCAACCTCGTCGTCTTCTACGACGACAACAAGATCTCCATCGAGCACAACACCGACATCGCGCTCTCCGAGGACACCGCGAAGCGGTACGAGGCCTACGGCTGGCACGTGCAGTACGTCGAGGGCGGCGGAGAACGTCACCGGCATCCTCGAGGCCGTCGAGGCCGCGAAGGCCGTGACCGACAAGCCGTCGATCATCATCCTGCGCACCATCATCGGGTTCCCGGCGCCGACCAAGATGAACACCGGCGCGGCGCACGGCGCGGCTCTCGGTGACGACGAGGTCGCCGAGGTCAAGAAGATCCTCGGGTTCGATCCCGACAAGACCTTCGAGGTCGACGACGCCGTCATCTCCCACACCCGCGAGCTGCTGCAGCGCGGGCGCGCCGCCCACGAGGAGTGGTCGGGCGAGTTCGAGAAGTGGTCGTCGGCCAACCCCGAGCGTCGCGCGCTGCTGGACCGGCTGACCAAGGACGAGCTGCCCGAGGGCTGGGACGACGCGCTCCCGTCGTGGGAGCCCGGCGACAAGGCCGTCGCGACGCGGTCGGCGTCGGGCAAGGTCCTCGGCGCGCTGGGCCCGGTGCTCCCCGAGCTGTGGGGCGGTTCGGCCGACCTGGCCGGCTCCAACAACACCACCATCGAGGGTGAGAAGTCCTTCGGCCCGACGTCGATCTCGACCGACGACTGGGATGCCGAACCCTACGGCCGCACACTGCACTTCGGTGTCCGCGAGCACGCGATGGGGGCGATCCTGTCCGGCATCGTGCTCCACGGCCCGACCCGCGTCTACGGCGGCACGTTCATGCAGTTCTCCGACTACATGCGGCCCGCGGTGCGCCTGGCGTCGCTGATGGACATCGACCCCATCTACGTCTGGACCCACGACTCGATCGGTCTCGGCGAGGACGGTCCGACGCACCAGCCGATCGAGCACCTCGCCGCGCTGCGTGCCATCCCGAACCTGTCGGTGGTGCGTCCCGGTGACGCCAACGAGACCGCGTTCGCGTGGAAGTCGGTCATCGCGCGGTCGTCGAGCAGCGGTCCCGTCGGGCTGGCGCTGACCCGTCAGAACATCCCGATCCTCGAGGGCACCTCGGCCGAGGGCGTCGCCAAGGGCGGCTACGTCCTCAAGGACTCCTCGACCCCCGAACCCGAGGTGATCATCATCGCGACCGGCTCCGAGCTGTCGCTCGCGGTCGACGGCGCGGCGTCGCTCGAGGAGAAGGGCATCGGTGCCCGCGTCGTCTCGATGCCGTGCATCGAGTGGTTCATGAGCCAGGACCAGAACTACCGCGACCAGGTGCTCCCGCCCACGGTGACCGCCCGCGTCTCCGTCGAGGCCGGCATCGCGATGCCGTGGTACCCGATCGTCGGCGGACACGGCGAGATCATCTCCCTCGAGCACTTCGGGGAATCCGCCGACTACCAGACACTGTTCCGCGAGTACGGCTTCACCGTCGAGGCCGTCGTCGCAGCAGCGCAGCGCTCCATCACGACCGTGAAGGGACAATCCGCATGACCCAGAACGCGAACCTCAAGGCACTCTCCGACGCCGGCGTCTCGGTGTGGCTCGACGACCTGTCGCGCGAGCGCATCTCGTCGGGCAACCTCGCCGAGCTCACCGAGACCAAGTCGGTCGTCGGTGTCACCACCAACCCGTCGATCTTCCAGGCGGCGCTGTCGTCGGGGTCGGCCTACGACGACCAGATCCGCGAACTCGCCTCCCGCGGCGCCGACGTCGACTCGACGATCCGCACGGTCACCACCGACGACGTCCGCAACGCGTGTGACGTCCTCCGACCGGTCTTCGACGCCACCAACGGTGTCGACGGGCGCGTGTCGATCGAGGTCGACCCGCGTATCGCGCACGACGCCGACAAGACCGCGGCGCAGGCCGTCGACCTGTGGAAGACCGTCGACCGGCCGAACATGTTCGTCAAGATCCCCGCCACGGAGGAGGGCATCCCGGCGATCACCAAGACGCTCGCCGAGGGCATCAGCGTGAACGTGACGCTGATCTTCTCCGTCGAGCGCTACCGCGCGGTGATGGACGCCTACCTCGACGGCATCGAGCAGGCCAAGGCCGCCGGTCACGACCTGTCGACCGTTCTGTCGGTGGCGTCGTTCTTCGTCTCCCGCGTCGACACCGAGATCGACAGCCGTCTCGACGCGATCGGCACCCCCGACGCGGTGGAGCTGAAGGGCAAGGCCGCCCTGGCCAACGCGCGTCTCGCGTACGTCGCCTACCAGCAGGTGTTCGAGGTCGGCTCGCGCTTCCAGGGTCTCCTCGCCGACGGCGCACTCCCCCAGCGCCCGCTGTGGGCGTCGACCGGTGTGAAGAACCCCGACTACCCGGACACGCTGTACGTCAGCGAACTCGTCGCCCCGAACACCGTGAACACCATGCCGGAGAAGACGATGGACGCCTTCGCCGACCACGGCGAGGTGAACACCGAGTCGCTGATCGGGCGCGGGCCGGAGTCCGAGGAGGTCTTCGCGAAGCTCTCCGAGATCGGCATCGACCTGACCGACGTGTTCCTCACCCTCGAGAACGAGGGTGTCGAGAAGTTCGAGAAGGCCTGGGGTGAGCTGCTCGACGCGACCCAGGAGCAGCTCGACTCCGCCAAGAGCTGACGCGGGCGTGACAGCGACCGTCGAGACAGGGTGGTCCAACCCGCTGCGGGACTCGCGTGACAAGCGTCTGCCCCGCATCGCCGGCCCCTGCAGCTTGGTCATCTTCGGCGTCACCGGTGACCTCGCACGCCGCAAGCTCATGCCGGCCGTGTACGACCTGGCCAACCGTGGGCTGCTGCCGCCGAGTTTCGCGCTGGTCGGTTTCGCCCGGCGCGACTGGGACGACCAGGACTTCGGCCAGATCGTGCACGACGCCGTGCGCGACCACTCGCGGACACCGTTCCGCGAGGAGGTGTGGGAGCGGCTGTCGGAGGGGTTCCGCTTCGTGCAGGGGGCCTTCGACGACGACGACGCGTTCGACCAGTTGTCGTCGGTTCTCGCCGACCTCGACCGGCAGCGCGGCACGGACGGCAACCACGCGTTCTACCTGTCGATCCCGCCCGGTGCCTTCCCCACCGTCTGCGAGCAGTTGCAGCGGTCGGGCCTGGCGGATCAGACCGAGGAGCACTGGCGCCGCGTCGTCATCGAGAAGCCGTTCGGCCACGATCTGCGCAGTGCGCAGGAGCTGAACGCCGTCGTCAACCGGGTGTTCCCGGAGGACGCGGTGTTCCGCATCGACCACTACCTGGGCAAGGAGACGGTCCAGAACATCCTGGCGCTGCGCTTCGCCAACCAGCTGTTCGACCCGCTGTGGAGCAGCCACTACGTCGACCACGTGCAGATCACGATGGCCGAGGACATCGGACTCGGCGGTCGGGCGGGGTACTACGACGGCATCGGCGCCGCCCGCGACGTCATCCAGAACCACCTGCTCCAGTTGCTGGCGCTGGTGGCGATGGAGGAGCCCGTCTCGTTCGAGCCGAAGGAGTTGCAGGCGGAGAAGATCAAGGTCCTCTCTGCGACCCGCAACGTGCTGCCACTCGAGCTGAACACGGCCCGCGGACAGTACGGGCCGGGATGGCAGGGCAGCACCGAGGTGCCCGGCCTGGTCGACGAGGAGGGGTTCGCCGCCGACTCGATCACCGAGACCTACGCGGCGATCGCCGTCGAGGTCGACAGCCGCCGCTGGGCGGGTGTGCCGTTCTACCTGCGCACCGGGAAACGGTTGGGGCGCAGGGTCACCGAGATCGCGATCGTGTTCAAGCGGGCGCCGCACCTGCCGTTCGACAAGACGATGACCGAGGAGCTCGGCGAGAACGCCCTCGTCATCCGGGTGCAGCCCGACGAGGGCATCACGCTGCGGTTCGGCTCGAAGGTGCCCGGCTCGAGCATGCAGGTCCGCGACGTGAACATGGACTTCAGCTACGGCCAGGCGTTCACCGAGTCGTCCCCGGAGGCCTACGAGCGGCTCATCCTCGACGTGCTGCTCGGCGAACCGTCCCTGTTCCCGGTCAACGACGAGGTCGAGCTGTCGTGGAAGATCCTCGACCCGGTCCTCGAGAACTGGGCGGCCTCGGGCCGCCCCGACACCTACGAGTCCGGGACCTGGGGTCCGCGCTCGGCCGACGAGATGATGTCCCGCGTAGGGCGCACCTGGCGGCGACCGTGACCCCGCACCTCCGCGTGAAGGAGTACTCCCGGTGATCCTCGACCTGCCGGCCACGACCACCGAGAAGGTCAGCAAGAAGCTCGTCTCGATCCGGGAGAGCGGCGGCGCCGTCACCCTGGGGCGGGTGTTGACGCTCGTCGTGTGTGCGGCCGAGGGGCAGCCCACCGAGGGTGCGATCGACGCCGCGAACGAGGCGAGCCGGGAGCACCCCTGCCGCGTGATCGTCGTGTCCCTGGGCAACCCCGCGGCGGCGACCCGCCTCGACGGGCAGATCCGCGTCGGTGGCGACGCCGGTGCCTCGGAGGTCGTGGTCCTGCGTCTCTACGGCGACCTGACCCAGCACGCGGCGAGCGTCGTCACGCCGTTCCTGCTGCCGGACACACCCGTCGTCACGTGGTGGCCCGGCGAGGCGCCGGACGATCCCGCCAAGGATCCGCTGGGTCGCCTCGCGGGGCGGCGCATCACCGACGCCGCGCACGCCGCCGACGCGGACACCGTCCTCGCGACCCGGCTGGAGAGCTACTCCCCCGGCGACACCGACCTGGCGTGGTCGCAGATCACCTACTGGCGGGCCATCCTCACCGCCGCGTTGGACCGGCCGCCGCTGGAGCCCGTGCGGTCGGCGTCGGTGACCGGACCGACGCGTTCACCGTCGATCGACCTGCTCGCCGGGTGGCTGCAGGCGCAGCTCGGCGTCGACGTCCATCGCGCTGTCGGGAGCTTCGAGATCCGCCTCGAGCGCGACTCCGGGCCACTTGTCCTCGCCGTCGACCAGAACAACAACGCGGTGCTGTCGAACCCGGGCCGGCCCGACGGCCGCATCGCGATGTCGACGCGGGGCACCCGTGAGTGCATCGCGGAGGAACTGCGTCGGCTCGACCCCGACGAGATCTACCACCTGGCGCTGCAGGGCGTCGCACGGTTGTCCCGACCCGGTGCGGAGGTCCCGGCATGAGTGTTCGTCCCGAGGTGGTCGAGACGACCGACTCCGCCGAGTTGGTCGCCGCCGCCGGCGCGCGGTTCGTCGAGACCGTCGTGGCCGCCCAGCGGGAGCGCGGGACGGCGTCGGTGGTCCTCACCGGCGGCAGCAACGGCATCGCCATCCTGGAGTGGTTGCGCGACAACGGCTCCGACATCGACTGGCGATCGGTCGACATCTGGTTCGGTGACGACCGGTTCGTCCCCGACGCCGACGACGAGCGCAACTCCGGCCAGGCGCGCGACGCCCTGCTCGGCCATGTCGACGTCGATCCCGCGCGGGTGTTCGTCATGGCGCCCAGCGACGGGGAGTTCGGCGACGACATCGAGGCCGCGGCCGCCGATTACGCGCGGCTCCTCCGCGAGCGCGGCGACGGCGCCGACAGCCCGGCGTTCGACATCCACCTGCTCGGGATGGGGGGCGAAGGCCACATCAACTCGCTCTTCCCGCACACCGACGCCCTCGCCGAGCGGTCGGCGACGGTCGTCGCCGTCGAGAACTCCCCCAAGCCGCCGCCGCGGCGCATCACGCTGACCGTCCCCGCGGTGAACCGCGCCCGGCAGGTGTGGTTCCTCGTCGCCGGTGCCGACAAGGCCGAGGCCGTCGCCGCGGGCGTCGGTGGCGGCGACGCGTCGGCCTGGCCGTGCGCGTCGGTCGGCGGCACCGAGGCGACCGTCTGGTTCGTCGACGCGGCCGCCTCCGCCGACCTCTGACGAGGAGCGACTCACACCGGACGGCGTGCGCGGACGATCTCCTCCAGGACGCGACCGACGACCTCCAGCGGCTCGGCGGACCGCCGCGCCTGCGCGACGACCACGGCCCCCTCGACGCTGACGATCGCCATCGTCGCGATGTCGCGGGCGTCGGCCTCGGCGTAGCCCTCGTCCCGGAGTCGTGCGATCAGCGCCGACGTCCAGTCCTCGAACACCGCACCGGCCGCGTCGGCGGCGGCGTTCGCGGAGTGCCGGCCCAGTGCCGCGGCCACGATCGGACACCCGTCGGCGAAGCCGCTGTCGCGCAGACGGACCGCCCACAGGTCGACGAAGTCACGGACGGACCCGGCCACCGGTCCCCCGGCGGCGAGGAGCGCGGTCATCGACGCACCCACCTCACGGGTGGCGGTCGCGACGAGTTCCTCCTTGCCGCCCGGGAAGGTGAGGTAGACGCTGCGGCGGGCCACCCCGCTGCACTGGAGGATCTCCGCCAGACCCGTGCCGGCGACGCCGTTGCGACGGATCAACGCGGCTGTCGCGTCGACAAGACGCTCGCGGACGCTCACCGAACCACCTCACTCCCGGCCTTGAAGTATACCGATTGGTCTATTAGCGTCGTCGGCACCTCGCCCCGTCGAAAGGTACCGCGATGACGAGCACCACCCCCGCACCCTCCGCGACGCTCGCGTCGCCGCTGCGCCTGCCGAACGGCCAGGTGCTCGGCAACCGCATCATGAAGTCGGCGCTGTCCGAGGGGCTCGCCGGAGCCGACCACCTGCCGGGAGAGCGGATCGGCGCGTTGTACCGCCGGTGGTCCGACGGCGGGTTCGGACTGGTCGTGACCGGGAACGTGATGGTCGATCGACGTCACCTCGGCGAACCCGGCAACGTGGTGCTCGAGGCGGACTCCGATCTGGACGGGTTCCGCAGCTGGGCGAAGACGGTGCAGGACGGCGGCAGCCCGGTGTGGATGCAGCTGAACCACCCCGGCCGACAGGCCAGCCCCCTCGCCTCGACCCACCACGCCGTGGCGCCCTCTTCCCGCGGTGTGGCCATCCCCGGCGTGCCGGCCCCGCGGGCGCTGACCGACGCCGAGATCGGCGACATCGTCGAGCGGTTCGCCACGGCGGCGGCGCGGGCTGACGCAGCCGGGTTCGACGGTGTGCAGATCCACGCCGCGCACGGTTACCTCGTCTCGCAGTTCCTCTCCCCGCTCAGCAACGACCGGACCGACCGGTGGGGTGGTGACATCGACGGTCGGATGCGGTTCCTGCTCGCGCTGGTCCATGCCATCCGGGACGCGGTCCGCCCGGGCTTCGCACTGGGGGTGAAGCTCAACTCGGCGGATTTCCAGCGCGGCGGGTTCACCGAGGACGACTCCCGCGCGGTGATCGACGCCATCGCCGACGAGGACATCGACCTCCTCGAGATCAGCGGCGGCAGCTACGAGTCGCCCGCGATGATGGGTCGCGCGCAGTCTGACAGCACCCGCGCTCGCGAGGCCTACTTCCTCGACTACGCCGAGACCGTCCGGGCGGTGGCCAAGGACATCCCGATCGCCGTCACCGGTGGGTTCCGGTCCCGCGACACGATGGCGCGGGCGATCGCGGACGGGCTGTGCGACGTGGTCGGCATCGGACGACCGGCCGCCGTGCTCCCGGACGCGGCCGGTGCCGTCCTGCGCGGCGGCACCACGGTGCTGCCCGCGGGATCGCTGCGGTTGCCCGTCCCCGCCCGGGTGGGGGCCGCGCGGACGGCACGGACGGTGGAGGGGGCGTTGGATCTGCAGTGGCACACCGATCAACTGCATCGGATGGGTGACGGAGACGACCCCGATCCCGACCGGCCCCTCCGTCGGACGGTGGTCAGCACGTTGCGCCGCAACGGGTTCGACGCACTCCGCAGTCGGCGGCGCGGGGTCACCGCATCCTCGGACACCGCTGCCCGCAAGTTCCGTGTCGAGCGGGCGGTCGGGCGTCGCGTGGCGAACCCGACGGTGCGCGCGTTGGGGCGACTGGGAATCCGCACCAGCCTCGCGACGGAGATCGAGACCACCGGCAGGAAGACGGGCCTGCGACGCCGGGTGCCGGTGACGGCGGCGTTCGACACCACCGGTGCCTGGGTGATCAGTCAGCACGGCCGTCGTTCCGGGTGGGGCGCCAACATCGCGGCGGACCCCGCGGTGTCCATCCGGCAGGGCGACCGCTGGCGTTCCGGCACCGCCGCGTTCGTCCCCGACGACGACGTCCGCGCACGGGCGGCGACCTTCGCCTCCCACCCCGCGCTGCGGCCCCTCGCGGTCGCGGTCGCACGCGCGACCGCGACGACGCCGATCTCGGTGCGGATCAGCTTCACCGACATCCCGGGAGCCCGTCCCTGACCGGTCGACGATGCGGCCGCCGTCGGCTCCTACCCGCTGTTGCGGAGGGCGGTCGCGAGGCCGTTCATGGTCAGCTGGATGCCACGACGCACCTGCGGTGAGTCGTCACCGGACCGGAAGCGGCGGAGCAGCTCCAGCTGCAGCAGGTTGAGCGGCTCGAGGTACGGGAACCGGTTGAACACCGACCGCGCCAGCGCCGGGTTGTCGGCCAGCAGGTCGTCGGTCTCGGTGATCGCGAAGTACATCTGCACCGTGCGGCGGTGCTCCTCGACGATCATCCCGAACACCCGTGAGCGCAGGTCCTCGTCGGCGACGAGATGCGAATAGCGTTCGGCGAGGCCGAGATCCGACTTGGCCAGCACCTGCGCCATGTTCGAGAGCACCGTCGCGAAAAACGGCCAGGTCCGGTGGTAGCGACGCAGGGTCTCCAGCCGGTCCGGGTCGTCGCCGATCCACTGTTCGAACGCCGAGCCCGTGCCGTACCAGCCCGGCAGCATGACGCGGCACTGCGTCCACGACAGCACCCACGGGATGGCGCGCAGGTCGGAGATCTTCTCGGTCTGCTTCCGCGACGCCGGGCGGCTGCCGATGTTGAGCGCGCCGATCTCCGACAGCGGCGTCGACGTGGTGAAGTACTCGACGAAGCCCGGGGTCTCGTGCACGAGTGCCGAGTACGCCGACCGCGCCAGCTCGGCGATCTCGTCGAGGTCGGTGTAGGCGGAGCCGGCGTCGTCGCCGAGCCCCTCGACGTCGAGCAGGGTGGATTCCAGTGTCGCCGCGACCAGCGTCTCCAGGTTGCGGCGTGCCAGAACGGGTTCGGCGTACTTGGCCGCGATGACCTCACCCTGTTCGGTGATGCGCAGCGCGCCCTGCACCGCACCCGGGGGCTGCGCCAGGATGGCGTCGTAGCTCGGACCGCCACCACGGCCGACCGTGCCGCCGCGACCGTGGAAGAGCCGCAACCGTATCCCCGCCTCGCGGGCGGCCTCGACGAGATCCAGCTCGGCGCGGTACAGCGCCCAGTTGGCGGCCATGTAACCGCCGTCCTTGTTGGAGTCGGAGTAGCCCAGCATGATCTCCTGCGTCTCGCCCTGGGCGGCGACGAGCGCCCGGTACAGCGGGACGTCGAGCACGGCACGCAATGTGGTCGCGCCCTGGCGCAGGTCCTCGATGGTCTCGAACAGCGGGACGACGCGGACGGTACAGCGCGGCTCGCCCCCGGCGGGATCGAACAGCCCCGCCTCCTTCAGCAGCAGCAGCGCCTCGAACATGTCGCTCACCGACGTGCACATGCTGATGACGTAGTTCGGGACCGCCTCCGGGCCGTAGGCCGCGACCGCGCGCGCCGCCGACCGCACGATCCCGATCTCCTTGGTCGCGAGCTCGCCGAGCTCGGCGCCCGGCCCGAGGAGCGGCCGCCGGTGCGACAACTCGCGGGTGAGGATCTCGACGCGCTCGTCCTCCGACAGGGACGCGTAGTCGTCGTGCACACCGGCCCAGGCCAGCAACTCGGCGACGACCTCCTCGTGCATGTCGGAGTTCTGCCGCATGTCGAGACCGGAGAGGTGGAACCCGAACGTGCGCACCGACTCCCGCAGCCGGAGCAGGCGGTCGTCGGCCAGCGCCCCATCGCGGTTGGACCGCAACGAGTCGTCGACGACGTCGAGATCGGCGAGCAGCTCGGCCGCGGTGGCATACGCCGACGCGGTCGGGTCGTCGAGAGGGCCGGGGTCCTCCGCGTCGTCGCCGAACCGGTCGCGGACGGTGGCGAGCAGGCGGGACCGGATGTGTCGCAGCGCGAGTCGGTAGGGCTCGTCCGCCGCGACGTCACCGGAGTCGGCACCACCGAGCTCCAGGATCGCGTCGCTCACGCTGACCAGCCGCGACGACATGCTCAGCTCCTGCGCGAGCAGGGTCAGCTCCGTGAGGTGGTGGTCCAGTGCGGTGCGGGCGGCGCGTCCGGTGGCCAGGGCCACGACGTCGCCGGTGACGAACGGGTTGCCGTCACGGTCACCGCCGATCCAGGAGCCCATCCGCACGATGGGGTCGTCGGACAGACCGGCGGACGGGTACTGCTCACGCAGGTGGTCGCGCAGCGACGCGTTGAGCGACGGGATGACGTCGAAGAAGGACGCGTCGTAGTACCGCAGGCCCACCTCGATCTCGTCCTCGATCCGCAGGCGCTCCAACCGGATGAGTGCCGTCTGCCACAGTGTGAGGATCTGCCGACGCAGCGCCGCTGTCACGTCGGCGTCCTCGTCCGGCGTGAGCTCCGTGCGATCGCGGTAGCGCATGAGATCGGTGATACGACGCTGCACCTCGAACACGGTCCGGCGCCGCGTCTCGGTCGGGTGCGCGGTGATGACGGGGACGACCGCGGCCGACGACAGCGCCTCCCCGACCTGCTCGTCGGCGAGGTCCGCCGCGGCGAGCTTCTGCCAGGTGGCGGCCAGGGAACTGGCGACAGGCGGCTCTCCCGCGCGGACGTGGATCGCGCGTCGGCGCTCGCGGTGGATGTCCTCGGCGAGGTTGGCCAGCAGGCCGAAGTGCGAGAACGCCCGGATCACCGGGATGGCCTCGGCGGTGTCGACACGGCCGAGGACGTCGGCCAGTTCTCCCCGGTCGATCTCCGACCGCCGGACCCGGAACGACTCGACACGCGCCTTCTCAACCAGGTCGAAGATGTCCTCGCCGGCGTGCTCACGCACCACGTCGCCGAGCAGACCGCCGAGCAGCCGGATGTCTTGCCGCAGGGGCTCGGTCGCGGCCCGGCCGGTGGCCGTGGAGCTGACCGGGGCGTCGGACGGGGCCGCGAACGTGTCGGATGCGATCGAGGTGTCGGTCATCGCATCAGTATCCCGCGCGATGCCGCCCTGCGCGCACCACGCGCCTCAGCGGGGAACGACTTCCGACGTCAGGAGAGCTTGATGTCGAGCCCGATGCCCAGGATGAAGATGAACCAGATGACGCCGACGAAGATCGTCAGGCGGTCGAGGTTGCGCTCGACGACGCTCGACCCGGACAGGCTCGACTGCACGCCGCCACCGAACAGCGACGACAGGCCGCCACCCTTGCCGCGGTGCAGCAGCACCAGGACGACCATCAGCAGGCTGGTGATCACCAGTCCGATGTCCAGCGCGAGCTTCACTCGAATCCTCTCCGATCGCGGGCACGACCGGGCCACGGCCGTGCACCGTGGAAGTGTACGTGCCGATCCTGACCGACCCGGCCAGGGGTCGGGACGGTGGACCGATCAGGGCAGGGGGCCGCCCGCGGCGATGGCCGACAGCGTCGCGAACTCGTCGGACTTGAGCGACGCACCACCGACCAACGCACCGTCGATGTCGGCCTGGCCGACGATCTCGCCGACGTTCTTCGCGTTCACCGACCCGCCGTACAGGACGCGTACCGCGCCGGCGACGTCGTCTCCGGCGAGTTCGCGCAGTGTCGCCCGTACCGCGGCGCACACCTCCTGCGCGTCCGCCGCCGACGCCACCCGACCGGTGCCGATGGCCCAGACGGGTTCATAGGCGATGACGACGCGGGCGATCTGCTCGGCGGTGAGGCCCGCGAGCGACCCGCGCAGCTGCGCCACGTTGTGCGCCACGTGGTCGCCGGCCTCGCGGACATCGAGACCCTCACCGATGCAGACGATCGGGGTGAGCTCGTGCCGCAGCGCGGCGGTGGTCTTGGCCAGGACGACCTCGTCGGTCTCGCCGTGCAGCGTGCGTCGCTCCGAGTGTCCGACGACGACGAAGGTGCAGCCCAGCTTGGCGAGGAACGCCCCGCTGATCTCGCCGGTGTAGGCACCGGAATCGTGCTGGGACAGGTCCTGCGCACCGTAGGTGAGCAGCAGCTTGTCCCCGTCGACGACGGTCTGCACGCTGCGGATGTCGGTGAACGGCGGGATGACCGTCACGTCGACGTGGTCGAAGTACTTCGCGGGCAACGCGAAGGCGATCTTCTGCACCAGGGCGATCGCCTCGAGGTGGTTCAGGTTGCACTTCCAGTTGCCGGCGATGAGCGGCTTGCGGGTGGCCACGTGCTCAGTCCTCCAGAACGGTCAGGCCGGGCAGCTGCTTGCCCTCCAGGTACTCCAGCGACGCACCGCCGCCGGTCGAGATGTGCGAGAAGCCGTCGTCCGGCAGTCCCAGCGACCGCACCGCGGCAGCCGAGTCACCACCGCCGACGACGCTGAACGCGCCCTGGGCGGTGGCCTGGGCGATCGCCTCGGCGACACCACGGGTACCCGACGAGAACTTCTCGAACTCGAACACACCCGACGGGCCGTTCCAGAAGATCGTGCGGGCGCCGGACAGCACCGCGGCGAACCGCTTGACCGACTCCGGCCCGATGTCGAGGCCCATCCAGCCGTCGGGGATCTCCGACGACGCGACCGTCCTCGCCTCCGCGTCGGCGGAGAACGAGTCCGCGACGACGACGTCCACCGGCAGGTGGATCACGTCGCCGAAGCGCTCGAGGAGGTCCTTGCAGACGTCGACCTGGTCGTCCTGCAGCAGCGACGTGCCCACCGAGTAGCCCTGGGCCACCAGGAAGGTGAACGCCATGCCGCCGCCGATGACGAGGGTGTCGACCTTGGGCGCCAACGCCTCGATGACACCGAGCTTGTCGGAGACCTTCGAGCCGCCGAGCACGACGGCATAGGGACGCTCGACCTCGGCGGTGAGCTTGCGCAGCACCTCGACCTCGGAACGGACGAGGTCACCGGCGTAGTGCGGCAACAACTTCGCGACGTCGTAGACCGAGGCCTGCTCGCGGTGGACGACACCGAAACCGTCGGACACGAACGCACCGTCGTCGCCGACGAGCTCGACGAGCGCCGTCGCCAGCGCCTCCCGCTCGGAGGCGTCCTTCGACGTCTCCCGTGGGTCGAACCGGACGTTCTCGAGCAGGAGGACGTCACCGTCGGTGAGGCCTTCGGCCCGCGCGAGCGCGTCGGTGCCGACGACGTCGGAGGCGAGCTGGACGTTGCGGCCCAGCTCCTCCCCGAGCCGCTGTGCGACGGGCGCCAGCGAGAACTTCGGGTCCGGCTCACCCTTGGGACGACCGAGGTGTGCGGTGACGATCACCGACGCGCCGGCCTCCGCGAGCTTCGCGATGGTCGGCGCCGAGGCGACGATGCGCCCGGGGTCGGTGATGGTCGAGCCGTCGAGCGGCACGTTGAGGTCCGACCGCACCAGCACGATGCGGCCGGAGACCCCGGCGTCGAGGAGATCCTGCAGCGTCTGCAGCGCCATCGACGTGCGCCTCAGAGGGACTTGCCGACGAGGCCGATGAGGTCGACCAGGCGGTTGGAGTAACCCCACTCGTTGTCGTACCAGGAGACGACCTTGGCCTGGTCGTCGATGACCTTCGTCAGGCCCGCGTCGAACAGCGAGCTGTGCGGGTCGGTCACGATGTCCGACGAGACGATCGGCGCGTCGTAGTACTTGAGGATGCCCTTGAGCTTGCCCTCGGCGGCCGACTTCAGCGCGGCGTTGATCTCGTCGACGGTGGCCGACTTCGCGAGGTGCGCGGTGAGGTCGGTGACCGAGCCGGTCGGGATCGGCACGCGCAGCGCGTAGCCGTCGAGCTTGCCCTTGAGCTCCGGGAGCACCAGGCCGATGGCCTTGGCCGCGCCGGTGGAGGTCGGGACGACGTTGATGGCGGCGGCGCGGGCGCGACGCAGGTCCTTGTGCGGGCCGTCCTGCAGGTTCTGGTCCTGCGTGTAGGCGTGGACCGTGGTCATGAGGCCCTTGACGATGCCGAACTCGTCGTTGAGGACCTTGGCGAGCGGGCCGAGGCAGTTCGTGGTGCACGACGCGTTGGAGATGATGTTCTGGCTGCCGTCGTACTTGTCGTCGTTCACGCCCATGACGATGGTGATGTCCTCGTCGGAGGCGGGCGCGGAGATGATGACCTTCTTGGCGCCGGCGTCGAGGTGGCCCTGGGCCTTCGCGCGGGCGGTGAAGATGCCGGTCGACTCGACGACCACGTCGACACCGAGGTCACCCCACGGCAGCGCCGACGGGCCCTCCTTGACCGACAGACCCTTGATCTCCTGGTCACCGACGGTGATGGTGTCGCCCGAGGCGCTCACGTCCTGCGGCAGGCGACCGAGGATGGAGTCGAACTTGAGCAGGTGCGCGAGGGTGTCGTTGTCGGTGAGGTCGTTGACCGCGACGATCTCGATGTCGGTGGTGCCGAGCGCCTTCTGGGCCTCGACGGCGCGGAAGAAGTTGCGACCGATCCGGCCGAATCCGTTGACGCCTACCCGAACGGTCACGTTGTGCTCCCTTTGCTGTACCGATGGTGCGAGCCACCACGGCCCGCGGTCACCGATCACCCTAATCGGGGCACCCGTCGTCCGCGACGGGCGGTGTCCGGCGGGAGCTCAGGCCTCGTCGAGGAGGTCCGCGGTCACCGCGGACTCGGTGTCGGGGATGCCCTCGGCGGCGGCCTTCTTGTCCGCCATCGACAGCAGACGCCGGATGCGACCGGCGACGGCGTCCTTCGTCATCGGCGGGTCGGCCAGCTGACCGAGTTCCTCCAGCGACGCCTGCCGGTGCTCGACGCGCAGTCGTCCCGCGTTCAGCAGGTGGTCCGGGACGGTGTCCCCGAGGATCTCCAGGGCCCGCTCGACGCGGGCCGCGGCCGCCACCGCGGCCCGGGCAGAGCGGCGCAGGTTCGCGTCGTCGAAGTTGGCGAGGCGGTTCGCGGTGGCGCGCACCTCGCGCCGCATCCGGCGCTCCTCCCACGTCAGTCGCGTGTCCTGCGCGCCCATGCGGGTGAGCAACGCACCGATCGCCTCGCCGTCGCGGATCACGACCCGGTCGGCGCCGCGGACCTCGCGGGCCTTCGCGGGAACTCCGAGGCGCCGGGCGGCACCGACGAGGGCGAGCGCCGCCTCCGGGCCGGGGCAGCTGACCTCCAGCGCCGACGAGCGTCCGGGTTCGGTGAGCGAGCCGTGGGCGAGGAACGCACCGCGCCAGGCGGCCTCCGCGTCGGCGACACCGCCGCCGACGACCTGTGCGGGCAGACCCCGCACCGGTCGCCCGCGCAGGTCGAGCAGACCCGTCTGGCGGGCGAGTGCCTCGCCGTCCTTGGTGACCCGGACGACGTAGCGGGAACCCTTGCGGATCCCGCCGCTGCGCAGCACGTGGACCTCGGAGTTGTACCCGTAGAGGTCGAAGATCTCCTTGCGCAGGCGCCGGGCGACGTTGCCGAGGTCGACCTCGGCCTCCACGATCACGCGGCCCGCGACGATGTGGAGACCGCCGGCGAAACGGAGCAGCGCCGACACCTCGGCCTTCCGGCAACTCGTCTGGGTCACGACGAGCCGGCTGAGCTCGTCCTTGACGGCCGCTGTCATCGCCACCGGTTGTCGTCCTCCTGCCCGGGTGTGCCCGGAGTCTTCTCGTCGCGTTGTCGTGCCCCCGCGTGCCGGCCCGTCGATCCCGGCGTCTCCCGACGCCCCGCCCGTGTGGGGGATCACCCCGTCTACGGTCCGGTCCCCTCGGCGTCGTCCCCGCCCGACCGGTCGGCCCCGTCAGAGTAGCCATCCTGTCGAGCCCCGGTCAGGGTATGCACCATGGCTGCCACTCTGGCCGGATCGTGGATCTGCGTCCCGGGGCGCGCGAGGTCGGCGACGTGCAGGGTCGCGCCGAAGCGGTCGGCGGCGCGGCGGACGTGATCGCGTTCCCGGTCCGACGGCACCGATGCGCCGTCGACGACGACGTCGTCGATGCGGAGGTCGTCGGCGTGGGCATGCAGCACGTGCAGATGTCGCTCGACCGAGAAACCGCGCGTCTCACCCGGTTCCGGGGCGAGGTTGACGAACAGCACCCGACGCGCCGACGTCGCCCGGAGCGCGGCGAGCTGTGCCGGCACCAGGACGTGCGGGATGACGCTGGAGAACCACGACCCGGGGCCGAGCGTGACGAGGTCGGCGGTGGCGATGGCCTCCAGCGCGGCGTCGCAGGCGGGCGGGTCGGTGGGGAGCAGACGCACACGGCGCACGGTGCCGGGGGGTGGTGGCGACGGCGACCTGTCCTGCGATCGACCGACTGATCCGGGGGTCGTCCTCCAGGCCGGAGACGTCGGCCTCGATGCCGAGCGGCACCGTCGACATGGGCAGGACACGGCCGGTGATCCCGAACAGCTCGACCATCGCGTCGAGGGCGGTGACGGGATCACCGAGGTGCTCCTGCAGGCCGGCCAACAGGAGGTTGCCGATGGGGTGTCCGGCCAACGCCCCGCGGCCGCGGAATCGGTGCTGCAACACCGCCGCCCACCGCGCGGCGGGGTCATCGGGATCGCGGGCGTCCGCGTCGAGCAGCGCCGCCAGCGCCATGCGCAGGTCCCCCGGCGGGATCACCGCGAGTTCCGAGCGCAGCCGGCCCGACGAGCCGCCGTCGTCGGCGACGGTGACGACGGCGGTGACGTGGTCGCACACCTGCCGCAGTGCGGTGACGGTGGCGTAGAGACCGTGGCCGCCCCCCAGGGCGACCGCCGTGCGCAGGGCGGGCGTGCTCATTCCCGTCCCAGGTCGCGGTGCACGGCGCGGGCGTCGAACGGTGTGAGGTCGGCGCGGTCGGACCCGGACCACGTGGTGTCCGCCGCCGGGGCGCACAGCCGGCGGGCGAGTTCGGTCGACATCGCGACGCTGCGGTGCTTGCCACCGGTACAGCCGATGGCGACGGTCATGTACCGCTTGCCCTCTCGCGTGTACCCCTCGGCGGTGAGCCGCACGATGCGCTCGTAGGCCTCCAGCCAGGCGTCGGCACCGGGTTGCCCGAGGACGTAGGTCGACACCGGGGCGTCGCGGCCGGTCAGGTCGCGCAGGTCCGCCACCCAGTACGGGTTGGGCAGGAAGCGCACGTCCGCGACGAGGTCGGCGTCGATCGGCAGCCCGTACTTGAACCCGAAGGACTGCACGGTGATCCGCACGTCGGTCCCCGACGGCTGGGCGAACGCGTTGTCGACGATCGTCCGCAGTGCGGTCACCGACAACCCCGAGGTGTCGACGGCGAGGTCGGCGGACTCCGACACCCCGGCCAGCGCGGCGCGTTCCCGTGCGATCGCGTCGACGAGCGTGCCGTCCTGCTGGAACGGGTGCCGCCGCCGCACCTGCTCGTAGCGACGGACGAGCGCGGCGTCGTCGGCGTCGAGGAAGAGCAGGCGTACGGCGGCGCCCGTCGACTCCAGATCGGACCGGACGTCGCTGACGCCGGCGGCGAACGCGGCTGTGGGCGTGCGCATCACGACCGCGACGCGGTTGGTGTCCGGCGTCTCCTGGCGGGCGACGATGACGGTGCGCGGGATGAGCGGCGACGGGACGTTGTCGGTGACGTACCACCCGAGGTCCTCGAGCAACCGGGCGACGGTCCCTCGGCCCGCCCCGGACATGCCGGTGACGAGCAGGACGTCCAGGTCGCGACCGGCCCCGTCCTCGAGCGGCAGGCCCTGTCCGTCCCGGCCCTCGTCGCTCACGACGCCGGCTCCGTGAGCGCGCGCTGCACGGCCGCCGCGGTGGACGGCCCGATCCCCGGGACACCCGCGATCTCCTCGACCGACGCCTGCTTCAGCCGTGCGACGGAACCGAAGTGGGTGACGAGCGCCTTCCGGCGGGTCTCCCCCAGTCCCGGGACGCCGTCGAGTGCGGACGCCGTCATCCGCTTGCTGCGCTTGCTGCGGTGGAAGGTGATGGCGAACCGGTGCGCCTCGTCCCGGACCCGCTGCAACAGGAACAACGCCTCACTCGACCGCGGGAAGATCACCGGGTCGTCGTCGTCGGGGGTCCACACCTCCTCGAGACGTTTGGCCAGACCGATCACCGACACGTCGGTCACACCCAGTTCGTCGAGGACGTCGGCCGCGGCCCGCACCTGCGGTGCACCGCCGTCGACGACGAACAGGTTGGGCGGGTAGGCGAACCGTCGCGGGCGGCCTGTGGCCGGGTCGATCGCGGCCTCCGGTGCCATGTCCCCACCGTTGTCGACCGCAGGCTCCCCGCCGACCGCCGACACCGTGGCGGTCGGGTCCGCGGGATCGCTGCGGTGCGCGTCGGCGCGGTGGCGGAGGAAGCGACGGCGGGTGACCTCCGCGATCGACGCGACGTCGTCGCTGCGGCCGTCCCCGGCGGCCTCCCGGATGCTGTAGTGCCGGTAGTCGGACTTGCGCGGCAGGCCGTCCTCGAACACGACGAGCGACGCGACGACGTCGGTGCCCTGCACGTGCGAGATGTCGATGCACTCGATGCGCAGCGGGGCGTCGTCGAGACCGAGCGTCTCCTGGATTTCGGTGAGTGCGGCAGAGCGGGTGGTGAGATCGCCTGCGCGCTTGAGTTTATGCTGCGTCAGAGCCTCACCGGCGTTGCGCGCGACCGTGTCGAAGAGGGCCTTCTTGTCGCCGCGTTGCGGCACTCGCAGACTCACCTGCGCGCCCCGCAGCCCGGACAGCCACCGGGAGAACTCGTCGGCGTCCGGCGGGAGCACCGGCACCAGCACCTGGCGCGGCACCGACTCGACGCCGCCCGGCTCCCCGTCGGCCACGGTCGCCGCCTGGTCGACCTGTTCCCCGTAGAACTGGGTGAGGAACTGCGCCACCTGCTCCGACAGGTCGGGGCCGTCGGCGTCGGTGGTGTCGTCGCTGCCGGACAGGTCGTCGACGCGCTCGACCACCCACCCGCGTTGGCCGCGGACACGTCCCCCGCGGACGTGGAACATCTGCACCGACACCTCGAGGTCGTCGGCGACCATCGCGATGACGTCGGCGTCGGTTCCGTCGCCGAGGACCACGGCCTGCTTCTCCAGCGCCCGCTTGAGTGCCCCGACGTCGTCGCGGAGACGTGCGGCACGTTCGAAGTCGAGATCCTCGGCGGCCGAGGCCATCTGGGACTCGAGGTTGCGGATCATCCGGTCGGTGCGGCCGGCGAGGAAGTCGCAGAAGTCCTCGACGATCTGCCGGTGCTCGGCGGCGTCGACCCGGCCGACACACGGCGCCGAGCACTTTTCGATGTACCCCAGCAGGCAGGGCCGGTCGATCTGACCGTGCCGTTTGAACACGCCCGCCGAGCACGTGCGGGCGGGGAAGACGCGGGTCAGCAGGTCGAGCGTCTCGCGGATCGCCCAGGCGTGCGCGTACGGCCCGAAGTACCGGACGCCCTTGCGCCGCGGGCCGCGGTAGACGAACAGCCGCGGGTACTCCTCGTTCAGGGTGACCGCGAGCATCGGGTACGACTTGTCGTCGCGGTAGCGGACGTTGAACCGCGGGTCGAACTGTTTGATCCAGTTGTACTCGAGCTGCAGCGCCTCCACCTCGGTGGTGACGACGGTCCACTCGACCGAGCCGGCGGTGGTGACCATGCGGCGGGTGCGGGGGTGCAGGCCGGACAGGTCCTGGAAGTACGAGGTCAGCCGCGACCGCAGGTTCTTCGCCTTGCCGACGTAGATGACGCGTCCGTGCGGATCCCGGAACTTGTAGACGCCCGGGTCGGTGGGGATGCTCCCCGGCGCCGGGCGGTACGTGGTCGGATCGGGCACCGCTCCAGGTTAGTACGCCCCTCCGACGGCCCGGGTGGGCTAGCGTCCCCCTCCATACGCCGCCTGCGCCCACGGCGTCGGCGGCTCGACGCGGAAGGTGGGACCTCATGCCGGAGCGGTCGCGACCGACACGGTCGGCGGTGCGGGTCGGGTGTCTCGTCGCGGTGGTCGCACTCGGGGTGGGGGCGTGTTCGTCGTCGTCGACCTCCGACGCCACCGGGCCCGGGGTCTGCACCACCGCCACCACCGCGTCGTCGTCGCCCCAGGGCGGCGCGCCCGCGTCGGCGGGAGCGTCGTCCCGCGACATCGCCACCGCCCCGGAGGTCGCCACCGGGTACCGGGCAGGCCTGACGCCGGTCCGGACGAGATCCTTCGCCGTCGTCACCGCGAATCCGCTCGCCACCCGCGCGGCGTGTGAGGTGGTCGCCGACGGTGGCACCGCGGCGGACGGTCTCGTCGCCGCGCAGGCCGTGCTGGGCCTCGTCGAGCCGCAGGCCACGGGGATCGGCGGCGGGGCGTTCCTCGTGTACTTCGACAAGGCGTCGAACTCCGTGCAGGCCTACGACGGTCGCGAGACGGCCCCCGCCGCGGCGACCGGTGAGTACCTGCGCCGGATCAGTCCGACCGACCCGCGGACGCCGATCCCGTCGGCGCGGGCGAGCGGTCGGTCCATCGGCACGCCAGGCGTGCTCCGGATGCTGGAGATGGCTCACGACGACCACGGCGCGAAGTCGTGGCGGTCGCTGTTCGATCCCGCGATCGCGCTGTCGGACAACGGGTTCGCGATCAGTCCGCGCATGGCGGCCGCGATCGCCGACAGCCGCGACGACCTCGCGTCGGACGAGCAGGCACGCTCGTACCTCCTCGAACCCGACGGGTCACCGAAACGCGCGGGTACCGTGCTGACCAACCCGGCATACGCGAAGACGTTGGGCGCCATCGCCTCCGACGGTCCCGACGCGTTCTACACCGGGGCCATCGCCCGGGACGTCGTCGAGGCCATCGGGCGCACGACGCGGTCGTCCCCCACCGGCGCGCCGAGCCCGATGACCCCCGGGGTCACGACGCTCGCCGACCTCGCCGGGTACCAGGCGAAGAAGCGCACGGCGCTGTGCACGCGGTATCGCGACCACGTGCTGTGCGGCATGCCGCCCCCGTCGTCGGGTGGGATCACCGTCGCCTCGACGCTGGGCATCCTCACGTCGTTCGACCTGTCGACGTCGCGTCCCACCGACCTCGACCGGAACGGCGGCCGGCCCACCGCCGAGGCCGTGCACCTGATCTCCGAGGCCGAACGGCTGGCCTACGCCGACCGGGACGCCTATGTCGCCGACACCGACTTCGTCCCGCTGCCCGGTGGGTCGCCGGCGGCGCTGCTGAACCCGGACTACCTGCGGTCCCGTGCGGCGCTGATCGATCGCAACCGGTCGATGGGGACCGCTCGCCACGGCGACCTCGGCGACGTGCCCATCGGACGTGACACCCCCGAGCACGGGACGAGCCAGATCTCGATCGTCGACCGGCAGGGGAACATGGCGTCGATGACGACGACGGTCGAGTCGTCGTTCGGCTCGTTCCACCTCGTCGACGGGTTCGTGCTGAACAATCAGCTGACCGACTTCTCCGCGGCACCGACAGGCGACGACGGCCGACCGCTGGCGAACCGTGTCGCGCCGGGCAAACGGCCGCGCAGCTCGATTTCCCCGACACTGCTGTTCGCCGCCCAGCCCGACGGTTCCCGGGGGGCGCCCGTCGGCACGGTGGGCTCGCCCGGCGGGTCGGTGATCATCCAGTTCGTCGTGAAGACGCTCGTGGCGATGCTCGACTGGGGTCTCGACCCGCAGCAGGCGGTCGGTGCCGTCGACTTCGGCGCGGCGAACTCACCGACGACGAACGTCGGCGGCGAGCACCCGGACATCGACGCCGCCGACAACGGCGATCGGGACCCGCTCGTGCAGCAGCTGCGCGCCACGGGTCACCAGGTGTCGGTGGCCGACCAGAGCTCCGGTCTCGGCGCGATCATGCGTGACGGGGACGGCTGGATCGGTGGCGCGGACCCCCGCCGCGAAGGGGTCGTCGAGGGCGACACCCGCTGAGGCCGGGCCCTCACCCGTCGATGGGGGTGTGGGGCGGGTCAGGAGGGGGCGTCGGCGCGGTGGCGGGCGTGGATCTCGCGGAAGCGTTCCATCGCGTCGACGGCGAGCTGGCCGTCGGAGGCCTGGATGGCCATCACCGGGACGTTCTCGTAGGCGGGGAGTTCCAGGCGCGCCCAGCGGCCCTTGTCGGGGTACCAGATGCCCTCGACGTCGTCCCACTCGAACGTCTTCTCCCCCACCAGGTTGCGGACCTCGACGCCGCGGTCACCGGCGCGGACCCGAGGCCGGGTGAAGGTGAGTATCGCGGCGCCGATGACGACGCCGATGAGTGCGAACCCGATCTGGTCGGACAGACGGAACGTCACCCCGGTGTCCGAGACCCGCAGCAGCACACCGACGATCACGTGCAGGGCGATCACCACGACGGCCACGACCACCGCGATGCGCGGTGTCCGCTTCGAGCGGTACTCCAGTTCCCACTCACCGGCCGTGCCGGTCGGGGCGTCGCTCACCGCGCCGACCGGGCGGACAGCTCCGCCAGCGTGATCGCCGACGCGAGCGCCGCGGTGGCCGCCTGGGCGCCCTTGTCCTCGCTGGAGCCGGGCAGTCCGGCGCGGGCCAGGGCCTGCGCCTCGTCGAGGGTGGTGAGCACGCCGTTGCCGACGGGTGTCGACTCGTCCAACGACACCCGGGTGAGTCCCGCGGTGACCGCGTCACACACGTACTCGAAATGGGGTGTCTCCCCGCGGATCACGACGCCCAGCGCGACGACCGCGTCATGGGTGCGGGCCAGCGCCTGCACGATGACGGGCAGCTCGATCGCCCCGGCCACGCGCACCACGGTCGGATCGGCGAGGCCGGCGTCCTTCGCGACGCGGAGCGCGCCGTCGAGCAGGGCGGTGCAGATCTCGGCGTGCCACTGCGACGCGGCGATGGCGAGTCGCATCCCCGAGGCCGACCCGAGTTCGACGACGGGTTCGCCCGCGCCGCTCACGCGCTCGTCCCCGACGTCACGTCACCGGGGCCGATGTCGTCGAGCCCGACGAGATCGTGACCCATGCGGTCGCGCTTGGTGCGCAGGTACCGCAGGTTCTCCGGGGTCGCGCGCACCGGCATCGGTACGCGGTCGACGATCTCCAGCCCGTAGCCCTCGAGGCCCACGCGCTTGGCGGGATTGTTGGTGAGCAGTCGCATCGACCGGACACCGAGGTCGACGAGGATCTGCGCGCCGAGCCCGTAGTCGCGGGCGTCGGCGGGCAGTCCGAGCTGCAGGTTCGCGTCGACGGTGTCGGACCCGTCGTCCTGCAGCTGGTAGGCCTGCAGCTTGTGCATCAGCCCGATGCCGCGTCCCTCGTGTCCCCGCATGTAGAGGACGATGCCGCGTCCCTCGGCGGCGACCATCGCCATCGCCGCGTCGAGCTGGGGGCCGCAGTCGCAGCGCAGCGAGCCGAAGACGTCACCGGTGAGGCACTCCGAGTGCACGCGGACGAGGACGTCCTCCCCGCGGTGCGCCGGACCGCCGATGTCACCGAGCACGAGCGCGACGTGCTCGGCGTCGTCGTACACGCTCGTGTAGCCGACCGCGCGGAACGTGCCGTGCGCGGTGGGGATCCGCGCGTCGGCGACCCGGACGACGTGCTTCTCGTTGCGGCGACGCCACGCGATCAGGTCGGCGATGGAGATCATCGACAGGCCGTGCTCGTCGGCGAAGGCCCGCAGCTCGTCGGTCTGCGCCATGTCGCCCTCGTCCTTCTGCGACACGATCTCGCAGATGACGCCCGCGGGTGTGAGACCGGCCAGGCGGGCCAGGTCGACGGCGGCCTCGGTGTGGCCCGGACGACGGAGGACGCCGCCCTCCTTGGCGCGCAGCGGCACCACGTGGCCGGGGCGGGTGAAGTCGCCGGCGTCGCTCGCGGGGTCGGCCAGCAGACGCATCGTCGCGGCGCGGTCGGAGGCGGAGATGCCGGTACCGATGCCCTTGCGGGCGTCGACGGTCACCGTGTACGCGGTGCCGTGCTTGTCCTGGTTCACCGAGTACATCGGGGGCAGCCCGAGCCGGTCGCAGTCGGCGCCGGCGAGCGGGACGCACAGATAGCCCGAGGTGTAGCGGACCATGAACGCGACGAGCTCCGGCGTGGCCTTCTCGGCGGCGAAGATGAGGTCGCCCTCGTTCTCGCGGTCCTCGTCGTCGACGACGACGACGGCCTTGCCCGCGGCGATGTCGGCGATCGCGCGGTCGACGCTGTCGAGCACGACGGAGCGCGTCGACTCGGTGTCGGGGTGGATGTCGGTCATGCCGAGGCCTCGTTCTCGTGCGGGGTGTGTGCGTGCGGCGCGGCGAGTCGTTCGACGTACTTGGCGATCACGTCGACCTCCAGGTTGACGGTGTCCCCGACAGCGAGCCGCCCGAGGGTGGTGACGTCGAGGGTGGTGGGGATGAGGGAGATCTCGAACCAGCTGTCGCCGGTGGGGTCGTGCGGGGTGGCCGAGACGGTGAGCGAGACACCGTCGACGGTGATCGACCCCTTCTCGACGACGTAGCGTGCGAGGTCGGCGGGGATCGCGACACGGATGACGGTCCAGTTCTCCGACGGGTCGATCGACGCGACGGTGCCCGTGCCGTCGACGTGACCCTGCACGATGTGGCCGCCGAAACGACCGCCCGCGGCCATCGCGCGCTCGAGGTTGACCGGCGCGCCGGCGTCGAGCGCGGCCAGCGAGCTGCGGCGGAGCGTCTCGGCCATGACGTCGACGGCGAAGGTGCCGTCGGTGGGCGCGGAGACGACGGTGAGGCAGACGCCGTTGACGGCGATGGAGTCGCCGTGGCCGGCGTCGCTGGTGACGAGCGGCCCGCGGATGACGAAGCGGGCCGCGTCGGTGAGGTCCTCGCGGCGCACGATCTCGCCACGTTCCTCGATGATCCCGGTGAACACCGTGCCTCCTGTCGTCAGCTCAGGGCGGCACGTCTCGTGGTCGGTGACGACCACGGTCGTTCTCTCTCATCCGGACTGTGACCGTCGGCTCCGGAGTCACACCGGATCTGCTGACCCCGGACCGGTCATGGTCCGGGCGCTCGCGGGCTTCGGTCGTCGGAGACCGTCACCGCCGGTGGGGAATTGCACCCCGCCCTGAGAACTTCGCTGTGTCGACGCTAGCACAGCGAAGCGATCCGATCAGAACGCGTTCAGCCCGAAACCGCCGGTCAGCGGGTTGCGACCAGCGTGATGAGAATGTCGTCACCCAGTTCGAGAACGGACTCCCGCCGCATCCGGTGGGCGTCGACGAGGGTGGCGACGGCCGGGTCGTCGACGGCCGCGCGGCCGGCGCCGAGGATCGTCGGCGCGAGGTAGACCCGCACCCGGTCGACGAGGTCGGCGGCGAGGAAGGCCCCCAGGACCGTCGGCCCGCCCTCGACGAGGACGTCGAGCGCGTCCCCGGCGGCGGACAGGACGTCGTGTGGGTCATGGGACAGGACCTCCACCGGGGGCTCACCGGAGCGCCGCAGCCGCGCGCCGGCGGGGACACCGCTGCGGCCCAGCACGATCCGGCGGGGTTGTCGGTGCCGGAGCGTCCCGTCGGCGTGACGCGCGGTCAGCTCCGGGTCGTCGACGCGCACGGTGCCGGTGCCGACGACGATCGCGTCGAGCCGAGCGCGTTCGGCGTGGACGTGCTCCCGGGCGACCGGTCCGGTGATCCACCGGCTGGTGCCGTCGGGGGCGGCGATCCGCCCGTCCAGGGTGGCCGCGATCTTGGCGGTGACCCGCGGGCGCCCCGTGCGGCGCCGGTGCAACCATCCCGCGAGTGCACCCGCTGCGGCGGCGTCCGCCGACTCTCCCGCGACCACGTCGACACCCGCGGCGCGGAGGGTCTGCGCTCCCCCGCCGGCGACGGGATCGGGGTCGTCGACGGCGTAGACCACCCGGGCGACCCCGGCGTCGAGCAGAGCCGCGGTGCACGGTCCGGTGCGGCCGGTGTGGTCGCACGGCTCGAGCGTCACCACCGCCGTCCCGCCGCGGGCCGCGCCCCCGGCCTGACGCAGCGCCATCACCTCGGCGTGTGGCCCCCCGACGGGCTGCGTGTGCCCGGCCCCGACCACCACACCGTCGGCGTCGAGGACGACCGCCCCGACCGGCGGGTTCGGTGTGCTGACGCCGCACGCGGCGAGGCCCTGCTCCAGCGCGAGTGTCATCGCGGCGGTCAGGTCGCCCGGACGCGTACCACGCGGGTCGGGGGTCACCGAGATCAGCCGCGGGCGCGGGCGGCCTGCGCCCGCAGCGCGGACACGGCGGCGGCCGGGTCGTCGGCGCCGTAGACCGCGGACCCCGCGACGAAGCAGTCGACGCCGGCCTCCGCGGCCTGCTCGATGGTGTCGGCGTTGATGCCGCCGTCGATCTCGACGAGGATCCGCAGGCCGTCGGTGTCGATGCGACGGCGCAGCGTGCGCACCTTGTCGAGGACGTCGGGGATGAACGACTGCCCGCCGAACCCGGGCTCGACGCTCATCACGAGGAGCGTGTCGAACTCCGACAGGATCTCCAGGTAGGGGTCGAGGGCTGTGCCCGGTTTGATGCTCAGGCCTGCCTTCGCGCCGGCCGCACGGATGTCGCGGGCGACGGCCGTCGGGTCGTCGGTCGCCTCGGCGTGGAAGGTGACGTTGTGGGCACCGGCCTCGGCATACGGCGGCGCCCAGCGCGCCGGGTCCTCGATCATGAGGTGGCAGTCGATGGGGATGTCCGTCGCGCCGAGCAGGCTCTGGACCACGGGCAGTCCGAGCGTCAGGTTCGGGACGAAGTGGGCGTCCATCACGTCGACGTGCAGCCAGTCGCTGCCGTGGACGGCGTCGGCCTCGGCGGCGAGGTTCGCGAAGTCGGCGGACAGGATCGACGGCGCGATCATGGGCTGAGCGGGGCGCACGGGGGCGTCGGCAGGCATGGCCGGGAGTCTATGAGGGCTTCGCGGCGCCGTCGGGCACCGGCACCGTGAGCAGGGCGAGGAACATCGCGTCGGTGCCGTGGCGATGCGGCCACAGCTGCACGGTGCCCTCCAGCGGCCCGTCCCCGGCGTCGACGCCGACGAGCGGACGCGCGTCGAGCAGTCGGGCACCGGTCTCGGCGACCACCGCCTCGACGACACCGCGCGTCTCGGCCGGATGCGGCGAGCACGTCGAGTAGACCAGCGCCCCGCCGGGTCGCAGCAGCCCGACCGCCGCGGTGAGCAGTTCCCGCTGCAGCTCGACCAGCGGTGCGACGTCGCCGGGGGTGCGCCGCCAGCGGGCCTCGGGCCGTCGACGCAGCGAGCCGAGGCCGGTGCACGGCGCGTCGACGAGGATGCGGTCGTACCCGGGGGCGAGCCCGCTGTCGCGGCCGTCGGCGACGTGGACCGTGACGGGCAGCCCGTCGGTGGCCTGACGGACGAGGTCGGCGCGGTGGTCGGCCGGCTCGACGGCGTCG
>JAQIJH010000028.1:0-59757 GCA_036946345.1 Gordonia paraffinivorans | reverse complement strand
GTTCGGCGCCGTGGTCGGCCCAGACCTCACCCCGCGGGAAGCTGACTACCTGTCGGTGCTGCGCATCGCTCAGAGCGGCGTCGTCGCCGCGGGCTGAGCCGGGATGACGGACGGCCGCGTGACGATCATGACGGCGAGATAGACCGCGCCGACGACGATCAGCCCCGCGACGACGACGATCGACGTGCCGGTGCCCGGCGGCGAGATCAGCACGACGACGGCCGCGATGGTCCAGATCAGAGCGAGTACGGCGACGGGGATCTCGAAGCGCCCGAGGCTGAATGCGCCCTCGGTGGTGCCGAGCCTGCGCCGGACTGCCAGGTACAGCAGCACGATCATCCCGTAGGTGATGGCCGGGAACAGTGTTCCCGCCGTGATCAGTTCGAGGAGTGCGTCGCCGGGCAGGACGATCATGGTCACGATCCCGATCGCCAACGGGAGCAGGGTCGCGGCGACCGGAGTCTGCGTCGAGGCGCTCACCCTCCGGAAGAGTCGGTGGCCGGGGAATCGCTCGTCGCGAGACATCGCGAACACCGTTCGCGCGCAGGAGGTCACCGTGACCAGTCCGCCGCCGAAAAAGGCGATCGCCACGCACACCAGCAGGATGCGCTCCATCGGGGCGCCCAGCTGATCGCGCAGGATGTCGGCCACCGGCGACGCCGAGGTGCTGACCTTGTCGACATCGTCGATGGCGACGGTGAGTGCGATGAGGAACAGCATGCCCAGGATCCCCGCCGCGACAACCGATCCGACGATCGCGCGGGGCACGGTGCGGTGCGGGTTCTTCGCCTCCTCGGCCATGTTCGCCGCCGAGTCGAACCCGACGAGGGTCGCGAGCCCGACGATCATGGTGGCCATCAACCCGCCGCCGAACGCCCAGTAGTCGCCGGCCCCGGCCGTCGTCCCCCGCGAGGTGAGGTTGGCGACGTCACCGTCGCCGGTCACCGCGACGGCGACCAGCAACCCGACGACGAGGACCGCCACGATCGTCACCTCGACGCCGACGGCGAGAGAGTTGGTGAGGCCGACCAGACGTGTCGACGCGATCGCCAGGAGGGCCTGCGCCAGGATGATGACCACGGTGATGACCCGCGCAGTGGTCTCGTCGGGAGCCACCCCGAACAGCGGCATCAGGCACTGGCTCGCCATCGCGCTGTCGATGGCCAGCACCCCGGTGATGAGGTAGCAGAACGTCAGCCACCCGAAGATCCACCCGACGCGGGGGTTCGCGAGCCGCGATGCCCACTGGTACGACGACCCGCTCAGCGGGATCCGTGCGGCGAACTGGGCGATGACGAGGGCGACCAGCACCTGCCCGGCCATGGCGATCGGCCACGTCCAGATGCCGACCGGGCCGCCGGTGCGGAGGAGGTCGTCGTAGGTGGCGAAGATGCCGACGGCGACCGAGATGAACGCGAACGACACCGCGAACACCTGGAACGATCCGAGCGTCCGCCGCAGTTCGGGGGTGTAGCCGAACGCGGCGGGAGAGTCCGACGACGCCGTCGTCGGGGTCGTGTCGGTCATCGGGGCCCCTTCGACGGACGGCGTTCGCCACATTGTTCGTGGTCCGCCCCTGATCCGCGCGGGTTTCGACAGACGCGGCACAGGGAACACGCGGCGCGTGGTAACAGCAGACGACATCCGCGCCCTCGTGCACAGCGATCTCGACGACCCGCAGCTGATCTTGCTGCGCGGCGAGGTGCAGGTGGTGTCGGCCGCAGACGTGATCGACGGCGGGTCGGCGCTCGTGATCGGGACGCTGGCCGAGATCCAGCAGACCCACGACGTGGGAACAGCGCCGAGTCAGTCGCAGCTCGAGACGATCGCTGCGCTCTTCGACACCCGCGTCACCGAACTGGGCGGCTGACTACTCCTGCTCCTTCGAGCACCACCAGGTGGTGCGCCCCCCGACGGTGCCGCGCTTCATGGCCGCTCCGCAGCGCGGACAGTTCGAGTCGGCGTTGCGGTAGGGGATGATCTCGCCGGTGTGCACGCCGCCCTTGCGGATAGCGGATCTTATGCAGCGTCGTAAAACTCGACGGAGTTCGTCGATGTCCTCCGTGGACAACGAGTTCGACCGTCGCGACGGCGACAGCGACGTCTGCCAGAGCACCTCGTCGGCGAGCAGGTTGCCCACACCGGAGATCGCGTTCTGGTCGAGCAGTCGCGCCTTGAGCGGTGCCTTGCTGGCGGAGACCATGTCGCGGAACTCATCTCGTGTCATGTCCGCGGCATCGGGGCCCAGCGCCTCGATGTCGGGCTCGAGACGTACCCGGCCGAGGCGGCGCTTGTCGAACAGGCGGAGCTGCCCACCGTCGTCGAACGACATGGAGAAGCGCGTCCACTCGGGCTTGTCCTTCTTCCGGACGCCGATCTTCGCGTTGCCCCCGCCGTAGTCCGACGAGTCCTCACCCTCCGGAGCGGTGACGATGACCCGCCCGCCCATCCCGAGATGGATACCGAGAGTGGGCCCCTCGGACCCGTCGGCGGTCTCGGTCTCACACCACATCGCCTTGCCGCGACGATGCGCCGCCGTCAGTCGGCCGCCCACGAGGGCATCCTTGATCTCGCCCGGACGGTGGGGCCGGCACTCGTACTCGTCGTGGTCGTCGATGTCGCTGATGGTCCGGTTCAGCGCTTTCTCGACCACCTGGCGGGCGTTCTCGACCTCGGGCAGTTCGGGCATCACTCCGGTGTACCGCGTCGGCGCTCGCGACGCATGTGCCTGCATCGATGGCCGAATGTGCTGTGTGTCGTGCGAACAACCGCAAACTGGGGATCAGTGGCGACAAAGTGAGCAATCGCACTGTATGTTTACGCGCACGGGGGTCGCACAGCGACAGTCAGATTCTTTTGGGGGAAGGTTTTCCAGTGGGGGACAATCGTGGGCGCCATCGCGCCGCGGAGAACACCGGTGCCCGTCGGCGTGAGCGGACCGCGGCGTCGTCGACCAAGCGCAAGGCCCAGTTCGTCCTGGCCACCTCGGGTGTGACCGCAGCCGCGGTCGCGCTCGGTGTCGCCGGACCCGCGTTCGCGGTCAACCCGACGCAGCTCCGCGACGGCTGCAAGTGGGGCAGCACCGCCGACCAGCAGCGCAACATCCAGACCTGCACGTTCTTCTCGCAGTCACTGGGTCGAGACGTGAACGTGCAGATCCGGGCCTCGAACCAGGCCGCCGGGGGCACGGAACAGGCCGTCTACTTCCTGGACGGCATCGGCGCGAACAACCAGACCAACACCTGGGCGAACCCCGACGTCGGCGAGGTCGACGCCTACAGCAAGGGGCTCAACCTCGTCCTCCCCGCCGGCGGTGCCGGTGAGTGGGCGACGAACTGGCAGTCGAACCCGATCCAGAACGGCAAGTCGGTCCCCGCGCCGCAGTGGGACACGTTCCTGGGCAAGGAACTCCCCGATTACCTGAACAAGAACTTCACGGTTCAGCAGCGCAACAACGCGATCGTCGGTGTCTCGATGTCCGGTGGCCCCGCGATCATCACCGCGTTGAACCACCCCGACGTCTTCGCCGTCGCTCGGTCGTTCTCGGGCTTCTACCAGACCGACAACCCCGGTGGGTACAACCTCATCTCGTACATCCAGAACACCTACGCCGGGATCAGCAACGGCGGCACCGCGATGTGGGGAACCCCGGGGCAGCCCGGCAACACCTGGGCCGCGAACGATGTCAGCAAGCGGATCGCCGAGGCCAAGAAGAACGGCCAGACCATCATCATCTCGGTCGGCAACGGGATCCCGCCGCTGAAGACCGTGCTCGCGCTCGCCGCCGCCGGCGGCATCGCGGGGATCGTGACGATCCCTGTCACCATCGCGACCGGTGTCGCCATCGAGCTGGGGTCGCTCGCGTCGACCACGCTGCTCAACGCACAGGCTGTCGCGGCGGGGCTCCCCGTCCGCTTCAAGTACAACTTCGGCAGCCACGACTTCTACTCGTGGGCGCAGTCGGCCCCGCAGGACGCCGCAGAGATCCAGGCGGCTCTCGCCGCCGCGCAGGCCAAGTCGCAGACGGCCAACGCGCTCGTCTCCACGGCAGGCCCGTCGACGACGACCACGCCGAACACGGTTCTGGCCAAGCAGGTCTCGGCGACCGTCTCCGACACCGGCGTCACCTCGGTGACGGTGCCGGCGAAGGTCGCGACCGGCTCGGCCTCGTCGAGCACCGGGACCACCGGTGGGACAATGGCTTCCAGCACGACCGGTACGGCGACCACGGGCACCACGTCGCCGTCGACGGCACCGTCGACCTCGACCGCGCCGACGAGCACGGCGTCGACCGGCAGCACGGGTTCGAGCTCGTCGACGTCCGCTCCGTCCACGTCCGCGTCCACGGCACCGAGCACCACGGCATCGTCGACGGGTTCGTCTTCCACGGAGTCCTCGACGACCGGGACCACGTCGACCGGGACCACGTCGGCGGGCGCCTCGTCCACCGGCACCTCGTCGACGTCGACCAAGACGGCGACCGCGCCTGCTGGCTAACCCGCGTCGGAACGACAACACAGCGACGCCCCCCGTCCACAGACGAGGGGCGTCGCTCCGTCTCGGGTCTAACCGGCGGCGGGCATCCGCTCCTCGTGGGCGAGGGCGTCCTCACGCTGATGACGGCGGCGACGCACGACCAGCGCGACGACCGCCGCGGCGATGATCGCGTAGACGACGTAGTCGAAGTAGCCGAGGTAGTCGTGGAACCGCTCGTGCTGTGTACCCAGGGCGGCGCCCGCCCCGATCAGCAGCGCATTCCACAGGAACGACCCGAGCAGCGTGAGGACGCTGAACACGACGAGGTTCATCGCGGCGGCGCCGGCGGGCAGCGAGATGATCGACCTCACGCCCGGGATCATGCGACCCAGGAACACCGACCAGGTGCCGAACCGGCGGAACCAGTCGGCGCCACGCTGTGCGTCACGGCGGCTGACGATCCGCGTCCACACCGCGACGTCGACGGTGCGGTCGAGGCCGACGAATCGCCCCAGCACATAGAGGACGAGGGCCCCCACCCAGGCGCCCACGGTGCTCCACAGGATCAGCGCCGGCAGTGACAGTGCGCCGGTGTGGCTGAGGTACCCGGCGAACGGGAGGATCACCTCGCTCGGGATGGGCGGGAAGACGGTCTCCAGGAAGACCAGGAAACCGATCCCGACGCTCCCGAAGCGTTCGAGGACGTCGGCGGCGAAGCCGGTGATGCCGGTGAACCCGTGTCCCTCGGCGGCAGTGATCGTCAGCGTGGTCACGCGGGCGAACTCCTGTGGTCAGGGGGCGGCCGGGTTGCCGCCTCCCACCATCATCCAGATCCCGACGAATCGGTCATCGGTGTCGACCGGGCCGATCACCGCCGCGGATCGTCCTCGGTGAGCATCGTCGACATGAACGTGAAGAGCTCACGATCGGTGAGAGCGCGCCAATTCGGGGCCAGGAGCTTCATGTACTTCTCGACGTACAGGAGCTGCTTGCCGACGAGGACGAGCTCGCGGGGGAGACGAAGATCATAGGCGCGGGCCAGGTCGGCGAGCTGTTTGCCGAGGTCGGTGTAGGACATGCTGCCGAGTCCCTTGCCCGCGGTCGGGGCGATGAACCGGCGCATGTCCTTGGCGCCGTCGCGGGTGCCGCCCGGCTTCTTCACCGCGCCGAGCGTGAACAGGGCGCGCCCCGCCGACTCGTAGTCGTTGCGCAGGAACAGGTCGCCGACGAGTCGCCGCATGATCCGACGGGTCCGCGGGTCGAAGCGGCCGACGATGCCGAAATCGAGCAGGACCAGTCGGCCGTCGGCGTCGACCAGGACGTTGCCGGCGTGCAGATCGCCGTGGAACACGCCGCCGTGGAACGCCGACTCGAGGAACGACAGCAGCAGGGTACGGACCAGCGCGGTCCCGTCGTGACCGGCCTTGCGGACGGCCTTGACGTCGTCGATGCGCACGGCCTCGACGTACTCCATGGTGAGGACCGCCGCGGTCGTGAACTCGCGATGGACCCGAGGCACGCGGACGCGGTCGGCGAGCGACGTCCCCGCGAGGCCAGCGACGAAGTCCTCCATCGCCGACGCCTCGTTGCGGAAGTCGATCTCGGCGTTCAGCCCGGCCGCGAAGTCGTCGACGACGTCGCGAGCGCTGAGCATCCGGCCGTACTCGGAGATCTCGGCCAGCCGCGCGAGGTGGGTGAGGATCTGGACGTCGGCGGCCAGCCGCGGAGCGATACCCGGACGCTGGACCTTCACCACGACGCGCTCGCCGGAGTGCAATGTCGCCGTGTGCACCTGAGCGATGGACGCCGACGCGATGGGGGTGGTGTGGAACTCGGCGAACACCTCCGACGGCGGCGCGCCGAGCTGCTCGGTCAGCACCTGCTCGATCGCGGCGGCCGGTGCGGGGGCCACGCGGTCGAGGAGGGACTCGAACTCCCGCGACAGCAGTGGGGTGAACACACCCGGGCTCGACGCGATGAGCTGCCCGAGCTTCACGTACGTCGGGCCGAGTCGCTCGAAGACGTCGCGCACCTCGCGCGCGGCGATCGGCGCCAGGGGCGACCCGGGACGAACACCGGCCACGAACTCCACGCCGCCGCGCGCCACCTGGAAGGCGGTCACGCCCATACGCCGGGCCTCGGCGATCGGCGACACGCCCGGCAGGCGGTTGTAGACCCCCTCGGCGGCATCGACGTCGGCGGTGAGCGCCGGACGTGGCTCGTCGGCTGTGGTCATGTCCTCGTGTGTCTGCGTCGTCAGAGTGTGGGTCGTCATCGTGGGTCCGGGGTCGGGGTCGGATGGTCATCGCGTGCTGTGACCGGCACCACTCGTGGTGGTTCAGGCCACCGTGCGAGGGTGCCGTCCTGCGATGGCACAGTCAACGCGAGACGGGTGTTCTGTGACGAATCACCACCGTCCGTGCCAGGGTCGACCCATGGCCGAGCCGGAACGCACACCCGACGGGCACCACATCGTGGTCAACGGTCGCCGGTGGCGGGCCACCGATCCGCTGATCCCCGACGACCGCGGCGCCGAGCTGCGATCGATCCTCATGGCGTGGCGGCGAGCCGTCCGCGACACCGATGGGTCGCGCGCCGCCCGGGCCGGGGTGCAGGCGGCCAAGGTCGCGCTCGGGGAGCGCGGCACGCCGTGGTGGGAACAGTCCGAGGAGGAGCGCCGCGCCCGCTGGGAGACCCATGTCCCGCGGCCCGGGGACCCCGACGCGCCTGACGGGCACTGACGGGCGGCGTCGGTAGGGTGCCGCGGGTGACCGCGCCCATCCAGTCCGTGAGCGCCCGTCTCGCCGACGAACTGTCGGTCGGGGAGAACCAGGTCGCCGCCGCGGTGCGGCTGCTCGACGAGGGATCGACCGTCCCGTTCATCGCGCGGTATCGCAAGGAGGTCACCGGCAGCCTCGACGACGCCCAGCTCCGAACCCTCGACGAACGACTGCACTACCTCCGGGAGCTCGACGACCGTCGCGCCGCGGTCCTCGCGTCGATCGAGGAGCAGGGCAAGCTCACCGACGAGTTGCGTACCGCGCTGCTCACCGCCGACACCAAGTCCCGTGTCGAGGACATCTACCTGCCGTACAAGCCGAAGCGGCGCACCAAGGCGCAGATCGCCCGGGAAGCCGGCCTCCAACCGCTCGCCGACCGTCTGCTGGCCGATCCGACACTAGTCCCCGAGACCGTCGCGGGTGAGTTCCTGACGGCTGAGGTCCCCGACACGGCGGCGGCGCTCGAGGGAGCGCGCCACATCGTCGTCGAGCGGGCTGCGGAGGACGCCGACCTCGTCGGCGCCGTCCGCGAGAAGTTCTGGGCCGACGGGACGCTGCGCACGGCACCCCGCACCGACGCGGTCGCCGCGACGCCGACCGGTCAGAAGTTCCGCGACTACTTCGACTTCGCCGAGGCGCTGGAGTCGATGCCGTCGCACCGGGTCCTCGCGGTGCTGCGCGGGGAGAAGGAGGAGGTCCTCTCGCTCACCTTCGACGGTGGTGAGGACGAGATCTACCAGGCGATGGTCGCCCGCGCGCTCGGCGTGGACCTGTCCCACCCCGGCCCGGGGACCGCGTGGCTGGCGGGTTCGGTCCGATGGGCCTGGAAGATCAAGCTGACCATCGGCGCGGAGACCGACGCCCGCCTGCGACTTCGCCGACGCGCGGAGGAGGACGCCGTCGCCGTCTTCGCGACCAACCTCAGAGATCTTCTGCTGGCCGCACCGGCCGGCAACCGGCCGACCCTGGGACTCGACCCGGGTTTCCGCACGGGTGTGAAGGTGGCGGTCGTCGACGGGACCGGCAAGGTGCTCGACCATTGCGCCGTCTACCCGCATCAGCCGCAGAAGCAGTGGGACGCCGCGAAGGCGACCCTGGGGGCGCTCGTCGCGCGTCACGGGGTCGACCTCATCGCGATCGGCAACGGCACCGCCTCGAGGGAGACCGACGCGCTGGCGAGCGAACTCGTCGCCGACATCCGCGCGTCCGGCGCGACCGCCCCCGCGAAGGCGGTCGTCAGCGAGGCCGGCGCCTCGGTCTACTCGGCGTCGGAGTACGCCAGTCGGGAACTGCCCGATCTCGACGTGTCGATCCGCGGCGCGGTGTCGATCGCCCGCCGACTACAGGACCCGCTGGCCGAGCTGGTGAAGATCGACCCCAAGTCGATCGGCGTCGGGCAGTACCAGCACGACGTCAACCCGGTCACGCTGGCCCGCAGCCTCGACGTCGTCGTCGAGGACGCGGTGAACGCGGTGGGGGTCGATCTCAACACCGCGTCGGTGCCGCTGCTGGCGCGGGTGTCCGGCGTGACACCGGCGCTCGCCGAGGCGATCGTCGGTCATCGCGACAGCACGGGTCGGTTCACCAGTCGGAAGGAGTTGCTCTCGGTCCCCCGTCTGGGGCCCAAGGCGTTCGAGCAGTGCGCCGGGTTCCTGCGCATCCGCGACGGCGCCGATCCCCTCGACGCGTCCGGCGTCCACCCGGAGGCCTACCCCGTGGTCCGCAAGATCCTCGACCGCACCGGTGTGACCCTCGCCGAGCTCATCGGCGACACCCGCACCCTGCGGTCGCTGCGCCCCGCGGACTTCGCCGACGACCGCTTCGGTGTACCGACCGTGTCCGACATCCTCGCCGAGCTCGAGAAGCCGGGCCGTGACCCGCGTCCGGCGTTCGCGACGGCCACGTTCGCGGCCGGCGTCGAGAAGGTCGGCGACCTCCGGCCGGGCATGGTGCTCGAGGGTGTCGTCACCAACGTCGCGGCCTTCGGGGCGTTCGTGGACGTGGGTGTCCACCAGGACGGGTTGGTCCACGTCTCGGCCATGTCGGACCGCTATGTGTCCGACCCGCACGAGGTGGTGCGGTCGGGGCAGGTCGTGCGCGTCAAGGTGCTCGAGGTCGACGTCGACCGGCAACGGATCGGGTTGACCCTGCGGCTGAACGACGAGGCGGGCGCTGCGAAGTCCTCATCGCGGGGCCAAAAGGCGCGGTCGTCGACGACGCCGGGACCGCGCGACGGCAACCGGCCCGGCAAGCAGGGCGGGCAGCGCCGCGGAGACCGTCCCCGGCGCGACACACCCGCCGCGTCGGGATCGATGGCACAGGCGTTGCGCGACGCCGGATTCGGGCGCTGAGGTCAGGTCGTCAGGGCAGTCCGCACGTGCGCGGCGAACCACATCTCCCACTGTGTCGGCGTCCACCCTCGCCCCTCGACGAGCATGAGGTACATCCGGCGTGACGCCATGGCCCACACGGTGTCGACGGTCGCGGCGTCCGGATCGGACCCGAGGATCAGCGAGAGCGCGTGGCGCACCTCGTCCCAACGGTTCTGTTCCCGGACGCGGAGCCGACGCGCGGCCTCCTCGTCGGTGACGGCGGCCTGGTCGAGCACGTTCTGGATCCGTGCCGAGCGCTCATGGGCACCGCGCAACCAGGCCGACCCTGCGGCGATCCGGACGTCGAGACCGCCGTCCCCCATCGTGCGGTAGTCCGCCAGTGCGCGCACCGCGCCGCCCTCGCCCGCCGTGAGCGCGAGATCGATGCAGGCGTCGAGGAGTTCCAGCTTGTTCGCGAACTGCTGATAGAGCGTCTGCCGGGCGACGGACGCGGCGACGGCGACCTCAGCCATCGTGGTCGCCGACCAACCGCGGTCGCAGAACATGTCGGTCGCCGAGGTGACGACCCGACGACGCGTCGCCTCAGCACGCTCCGCGCGCAGCGCTGACGAGTACTCCCGAGCCACGGCGAGAGTCTAGACAGAATTCGATAGACGCGGTGTAATCCTAAAATCCGTTTCGCTCGTTCGATCAGCAGGAGACGCCATGACCGCATTCACCGTCGACACCGAGCTCGGTCGTCTCCACGTGGAGGAGCTCGAGGGACACGAGCGCGCCGGCGCGCCAGTCGTGCTGTGGCACAGCATGTTCGTCGACTCGCGCAGCTGGGGTCGACTCGCGCCGCTCCTGGCCGACCGGGACCTGTTCCTCGTCGACGCGCCGTCGTCGGGGCGCAGCGACCCCTTGGCGGCGCCGGCCGACATCGCGGCGTGTGCACGCGCCGCCGTCGCCGTCGTCGAGGCGATCACCGCCCGGACAGAGGTCCGTGATGTCGACTGGCTCGGCACCGCATGGGGCGGCCACGTCGGCATGGACCTCGCCGCGAGCCGACCGGACCTCATCCGCAGCCTCGTCGCCATCAGTGCGCCGACGTTCCCCGTCCCGTCGGCACTTCGGGCCAAGGTGCACCTGCTGCTGCCGCTCTATCGACTGATCGGGGCGCGCGGGCCGGTGCGGTCGGCCATCGTGGAGACGCTGTTCACCGACGCCACGCGTCGCGACGACCCCGGGGCCGTCGCCCTCGTCGACGACTCGCTGCGCCGCTCGGGCGCGGCCATGATCACGGCGATCCGGACGGCGATCCTCAACCGGACCGATCTGCTGCCCGCGGCACGGCGGATCGTCTGTCCGACACTGCTCATCGCCACCGACGACCGCGGTGAATGGACGCAGGAGCAGGCGCAGGAGGCGGCCCACGACATGCGGGATGCCCGCGTGGTGTCGATCGCCGACGCCCGTGTCATCCCGGCGCTCGAAAAGCCCCGCGCCACGGCCGATGCCATCATGGACTTCTGGGCCGAGGTGGCCGGGAGGGTGTCGTCGTCGGCATGACGGCGGGGAGGGGTGGCGACGATGCCGACTGCGGGACGGCCACTACGCAAGCTGGGGTTCCTCACCATCGGCAGGTTCGACGGTGATGCGCCTCGCGAGGGGCACCTGGAGACCATCCGCACCATCGAACGTGCCGAGGAACTCGGCTTCGACAGCGTCTGGCTGCGGTGCCGCCATCTGCAGTACGGCATCTCGTCCCCGGTGGCGATCATGGCCGCCGCCGCCATGCGCACCAGTCGCATCGAGCTCGGGACGGCGGTCATCCCACTCGGTCTGGAGAACCCGTTCCGGCTCGCCGAGGACCTGGCGACGGTCGACCTGCTGGCCGACGGGCGGATCAATCCCGGTGTGTCGGTGGGGACCCCGATGCGCTACGACGACTTCCGTCACGAGCTCTACCCGGACACCCACGACGTCGAGGACTTCTCGAAGGAGCGCGTCGCCCGCCTGCTGCGGTACCTGCGCGGCGAACCGGTCAGCGACTTCGAGGGGGTCGTCGGGATCGAGACGTTCTCGCGGCGGGTCCAACCGCACGCCCCGGGCCTCGCCGACCGCGTCTGGTACGGCGGCGGGTTGTCGTCGGCGGTCTGGGCGGGGGAGCAGGGGCTGAACTACCTGACCTCGTCGGTGGTGACCACCGAGGGCACCGACTCCGTCGACTTCGCGACCATCCAGGCGCAGCAGATCGACGCCTACCGGGCCCATCACCCCGACCCGTCGCGCGCGCGGGTGTCGCAGGGTCTGGTCGTGATCCCGACCGACTCGGCGACGCCCGAGCAGGTGCGCCGCTACCGCGACTACGCGCAGGCGCGGTTCCCCCGCACGCTCGAACCCCAGGGGCCCCGACGGATGCTGTTCGCGCCGGATCTCGTCGGATCGTCCGAGGAGCTCGCCGAACAGTTGCACGCCCACGCCGGGTTCCAGCGCGCCGACGAGGTCGCCTTCGCGCTGCCCTTCTCGTTCGAGGAGGCCGACTACGCACAGATCATCGAGGACATGGCGACCCGCCTCGGCCCGGCACTCGGGTGGTCACCCGCGAGCTAGAACCCTCTGCTGCGCAGGTAGGCGGCCAACGCCGTGATCGTGGCGGGGTTGCGCGGACTCTCCACCAGTGCGGCGTACGGGAACGACACGAAGTTCCCCTCGCGCACCGCGGTCGTTCCCGACATCAGCGGCTGCGCCCGTAACGCGTCGATCTTGGCCTGCACGGTGTTCGACGGGCCTGACCCGTAGTCGACGATGACGATCACCTGGGGATCGGCCTGCGCCGCGGCCTCCCAGGACACCGACGTCCACGAGTCGTCGAGGCCGTGGAAGGTGTTCTCACCGCCCGCCTTCTCGATGATCTCGTCGGGCCCGGCGTTGCGCCCGGACGTGAAGGGGGTCGGATCCGCGCTGTCGAAGAGGAAGACCCGTGCCCGATGATCCGCCGGCGGGGCACCCGCCGCGGCCCGTGACACCTCGTCGCGATATCTCGTGACCAGCGCGGCCGCACGATCGCGGACACCGAAGATCGCCCCGAGGTTGTCCAGGTCCTCGTACAACGCGTCGAGCGGGCGTTCGATCCCGCGTCGCGTGCTGCCGGGCTGACGGCACGCCTCGGTCAGCTGGTACGGCGTCGCGCCGATGCTGCGGATCCAGTCGGGCGTGACTCCGGTGGACTCCTTGAACCCGTAGTTCCATCCGGCGAACACGAAGTCGGGGTCGGCGGCCTGGATCACCTCGCGGGTGAAGGCGTTCCCCAACGACCTCGTCGAGGCGAAGTCGGCTCGCCACGGCGAGCTGGCGACGTCACGGTCCTTGCCCTCGTAGGTCGTGTACCCCGCCATGTGGTCGGCGAGGCCGAGCGCGAACATCATCTCGGTGATGCCGGTGTCGTTGGTGACCGCACGCCGTGGCGTCGCGGGAACGCTCAGTGGCATAGCGCAGTTCGCGACACGCACCGAGCCGGTGGTGTCCGCGGGTCGTGTGGGGTCGTCGACCTCCGCCCCGCAGGCGCTCAGCACCATCGTCGTGGCGAGCAGCGTGAGCGCAGGCCGGAACAGGCGCGGGACGGTCATCGAGGATTCCCTTCGTCGAAGATGATCTGGGGCACCCCGAGTCGGGGGTGCAGGACGACGTGTGCGCCGATGCCGAACCACGTCCGCACGGTGTCGGCGGTGAGCACCTCCGCCGGCGTGCCGGTGGCGACGACCCGCCCGTCGGATACGACGGCGAGGTCGGTGCAGAACTGCGCGGCGATGTTCAGGTCGTGCAGGGCCGCGAGCACCGTGACCCCGCGGCGCCGGGCCGCCTCGAGCACGCCGTACTGGTGGCGTACGTCGAGGTGGTTGGTGGGCTCGTCGAGAACCAGCACCGGTGTGTCCTGGGCGAACGCGCGTGCGATGAGGACCCGTTGGGACTCACCGCCGGACAGGTCACTGAACCGGCGGTGGGAGAGGTGGGCGACGCCCGCGTCCGCCATCGCCTGCGCGCACGCCTCGTCGTCGGTCGACGTCATCGGTCCGAGGAGCCGGGTGTGCGGGGTCCGCCCGGTGCGGACCACCTCGCGGGCGGTGAAGTCGAGGAACATCGCGCTCGACTGGGTGAGCGCCGCGACCCGACGGGCGTTCTCGCGCAGGGGGATCGCGGCGACGTCGGTGTCGTCCACGCTGACCCGGCCGCTGTCGGGTGACAGCGCGCGGAACAGACACCGCAGGACGGTCGTCTTGCCGCTGCCGTTCGGCCCGATGAGTCCCAGGAAGCGGCCGGCACCGATGTGCAGTCGCAGGTCACGGATGATCGCTGACCCACCCAGGGTGACCGCGACGTCGTCGTAGCAGACGGCCGCGGGGTCGGACGCCGTCACGCGACCGCCCTGTGGCGACGCTGCATCAGCAGCACGAACGCGGGGACCCCGACAGCCGCGGTGATCGCACCGATCGGGAGGTCGTAGGGCGGCACCGCTGTCCGCGCGACGATGTCGGCGCCGACCAGGAACACCGCGCCGAGAGCCGGTGTCAGGACGAGGACCCTCCGGTGCCCCGCTCCCACCAGCAGGCGCGCGACATGCGGCAGCACCAGGCCGACGAAACCGATGGCGCCGCAGACGGACACGATCACCCCGACCACCGCGGCGGCGCCGAGGAACAGCAGCAGACGGAAGCGGCCGGTGTGCACACCGAGGCTCGCGGCGACGTCGTCGCCCATCGCCAATGCGTCCAGTCGGCGGGCCGCGAGGAGGGCGAGCACGGCACCCACGACGGCGACGGTGCCGACGAGCCACACCGAGTGCCAGTCGGACGCGGCGAGACTGCCCAGCAACCAGAACATCACGCTGCGGGCCGCGTCCCCGGCCGGTGCCAGGAAGACCAGGACCGTCGTGATGGCCGAGAACCCGTAGCCCAGAGCGGTCCCGACGAGGACGAGACGCAGCGGCTCGAGCCCGGACGGCGTCCGCGCGAGGAGCAGGACGATCAGTGTGGCGACGACCGCCCCGACGAACGCCGCCGACGGCAATGCGTACACACCGAGGCCGCCGAGGGCGCCGAACAGCACGACGCCGGTCGCGCCGACCGATGCCCCCGACGAGATGCCGAGGACGTAGGGATCGGCGAGCGGGTTGCGTACGACGGCCTGGATGACGACGCCGGCCACCCCGAGCCCGGCACCGGCCGCGGCACCGGTGAGCACGCGGGGCAGCCGTGAGTCGACGACGATCCGATAGGCGGGGACGTCCGCGCCGTGCACACGGCCACCGACGAGATCGGCCCACAGATACCCCAGGGCGTCGCGTGCGGGGATGGGCACGCCGCCGACCACCAGGCCCACGAGCGCCACGGTCACCAGCGCGAATACCGACGCGATCAGCAGGGGCGCGACGGGGCGCCCGCCGTTCCCGGTCGCCCGCTGTCCCACGTCCACGCCCGGACCTTCCGTCGATCGCGGGCGACGACAGGGTGCAGACGGCCGGACCGACCCGGGGCCGACGGGCCACGGGTCGTCAGGGCGGTGCCGCACCAGCCATGTCCCACGAGGCCGATGAGCGACCACGCCTGTCCGGCGCGGCCGACATCGGCAGGTCTCCGGACTCCCGGGCTCGGCATCAGACGAGATGCCACCTACCTGCGACTGCTTCCCGGCCTGCGGCCAGTGCGTGTCTGTCGCGTCGTTCCCGATCACCGTTGCGGGGCAGTTCCGGTCTCACACCGGATTCCCTCTTGCCGCGTCCCGACGCGCGGCTCCTGCGAGCGCGCGACGGGACGCACCGACGTCGCGGGTGACGCTACAGGCAGGCGTGGGTGAGACCGCGAATGCGCCACCAAGCGAGCGCTTGGTTGCTAGCGTGCTGTGACCATGGGATTCATCACGCAGGACTCCCCGCAGGTGGACTTCGCGCAGTGGAGTCGGGGGACGCGGTCGGAGAAGATCCGACCGATGGCCCACCACTGGGCCGAGGTCGGCTTCGGCACGCCGGTGGTGCTGCACCTCTTCTACGTCCTGAAGATCGCCGCGTACATCGTCGTCGCCTGGGCGATCGCGGCGGCGACGCCGGGTGTCGGCGGGTTCACCGACGTCGCGCAGTGGTACGACGAGCCGATCGTGTTCCAGAAGGTCGTGCTGTTCACGATGCTGTTCGAGGTCATCGGCCTCGGGTGCGGCTTCGGGCCACTCAACAACCGCTTCTTCCCGCCGATGGGGTCGATCCTGTACTGGCTGCGCCCCGGGACGATCCGTCAGCCGCCGTGGCCGGGACGCGTCCCGCTGACCCGCGGCGACGAACGCACGCCCGTCGACGCGCTCGTGTACGGGGCGCTGCTCGTGATGCTGGTGGTCGCGCTCGCCGGCGGCGGTACAGGGCCGCAACCCTCCCTCGACACCACCGTCGGGCTGCTCCCGCACTGGCAGGTCTGGGCGATCCTGGTACTGCTCGCGGTGATCGGGCTGCGGGACAAGACGATCTTCCTGGCCGCCCGCGGCGAGGTCTACGGCGCATTCGCGGTGACGTTCCTGTTCGCCGCGCCCGACGTCGTCGTCGCGAGCAAGCTCCTGTTCGTCGTCATCTGGATGGGTGCGGCGACGTCGAAGCTGAACAAGCACTTCCCGTTCGTGGTGTCGACGATGATGTCGAACAACCCGATCATCCGGACCAAGCGGCTGAAGAGATCGTTCTTCGAGGGCTTCCCCGACGACCTGCGCCCCGGGCGTCCCGCGCGGTGGATCGCCCACGCCAGCACCGTGATCGAGATGTGTGTCGGCGTGGTGCTGTTCGCGTCGACGGGTGGATGGCTGACCTGGGTGGCGGCCGCGATCATGCTGATCTTCCACTTCGCGATCCTCTCCGCGATCCCGATGGGTGTGCCGCTGGAGTGGAACGTCTTCATGATGTTCGGCGTCGTGGCTCTGTTCGTCGGACACGCGGACCTCGGACTCGGTGACATCGAGGACCCCGGCTGGGTGATCGCGCTCGTCGCGGTCAGCGCGGGGACGGTGCTGCTGGGCAACCTCCGACCGGACCTCGTGTCGTTCCTGCCGGGCATGCGCTACTACGCCGGCAACTGGGACACCGGTCTGTGGTGCGTGACCCCGTCGGCGTCGGCGAAGCTCGAGGCCGGGATCGTCGCGATCGCCGCGCTGCCGGCCTCGCAGCTGGAGCGTGTCTACGGCGGGATGGAGGGCGCCCAGATCGCGATGTACAAGGGGTATGCGTTCCGCGCCTTCAACACCCACGGTCGCGCGCTGTTCACCCTGGCCCACCGGGCGATGGCGGGACGGTCCGAGGCGGACTACGTGCTCACCGACGGCGAGCGCATCTGCAGCATGGCGATTGGGTGGAACTTCGGCGACGGCCACCTGTCGAACGAGCAGCTGATCGCCGCACTCCAGCGCCGCTGCCACTTCGAGCCGGGGGAGGTGCGGGTCGTGCTGCTCGAGGCGCAACCCATCCACCGCCAGCGGCAGCGCTACCGCCTCGTCGACGCCGCGACCGGCGAGTTCGAACGCGGCGAGATGCGCGTGGCCGACATGGCCGCCCGTCAACCCTGGGACGACGACCTGCCCGTGACCGTCACGTGGACCCGGGAGGCGTCCGCCGAGGTCTGAGGCTCCTCGGGGAGAATGGCCGGGTGAGTTCTCTCGAGGTCGCGACCGCCCACGGACCGGTGCGCGGCACCGTCGACGCCCACACCGGGGTGCGCCGCTGGAAGGGCATCCCGTACGCGGCAGCGCCTGTCGGCGACCTGCGGTGGCGCGCGCCGCGGCCGCCGGAACCCTGGACGGGCGTCCGCGACGCCACCGCCTTCGGACCCGCTGCACCGCAACCGCGGTTCCCGATGTTCGACATCGGCGCCGGCGTCACCGTCTCCGAGGACTGCCTCGTCCTCAATGTCGCCGCCCCGACATCGGCGAGCCCTGATGCTCCGAAACCGGTCATGGTCTGGATCCACGGGGGCGCCTACATCGTCGGGTCGGGCACGCAGCCGATCTACGACGGCCCGCGTCTCGTCCGCGACGGCGAGGTCGTCCTCGTGACCGTCAACTACCGGCTCGGCCCGCTGGGGTTCCTCGAGCTCACCTCGTTCGGCGACGACGAGCAGACGTTCGACACCAACCTGGCCCTGCGCGACGTCATCGCGTCGCTGGAGTGGGTGCGCGACAACATCGCCGCGTTCGGCGGGGACCCGGAGTCGGTCACCGTGTTCGGCGAGTCCGCCGGCGGCGGCATGGTCACCACGCTCATGACCGTGCCCTCGGCGCGGGGACTGTTCCACCGAGCGATCGCGCAGAGTTCTCCTGCCACGTCGATCTACGACGCGGCGCGGGCGCGGACCGTCGCCGAGCAGTTCCTGGAGAAGGTGGGCGTCACGCCGGACGACGTCTCGCGGCTGCGGGAGCTGCCGGTCGACAGGCTGTTGCAGGCGTCGAACGCACTCTTCGACGCGGTCCCGACCGCGGCGCCGGGCCGCCTGGCGTTCGCGCCCGTCGTCGACGGTGATCTCGTGCCCGAGTATCCGATCGACGCGTTCCGCGCGGGCCGCGCGACGCCGGTACCGCTGGTGATCGGGACGAACAAGCACGAGGCGGCGCTGTTCCGTCTCATCCGCTCGCCGATCATCCCGATCAAGGCCGACGCCATCCGGGCGATGTTCTCCCAGATCGCCGTCGAACGTCCCGAGCTCGTCATCCCGGCCGAGGACGAGGTGATGTCGGCGTACGCCCGCGTGCGGACGAAGGCACGAGGCCTGGCGGTGGCTCGCGATCTCGCCTTCCGGATGCCGACGGTGTGGCTGGCCGACGGTCACAGCACCGTCGCGCCGGTTTACCTGTACCGCTACGACTGGGCGTCGCGGCTGCTCAAGGCGTTGGGGATCGGGGCCACCCACGCGACCGAACTCGGTTACGTGTTCGGCGGCGTGCGGTCCCGCAAGCGCAGCATCGAATTCCTCCTCGGCGGCCACGCCGCCGCGCGTCGGGTGTCGGAACGCCTGCAGCGGCGGTGGACGACCTTCGCGGCCACGGGTCGCCCGGACGGGGGCGTCACGGACCCGATCTGGCCCGCGTGGGACACCGGGACCCGCCGCGCCCTCATCATCGACGCCACCGATCGAGTGGCCGACGTGGACGCCGCCCTGCGCGCGGCATGGGGCGACGAACCGCTCAGCTTCCGGTGATGTTCCCGTCCACCGGCTTCTGCTCTCGCTGATCGCAATCCCCACCCCGCACGCGTGCGGTGAGGCATCCTTGACCCGATCTGTCAGTCATCGAAAGGGCCGTCCATGTCCAGCACGATCCGCACGTCCGTCGTCCCGTTCGTCGTCGAGGCGACCGGTTCCGGCGTCGCGCAGCACCTGACCGCGCAGGGCGACAACAAGCACGAGTTCGACACCGACGCCTACCCCGCGTTCGGCGGCAAGGACGCGGCACCGAGCCCCCTGCTCTACGCGCTGGGTGCGCTCACGTCCTGCAACCAGGTCACCGCGTCCATCGTCGCGAAGGACCTGGGTGTCTCTTTGGGCGAGTTCACCTTCCGCATCCAGGGCGACCTCGACACGGCGGTGTTCGTGACCGGTGCCGAGGGCAACGCCAACTTCGACAAGGTCACCGTCGACGTGACGGTCCAGTCCGACGCCGACGAGGCGACGTTCCAGAAGTTCGTCTCCGAGGTCGAGCGGCGCTGCCCGGTCAGCCAGCTCTACATCCGGTCGGGCCTCGACTTCACCAGCAACTGGACGCAGGCCGAGCTGGCCTGACGCCACCCCCTGATCCACCGCCGGACCCGGCGTGACCTCGCTCAGATGGCGTAGTCACGCCGGGTCCGCTGTATCCCGACCCAGTGGTCGGTGGTGAACTCCTCGATGGCCCAGTCGCCGCCGAAACGCCCGATGCCCGACGACTTCTCACCGCCGAAGGCGGTGTTGGGCTCGTCGTTGATCGTGGTGTCGTTGACGTGTGTCATGCCGGCCTCGATGCGCAGGCCGCACTGCACCGCGCGGTCGACGTCGGCGCTGAACACCGCGCTCGACAGCCCGTAGTCGGTGTCGTTGGCGATGGCGACGGCATGGTCCTCGTCGTCGGCGCGGATGACGGTGGCCACCGGGCCGAACACCTCCTCGCGGGCCGTCGCGACCGTGTTGTCGCCGACGACCACGCAGGGCGGGAGGACCAGACCCGACGGTCCGGTCGGCTCCCCGCCGCCGACCACCTCGGCGCCGTCGGAATGCGCGCGGGCGACTTTGTCGCGGACCGAGTCCAGTTGCGCGGCGTTGATGATCGGACCGATCTGGGTCGCGGGGTCGCGGGGGTCGCCCACGCGCAACGCCGTGGTCCGCGCGCACAGCGCGTCGACGAACCGGTCATGGATGCTGTCGTCCACGATGATCCGGTTGGTGGCCATGCACACCTGACCCTGATGGAAGAACGACCCGAACACGGCCGCGTCGACCGCGCGGTCCACGTCGGCGTCGTCGAGCACGACCAGCGGTCCGTTGCCGCCCAACTCCAACGACTTCTTCGTGAGGGGCGACTGCTGCGCGAGGTGCTCACCCACCGCGGTCGACCCCGTGAACGAGGTCAGCCGCGACGACGGGTGCCCGACCAGGTGATCGCCGATGTCCGACGACTTCCCGACGACCACGCTGAGGAGCCCCGGCGGCAGACCGGCTTCGGCGAAGATCTGCGCGAGCAACAGCCCACCGGTGACGGGGGAGTTCTCGCCGGTTTCAGCACCACCGCGTTGCCGACAGCGAGCGCCGGCGCGACCGATCGGTTCGACAACTGCATCGGGAAGTTCCACGGACTGATCACCCCGACCGTGCCCAACGGACGCCGGTAGACCCGGTTCTCCTTGCCGTCGATCAGGTCGCCGGGGAGCATCCGACCCGCCACGCGGCCGGGACACGAGGCCGCTTCCAGCATCACCGCGCGGACCGCGAGCCACTCCCACTCCGCACGCGGCGCAATCGCCCCGAGCTCGCGGACGAACCATCCGACGATCTCGTCCTTGCGACGCCGCATCACCGCCGCGGCCTCGACGAAGACCTCGGCGCGGTCCGACGCCGACCGCGCTGCCCAGGAACGCTGCGCGTCGGCGGCCACGGCGAACGCGTCGTCGACGTCGTCGGTGTCGGCGTTCGGGATCTCGACGATCGTCTCGCCGGTGTACGGGTCGAGGTCGGTGGTGACCGAGTCCGCCCGGCCGCGACGCCATTCGCCGGCGATGGGCATGGCGTCGAGGCCGGGCGACGACTGTGTGCTCGTCATGTCGACCGAATGCCCCCGGATCGGGACGCGTCAAACGCCTCGGCGAGCGATCGGCGTCAGCCCTGCGCCTCGACCGCGACAGGCTGCCACTCCTCCCAGGTCGCGAGGCGCTTCTCGTAGTCGGCCTTCGCGATGCCGAGCGGAGCCTCGCCGAAGAACACCCGTAGCGGCGGCGTCTCGGCGTCGACGACCTTCAGGATGGCCCGACCGGACGCCGTCGGGTCACCCTGCTTCGACGACCGCTGGGCACGGGCCTTGTCGGCGGCCTCATGGATCGCCGCGTAGGCCTCGATGGGCGTGGCCCGCTTCGCCGACGATCCGCCCCAATCGGTGGAGAACCCGCCGGGCTCGACGAGCGTGACGTGGATGCCGAACGACTCGACCTCCTGCGCCAGCGACTGCGAGAAACCCTCCAGGGCCCACTTGCTCGCGTGGTACAGCCCGACATTGGGGAAGGCGCTGATCCCGCCGATGGACGAGACCTGCACGATGTGACCGGACCGCTGCTCCCGCAGGTACGGCAGCGCAGCCTGCGTCACCCACAGCGCGCCGAAGACGTTGGTCTCGATCTGCGCGCGGGCCTCGGCCTCGCTCACCTCCTCGACGAAACCGAACTGCCCGTACCCGGCATTGTTGACGACGACGTCGAGTCGTCCGAAGTGCTCGTGGGCGCGGGCGACGGCGGCGACGTCGGCCTCACGGTCGGTGACGTCGAGCTCGATCGGCAGGATCGCGTCGCCGTACCTTTCCACGAGGTCGTCGAGCGAGGACGTGTCGCGGGCGGTGGCGGCGACCTTGTCGCCGCGGTCGAGTGCTGCGATGGCCCACTCGCGGCCGAAGCCGCGGGAGGTGCCGGTGATGAACCAGATCTTCTCAGCCATGGGCGGCACAACGACGGTGTCCGCTTCACCCTTCCCCGCGTCGGACCGACCGGGGCCCGACGACGCGCGCACCGAGGTCGCCGACACGGCGGCGCAGTTCGCGGTCCGCGGTCGCGACGATGCATCGTGTGGCGCCGGGCAGCGCGCCGACGAGTTCGACGATCGCGTCGTCCCCCGAGCCGGCCGCCTCGATCACCTCGACGGTGTCCGACCCGATGACCCCGCGGGCGGCGCCCTCGACGACGAGCACTGCCCGCGCCGGTCCGGAACCGTCGACGCCGGACGCCGCGAGTCCGGCGATCTCGTCCCGGAGACGGGCTGTCGCGCCCCGCCGGTCACGCCACCAGCCCTCGGGTCGGGACCCGACGACGTTGGCCGCGTCGACGACGATCACGGTGTCCTCCATGCGGGCGAGCCTATGTCCGGTTCGTGCCGCATCCGGCGACCGTGACTAGCGTCGGACCGGAGTCGTCGGAGTGAGGAGAGTGTCGTGGAGTACGTCAACGTCGGGCGCAGTGGACTCAAGGTGTCCCGGATCTGCCTGGGCTGCATGAGTTTCGGTGAACCCGACCGTGGGACGCACGAGTGGACGCAGCCGGAGGAGCAGTCGCGCACGATCATCCGTCACGCGCTCGAACAGGGCATCACGTTCCTCGACACCGCGAACGTCTACTCGGACGGGTCGAGCGAGGAGATCGTGGGACGGGCGATCCGCGACTTCGCCGACCGTGAGGACGTCGTCATCGCCACCAAGGTCTACAACAACGGCCGGCCCCACCCGAACGAGCGCGGGTCGTCCCGCAAGGCGATCATGACCGAGATCGAGGGCAGTCTGCGGAGACTCGGCACCGACTACGTCGACCTGTACCAGATCCACCGGTGGGACCCGACGACGCCGATCGAGGAGACCATCGAGGCCCTGCACGACGTGGTGAAGGCGGGAAAGGCCCGCTACATCGGGGCATCGTCGATGTTCGCGTGGCAGTTCTCGAAGTCGCTCTATACCTCCGAGCTGCACGGGTGGAGCAAGTTCATCTCCATGCAGGACCACTACAACCTGCTGTACCGCGAGGAGGAGCGGGAGATGCACCCGCTGTGCGCCGACCAGGGTGTCGGCGTGATCCCGTGGAGTCCGTTGGCGCGGGGTCGCCTCACGCGGGACTGGGACACCGAGACGACGCGCAGCCAGACCGACCAGTTCGGCTCGACCCTGTACGACGAGGGGGACAAGGCGACCGTCGACGCGGTGTCGGAGCTGGCCTCGACGCGCGGTGTGCCCCGCGCGCAGATCGCGTTGGCCTGGATGCTGCACAAGCCGGTGGTCACCGCCCCGATCATCGGCGCCGGGAGGATCGGCCACGTCGACGACGCCGTCGCGGCGCTGGACGTGTCGCTGTCCGAGGACGAGATCGCCCGGCTCGAGGAGCATTACCGCCCGCGGCCGATCGTCGGCTTCTCCTGACCCGATTCAGTCGCCGAGAGCAAGGATCCCGGCCGCGGACGCCGCGCACACCGCGTCGTACTCCTGCGGGATGGTCTGGCCGACGAGTGGTCTGACCAGTCCGTACGGTCCCTGCCGGGTGGCGATGCGGACGAGTGTCAGTCGGCGGTCGGTGACGCGTCCGAACCTGCGCGCGGTGAGGTCGCGGCTGAGCGCGTCGATCTCGTCGTTGATCGTCGAGAGCTCTGCGCGGTCCGCCGCCGGGACGAGGTCGAGCAGGTCGGTGAGGCGGTAGAGGCTCATCGCCTTCGCCTCGGCGGGCTCGCCACGACAGAACCTCGGGATGTGGCGAGCCTGGGCGAGCAGTGCTTCCTGCGCGTCGCCTCGTCGGCCGACCTCGATCAGTCCCGCGTGGAAGCGGCGGATCGCGCGCGCCCACGCGGCGCCGAAGAGCGCGTCCCGTGACGGGAAGCGGTGATAGATCGACCCGACCGGCGCGCCGACACGAGCCGCCACATCGGCGACCGTCGCCTCGCGCCAGCGCTCCAGCGCGACATCGCGCGCACCGTCGACGATCTCCTCGACCGTGAACTTCTGGGGTCTTGCCACCAGGCAACTGTACGGATAGTTTGCGAACATGCAAACTAGAACGGCAAATCTAAAACAGGCACCCCTGTGGGCCCGTCGACTCGGGTGGGCCACATTCGCGGTGACCGTCCCGTCCGCGGTGTGGCGGGTACTGATGGTCGTCGGCGCGGTTCCGGGAACCTCGGACCTGCGCACCTACGAACTCGCCGGGGACGCGACCGCCGGGTACGTGTACGTGTTCGGGCTCAGCGGGATCCAGCTTGGTGCGGCGTTCCTCACGGTCGGTCTCACCCGCCCCTGGGGAGCGCGGTGGGGTCGCTACGTTGTGCCGTTGTGGCCCGTCGTCGTGATCGCTGCGATGGGTGCGGTGACGGTGACGTGGCTCTTCACGATCGACCTCCCGCTGGCGCTGGCGGCGGGTCATCGGCCCGATGCCGGACGTGTCCACGACGGGGCTCTCGTCGTGATGGTCGCGTGCTACGCGCCGATCGTCGCGTGGGGACCACTGACTCTCGTCGCGATCGGCGAGTACGCGGCGCGACGGTCGTGTCGACGATGGCCGGGGCGGGCTGCCACGCTGGCCACGTGAGAGCAGTCGTCTACGAGCGCTTCGGCGGGCCGATCGAACTCCGGGACACCCCGCCGCCGGAGTGCCCCGACGACGGGGTGGTCGTCGCCGTCGCGGCGACAGGTCTGTGCCGGTCGGACTGGCATGGCTGGCAGGGGCACGATCCCGACATCCCGCTGCCGAACGTGCCCGGCCACGAACTGGTCGGCACGGTCGTCGAGGTCGGCGCCGGCGTGACGCGCTGGTCACCGGGCGATCGCGTCACCGCCCCGTTCGTCTGCGCGTGCGGGACGTGCCGCACGTGTCGTCGCGGCGATCAGCAGGTGTGTGAGCGGCAGGAGCAGCCGGGCTTCACCCATCCGGGCTCGTTCGCCGAGCTCGTCGCCCTCCGGTACGCCGACGTCAATCTCGTCGCCGTCCCCGACGCGGTGTCGGATGAGGCGGCCGCGGGCCTCGGGTGCCGGTTCGCCACCGCCTATCGCGCCGTCACGGCGGTCGGCGCGGTGCAGGCCGGAGAGCGCGTCGCCGTGCACGGGTGCGGTGGCGTCGGACTCGCGGCCGTGATGATCGCCGCCTCTCGAGGGGCGACGGTCGTCGGCATCGACCCGTCGGCGCAGAGCCGGGCGCTCGCCCTCGCGGTGGGTGCCGCACAGGTGGGGGAGTCCGCGGACGGGCTCGACGAGATCGACTGCTCCCTCGACGCGTTCGGCTCACCCGCGACGATGCGTGCCTCGATCGGGACGTTGCGGCCACGGGGGCGACACGTGCAGGTCGGGCTGCTCGGTGCGGACGTCGAACCCGCGGTCCCGATGGGTGCCGTGGTGGCCAGGGAGCTGCAGGTGCTCGGCAGCCACGGGATGGCCGCCCACGAGTACCCCGCGATGCTCGCCGACATCGCTGCCGGTGTCCTTTCGCCGCAGCGACTCCTGGGTGAGGTGATCGGGCTGCAGGACGCGCCCGCCCGTCTGACCGACCTCGGACGGCCCGGCGCCGGTGCCGGGGGCGTGACGGTCATCCGCATGTGAGGCGCGACCGTCGGCGAGCGTTCACCGACGGTTCAGCGAACGCACGACGGCGCGTCCGCGACGGATGATTCGCTTCGCTCATGACCAGACTGCGTGTCCTGATCGTCGCCGGCGCACTCACACTGTTCGCCCTCGTCGGGGACGGCGCCCTCGCCCACGCCACGCCGACCGAGCAGTACCCGATCTCCCCGCAGGTGCAGGCGGCGTCGCAGGTCTACCCGGGGCCGCCGCTGTCGGCGCAGTCGCGGACGACGCTGAGGTCCACCGCCTTCGTGACCGTGCCCAGCAACTACGTCTACGACACCAGCCTCGAACCGGTTGCGCGACATGACTACTGCACGTCCTCCCCGGACAGCTACTTCGCGGCCGACTTCCGAGGGCCGTGCGCCCGTCACGACCTCTGCTACGACGCCGCCGACCGGGCAGGCACCTCGTACACGGCCTGCAACTCCGCCTTGCGCACCGACCTGAAGACCAACTGCGCGTACGCCTACGGCACCAGTGGCGCGGGCTACTCCACCTGCGCGGCGACCGCCGACATCTACTGGGCGGCGGTCACCGCGGCGCATCTCTAGGGCCCTGGCGCATACTCGCCCCATGATCCGCAACGTCGTCATGGGTCGGCTGCGCGCCGCCGAGGGTGACCAGGCCGAGCAGGACAGGGCCCGACTGGAGGCCGCACTCGCGGGCATCGCCGCGTTGGACCTGCCGGGATGTCTCGCGAACCACACGGGCCTGGACGCCGGTCTGCGCGAGGGCGGCTGGGATTTCGCCATCACCAACGACTGGGAGACCGCGGAGGACTACCGCGGCTACGACGTCGACCACGAGCACAACGTGCACCGATCCGAGATCGTGGCCGTCGCCGAGCAGGTCGCGCGCGTCCAGTTCGAGATCTGACCGGCGGTCGGCGATGGCCCTCACGGTCGAACCGCGCGTGCACGGTGTCCGACGCGTCCCGCGCGTGCGGGGCGCCGCGCTCCCACCGGTCCCCGCCCCGCGCCACCGACCCGGCCTGGTGGAGACGGTGGGCACCGCGATACGGGACCGCGGATGGTGGCCGGCGCCCGCGGCGGTGGCCGGCGCGGCCGTCGGGTCGCGGTGGGACCGGCCTGGTGCCGGGGCCGCGGTCGGTGCGGCGACCGCGGTCGGAGCCGCCGCGACGGTGACGGCGATCGGCCCGCGGACGCCCGTCGTCCCGGTGCGTGCCGCCCCGGACCCGCAGGTGCGCGCGGCGGAGCGGATCCGTGTCGTCGAGTTCAACGTGCACGGCGGGATGGGTGGGTCGGGGGAGTTCGTCGCGACCCCCGCCAAGCTGGACCGGCTGGCGCGGGCGATCGCCGACCTCGACCCCGACATCGTGCTGCTGCAGGAACTCGACCGGTTCGCGCTGCGGTCGACGTTCAGCGACACCCTGCGGGCGCTGGCCCGTCGCCTGCACCCGACCGGCGCGATCATGGCCGTCACCGCGGAGAAGATCTACGGACGCCAGGAGGGGCCGGGCATCCTCACCTTCCACGGCATCACGCTCACCGACGCCCGGGGCCTCCGGGTCGGTGACGCCTTCGGCGACGACTGGGCACGACGCGCACGCTCGGCGCTGGCGGCATGGGCAGGCGCGGCGGGCGGTCGCTGGGGGCTGCGTCGCCGTTGGTTCCCGACGACGACCGAGCACCAGCCCCGAGGCGCCGCCGACGCCATGGCGGTGACCCCCCAGGGCACGGCGATCCGGATCCTCTCGGGACACTTCAGTTCTCCGCACGACGGGGTCGACGAGGTGGCCCGCCAGGTGGCACCGGTACTCGACACCATCCGGCTCTGGCCCGGGCCGACCGTCGTCGGCGCGGACTTCAACACCCAGCGCGACTCGGCCGAGTACGCCGCGGAGACGCGACTGGCGCAGACTGTGGGACTCACCGACGCCGGGGTCTCCACCCGCCCGACGAGCGATCGGGTGCTGGTTTCACCGCAGTTCACCGTGCTCGACGCGGCCGTCGTCGATCGTCCGGAGGGGGAGCGCGCGGTCAGCGACCACTCACCGGTCGTGATCGACCTCGAGCTGCGCCCCTGATCGTGGGTCGGTCACCCGAGGTGGACCGTCCCGTCGGCGTCCACGCGCCACCCCGGGTTGTGGGCGACCTCCCAGACCACGCCGTTCGGGTCGCGGACGATCGCGTGGAAGATGCCGCCGAACGCGCCGTCCTCCGGCGGTGTCACGACGGTGCCCCCCGAGGCGGCCATGCGGTCGACGACGGCGTGGACGGCCTCCCGGTCGTCGACGTTGTGTGCGAGGGTCACCCCGCCCACGGTGTTCGTGGTCGCCCCGGCCACGTCGGCCGCGAACTTCTCGGCGTCGAAGAAGCCGAGCACGAGTCCACCCGCCACCTGGAAGAACACGATCTCGTCGGCCACGTCGAGCAGGGGCTCCCAGCCGAGCCCCTCGACGTAGAACCGCCGTACCGCGTCGAGGTCGGCGGTCGCCAGGGTCATGAAGTGCACGCGTCGATCGACCGGGGCGCCCGTCATGGTGCGACCGTAGCGGGAGGAGGGCGTCATCGGGTTCCGTCGTGACGAGTTGCTCGCGTACCGGGACGCCACCGTCGAGGACCTCGTCGACGGCCGGTGCCGACTGCTGTTCGTGGGTATCAACCCGAGCCTGTGGACCGCCGCGACCGGCGCCCACTTCGCCCGGCCCGGCAACCGCTTCTACCCGGCGCTGCACCGCGGCGGACTCGTCGACCGGGTGATCGACGCGTCCGCCGGGATGTCGGCGACCGACCGCGAGACCCTGCTCGGCGCCGGGATCGGCATCACCAACGTCGTCGCCCGCGCCACCGCGCGGGCCGACGAACTCGACGACGACGAACTGCGCGCCGGTGCGCTCCGGCTCGCGGAGACGGTGCGGGTGACCGGACCTCGGGTGGTCGCCGTCGCGGGGATCACCGCGTATCGCACCGGGTTCGCCCGTCGCACGGCGACCGTCGGGGAGCAACCGGAGGATCTCGCCGGCGCGCGGCTGTGGGTGGTCCCGAACCCCAGTGGCCTCAACGCACACGAGACCGTCGACTCCCTGGCCCGGCATTACCGGGAGGCGGGTGTCGCGGCCGGACTCGACCTGCACGACCGGCGATACGGTGGGGCATGACCGAGCAGCGCGCGACCCCGCTCGACCCCGCCCGCGCCGCCGACCTGCGCGCCGCCACGCTCACCTACACCGATGTCGGTGCGACCCTGACCGGGCTGCCGTCGGGCTACCACCATCTGCACCACGACGGGGTGGTCGGACGTGGCCGGGAGCGCTTCGAGCAGTGCGCCGCGGCCGTGCTCGCCTGGCAGGTGCAGCTGCGGTCGGGGGCGCGCGTCGCTGCCACCGACGACCCGCTCGTGGAGGGAACCGTCGCCGACGTGGTCCTCGGCCCGGGACGGCTCGGGCTGCGTGCGCCGGTGCGTGTCGTCCGCGTCGTCGACGAACCGGCCCGGGCCGGCTTCGTCTACGGCACGCTGCCCGGTCACCCCGAGGACGGGGAGGAGGCGTTCCTCGTCCACCTCGACCACGACGACACCGTGCGCCTGGCCGTCACCGCGTTCTCGCGGCCCGGCTCGCTGCTGACGCGGCTGGGCGGGCCGATCGGCCGCGTCGCCCAGCGGATCATGGCCCGCCGGTACGTCGCGGCGATCAGGTCGCTGTGACCCGGTGTGTGGCGCGCGACATAATCACCCCATGACGACGGGGCCCGAGGCGTATCCACGCGAGGACATCACGGTCGACTCCCACGGCACCCCCTGTGCCGCCTGGCTGTACCGGGCCGAGGCTGCCGAGGGCGAACGCCGACCGATCGTGGTGCTCGGGCACGGCCTCGGTGCGGTCAAGGAGATGCGGCTCGACGCCTACGCCGAACGATTCGCCGACGCGGGCTACCACGCCCTGGCCTTCGACTACCGCCACTTCGGGGCCAGCGGTGGCGAGCCGCGCCAGCTCCTCGACGTCGACCGACAGCGCGAGGATTGGCACGCCGCCATCGCCCACGCGCGGTCGCTGCCCGGTGTCGACCCCGACCGTGTCGTCCTCTTCGGGTCGTCGTTCGGCGGCGGTCACGTGCTGGTGATCGCGGCGCAGGACCCCCGGGTGGCCGCGGCGATCGCGCAGTGTCCGTTCACCGACGGCATCGCGTCCGCGCGGGCGAGCATGGGTCTCTCGTCGCTCGCGGTGACCGCACGTGCCCTGGCCGACACCGTCGCGGCCGCGCGTCACCGACCGCGGGTGATGGTGCCGTTGGCCGGACGCCCCGGGCATACGGCACTGATGAACTCCCACGACGCCCTCGACGGGTACCTGGCGCTGGTGCCGGACGGGATGTCGTTCTCCGACGAGGTCGCCGCCGCCGTCGCGCTGCGGATCCCGCGGGAGAAGCCGGGCAGGGTCGCGCGGTCGGTGACTGCGCCGGTGCTGGTGGCCGTCTGCGAGACCGACACCGTCGCGCCGGCGGCGGCGACGATCAAGCATGCCCAGCGGATGCCGAACGCCGTCATCAAGCGCTACCCGGTCGGACACTTCGACATCTACCTCGGCGACGCGTTCGAGACGGCGGTCGCCGACTACGTCGACTTCCTCGACGAAGTCGTCGGCGGGGTCTGAGTCGAAGTCGTCGGCGGGGTCTGAGTCGAGGTCGTCGGCGGGGCGTGAGCCCGGCGTCGTGATGTCCCGCAGGTCGGCGGGTCCCCCCGCGTACGGTGGGTGCGGCTACGGGGCGCGGGGCGGGCAGGTCCCCGTGCACGTCGGACAGGAGTGATCGGTCAGTGGGCAAGCTCTCCAACAGGATGTGGCGGATGCTGGGCGCGCAGGCGACGCGCAACCAGTCGAAGTCGGTCGCCCTGATCACCAAGGCCTCCTCCCACGACGACTGGGCCGCGGGGTTGTCGGACGACGAGTTCGCGTCGGCGGCGGAGAAGCTCGACATCACCGATCCCGCGGGCGACGACCGCGCGAAGTTCATCGCGCTGGTGCGCGAGGGTGCCGAGCGGTCGCTGCAGATGCGTCCCTTCGACGTGCAGCTGCAGGGTGCACTGCGCCTGCTCGAGGCCGACATCGTCGAGATGGCGACCGGTGAGGGCAAGACGCTGGCCGGCGCGATCGCCGCCGTCGGCTACGTCCTGCTGGGCCGCCGCGTGCACGTCATCTCCGTGAACGACTACCTGGCCACCCGCGACGCGGACTGGATGAAGCCCCTGTTCGACCTGTTCGACATGACCTCCGGCTCGGTGTCGGAGTCGTCGACGAAGGACGAGCGCCGGACCGCCTACGCGGCCGACGTCACGTACGCGTCGGTCAACGAGATCGGGTTCGACGTCCTTCGCGACCAGCTGGTCACCCGTGAGGAGGACCTGGTCTCCCCGACACCGGACGTCGCCATCATCGACGAGGCCGACTCGGTGCTCGTCGACGAGGCGCTGGTGCCGCTGATCCTTGCCGGCGCCACGACGGGCGAGGTGCCCGACAGGCTCATCCACGACACCGTGGCGAAGCTGAAGAAGAACCACTATGAGATCGACACCGAGGGACGCAACGTCTTCCTCACCGACGAGGGCGCGGAGTTCGTCGAGGCCGAGCTCGGCGGCATCGACCTCTACTCCGAGGAGCACGTCGGCACCACGCTCGTGCACGTCAACATCGCGATGCACGCCCACATCCTCGTCGAGCGCGACGTCCACTACATCGTCCGCGACGGCGGCGTGCACCTCATCAACTCCTCGCGGGGTCGCGTCGCCCAGCTGCAGCGCTGGCCCGACGGCCTGCAGGCCGCGGTCGAGATGAAAGAGGGATTGGCGCAGACCGATTCGGGCGAGGTCATCGACACGATGACCGTGCAGGCGCTGATCGGCCGCTACCCGACGGTGTGTGGCATGACCGGCACCGCCCTCGCCGCGGGTGAGCAGTTCCGCCAGTTCTACGACCTCGCCGTCTCCCAGATCCCGCCGAACACCGACAACATCCGGGTCGACGAGCCCGACAGTGTGTACGACACCAAGTTCCACAAGGCCGAGGCGATCGTCGAGTTCGTCGCGGAGATCCACGAGACCGGCCAACCGGTGCTCATCGGCACGCACGACGTGGCCGAGTCGGAGGAGTTGGCGCTGCTGCTCGAGCGCGCCGGGGTCCCCAGCGTCGTCCTGAACGCCAAGAACGACGCCGAGGAGGCGGTCATCATCGCCGAGGCCGGCGCGCTGGACGCGGTCACCGTGTCGACGCAGATGGCCGGCCGCGGCACCGATATCAAGCTCGGCGGCAGCCGAGGCGAGAAGGACGGGAAGTCGACCGGCGCCCGTGACCAGATCGTCGAGCTCGGCGGCCTGTGCGTCGTCGGCACCGGGCGTCACGACACCGAGCGTCTCGACAGCCAGCTGCGCGGTCGCGCGGGCCGTCAGGGCGATCCGGGGCGCAGCGTGTTCTTCTCCTCCCTGCAGGACCCGGTCGTCACCAAGAACCTGTCGTTCAAGCGGGATCCGGAGTCGGAGAACGAGGACGGGTCGATGGGGGAGCGCGGCGTCGAGCTCATCGAGCAGGCACAGCGCGTCGCCGAGGGCATCATGCTCGAGCTGCACGCGAACACCTGGCGGTACAACAAGCTGGTGAACCAGCAGCGCGACATCGTCGTCAAGCGCCGGATGGAGGTGCTCACCACCGACATCGCGCTGGAGGAGTTCGAGAAGTCCGAGCCGGCGCGGTACGCCGAACTCACCGGCGCGGCCAGTTCCTCGACGACCGCCGACGAGGAGTCCGACGACACCGACGGCGCGCAGACGTCGGCGGTGGCCGTCAAGACCGATCCCGTTCCGCGCGACGTGCTGGTGCAGGCGGCACGCGAGATCGTGCTGTACCACCTGGACCGTGCCTGGGCCGACCACCTGGCGTTCGTCGCCGACGTCCGAGCGAGCATCCACCTGCGGTCGATCGGCCGGGAGAGCCCGCTCGACGAGTTCCACAAGTTGATCCTCGACGCGTTCGCGACTCTCCCCGCCGAGGCGGTCGAGAAGGCGCGCACCACCTTCCGTGAGGCGACGATCACCGCCGACGGCGTCGACCTCGAGGGCGCGGACCTGCGTCGCTCGACCACGACGTGGACCTACATGGTCCACGACAACCCGTTCGCGTCCGGCGGGGCGAAGACACTGCAGGGGATCATCGGCATCTTCCGCTGACCCCGGTGTCCTCACCGGTGTGACAGGCTGGGCGCCATGGATTCCGAGGGCTCCACGCGGGTGCCGGGGACGAGTGAGCCCGTCGCGTCCGACCGGATCGTCACGGTGCCCAACGCGCTGAGCCTCCTGCGGCTGGTGCTCGTCCCGGTCTTCGTGTGGCTGTTGGTGTTCGAGCACGCCTACGGGTGGTCGTTCGTGATCCTGCTGGTGTCCGGCGCCTCGGACTGGGCCGACGGGAAGCTGGCGCGGCTGCTGAACCAGTCGTCGTCGCTGGGGGCCCTGCTCGACCCGGCCGCCGACCGGATCTACATGATCGTCATCCCGATCTGCCTCGGGGTGCGCGACATCGTGCCGTGGTGGCTCATCGGCATCCTGATCGGCCGGGATCTGTTGCTGCTGGCCGCGGTTCCGATCCTGCGCACCCGGGGGATGACCGCGCTGCCGGTCACCTACGTGGGCAAGGCGGCGACGTTCTCGCTGATGTACGGCTTCCCGTTCGTGCTCGGCGGGGAGATCGACAACTGGCTCGGCGACGTGTTCCACCCCATCGGATGGGCGTTCCTCATCTGGGGCACCGGCATGTACGTGTGGTCGTTCGTGCAGTACTGGTGGCAGGTGGTGCTCGTCGTCCGACACGTGCCGCGGGCACGATAGGGTTCTCGGCGTGAGTGAGATCGAGGTCCCCGGGAACCTGCGCTACACCGTCGAACACGAGTGGATCGAGCAGCTCGGACCCGATCGGGTCCGGGTCGGGATCACCGCCTACGCACAGGATCAGCTCGGCGACGTCGTCTTCGTGCAGCTGCCTGCGATCGACGACGACGTGACCGCGGGCGAGTCGTTCGCCGAGGTCGAGTCGACCAAGAGCGTCTCGGACATCTACGGTCCGCTCGAGGGGTCGGTCGCCGCGGTCAACGACGCGCTGGAGAGCACGCCGGAGCTCGTGAACTCCGCGCCCTACGGCGACGGGTGGCTGATCGAGATCGCCGTGTCCGACGGCACCGACCTCGACGCGGTGCTCGGCGACCTGCTCGACGCCGACGGCTACCGCAAGGTCATCGACAGCTGATCCGACCGGGGCCCGGCAGGGTACGGTCAGTTGGGCACGAACGGACCCCGGGAGCACCTGACGCGGACCACCACCGCGTCGACGGGCGCCCCGGCCGCCGGGGATCACCACGGACAACCGGGTCGACATGCGCCACCGCTGTCGACCCGACACGCGCAACCTGCATCGACAGGTCACGACAAACCTGAGAAGGAGTGGTTGGTGAGCGACAACGAGAAGGACTACGACGCGCCCGTGGAGACGACGTCGGTCTTCCGCGCCGATTTCATCAAGGAACTCGACGCGACCGCGGGATCGACGGGTGACACCGCCGAGGCCGCCGTCGAACGTCTCTCGCCCGGGACCGCGCTGCTCGTCGTCAAGCGCGGACCGAACGCCGGGTCGCGCTTTCTCCTCGACCAGACCACCACGTCGGCCGGTCGCCACCCCGACAGCGACATCTTCCTCGACGACGTGACCGTCTCACGTCGGCACGCGGAGTTCCGTCTCGCGGACAACGAGTTCCAGGTCGTCGACGTGGGCAGCCTGAACGGCACCTACGTGAACCGGGAGCCCGTCGACTCGGCGGTCCTGGCCAACGGCGACGAGGTGCAGATCGGCAAGTTCCGTCTCGTGTTCCTCAGCGGGCCCTCCGGCGACGGATCGTCGGCGGCCGGGTAACCGGTCGTGACCGCGCCGTCCACCGGTGGCGGGGCCGCCCGTCCGGGCGGTCGGGCGGGAGCCGGCGAGGGGTCGATGTCCATCGGCGCCGTCCTCGACCGGCTCCGTCCGGATTTCCCCGACGTCACCATCTCCAAGATCCGCTTCCTCGAGGCGGAGGGGCTCATCACGCCCGAGCGGTCACCGTCGGGGTACCGACGGTTCACCGCCGACGACTGTGAACGGCTGCGCTTCGTCCTCACCGCCCAGCGGGACCGGTACCTCCCCCTGAAGGTCATCAAGGACCAGCTCGACGCGATCGACCGCGGCGAACGCGTCGACCCCGGGACGCCACGACTGCTGTCGACAGCCCGCTCCTGGGTCGCGCCGGCGATGGACTTCGAGAGCTCGGGCGGTCGCGTGTCGCGGGAGGTGCTGATCGAGCGCACCGGGGCCGACGTCGAGTTCGTCGCCGAACTGCTGTCCGCGGGCCTCCTCACGCCCGGACCGGGTGGGTTCTTCGACGAGGACGCGGTCCGCCTGGTCGAGGCCGCCGCCGCGCTCGCGGACTACGGCCTGGAGGCACGGCACCTGCGCGCGTTCAAGGTCTCCGCGGACCGCGAGGCGGGTCTGGTCGCCCAGATCGCCAACCCGATCGCGAAGAGCAAGGGTGCCGGCGCCCGCGACCGGGCCGAGGAACTCACCCGCGAGGTGGCCGCGCTGACCGTCACGCTGCACACACAGCTGGTGAAAGCCGCTGTGCGCGATGCCCTCGACTGAGCCCGCGCACGCCCCGGTGGGCCGCGGCCGTGAGGTGTAGCGTCGACCGTGATCGACCGGCATGTACTCCTCGTGCCGGTCGGTGCTGTTCGACAGGCGCGTGGGTCGTCAGGCGGGAGAGTGACCATGGGTGAGATGCACGTCGTCGGGATCCGCGTGGAACCACCACAGGGCCAGCCCGTCCTGCTGCTCCGCGAGGTCGACGGGGAGCGCTACCTGCCCATCTGGATCGGTCAGAGCGAGGCCGCGTCGATCGCCCTCAAGCAGAAGGGCGTCGAGCCGCCCCGGCCGCTCACCCACGACCTGATCGTCAACCTCGTCACCGCCTTCGGGCAGGAGCTGATCGAGGTGCGCATCGTCGACATGCAGGAGGGCACCTTCTACGCCGAGATGATCTTCGGCGGCGAACTGCGGGTGTCGGCGCGGCCGTCGGACGCGGTCGCGGTCGCCATGCGCGCCGAGGTGCCGATCATCGCCGAGGAGGGCGTCCTCGCCGAGGCGGGTCTGGTCATCCCCGACGAGGAGTCCGCCGACTCCGAGGAGGTCAAGGAGGACGAGGTCGAGAAGTTCAAGGAGTTCCTCGACAACATCTCCCCAGACGACTTCAAGGCATCCGGCGGAGCCTGATCTGCGGTGACCGGCGGGGCCTGATCACGGAAGCGTCACCCCGGGGTCACGGTTCACCCTCAAGCTGAAATTGAGACTTCTCGGGCGGGCGAGTCGCGTTGATCGGCGCGTCGCAGGGCCATAGCGTTCCCTCCGAACCCGCGAGATCGCGGGTCGCCACCCAGGGTCGGGTCGCAGGGGTACCCTGAGTTGCACCGATGGTGTTTTCCCGCCATCCGTCCACTCAGGTCACACCGAGGGACAGACCCCAGCATCTCCAGGAGCACGCCGTGGGCGACGAGCCAACCACGCAGGGCCCGGACACCGCCGACGACGTCGCGACCCGGTCCGAGCAGGCGCCGGTGGCGCGCCCGCAGCAGGGAACCCTCGACGACGTGGCCCCGGGCGTCTTCCCGAACGACACCGTCCCCGACGAGCTCGTCGGCTACCGGGTGCCGAGCGCCTGCCAGATCGCCGGCATCACCTACCGCCAGCTCGACTACTGGGCGCGCACGTCGCTGGTGGTCCCGTCCATCCGCGGTGCGGCGGGCAGCGGCAGCCAGCGGCTGTACTCGTTCAAGGACATCTTGGTCCTCAAGATCGTCAAGCGACTGCTCGACACCGGCATCTCGCTGCAGAACATCCGGGTCGCCGTCGACCACCTCCGCCAGCGCGGTGTCGAGGACCTCGCCCGGATCACGCTCTTCTCCGACGGCACCACGGTCTACGAGTGCACATCGGCCGAGGAGGTCGTCGATCTTTTGCAGGGCGGTCAGGGCGTGTTCGGCATCGCCGTCGCCGGCGCGATGCGGGAGCTGTCGGGCACCATCGCCGACTTCCCCGGGGAGCGGGCCGACGGCGCGGTCACCGAGACAGCCCCGGAGGACGAACTCGCAGCTCGCCGCAAGACCCGCGCACGTCGCACGGGGTAGCGCGACCGGGGTAAACTCGGCCCCACGTCGCAGCGGCATGGGAGAGTGTCGCGACCCGATCGGTCGCGTCCGCCGAAGGAGCAACACCTCTCCGTCAATCTCTCAGGCACCCGGGACCGTGTCGCCCCCCGACGTCTCTGGAAAGTGACGGCGTCCGCGTCGTCCGCCCACGGTGAAAGGCCGCTCGCCCGCGGCTCAATCTCTCAGGCGCCCGCTCCGGCGGGCAGGACAGAGGGGGAGGACCAACCGCTGTCCGGCGGCATCGCCGGGCATGCCCAGGGGAGGTCCCACCCGTGTCCGAGCAGACCCGTATCGCCGACGTCACCGACGCCTTCGCCGACCGTCACATCGGCCCCGACGAGCACGACCTGGGTCGTGTCCTCGACGCGCTCGGCATCGACTCGCTGGAGGATCTCGCCGACCGCGTCGTGCCGTCCTCCATCGCCGACCCCGCCGACGCCACCGGGCTCGACGTCCTCCCGCCGGCGGCCACCGAGGTCGAGGCCCTCGCCGAGCTGGCCGCGCTCGCCGCGCAGAACACCGCCGCCCCGTCGATGATCGGCCTCGGCTACTACGGGACCCACACCCCGGCCGTGCTGCGCCGCAACATCGTCGAGAACCCCGCCTGGTACACCGCCTACACGCCGTACCAGCCGGAGATCAGCCAGGGCCGTCTCGAGGCGCTGCTCAACTTCCAGACCATGGTCTCCGACCTCACCGGCATGGACGTCGCCAACGCGTCGATGCTCGACGAGAGCACCGCCGCGGCCGAGGCGATGACCCTGCTGCGGCGCGCCACCAAGAACAAGTCGCCGCGGTTCGTCGTCGACACCGACGTCTTCCCGCAGACCCTCGCCGTCGTCGAGACGCGTGCCGAACCGCTCGGCATCGAGGTCGTCCGTGCCGACCTCACCCAGGGCCTGCCCGACGGCGACTTCTACGGCGTGCTCACCCAGGTGCCCGGTGCGTCGGGTCGGGTGGTCGACCTCGAGCCGATCATCTCCGCCGCCCACGAGCGGGGCGCCCTCGTCGCGGTCGGCGCCGACCTGCTGTCGCTGACCCTGATCACCCCGCCCGGCGAGCAGGGCGCGGACGCCTGCTTCGGCACCACGCAGCGATTCGGCGTCCCGATGGGCTTCGGCGGTCCGCACGCCGGCTACCTCGCCGTGCACACCGCGCACGCGCGCCAGCTCCCGGGCCGTCTGGTCGGCGTGTCGAAGGACGCCGACGGCAACCTCGCCTACCGGCTGTCGCTGCAGACGCGTGAGCAGCACATCCGCCGCGAGAAGGCGACCAGCAACATCTGCACCGCGCAGGTGCTCCTCGCCGTTCTCGCCGCCATGTACGCCAGCTACCACGGCCCCGAGGGCCTCACCGCCATCGCGCGGCGCGTCCACCGGCTGGCGTCGGTCGTCGCGGGGCGTCTCGCCGATGCCGGCGTCGACATCGTCCACGACACGTTCTTCGACACCGTCCTCGCCCGGGTCCCGGGCCGGGCGGACGAGGTCGTCGAGGCCGCGAAGCGTGACGCCGGGATCAACCTGCGCCGCGTCGACGCCGACCACGTGGGCATCGCCTGCGACGAGACCACCACCGACGAGCACGTCGCGGGGGTCCTCGCCGCCTTCGGGACCGGCCTGTCGGGCGACGCGACCGACGCCCCGGTGGGGCCGGAGCGGACCAGTGAGTTCCTCACGCACCCCGCGTTCCACCGGTACCGCACCGAGACGTCGATGCTGCGCTACCTGCGTCGTCTGTCCGACAAGGACATCGCGCTGGACCGCAGCATGATCCCGCTGGGCTCGTGCACGATGAAGCTGAACGCGGCCGCGGAGATGGAACCCATCACCTGGCCCGGCATCGCGAACCTGCACCCGTTCGCGCCGTCGGAGGACACCGTGGGCATGCGCACGATGATCGAGCGGCTCGAGACGTGGCTGGCCGACATCACCGGCTACGACCGGATCAACCTGCAGCCCAACGCCGGATCCCAGGGCGAGTACGCCGGACTGCTGGCGATCCGCAAGTACCACCTCAGCCGGGGCGACGAGAACCGCGACGTGTGCCTGATCCCGTCGTCGGCGCACGGCACCAACGCCGCGTCGGCCGTCATGGCCGGTATGCGGGTCGTCGTCGTGGCCTGCCGCGCCAACGGTGACGTCGACACCGCGGACCTCAAGGAGAAGATCGCCACCCACGCGGAGTCGCTCGCGGCGATCATGATCACCTACCCGTCGACCCACGGCGTGTTCGAGCACGAGGTCGCCGAGATCTGCGGCGCCGTCCACGACGCCGGTGGTCAGGTGTACGTCGACGGTGCGAACCTCAACGCGCTGGTCGGGGTCGCCCGGCCGGGCAAGTTCGGCGGCGACGTCAGTCACCTCAACCTGCACAAGACCTTCTGCATCCCCCACGGCGGTGGTGGACCCGGCGTCGGCCCGATCGGCGTGCGCGAGCACCTGGCGGACTTCCTGCCCGGACACCCGCTGTCGGATGCGCTGCCGGGCTCGATGACCATCTCCGCCGCGCCGTACGGCTCGGCGTCGATCCTGCCGATCACCTACGCCTACATCCGCATGATGGGCGCGCAGGGCCTGCGGCGGGCGACGCTCACCGCGATCGCCTCGGCCAACTACATCGCGCGCCGCCTCGCCGACCACTTCCCGGTGCTCTACACCGGAGAGAACGGCTGGGTCGCCCACGAGTGCATCCTCGACCTGCGCCCGATCACCAAGGCGACGGGCGTCACCGTCGACGACGTCGCGAAGCGGCTGGCGGACTACGGGTTCCACGCGCCGACGATGAGCTTCCCGGTGAGCGGGACGCTCATGGTGGAGCCCACCGAGAGCGAGAACCTCGACGAGATCGACGCGTTCTGCGACGCCATGGTGTCCATCCGCGCCGAGATCGAGCAGGTCGCCGACGGCACCTACACCGTCGACGACAACCCGCTCCGCGGTGCGCCGCACACGTCGGAGTGCCTCGTCGCGGAGTGGGAGCACCCGTACACGCGCGAGCAGGCGGCGTTCCCGAACGGCCGTCCGTCGGCCGGTGCACGGGACAAGGTGTGGCCCGCCGTGCGCCGCATCGACGGTGTCTACGGCGACCGCAACCTGGTCTGCAGCTGCCCGCCCATCAGTGCGTTCAGCGAGGCCTGACGGCGGCGTTCTGCGCGGCCCGACGGCGGCTACCAGCGAGGGTCTGAGCGTCCCGGCGGTCTGCGTGGTCAGCGCGCCGCGTAGACCTGCCGGGCGATCTCGGCGAGCGCAGCCGGCTCCCCGGCCGGCATCGGGTTCTCCACCGCGGGGAATGAGACCGCGGACGTCGCCGATGCCGGGGTCGCGGCACCGCGGAACCCCAGACGCGTGAGGGTCGACAGGTGCTCCGGCATCCGCGCGAACCGGAAGAACGCGGTCACGGATTCCGCTGCGGCCGCGTCGACCTGAGGTCCCGTCAGATCGATCACGGGGTGGTCGGCCGAGGGCGTGTAGCCCGTCGGCAGCAGTTCCACGACCGCCGGCGCACCGGCCCCCTGCGTCGCGGCGTACAGCGCCTGCTCGGTGATCGGCACGGCGTGCACCCGCGCGCGGGCGGGATCGCCGTCCACGAGGGCCGACAGAGTGCGCGTCGCACTGCCGTCCACCGACTGCGGGGCCTGCGTGCGCAGCGCGGTGACGGTCGAGGTCACCTGGGCCGAGCGCGCGTCGTCGAGGGTGAGACCGGCCGAGCCGACGCGGCTGACCCCGGTGGCGACGGCCTGCGCGGCGAGGACCGTCGCATCCGTTCCGGGACCGGCAGGAAGCGCCAACCGCAGGGGGCCCCACCCGGTGAGACCCACGCGCGAGAGACCGCCGTCGTCACGCGCGAGGGTGGGGACCTCGATCCACGCGAGCCTGCCCGCGGCGGCGCGCGCGAATTCCGGGGCGACGGCGAGGACGACCGGGGAGGTGACCAGCGACTCCGGGTTTCCGTCCACCACCGACGATTTCGCAGTGAGCAGCTGGGAGCTCCACACCGAGGACGCCGGTACCCAGGCAGCCGGATAGGCACCCATCGACGCGGTGTCCCACGTGCCCGTCAGGCCGTCGAGGGTCGTCTTCGGATCGACCGGACGCACCGAGACGGTGATGCACTTGTCGCGTACGACGGGCTTCGTCGCCGAGTACGCCGCAGCGATGCGGCCCAGCGGCTCGGCGATGTCGGCGTCGGCGACGACCGATACCGTCTCCGGGCCCTCCACGCAGGTCTGTGCCGCGGCGGTGGAGTCGTCTCGCAGGCTACGGCCGAGGAAGACCCACACGACCACCAGCACCGCGACGACGACCAGACCCGCCACGGACAGCGCCAGCCCGCGGCTGATGCCGCGCCGTCGGGCGCTGTCCGTGCGGTGCCGGGCCATGGCTCAAGCCGTCAGGGGTGCAGGGCGTCAGGCGTTGGCGGCCTTGAACTCCCGGCGGCGTCGGTGCAGGATCGGCTCGGTGTAGCCCGACGGCTGCGACGTCCCCGACAGGATCAGCTCCTTGGCCGCCTGGAAGGCGATGCTGGAGTCGAAGTCGGGGGCCATCGGCCGGTAGGACTTGTCGCCGGAGTTCTGCTCGTCGACGACAGCGGCCATCCGCTGCAGCGACTCGACCACCTGGTCCTCGGTGATGATGCCGTGACGGACCCAGTTCGCCAGCAGCTGGCTGGAGATGCGCAGCGTGGCGCGGTCCTCCATGAGCGCGACGTCGTGGATGTCGGGCACCTTCGAGCAGCCGACGCCCTGGTCGATCCAGCGGACCACGTAACCGAGGATCGACTGGCAGTTGTTGTCGAGCTCCTGCTTGCGCTCCTCGTCGGACCAGTTCGTGTCCTTGGCCAGCGGGATCTGCAGGATGTCGTCGACCGACGCCGGGTCGCGCTTGGCGATCTCGTCCTGACGCTCGAACACGTCGACCTGGTGGTAGTGCAGCGCGTGCAGCGTCGCGGCGGTCGGGGAGGGGACCCACGCGGTGGTGGCGCCCGACTTCGGGTGACCGATCTTCTGCTCGAGCATGTCGGCCATGAGGTCGGGCATGGCCCACATGCCCTTGCCGATCTGCGCGTGGTGCGCGAGGCCGGCGTGCAGGCCGATGTCGACGTTGGAGTCCTCGTAGGCCTTGATCCACGTCTGCGACTTCATCTCCGCCTTGCGGATGACCGCGCCGGCCTCCATCGAGGTGTGGATCTCGTCGCCGGTGCGGTCGAGGAAGCCGGTGTTGATGAACACGACGCGGTCGGCGGCGGCCTGGATGCACGCCTTGAGGTTGACCGTGGTGCGGCGCTCCTCGTCCATGATGCCGACCTTGAGCGTGTTGGTCGGCAGGCCGAGGATCTCCTCGACGCGGCCGAACAGCTCGACGGTGAACGCGACCTCGTCGGGGCCGTGCATCTTCGGCTTCACGATGTAGATCGACCCGGTCCGCGAGTTCTGGCGGCCCTCCGCGGACATCCCGTGGATGCCGATGACCGAGGTGAAGACGGCGTCCAGGATGCCCTCGGGCACCTCGTCGCCGTTCGCGTCGAGGATCGCGTCGTTGGTCATCAGGTGACCGACGTTGCGGACGAACAGCAGCGAGCGGCCGGGCAGGGTGAGCTCGCCGCCGTCGGGCTGGGTGTAGACGCGGTCGGGGTTGAGTGTGCGGGTGAAGGTCTTGCCGCCCTTGGTGACCTCCTCGGCGAGGTCACCCTTGTTCAGGCCCAGCCAGTTCCGGTAGCCCAGGACCTTGTCCTCGGCGTCGACGGCGGCGACGGAGTCCTCGAAGTCCATGATCGTGGTGATCGCGGACTCGACGAGGACGTCCTTGATCCCGGCGGGATCGGTGGAGCCGATGGGCGAGTCCGCGTCGACCTGGACCTCGAGGTGCAGCCCGTTGTGGCGCAGCAGGATCCCGCTGGGGGAGCCGGTGTCGCCGAGGTACCCGACGAACGCCGAGGGGTCCGCGAGCGAGGTCGAGGAGTCGCCCAGGGTGATCGCCAGCGACGACCCGTCCACGGCCAGGGCGGTGACGTCGGCCCAGTTGCCGCTCTCCAGCGGCACGGCGCCGTCGAGGAAGTTCTTGGCGTAGGCGATGACCTTGTCGCCGCGGACCTTGTTGTACGAGGTGCCCTTCTCGGCGCCGTCGGTCTCCGGGATGGCGTCGGTGCCGTACAGAGCGTCGTACAGCGAGCCCCAGCGGGCGTTGGATGCGTTCAGCGCGAACCGCGCGTTGAGGACGGGCACCACGAGCTGCGGGCCGGCGGTGCTGGTGATCTCGGTGTCGACGTTCTCGGTCCCGATCTGGAAGTCGTCGGGCACGGGCACCAGGTAGCCGATCTCCTGCAGGAACGCCTTGTAGGCGGCCGGGTCGATCTCACTGTTCTGGTGGTGCCAGTCGTCGATCTTGCTCTGCAGCTCGTCGCGGACCGCGAGCAGTTCGCGGTTGCGGGGGGCGAGATCGGTGATGATGCGGCCCACGCCGTCCCAGAACGCGTCGGCATCGACCCCGGTGCCGGGCAGTGCCTCGGTGGTGATGAAGTCGTGCAGGACGGTGGCGACCTGCACCCCGCCGACGGTGACGCGTTCGGTCATGGCTCCTCTTTCGCTGGTTGCCGATCTCCTCCGGTCACGGAGACGGCTGGTGTCCTCGCGGTGATCCGGGCATCAATGCTACTCAGGGGTAGGGAGCGGTTCGCCCACGGTGGTGGCCGAGGCCAGGGACCGGCACCGGTCGAGCAGATCGCGACGGATCACGGCCGCTCGATCGGCCAGTTCCCGCTGGTGGGCGACGTACTCGGCCCGTCCGCGCGGGGTCTCGACCGCGACCGGCGCGAACCCGAGATCGCGCAGGTCGTACGGGCTCGCCCGCATGTCGAGCTCGCGGAGGTCGAACGCCAGGGTGAGCGCGTCGACGACGACGTCGGACCCGACGAGCACCTCCAGCTTGGTGGCCCACTTGTAGAGGTCCATGCCCGCGTGCACGCAGCCCGGCTGCTCGGTGGCGACCTGGGTTCCGCGGGAGAGCGGTCGCGCGTTGCGGCCGACCGCGTCGGCGGTGAAGAAGCGGAAGGCGTCGAAGTGGGTGCAGCGCAGACCCTGGCGCTCGACGACCCGATCGGTCTCGGTCGCGCCCAGTCGCAGCGGGACCTCATGCCGACGCGCGTCGCCGTCGCGGTACACCATCGCCCACTCGTGCAGGCCGAAGCAGTTCCACCGCGGCGCGCGGCCCGCTGTCGCCGTCAGGAGACGGGCGACGTGCGAGAGGGTGTCGCGCCGTGCGTCGAGGTGGTCGCGACCGACGGTGATCGCGCCGTCGACGAGGACGTAGTGCGGCCGGTCGCGGTGCTCGGGCGACCCCTCCAGGCCGACACCGAACCCCGGGTGCCACCGGCGCAGCCGTGCGGGCTTGTGGTTGTAGTAGCGGAACAGGAACTGCCACACCGGGTGGTCGCGTCCGTCCGGGAGTCGGCGGGGGTGGGCGTCGAGCAGGGCGTCCACCCGGGCGACGTGGATGTCGGCGCGCGCCGTCCACTCCTCGACCGCCAGGACCCTCATATCCGGTGCGTCTCGTCGCGGACGGTGCCGACGAACTCCTCCACCAGGTCCTCCAGCGCGACGATCCCGGTGGTACGGCCGTTGCCGTCGACGACGGTCCCGAGATGGGCACTCGTCCGACGCAGCGAGGCGGTGGCCTCGTCGAGCGAGGTGTCGCCGGAGATCACCGGCAGCGGACGGATGGTGTCGGCGCCGATGATCGTGTCCGGCCCGACGCTCTCGTCGAGGATCTCGTCGAGCACGTCCTTGAGGTGCAAATACCCGGTGAAGGTGCCGTCGGTGCCGCGGACGGGGAACCGTGAGAACCCTGTCTCCGACACGGCCCGTTCGATCGACCCGAGCGTGGGTCCGCGGCGGCCGGTCGCGGGGTCGGTGGTGGCGCGGACGCTGCGGAGGTCGGCGAGCGGGATCGCGACCTCGGAGACCGTGCGGCCGGCGGTGCGCAGCGCGCGGGTCAGCCGCTCGTGCTCCTCGGCGTCGATCAGACCCTCCTCGCGGGACTCGCCGATCATCTCGGCGAGTTCGCCCGCCGACACCGTCGCGTCGAGCTCGTCGCGGGGGGTGATCCGCAGGACGCGCAACGCGAGGTTCGCCGCCAGGTTGTAGAAGGCGATGAACGGCTTGGCGATCCGGATCCACGCGAGGTGCAGCGGCACCAGCAGCATCGCCGAGGACTCCGGCCCGGCGAGCGCGATGTTCTTCGGCACCATCTCGCCGAGAAGGATGTGCAGCGCGACGACCAGGATGAGCGCGATGGTGAAGCCGATGGGGTGCAGCAGCGCGTCGGGGATGCCGACGAGGTCCATCGGGGCCTCGATGAGGTGCGCGACCGCCGGCTCGCCGACGCGGCCCAGCAGGATGGAGCAGATGGTGATGCCCAGCTGCGCGCCGGCGAGCATCAGCGACAGGTCCTGACCCGCCCGGATGACCGTGCGGGCACGACCCTTGCCCTGCTCGGCCAACGTCTCCAGCCGGTCCCGGCGCGCCGAGATGAGCGAGAACTCGGCGCCGACGAAGAAGGCGTTCCCGGCGAGCAGCAGGACCGCGACGAACACCCCGAGCCAGTCGTTCACCGGTCCACCTCCTCGGAGGCCGGTCCGGTGGCAGGCGTGTCCGCCTCCAGCGCGGAGATCGCGACCACGTCGACACGTCGTCCGTCCATCCGCACCACGCGGGCCTGCCACCGCGGCGCCGGGGGCACGGGGTCCGGCCCGGACTCCTCCTCGAGTTCGTGACGCTCGGGCAACGCGACGACGTCGCCCTCCTGCGCGATGCGCCCCAGCAGGGCGACGACGAGACCGCCGAGGGTGTCGTAGTCGCCCTCGGGCGCGTGGTAGCCGGTCGCGGTGGTCAGCTCGTCGATGCGCAGCAGACCGGAACAGATCCAGCCGTCGTCGGAGCGCGACACGTCGGCCTGCTCGTCGTCGTGTTCGTCGGTGACGTCGCCGACGATCTCCTCGATGAGGTCCTCCGTGGTGACGATCCCGGCCGTGCCGCCGTACTCGTCGACGACGACCGCCACCTGCAGGCCGTCGCCGCGGATGCGGGCCATGAGGGTGTCGCCGTCGAGACTGTCGGGGACCACGGGGACGGGTCGGGCGATGTCACGCATCGTCGTGGACCGTCGCTGCGCGACCGGGAGGGTGAAGGCCTGCTTGATGTGCACGAACCCGCGGATGTTGTCGAGGTCGCCGTCGACGACGACGGGGAACCGGCTGAAGCCCGTCTGCGACGCGGCGAGGATCAGGTCGCGCACGTCGGCGGTCTCGTCGAGCGCCTCGACCGTCGACCGCGGCGTCATCAGTTCCTCGGCGGTGCGCTCCCCGAACCGCAGCGACCGGCCGACGAGGATGGCCGTGCCCTGGTCGAGGGACCCCTCACGCGCCGAGTTCCGCACGAGCGAGCCGAGTTCCTCCGGCGACCGCGCCGAGCGCAGTTCCTCGGCCGGCTCGATGCCGAGCCGGCGGACGACCCAGTTGGCGGTGCCGTTGGTCCCGCGGATCGCCCACGAGAACACCGCCGAGAACCCGACCATCGGGCCCGCTGTGGCCCGAGCGGTCGGCAACGGCCGGGCGATGGCGGCGTTCTTCGGGATGAGTTCGCCGAGCACCATCGACAACGAGGTCGCCACGACGAGCGCCAGGATGATCGAGAGGACGTCCGTGAGCTCGTCGCCCGCACCGACGGCCTCGAGCGCCGGGCCGAACAGCTGCGCCAGCACCGGTTCGGCGATGTAGCCGGTGACCAGCGTCGTGATGGTGATGCCGAGCTGCGCCCCCGACAACTGGAACGACAGCGTGCGATGCGCGCGGGCGACCTGTCGGGCGCGCCGGTCGTCACGACGGTGCAGGTCGGCGTCGACCGTCGACCGTTCCAGCGCGGTGAGCGAGAACTCGGCCGCGACGAACAACGCCGTCCCGAGGGTGAGGGCGATGAACCCGATCAGGCTCCCGACGAGGATCAGGGTCTGCACGCCGGGGTCACCACCCGGTCGGCAGCGGGCGCCCCTCGGCGAATCCGGCGGCCGACTGCACCCCCAGCACGACGCGCTCGTGCAGTTCGTCGAGGGTTCGCGCCCCGACGTAGGTCGCGGTGCTGCGTACCCCGGAGCAGATGTGGTCGATGAGGTCCTCCACGCCGGGGCGGGCCGGGTCGAGCAGGATCCGTGAGCTCGAGATCCCCTCCTCGAACAGTCCCTTGCGAGCACGGTCGAACGCGCTGTCGCCCGCGGTGCGTGCGGCGACGGCGCGCTTCGACGCCATGCCGAAGCTCTCCTTGTACGCCCGCCCGGACGGGTCGTGGTGCAGGTCGCCCGGCGACTCGTGCGTGCCCGCGAACCACGAGCCGATCATCACGTTCGACGCGCCGGCGGCGAGTGCCAGCGCCACGTCACGCGGGTGACGGACACCGCCGTCGGCCCAGACGTGCGCACCGCGGGCGCGGGCGACGGCCGCGCACTCCGCGACGGCCGAGAACTGCGGTCGTCCGACGCCGGTCATCATGCGGGTCGTGCACATGGCGCCGGGCCCGACGCCGACCTTGATGATCGACGCGCCCGCGTCGAGGAGGTCGGTGGTGCCCTGCGCGGAGACGACGTTGCCCGCCGCGATCGGCAGCCCGAGATCGGCCTCGGCGACCGCGCGGACGGCGGCGATCATCTTCTCCTGGTGACCGTGGGCGGTGTCGACGACCAGTAGGTCGGCGCCGGCGCGCGCCAGGGCGGCGGCCTTGCCGGCGACGTCGCCGTTGATGCCGATGGCCGCGGCCACCCGCAACCGTCCGTGGCCGTCGGTGTTCGGGGTGTAGATGCCCGCGCGGACCGCGCCGGTGCGGGTGAGGACGCCGACCATCGTGCCGTCGGGTGCGGTGAGCACCGCGACCCCGAGGTGCTGGTCCGACAGCGCGTCGAACACCTTCCGCGGCTCGGTGTCGACGGGCACCGTCACGATCGCCGGGTCGAGCACCTCCGACAGGCGCGCGAACCGGTCGACCCCGGTGCACGCCTCGGCGGTCACGACGCCCAGCGCACGTCCGTCGCCGTCGACGACGACCCCCGCACCGTGGGCACGTTTGGGCAGCAGGGCGAGGGCATCGGACACGGCGTCGTCGGGACGAAGGGTCACCGGTGTGTCGGCGACGAGGTCGCGGCTCTTCACCGTCGCGATCGACTCGGCGGCGGCTGCCGCCGGCAGGTCCTGGGGCAGCACGACGATCCCGCCGCGCCGCGCGACGGTCTCGGCCATCCGCTTGCCCGCGACGGCCGTCATGTTCGCGACGACGATCGGGATGGTCGCGCCGGACCCGTCGGTGGTGGTCAGGTCGACGTCGAACCGGGACGCGACATCGCTGCGTCCCGGCACGACGAAGACGTCGTCATAGGTGAGATCGGTGCTGATCTGGTGTCCGTCGAGGAAGCGCACGGCGGTGTCTCAGGCCTCCACCTCGGAGCGGTCCTCGCTCCACAGGGTGTGGAACGTGCCCTCCTTGTCGACGCGCTGGTAGGTGTGGGCACCGAAGTAGTCACGCAGGCCCTGGGTGAGGGCCGCCGGCAGCCGCTCCGACCGGAGGCCGTCGTAGTACGACAGCGACGACGCGAACGCGGGCACCGGGATGCCCAGGCTCGCCGCGGTGGTGACCACGCGGCGCCAGCTCTCCACGCCCTCCTCGACCGCGTCGCGGAAGTACGGCGCGAGCAGCAGACTCTTGAGGTCGGCGTTCTCGTCGTAGGCGTCGCGGATTCGGTTCAGGAACTGCGCGCGGATGATGCAGCCACCGCGCCAGATGGTGGCCATCGCGCCCGGGTGCAGGTCCCAGCCGTACTCCTCGCTGCCGGCGCGGATCTGGTCGAAGCCCTGGGCGTAGGCGATCACCTTCGAGGCGTACAGCGCGGCGCGGACGTCGGACACGAACGCGTCGGTGTCGGTGGGCTTCTCGCCGATCACGCCCGGCTTCAGCTCGGTGGCGGCGGCACGCTGGTCGAGCTCGCTGGACAGGGCACGCGCGAACACGGCCTCGCCGATGCCGGTGACCGGGACGCCCAGGTCGAGCGCGGACTTCACCGTCCAGCGGCCGGTGCCCTTCTGCCCGGCGGCGTCGACGATGACGTCGACGAGCGGCTTGCCGGTCTCGGCGTCCTTCTGCGAGAGCACCTCGGCGGTGATCTCGACGAGGTAGCTCTCCAGATCGCCGGAGTTCCAGTCGCGGAACACGTCGGCGATCTGCTCGACGTCCAGGCCGAGCGCACGGCGCAGGAGGTCGTAGGCCTCGCCGATGAGCTGCATGTCGGCGTACTCGATGCCGTTGTGGACCATCTTCACGAAGTGGCCCGACCCGTCGGGGCCGATGTGGGTGCAGCACGGCTCACCGTCGACGTGGGCCGAGATCGACTCCAGCAGCGGACCGAGCGACTCGTAGGCCTCCGCGGGGCCGCCCGGCATGATCGACGGGCCCTCCAGGGCGCCGACCTCGCCACCGGAGATGCCGGCGCCGACGAAGTTGAGGTTGCGCTCGCTCATCTCCTTCTCGCGCCGGATGGTGTCGGTGTAGAGCGAGTTGCCGCCGTCGATGATGACGTCGCCGTCCTCCATGAGGTCGGCCAGTTCGGAGATGACGGCGTCCGTGGCGTCGCCCGCCTTGACCATGATGAGCACCCGGCGCGGCTTCTCCAGCGCGGCGACGAACTCCTCCATCGACTCGGTGCGCACGAAGTCGCCCTCGTCGCCGTGCTTCTCGAGCAGTGCGTCGGTCTTGGCGGTCGTCCGGTTGTGCAGGGCGACGGTGTGTCCGTGTCGGGCGAGGTTGCGCGCGATGTTGGACCCCATGACGGCCAGCCCCGTCACGCCGATCTGGGCGCGCGCGGTGGTCGAGGAGTCACCCGAGGTCTGTGTCATGTCCCCAGCCTATGACCTGTGGGGCGCGGGCGAATCCGCGGAGCACGCCTCACGCCGTGACGAGTCGGCTGAGCTCGGTCAGCCACGGGATGGCGACGGCGAGGGTCGGCAGCACGAGGATCCCCGCGGCCGCGGTGTACGCGGCCACCGAGGGCCACCGCGCGGGGGAGTCGTGGCAGAGCCGACGGACCCGGGTGAGGGTGGTCGGGCCGCCGACGGCGAGCGCGCCACGCGGGGCGACCGAGTCCGCGCAGGCGACCAGCGCGCGGCCGAGCGGGGTGGGCCCGGTGGCGCGGACCGCGTGGTCGTCGGCGAGGACCTCGACGAGCAGCTGCACGGCCCCGAGCGCCGACCGGCTGCGGATGAACCGGGGGAACGCCTCGTGCACGGCGATGAAGGCCTCGAGGACGAGGTCGTGGCGGGCGCGCAGGTGTGCGCGCTCGTGGGTGATGACCGCCTCCAGCTCGTCGTGCGACAGTCGCGCGATGACGCCCTCGCTGAGCACGACGCGCTGTCGCAGGCCGGGGAGGCAGTAGGCGATCGGCTGCTCGACGGCAAGCATCCGGACGTCCCGCGCGCGCAACGCGCCGTCGCAGTCGCGACGGTCGAGCTTGTCGAGGAGGTCGATGAGCGTGCGGTGCGCGGCACGGCGCGCCCGGGTGCGGACACCCACGCGCACGACGGTGTACATCAGCCGGGCGCCGATGAAGAGAGTGAGGACGAACACACCGACGTAGACCGACCACAACACGATGCCGAGCGAGCTGATCTCGTCGAGGGGGTTCGTCGTGGGCCGGCCGTCGGGGCCGGGGACGAGCAGGTTGGCCGCGATCGCCAGACCGCAGCTGAACGCGGACAGGACGGCGGCGAGCGCGATCGCCTGCCACAGGGCCATCGCCGCGCGGGGGGCGTGCAACGGCCAGGTGGCACGGGACAGGCGTTCCGGCACGGGACCCACGAGGACCAGTGCCATCAGCCCGAACGCCGCGGCGGTCATCGGGTGTCCTCACTGCGGTGTCGACATCGCCCACGACGCGCGGGGCGGTGGTCGGAGGCGGTCCGGATCAACGGTCCGGACACCCCCGAGGATACCCGCCGGACGCTCGCGTCCCGGCGGTCTCGCGGACCGCGATCACGAGCGGTCGGAGTCTCCACGGGCCGCTTCCAACTCGTCGAGGGCCCGGCGCAGCGCGGCTGCCTCGTCGGCGCCGACGCGACCCACGAACGACACCAGTGCGGCGTGCCGCGAGGTCGACTCGTCGGCCTCGCTCAGCGCGTCGACCATGAGGCTGGCGACGAGGTCCTCGCGCGGGTGCGTGGGGGAGTAGCGGTGGGCGCGGTCGTCGCGGATCTGCGTGACCAGGTTCTTCTTCGCCAGACGCTGCAGCACCGTCATCACGGTGGTGTATGCGAGGTCGCGGTCTTCGGAGAGGGCGGCGTGCACCTGACGCACCGTCAGCGGCTCGTCGCTGGACCACAGATTGTCCATGACCGCGCGCTCGAGGTCTCCCAAACCGCTCATCTTCTTGACTCTACCGACCGGACGTGCCCGTCGCGCTCCCGCCATGCGGCCAGATCGTTCGACATCCCGACGCACGACATCCGCTGAACCGGGACGGCCGGGCGCCGAGGTGACGGCGGCGTAGGTCTTGACCATGCGGGTAAGGATAGCCTATCTTCATCATCACGTCGGACCGCGCGAGCGTCCTGAGGGCTGCAGAGACCCCCGGTCCACGCCACGGCAGGCCCCGCACCGATCACGGTGCGGGGCCTGTCGGTGTGACGGGGCCGTGAGGGTGCCTGGCTAGGCTCCGGTGATGACCAACTCTCTCGACCGCGACCTGATCGGCGCCGGGCTCGACAGCCACCTGTCGTTCCGGTGGGAGCACGTCAGCGGGGACGGGTCCCGGGCCTCGTTCACCGTGGCGCCGGAACACCACCAGCCGTTCGGGATCGTCCACGGCGGCGTGCACTGCGCGCTCGTCGAGAGCCTCGCGAGCATGTCCGCCGCGCAGTGGTTGCAGGACCAGGGTCTGCCGCCCCGGGTGGTCGGTGTCAACAACTCCACCGACTTCCTCAAGGCGGTCAGCGAGGGTGAGGTGATCGGTCAGGCGACGCCCATCCACCGCGGACGGTCGCAGCAGCTCTGGCAGGTCGACATCACCGACGGCGACGGACGTCTCGTCGCGCAGGGCCGCGTGCGACTGCAGAACCTCGACCAGCCCGCTCGCTGACGCCCGTGGTCGGGCGCGCCCGTCGATCGGTCACCCCGAACCGTCTGTTGGGCGGTAGGGACCGTCTGTTGGGCGGTAGGGACCGTCTGTTGGGCGGTAGGGACCGTCTGTTGGGCACCAGGGACCCATTGTTGGGCGGTAGGGACCGTCTGTTGGGCGGCCGGAGCGGAGTTCGCGTGCCGAGTGCCCACCGAACGGTCCCGGGTGCCCAACGAACGGTCCCGGGTGCCCAACGAATGGTCCCGGGTGCCCGAGAGACGGGGCGGGTGGCCGACGGACGGAGGGTGCGGCCGCGTTCGCCGCGACGGGGTGCCCGGGTGATGGCACGATGACCGTCACGATCGGCGCCGCGGCGAGAGGGTGGGTGATGCGATGAGGCTGACGCCGCATGAGCAGGAACGGCTGATGATCTCCTACGCAGCCGAACTCGCGCGGCGACGGCAGGGTCGCGGGCTCAAGCTCAACCACCCGGAGGCGATCGCCGTCATCACCGACCACGTCCTCGAGGGCGCCCGCGACGGGCGGTCGGTGGCCGACCTGATGACCAGCGGACGCAGCGTGCTCGCACGGTCCGACGTGATGGACGGGGTGCCCGAGATGATCCACGACGTCCAGGTCGAGGCGACCTTCCCCGACGGCACCAAGCTCGTCACGGTCCACGAGCCGATCGCGTGATCCCCGGCGAGGTCCTCTGCGACGAGGGCGACATCGAGATCAACGCCGGCGCACCGGTCACCGAGCTGACCGTCGTCAACACCGGCGACCGACCGGTCCAGGTCGGCAGCCACTACCACTTCCCGCAGGCCAACGCGGCCCTGCACTTCGACCGGGACGCCGCGCACGGCCTGCGCCTCGACATCCCGGCGGGCACCGCGGTGCGGTTCGAACCCGGGATCGAGATGTCGGTGTCGCTCGTCCCGATCGCGGGCGCACGCGTCGTCCCGGGTCTGTCGCTCGACGCACCGGGGGAGTTGGACCGATGAGTTCATTGAGCCGGGAGCGCTACGCGCAGCTGTTCGGGCCGACGGTCGGTGACCGGATCCGTCTGGCCGACACCGATCTGCTCGTCGAGATCACCGAGGACCGCTGCGGCGGACCGGGACTCGCCGGTGAGGAGGCCGTCTTCGGCGGTGGCAAGGTGATCCGCGAGTCGATGGGCCAGTCGCGCGCCACACGGGCCGACGGCACCCCGGACACCGTGATCACCGGCGTCGTCGTGCTGGACCACTGGGGGATCGTCAAGGCGGACGTCGGGATCCGCGACGGTCGCATCGTCGCCCTCGGCAAGGCCGGGAACCCCGACACCATGGACGGCGTGCACCCCGACCTCGTGATCGGACCCAGCACCGAGATCATCGCGGGCAACGGCAAGATCGTCACCGCCGGTGCCATCGACTGTCACGTCCACTTCATCTGCCCGCAGATCATGGACGAGGCCCTGTCGAACGGTGTCACGACGCTCATCGGCGGCGGCACCGGTCCGGCCGAGGGCAGCAAGGCCACGACGGTCACGCCGGGCGCCTGGCATCTCGCCACGATGATCGCGGCCACCGACCACTGGCCCCTGAACATCGCCCTGCTCGGCAAGGGCAACACCGTCGGCGCTGCCTCCATGCACGAGCAGATCCTCGCGGGCGCATCGGGTTTCAAGGTGCACGAGGACTGGGGCAGCACCCCCGCCGCGATCGACGCGGCGCTGCGCGTCGCCGACGAGACCGGAGTCCAGGTCGCGCTCCACTCCGACACCCTCAACGAGGCCGGCTACGTCGAACAGACGCTCGGCGCGATCGCCGGCCGGGGGATCCACGCGTACCACACCGAAGGTGCCGGTGGCGGTCACGCGCCCGACATCATCACCGTCGCAAGCCATCCCAACGTGTTGCCGAGCTCGACCAACCCGACGCGCCCGCACACGGTGAACACGCTCGACGAGCACCTCGACATGCTCATGGTGTGCCATCACCTGAACCCGAGCGTGCCCGAGGACCTCGCGTTCGCCGAGAGCCGCATCCGCCCCTCGACGATCGCCGCCGAGGACCTCCTGCACGACATGGGTGCGATCTCGATGATCGGGTCCGACGCCCAGGCGATGGGCCGTATCGGCGAGGTGGTGCTGCGGACATGGCAGACCGCGCACGCGATGAAGGCCCGCCGCGGCAGCCTGGAGGGCGACGGTCGAGCCGACAACAACCGTGCTCAGCGGTACGTCGCCAAGTACACGATCTGCCCCGCCGTCGCGCACGGCCTCGACCACGAGATCGGGTCGGTCGAGGTGGGCAAGCTCGCCGACCTCGTGCTGTGGGAGCCCGCCTTCTTCGGCATCCGGCCGCACGTCGTGGTCAAGGGCGGCGCGATCGCCTGGGCCGCGATGGGGGACGCCAACGCGTCGATCCCCACACCCCAGCCGGTCCTGAACCGTCCCATGTTCGGTGCGGCACCGCCGGTGGCCGCGGCGACATCGCTGACCTTCGTGGCGCAGCAGGCCCTCGACGACGGCCTCGCCGACCGCCTCGGCGTGCGACGGCGCCTCGCCGCTGTGAAGGGTGTCCGGTCGATCGGGAAGGCCGACATGCCGCGCAACGACGCCACCCCCGACATCCGCGTCGACCCCGACACCTTCACCGTCTCGATCGACGGGGAGGTCTGGACCGAGGCGCCGGCGCAGACCCTGCCGATGGCGCAGCGCTACTTCCTCTTCTGATGGCGGCTCCCGCACCGTCGACCGACGGGACGTTGGCCATGCTGCTGACGCTCGCCGACTCCCGGTTGCCCGTCGGCGGCCACGTCCACTCCGGCGGGGTCGAGCAGGCCATCGCCGACGGTGCCGTCGCCGACGCGGCCGGCCTCGAGGCGTACCTGCGGCGACGCATCGTCACCGGTGCACTGGTCGCCGGGTCGATCGCCGCCGCGGTCGCCGACGGACGCCTCACCCCGGCCGAGGCCCAGGTCGAGACCGACGCCCGGACACCGTCGTCGGCGGCCCGCGCAGCCTCGCTCGCCCAGGGGCGGGGGATGGTGCGGTTGGCCCGCCGCCGCTGGCCCGACCACGACTTCACCGGGCACACACCGCGATCGCATCTGCCGGTGATCGCCGGGACCGTCGGATCCCTGTGCGGGATGTCGGGCCGACACGTCGCCCTGGTGCACGTCTACACCGCGATGACCGGGTCGGCGACGGCCGGGCAGCGGCTGCTCGCGCTGGACCCCGCCGACGTCGCGATGATCACCATGGACCTCGCCGAGCTGTGCGTGCAGACAGCCGACGCGGCCGCCGCCGACCTCGCGGATCTCTCCGACCCGGTCTACGACGTGCTCGCCGAACGGCACGAGCGTCGCGACATGCCCCTGTTCGCCTCGTGACCCACACGTCCAGGTCCCACCCACGACAGCCCCGCCCGAAGACGACCCACCCGCGCGACGTAGCGCACAGAGAAGGACGGTGACACCGATGCCCCCGCATCTGATCGACGGACAACCGCACAGCCACGCCCCCGACCGGCCGCGACGGAACCGGCAGCCGGGCGAGGCCCTGCGCGTCGGGATCGGCGGACCCGTCGGGTCCGGCAAGACCGCGCTCGTCGCCGCACTGTGCCGACAACTGCGGGACGAGCTGTCGGTCGCGGTTCTGACCAACGACATCTACACCACCGAGGACGCGGACTTCCTGCGGCGCAACGCCGTCCTGCCCGACGAACGGATCACCGCGGTGCAGACCGGCGGGTGCCCGCACACCGCCATCCGCGACGACATCACCGCCAACCTCGACGCGATCGACGACCTCGTCGACCACAACCCGCCGCTCGACCTCATCCTCGTCGAGTCCGGCGGCGACAACCTGACCGCGACGTTCTCGACGGGTCTCATCGACGTGCAGATCTTCGTCATCGACGTCGCCGGCGGCGACAAGGTGCCGCGCAAGGGAGGCCCCGGGGTCACCTTCTCGGATCTGTTGGTGGTCAACAAGACCGACCTCGCACCGCTCGTCGGTGCGGACCTGTCGGTGATGGAGCGCGACGCCGCCGCGGTGCGCGGTGACCGGCCGACCGCCCTGATCTCGTTGACGCAGGACCCGGCCGCGACCGACGTCCTGGGATGGGTCCGGCAGCAGCTCGCCGAGGTGCGCTGACCCCGGTGCACACCGTCGTCCACGTGGTCGCGCGGGCCGGCCGCGCGCCGTGGTCCTGCGCCGTCGGCGGTCTCGCCGTGCGTCGCACGGGTGTCGATGCGCTGCACCTGATCTCGACCGCGGCGACGCCGTTGGGCGGGGACCGCATCGACATCCGGGTCGAGGTGGAGGCGGGCGCGCGTCTGTGGCTCGGGACGGTGGCGGCGACCATCGCGCTCCCGGCCCGGACCGACCCGTACTCGTGCGCGGAGTGGTCGGTGGACGTCGCCGACGGCGCCGCGCTGTGCCTGGCGCCCCAGCCGACCGTCGTCGCCGCGACAGCCCGCCACGACACGACGACACGGGTGCGAATCGCGCACTCGGCAACGGTCGCGGTGGACGAGGCCGCTCAGATCGGGCGACACGGCGAGACCGGCGGGGCATGGTCGGGTCGGCTGTGGGTCGACGTCGACGGCATTCCCCTGCTGCGTCATCGGCTCGAACTGGGCGCGGACTCGGTGCTCGACGACGAGCACCGGGCCGTCGTCAGCCGGTTCGTCTACCCCGACGCCCGCGGCGGCGACGTCTCGTCGACGCGCACGGCCACCCGCATGGCCCTCGCCGGCGGTGCAGCGCTCACCACCGCACTCGGGCAGACCGTCGCACAGGCGCGGGCCGCGGAGGCGACGATCGGGCGCTGAGCGTCAGCCCGTCGCGCGCGCCTCGTCCTTCGCGTCGGCGTCGGTGGTCGAGTCGGCGCCGGGTGTCGTCGGCTCCGGGTCGGGCTCGGCGATGGCCGGGATCGCCGGCTTCTCCTGGAGCTTGTTCTCCGACTCGAGGTGGTGCAGGTGGTCCATCGCGGTGCGGGCGTAGACCTGCTGCTCGGTGACGGTGAGCTGCGAGCGACCCCAGGTGCTGAACGCGACGGCCCAGTCGATGATCGTCGACAACCGGCTGCGGAACCCGACGATGTAGACGAGGTGCAGGGCCAGCCACCCCATCCAGGCGAAGAAGCCCTCGGTCTCGAAGCGCTTCTGCGTGAACGGGATGGGCACGCTCATCACGGCGCTGAACCGCGACACCGTGGCCATCGAGCCCTTGTCCTTGTACTTGAACGGGGTGCGCTGCTCGGGCGTCTGGCCCTTGAGCCCGGCGACGATCGCGTCGGCGGCGTACCGACCGCCCTGGATGGCGCCCTGCGCCTGCCCGGGGACGTTCTCCACCGACATCATGTCGCCGACGACGAACACCTCGGGGTGACCCGGGATGGTGAGGTCCTGCTGCACCTTCACCCGGCCCGCGCGGTCGAGCTCGGCCTCGCTCTGCTCGGCCAGCTGCTTGCCCAGCGGGCTCGCGGCGACACCGGCCGACCACACCTTGCACTGCGACTCGATGCGTCGGGTGGTGCCGTCCTTCTCCTTGACGGTCAGGCCGTCGTAGTCGAGGTCGACGACCATGGCGTTCAGCTGGATCTCGACACCCAACTTCTCAAGGCGGCGAGCCGCCTTGGTGCCGAGGTTCTCGCCCATCGGCGGCAGCACCGCGGGTGCGGCGTCGAGGAGGATCACCCGGGCCTGCGTGGGATCGATGTGGCGGAACGCGTCCTTGAGCGTCTTGTCCGACATCTCCGCGATCTGGCCGGCCAGCTCGACGCCGGTCGGTCCGGCACCGACGACCACGAAGGTCAGCAGGCGGGCGCGCTCCTCCGGGTCGGTCGACAGCTCGGCCTGCTCGAACGCGCCGAGGATGCGGCCGCGCAGCTCCAGCGCGTCGTCGATGGTCTTCATGCCCGGGGCGAACTCGGCGAAATGGTCGTTGCCGAAATAGGACTGCGCGGCACCCGCGGCGATGATCAGGCTGTCGTACGGGGTCTCCGTCATGCGGGTGAGCAGGCGGGACGTGACGACCTTGCGCTCGAGGTCGATCTTCTCGACGTCGCCCAGCAGGACCGTGGCGTTCTTCTGGCGGCGCAGCACCTGGCGGGTGGCCGGTGCGATCTCGCCCTCGCTGACGATGCCGGTCGCGACCTGGTACAGCATCGGCTGGAACAGGTGGTGGGTGGTGCGGGCGATCAGGGTGACCTCGACGTTCGCCTTGCGCAGGCGTTGTGCGCCGAACAGGCCGCCGAATCCGGACCCGATGATGACCACGCGGTGCGGACGCGCCTCGGTGGAAGCGTTCATGCGGTGCTCCTGTGTTGTCGCTGGTGGCAGCCGGGCGGTCCCTGGTGCCGTGACGGGGGTGGTGTCACGACGTCGTCGATGCCGTCCGCTCTGGCCCCAACGGTAGTCAATGGATGCCGCGCCCACGCGGGCGAGGGCAGACCGGTCGCGGACGAGGTCCTCAGGCGATGAGGTGTGCGTGCCGGGCACGCCGTGGTGCCCAGGCGAGCTCGCCGGATTCCCACTGTCGGCGCAGGATCTCGTACTCGACCTCGCCACGCTCGTATCCGTCGACCGCGGGGTCGTCGGCCTGGTGCAGCGCCGCGAGGCGCATGCCCGATTTCTCCATCACACGCCGCGACGCCGCGTTGACGGCCATTGTCCCCGCGAACACCCGATCGGTGGGTCCGGTCTGGAACGCGTGGCGCAGGAGTGCCCGCGATCCGTCGGTGCCGTAGCCCCCGTCCCCAGGCCGTGCGACGCAACCGGTACGCGAGCTCGAGTTCGGGGTAGGCGCTGTGTCGTGGCGCGCGGAGCGCGAACCAGCCGACGAACCGGCCGGACCGCTCGTGCGCGACCCACATCCCGGCGCCGGTGCCGGCGGCCGACGCCGCGATCGCCCGCGGGACGACCCAGTGGGCGATGGTCTCCGCCGGGGTCGGCGCTCCGCCGGAGACGTAGCGCATCACCGCGGGATCGCTGTCGAGGTCCACGAGGTCGTCGACGTCGGCGACGGTGACGGGGCGCAGCCGCAGGTGGGGAGTGTCGATGATCAACGACCCACCTCCGACGATGCTGCGCGGACGCCGATCACCGCCCGCGGGGTGGTCTCATCCTAGGGCCGTGGTGTGCCGGTGGTCGGGGTGATCGGGGGCCGTGTCGTGCGGCCGTCCGACCAGGTGTCGCGACGCGCCGGGCGGCTCGCCTCGACAGCGTGACTCAGTGTCCGAGCTGGTGGCGCAGGGTCTGCTCGAGATCGGGCATCCGGAAGGTGTGGCCCAGTTCGGTCAGACGTGTGGGTACGACGCGCTGGTCCGCGAGCGCCAACGACCGTGCGCCGGTGGGGGTCAGCAGCAGTTCGGGTGCAATCGACGGCACCGGCAGGACCGTCGGGCGGTGCAGGACGTGTCCCAGCGTGCGCGTGAAGTCGGCGTTGCGGACGGGGTCGGGGGCGACGGCGTTGACCGGCCCGTCGAGGCGGTCATCGAGAGCGGCGCGGTAGAAGACATCGCACACGTCGTCGACACCGATCCACGGCAACCACTGCCGACCCCCGCCGATCCGACCGCCCAGGCCCGCGAGGAACAGGGGCCGCAGCACCGCCAGCATCCCGCCCGCGGCCGCCTGCACGACGCCGGTCCGGATGACCGGGACGCGCACTCCCGCCTCGCGCGCGGGGACGGCGGCCGCCTCCCAGTCGCGCACGATGTCGGCGACGACCCCGGTGCCGGGCTCGCTGTCCTCGGTGAGCACCTCGTCGCCGCGGACGTCGCCGTAGTACCCGACGGCCGACCCGGCCACGAACACCGACGGCCCGCGACCGGCGGCATGGGCGTCGGCGGCGACCTCGGCGAGCAGACGGGTGGGCCCGACGCGGCTGTCGCGGACGGCGGCGACGTGGGAGTCGGTGAACCGTCCCGCGATCGAGGCGCCGGCGAGGTGGACGACGACATCGAGCCCGTCGAGCAGGTCGGAGTCGGGGGCGTCGGG
>JAQIJH010000027.1:0-53587 GCA_036946345.1 Gordonia paraffinivorans | reverse complement strand
ATCCTCATCACCCACCAGCACTTCGACCACGTCGACGTCGACCGTCTGCCGGAGCTCGTCGCGAACAACCCGGATGCGGTGCTCTACGCCGACCCGGAGACCACCGAGCAGCTCAACGGCGACTCGGTGGCCGGGTCGTGGACGGCCGCCCACCCCGGCGACGAGTTCTCGATCAAGTCGGTCACGGCCCGGATCCGCGGCGGCAAGCACGCGGTGATCCACCCCGACTTCCCGCAGATCGACAACGTCGCCTACCTGCTCGGCGACGACGCGACGCCGGGCAAGCTGATGCATCCGGGTGACGCACTGTTCGTCCCCGAGGAGGACGTCGACGTGCTCGCGATCCCCACGGCCGCACCGTGGATGAAGCTCAGCGAGGGCGCCGACTTCCTGCGTGCAGTGGCCCCGCGGGTGGCCTTCCCCATCCACGAGGCCGTGCTGTCCGACGGCGGCCGGGGTGCGTATCTGTCGATGCTCGAAGGCCTCAAGGGTTCCGACACCGACTGGCGCACGCTCGACAAGGAGAACGCGCTCGAGATCTCCTGAGTGGTCAGGTGACAGCGGGGAACACACCCGTCCCCACGGCGGCGTCGACCGCCCGCGCCACCCCGTAGACCACCCACACTGCCGCGACGGCGTACACCACGCGGCTGCGCGTGACACGGACGAGCACACCCGCACGCGCGGGGGCGAGGACGCGGAGCAGCACCGCCGTCACGACGGCGAGCGCGACGATGACCAAGCTCAGGGGCCCGAACACGTTGTCCGCGAACGCCGTCGACAGGTCACCGTGCGCCGCGGCGACCCAACTGCGCGTCAGCCCGCACCCCGGGCACGGCAGTCCGGTGGCGAGCCGGAACGGACACAGCACCGGCCCCTCCCCCACCACAGACGGCGGGATCGCGAACGCCGCGAGGACGGCCCCGCCGCCGACGGCCGTCGCGATCACCGTCGGCGACAGCTGCTTCCGTAGGCGGACCGTCGGAGACCGGTGTGGGGGCGCTGCCGTCACCGCAGCGGCTGCCCGTTCGCGTCGGGGACCTTGTGCAGCAGGATGAGGATGAAGTCGACGATGGTCCAGATCCCCGCGCCACCACAGGTGATCAACTTCAGGATCCCGAGGCCGGTGTACCCCAGCCAGAAGCGGTCGATCCCGAAATGCCCCACGAAGAACGAGATGATGACGGTGGTCAGCCAGTCCTTCTCGGAGAACAGACCCGGCACCTGGGTGACGGGGAACCACGTGCTCGTGGCGGTGCGGACCTGCGTCTCGGCCTTGACTTGCCCCGTGCGGACCAGGTTCTGCAGGTCGGGGTAGGCCAGAGGGCCCCATTCCTGCCCCATCACCGCCGCGTAGAAGGTGTCGTTCGCGGGACCCCGGCGGCGGTCCCGGCGCACCCATCTGGGGGGTAGGTCATATCGGGCAGATTAGGCGATCGGTGCAGGTCGCGGGCGTTCGTCGCAGGTGTTGGACACACCGTCCACCTGGGGGGTGACATCTTCCTTACCACTCGGTAAGATCGAACTTACCGCTGAGTAAGATCGGCGACCGGCGTTCGTAGCCGACAAGTCCATGTCCGTCGAATCACCGAACCGTTAGGTGTCACATGTCCACTCACACCGAGCCCCGCGACACGTCCGCGGTGGGCAAGACAGCTCCCAAGCAGAACGCGATCGGCGTAGCCATGCGCGTGCTGAGCACCATCACGGGCTCCGACATCGCCGAGCGCTTCGGGCTGCGCGAGCCGATCAACCGTGTCGCCTTCCAGGGCACCAAGTCCGGCTTCCAGACGCTCGGCGCCGCGAGCCGCGCCTTCAAGTCCGTCCAGGGCGGTGGCCAGCCCAAGCGCCTGAGCACCCCGGGCAAGGACTACTTCAACCTGCGTCCGGACGACGAACAGGACATGATCGCCAGCACGGCCAAGGAGTTCGCCGAGGAGATCCTGCGCCCGGCCGCCCATGACGCCGACGAGGCCGCCGCCGCTCCCGAGGAGCTGCTCACCCGCTTCGCCGAGCTGGGCATCACCACCATCAACGTCCCCGAGGAGTTCGACGGCGCCGCCTCCGAGCGTGGTGTCGTCACCAACGGCCTGGTGGCCGAGGCCCTGTCCTATGGCGACATGGGACTCGCCCTCCCGCTGCTCGCGCCGAGCGGTGGTGGCCGCCACACTGACCCAGTTCGGCAGCGACGGCCAGCAGAAGACCTACCTACCCGACTTCGCCGGTGAGCAGGTGCCCCAGGCATCGGTCGTCATCGCCGAGCCGCGTCCGCTCTTCGACGCGTTCTCGATCACCACCCGCGCCACCCGCACCCCCAGCGGCTACAAGCTCGACGGCGTCAAGTCGTTCGTGCCCGCCGCAGGGTCGGCCGAGCTGTTCGTCGTCGGCGCGCTGCTCGACGGGCGCCCCGCCCTGTTCATCGTCGAGTCCGACACCGAGGGCCTGATCGTCGAGGCCGACCCGGGCATGGGCGTCCGCGCCGCCGGCATGGGACGCCTGCTGCTGAACGGCGTCCGCGTCCCCAAGTCCGGCCTGCTCGGCGAGGAGGAGGGCGACGCCGCGTTCGCCGCGTACCGCGACGTCGTGCGTCTGTCGCGTCTGGGCTGGGCCTCGCTCGCGGTCGGCACCTCGCAGGCCGTCCTCGACTACGTCGTGCCCTACGTCAACACCCGCGAGGCATTCGGCGAGCCCGTCTCCAACCGTCAAGGTGTCGCCTTCCCGGTCGCCGTCATGGCCACCGAGCTCGACGCCCTGCGCCTGGTGACCCAGCGCGGCACCTCGCGTGCCGAGCAGGGTCTGTCCTTCGCCCGCGAGGCGGCCCTGGCCCGGAAGCTCGTGTCGGACAAGGGCATGCAGATCGGATCGGATGGCGTCCAGCTCCTGGGCGGCCACGGCTTCACCAAGGAGCACCCCGTCGAGCGCTGGTACCGCGACCTGCGTGCCGCCAGCATCGGCGAGGGCATCGTCGTCCTCTGACCTCCCACTCCCCTTCCTCCTCGAAAAGAGAGACATCATGGCCATCAATCTCGAGCTCCCGAAGAAGCTCCTGGTCACCGTCGATCAGGCCCACCAGGCCGCGGCGAACATCTTCCGCCCGGTCTCCCGCAAGTACGACCTGCGTGAGCACGACTACCCCGTCGAGCTGGACACGCTCGCCAGCCTCTACGACGGCCTGTCCGAGGCGGGCGCGGCCGGTGCGGGCGCCGACGGCGGTCGCAAGCAGCCGCAGAAGGAACTGCCGGCGGGCGCGGTCGCCAACGGCGGCAACATGCAGGCCTGCCTGAACGTCCTCGAGACGTCGTGGGGCGACGTGGGTCTCGTGCTCAGCATGCCCTTCCAGGGCCTGGGCAACGCGGCCATCTCGGCCGTCGCCACCGACGAGCAGCTCAAGAGCTTCGGCAAGGTGTGGGCCGCCATGGCCATCACCGAGCCGGGCTTCGGTTCCGACTCGGCCGCCGTGTCGACCACCGCTGTCCTCGACGGCGACGAGTACGTGATCAACGGCGAGAAGATCTACGTGACCGCCGGGTCGCGCGCCACCCACATCGTGGTGTGGGCGACCGTCGACAAGAGCGCCGGCCGCGCGGCCATCAAGAGCTTCGTCGTGCCGCGTGAGCACCCGGGCGTGACCATCGAGCGCCTCGAGCACAAGCTCGGCATCAAGGTGTCCGACACCGCGCAGATCCGTTTCGAGAACTGCCGTATCCCCAAGGAGAACCTGCTGGGTTCGCCGGAGGTGGACACCAAGAAGGGCTTCGGCGGCGTCATGCAGACGTTCGACAACACCCGCCCGATGGTGGCGGCGATGGCTGTCGGCGTGACCCGCGCGGCGCTCGAGGAGATCCGTCGTCTGCTGGAGGAGGCCGGTGTCGAGATCGACTACGACAAGCCGGCGCACGCCCAGCACGCCGCGGCCGCCGAGTTCATCCGTCTCGAGTCCGACTTCGAGGGCGCCTACCTGCTGATGCTGCGGGCGGCGTGGATGGCCGACAACAAGGAGCCCAACTCCAAGGAGGCGTCGATGTCGAAGGCCAAGGCCGGGCGCACCGTCGTCGACGTGACTACGCGGGCCGTCGAGCTCGCCGGCACCTTGGGCTACTCCGAGCACCTGCTGCTCGAGAAGTGGGCGCGCGACTCGAAGATCCTCGACATCTTCGAGGGCACCCAGCAGATCCAGAACCTGGTCATCGCGCGTCGCGTGCTCAACAAGACGAGCGCCGAGCTGAAGTGACGCCCGGCTGAGCACAGACGAACGGCCCGGACCCCTCCACGGAGTCCGGGCCGTTCGTCGTCCGGCGCTCAGGCGGCGGCGAGTTCCGCCTCCGCCACCGACGACTCCGCGTCGGCCGGCCGGTCGGTACGCCAGGGCTGGGTGAGCGCCATCAGCGCCATCCCGCCGAGAAGCAGACCGGTGGAGACCCAGAACGTGGCGCGCACCCCGCTGGTGAACACGTCGGCAGCCGACCCGCCTGTGGCGTGCGTCGCCGCACCGAACACCGACACGAGGACGGCGACGCCCAACGCTCCGCCGAGCTGCTGCACGGCGTTGACCATGCCTGACGCGGCCCCGGCATCCGCCGGATCCACACCGCGCAGCGCAGCGGTGGTGAGGGAGAAGAAGGCCAGTCCCCCACCGACGCCGACGAGCACCATCGCGCCGACGAAATCGGTGTAGCCGCTCGCCGGGCCCACGGTCGTGAGCCAGCCGGTGCCCGCCGCGGCCATCGCGAACCCGAGGAGGAGCAGGGGCCGGGGACCGATCCGCGTCGACGCCCACCGGGCGGAGAACTGCGTCGCGGCGAGGGTGCCCATCGTCATCGGCAGGTAGGCCAGACCGGTGGTGAGAGCGCCGAAGCCCAGGACGTCCTGCATGAACTGGGTGAGGAAGAACATCAGCCCCATGAACCCGGCCACCATGAGCAGTCGACCGGCGTAGGCCGACGACCGGCCACGGTCGGCGAAGATCCGCAGTGGCGTGATCGGCTCGGCGGCGCGGCTTTCTGCGAGGACGAAGGCCCCGAGAGCCACCGCGCCGAGGATCAGCGGGACCAGGGTGCTCGGCGCCGACCACCCCGCCTCGGCGGCACGGACGAGGCCGAACACGAGCGCACCCACACCGCCGGTCGACAGCAACGCCCCGGCGAGGTCGAACGGACGCCGCTGTCGGTCGGTGGCCGGCAGGGCGATCGTCCCGGCGACGAGGACGAGCACACCGATGGGCACGTTGACGAACATCACCCAGCGCCAGTCGAGCCACTGGACGAGCATCCCGCCGGCCACGAGGCCGAGGGAGAAGCCGCCCAGCGAGACCGCCGTGAAGAGTCCCAGCGCACGCGCACGGTCGGCCGGCTGCGGGAACCGGGTCATCAGCAGCGCGAGAGCGGCCGGCGCGGCGACCGCTGCACCGACGCCCTGGACCGCCCGCGCGGCCAGGAGCACGGCGGCGTCGTTCGCGACGCCGCCGGCCGCGGAGGCGGCGGCGAACAGTGCGACCCCTGCGAGGAAGGTGCGGCGACGCCCGAGGATGTCGCCCATACGGGCGCCGAGCAGCAGCAGACCCCCGAAGGTGAGCGTGTAGGCGTTGAGCACCCAGGACAGCGAGGCGGACGAGAAGCCCAGTGCGCGTTGGATGTCCGGGAGTGCGACGTTGACGATGGTGGCGTCGACCACCACCATCAGCTGACACCCCAGCACTGCGGCGAGCACGAGGGATGAGGAGGGACGAAACGACATGAGTGGTCTCCCTGGGATGGACGGGTAGACTCGGACCGAGAAACGGAAGCTTCCTCCGGATACGATACGGAGGCTTCCTCCGCTTTGCAACCGCGAGAGGTGAGGCGTCGTGGCCGCATCGACGACAGACGCGCAGTCGCCCCGCGCCCCGCGCGCGGACGCCGTCCGCAACCGCGCCCGGATCGTGGCGGCGGCACGGGACCTCTTCGCCTCGGACGGCCCCGACGTCGCACTCGACCGCGTCGCGGAGTCCGCCGGGGTCGGCATCGGCACCCTCTATCGCAACTTCCCCAGCCGCGAGGCACTCGTCGAGGCCGCCTACCGCACGCAGAGCGAGGAGATCATCGAGGCCGGGCACCGATTCGCCGACGAGCTGCCGCCCGACGAGGCGCTCGCCGCGCTGCTCGCCGAGTACCTGCGGACCGCGGCCGCCAAGCGCGGCATGAAAGAGGTCATCCTCGCCCAGCTCGGTGCCGACGCACCCGTCTTCACCGACGTCCGCGCGGCGACCCGCGAGATGATCGGCCGCATCCTGCAGGCCGGTCGCGCGGCCGGCCACGTCCGCGACGACGTCGACACCGAGACGGTGTCCCGGCTCATCGGCGGACTGTCCATGACTGCCCTCCACGACGACGACCCCGCGGTCGCCGAGAGCATGATCCGCGTGGTCCTCGACGGTCTGCGTCCGCCCGCGAGCTGATGCACACGCGTGTCCCAGGCCACAGAAATCACGTGTGTTACATCACCCGCAGGAGCCTGTCGTTCGCGATGCTCGTGACCTCGACACGCCGTAGTGCGCTGCACGAAGACCCTTTTCGGCGTCCGTGATCTGTTCGTGATCCCGTCGTTACCGGCCGGCTGTCCGATGTGACCGGCCCAGGGGCCTGTTCGTACCGTCGCTCCCGGCTCGTGAACGACCCCTCGGGACAACCGGGACGTGGTCACGCGACGACCGTCCGGAACACGACGGACGGGAGAGACGAACAAGCCGCTTCGGGGGCGCCGACACAGGCGCCGCGGACGGCATGGAGGTACTCACATGAGCACCACACTGAAGAAGCTCGCCCTGCGTGCCGGCATGACCGGCGTCCTCGCCGCCGCGCCGCTGGGCATCCTGGCCGGCACCGCACACGCGGAGGGTGGCCACAACTGGGACGCCGTCGCACAGTGCGAGAGCGGCGGCAACTGGGCCATCGACACCGGCAACGGTTTCTCCGGCGGCCTGCAGTTCACCCAGAGCACGTGGGAGGCGAACGGCGGTTCCGGCAGCCCCGCCGCCGCGAGCCGCGAGGAGCAGATCCGCGTGGCGGAGAACGTGCTCGCCTCGCAGGGCATCGGCGCCTGGCCGGTGTGCGGGAGCAACCTCTACAGCTGACGCATCGGTCCGACGGCGACGTCGGCCCGTGACCAGCAGACCCGGACCCGGCACCGCGCGGCGGCGCCGGGTCCGGTCATCTGTGAGGCACAATGCGTGCAGATGAAAATTTCCGGCCACCGATCGCGTCTGGTTTACGTACGGTAGCTATTGTCAATCACGACCGCGGGCTCCTCACGGACGCGGGAAGGGTGGGAGAACCGTGGAGAACACACGCCGGGCGACGGTGGCGCGAGGGACGGGACGCGACGTCCTCCTCGACGCGACGCTGCGACTGATCGGCGATCGCGGTCTGCATGCGATCACGTTGCGCGAGGTCGCGGGTGCCGCCGGACTGTCACTCGGGTCGACGACCTATCACTTCGCCGATCGGGACGCCCTGCTGATCGCCGCCCTGAGCCGCTTCGCCGACTCGGTCGCCGACCAGTGCGACAAGGCCATCGCCGCCGCCGACTACGAGGGTCGGAGTGGTCGCGAGATCATGCGCTCCGTCACCGGCGACCTCGATGCCACCTACTGCGCGACCACCCGCATGTTGGCGCAGCTGGAGACCTACACCGAGGCCGCACGCAACCCGGACGTCGCGGCGATCGCGGCCCGTGTCCTCGACGCTTATCGCCGCCTGCTCACCCACGCGTTCACCGCGGCCGGCGTCCCCGCCGACGAGGTGGCCACGCGCGTCGACCGCGTCCTGGTCTACGCCGACGGACTCGCGCTGCAGAGCGCGGCCAAGGGCGCACCGTGCACGCTGCCCGACGACGCGCCGTCGGTCCTCTGGCTGCTCGCGACGACCGCGGTCTGACCGTTCGCGTCGCCTAGAAGGCGACGCGCGTGATGGTCACGGCGACCAGCGACGGCTTCGCGGCGTCACGGACGGTGACCGTCTGCGTGACCACCATCTCGACGGTGCCGTCGGGCAGTTCCTTCGCCGACGCGAGCGTCGCGGTCAGCTGCACATCGGACCCGACGGGGACCGGCGCCGGGAAGCGCACCTTGTTCGACCCGTAGTTCACGGCGAGCGTCGCGTTCTCGATCGAGTAGACCTGCCACGCGAGCATCGGGACGAGCGACAACGTCAGATAACCGTGCGCGATCGGCCCGCCGAAGGGGCTCTCCTTCTTCGCGCGCTCGACGTCGACGTGGATCCACTGGTGGTCGCCGGTGGCCTCGGCGAACTGGTTCACCCGCTCCTGGGTGACGGTCAGCCACTCGCTCGAGCCGAGTTCCTCGCCGGCGGCCGCGAGGATGTCCGATGCCGATGTGAAGACGCGCATGAGACGAAACCTACGTCACATCCGCGCGAACGGACCGAGCGGTCCCTGAGCCCCGCTGTAGACGTTCTTGTCCACGCGGACAGGCACGCCGGGGATGACCGCCGAGTCGGTGTACTGCCAGAACGTCCAGCTCCGCCATCCTCCGGGGAGCGGGCCGGGGGCCGACCGGCCGTTGTAGTCCGCGATCCACAGCGGGTACCGCGTGAACTGCGTCGTGTTCGCCATCGCCGTACGCCAGAACGTCGGATAGGTGTAGACGATCGGCGTCCGACCGGTCAGCGCCGACACCGTGTCGAGGTACTGCTGCGTCCAGGCGATCAGTGCGCCCGGGGCCAATCCGCCTGTGCGTTCGAGGTCGAGGACCGGCGGGAGGTCGCCCCACCCGTTCTGCCCGAGGGTGACCGCCGCGAAGAACGCGGCCTGCGGCGCCGCGGGCAGTGACGGGTCCGCGTAGTGGTAGGTGCCGCGCGCGAGGCCGGCCAGTCGCATGCCGATCGAGTCGGGGACGAACCACGGGTTCACGTACGACAGGCCCTCGGTCGCCTTGACCATCGCGAAGTCCTGGCCGGACCGCTTGACCGCGAACCAGTCGACGAGCGCATAGTTCGGGTGTTGCCACGACGAGACGTCGGGACCGGTGTCGGCCTGCGCGGTGCCGCAGGACAGACCGAGCGCGGCAGCGAGGGCGACAGCGACAAGTGCGACACGCCGAGCGGGTCGTTGACAGGGACGCACGAACATGCGAGTGACATTAGGGGCTCACGCGTCGTGCGGTACAGGTGTTACGGACTATTCACAGGAGACGCACGTGACAGAACAGTCGCCATGGGACCAGAGCTGGTGGGACGAGAAGTACGCCGACGGATCCCGCATCTGGAGCGGCGATCCGAACGCGACCCTGGTCGACGAGATGACGTCCGCGACGCCCGGCCGTGTCCTCGACCTCGGGTGCGGGGAGGGTGACGACGCGCGATGGCTCGCCGACCACGGGTGGTCGGTGGTCGCCGTCGACATCTCGCAGGTCGCGATCGACCGCGCCCGCGAGTTCGGTGGCGACCGGGAGGTCACCTGGCTACGCGCCGACATCGTCGAGGACGGCGTCCCGGCCGGACCGTTCGACCTCGTCTCGATGATGTATTTCCCGATCAGACGCCCCCAGGGCTCCGACGCCCTGCGCGCGGTGCTGGACACGGTCGCGTCGGGCGGCACTCTCCTCGTGGTCGGCCACGAGACCTACCCCGTCGACGACATCCACACGCCCGACGACATCGCCGCGTACCTGGACCCGGCTCGGTGGGAGATCGTCACGCACGAGAACCGCGCGCGTCGGCACTCCGGCGAGGGCGGCGGTGGACACCACACCCGCGACGTCGTGCTGCGCGCCCGTCGTCGCGCCTGACCCACCGTGCGGTGGGCACCCGGAACCATCCGTTGGGCACCCGGAACAGTCTGTTGGGCACCCGGGACCATCTGGTGGGCACCGGGGGCCGACATCCTGCGCCGCCTGCCCAACAAACGGTTCCTACCGCCCAACAGACGGTTCCTACCGCCCAACAGACGGTTCCTACCGCCCAACAGACGGCGGGAGAGGGGAACTAGCGGGCGGGGGTCGTCGTGGTGGTGACGACCGAGGAGTCCGAGGGGTCGGCGCTCTGGGAGGCGTCGCCCGACACCGGTGCCGACGACTCCGAGGCCGACGACTCCGTGCTCGTCGACACGGGGGCGGAGGCCGCGACGGACCCGGGGACCGTCGTCGTGGTGGTGGTCGGAGCCGTGGACGTGGTCGACGACGCGGACACCGGTGCCGGTGAGGACGTCGTGCTCGACGAGCGGGACGACGTGGTCGTGCCGATCTGCGCGGCCGGCAGCACGGTGGTCTTCTGCGTCACCGGCGGCGACGACCGCAGCGCGTTCATGACGGTGTCACGCCCCGAGGTGAGACCGCGTTGCCAGTTGTCCCAGTCGTGCCCGCCGTAGTTCGGCAGCGACACCACCGACACACCCTGCTGCGCGGCCTGCAACTGGAACAGCACGGTCGAGACCGCGGAGAGCGCCTCGAGGAGGATCGCCGAGATGCGGTCCTGCGGCGCGAGCTTGGCCATCTCCTGCGGGCTGAGGAACGCGTTGCCCGACGAGACCACGAGCACCTGACCGTTCTTCTTCAGCGTCGCGAGGTTCTTCGACGGGTCATTGGCGGCCCACTGGGCGCTGCCGGGAGGGCCCCACATGTTCACGATGCCGTTGAGGTAGTTCGACACCATCGTCTGGGTCGCGAAGACGCCGAGCGCCCCGAGCGGGTTGTCGATCTGGTAGTACCCCGACATCGCCTGCACCACCTTGAACTGCTCGGGGTGCTTCGCCGCGAGGGTGACGGCCGGTCCCGCGGACATCGACAGCCCGACGATCGCGTTGTTGTTCGGAGCCACGCCGAACTGCTGCTGCAGGTACGCCGGCAGCTCGGAGGTCAGGAAGGTCTCCTGCTTGATGGGCACGTTGTTCGCGCCGGCCCCGCCGTTCCAGTCGGTGTAGAACGACGACGCCCCGCCGACCGGCATCACCAGCGTGGTGTTGGTCGAGCCGTCGTAGATCCGCGAGGCCTGCACGTCGGTGGTCCACGCCGACCGGGCGTCACTCGCGCGCATGCCGTCGAGCAGGTAGACACCGCGGGTGCTGTCGTTCGACGCGCGGATCTGCACCATCACGTTCTTGTTCTGCGACGGCGACCAGACCCAGCAGTTCTGCACGAAATTGCCCGACTTGTCCCAACTGCAGCCCGGACGGAGCACCTCGGGGTGTCCGACGAGCGCCTGGGCGTTGTTCTCGTTCGAGAAGTAGGCGGTGGCGACGAAGACGCCGAGTGCCAGCGCGACTGCGACGGCGATCGCCCGCAGGACCCGGGTGCGGGGACCGGTCGGTGACTCGAGCACGGTCCACTGCGGTGATCCCGAGACGGCAGACGGCATGGGTGTTCCCTTCGACGACTCCCCCGTGGATCGCCGATGCCCGCGGAATCGTTACGTGTTCGTCCAGACCGGTTTCTCGCCGTCGACCGCGGCCGCGGTCCCGACGAGCAGATCCTGGGAGAACGTCATCGCGTCGACGGCGTTCGTTGCCCGTCGTGCGGCGACAGCGGGGTCGGCGTCACCGGCCACCTCCGCGCGCAGGCGCAGCGACTGCCGCACCGCGAACGGCGCGTTCGCGACCACCCGTTCCGCCATCTCCCGCGCGGCCGAGAGGTGGTCGCCGGGTTCGACGACGCGATTGACCAATCCCAGTCGCAGCGCCTCGTCGGCGTCGAGCACACGGGACGCGAGCGTCATCTCCGCGGCCGTCCGCTCCCCGACCACCCGCGGGAGGCGGACGAGTCCGCCGTCCTGGGCGACCAGTCCGGTGGACACCTGGTCCATCGCGAAGGTGGCGTCACGCGCGGCGACCACGAGGTGGCACGCGAGTACCACCTCGAGTCCGCCGTCGTGTGCGGCGCCGGAGACCGCCGCGATGACCGGCTTGTCGAGATCGGTACGCGCGGTCAGTCCCGCGAAGCCCGTCGGGGGTGTGATGGCCGTGTTGCCCCAACCGATCTCGGAGCGATCGGCACCGCGGCAGAAGTCCCGGCCGGCGCCGTGGACGATCGCCACCCACAGGTCGCGGTCACCGAGGAACGCCGTGACCACCTCGTCCAGTTCCGCGTGCGCGGCGGCGGGCAGATCGGCGTGACGTAGCTCGAGCTCGAGAACGTGCCCCGACCGACGGACGTGCACGTGGTCGAACGGCCGCTCGAGCGACGGCGCCCGTTCAGGATGCAGGCGGTCCATGGCGCGGCGCGACACCGCGATCCGGTTCGTCGGGTGGACGTGGCGGGCGTAGACCGTGGTGCCGATCGGGTCGTCGGTGCCGTCGTCGCCGAGCAGTCGGTCCATCAGGGCGGTGTCGTCGTCGCAGACATGGGCGATGAACCGTCGACCCTGCAGGTCACGGCAGACGCAGATCCCGGTGCCGGTGGCGTGGTGGACGGTCCAGGCCTCGATCGTCGCCGGGCCCGCGGCGTATCGCGCGGTCGGCGATCCCGGCGCCGCGTCGAGCGCAGCCTGGATGTCGGGGCTGTCGTCGGGCACCCACGGGGCCGGCGTCGCGGAGTAGACGCCGACGGAGTACTTGCTGAGCTGTCCCCCGTTGGCGCCGACGAGACCGCGGGTGCCCGGCTCCTCGCGCACCCGGCGGACCACCCCGGCGACGGCGTGCATGGCGTAATTGCTCCCTGCACCACCGAAATACGGCAGTCCACCGGTGACGGTGAGACCGCGCGGATCGTCGGCGGCGAGGCCGAACGCGTCGGCCACCGTCCACACCGCGACCGGGAAGCAGCTGTAGAGGTCCATCACCCCGATGTCGTCCATCGTCACCCCGGCGACGTCGAGGGCGTGCCGCACCGCACCCACGGTGGCCGGGCTGCGCGACAGGTCCGGCCGCTCGAGAAGCGGTCGCTCGCGGAGATCGGCGTGACCGTGCAGGAACACCCATCGCGACGGGTCGATGCCCAGCCGGCGTGCGGCGCCGACCGAGGTGAGGACGCAGGCCGCGCCCTGGTTGATCTGGTCTCGCGCGACGAGGAAACGCAGGTAGGGCTCCGCCACCGGGCGGTTGCGCTCGGTGGGGGTCGCGATCTCGTCGACCGTGCGGACGGACGGCGCTGCACTGTGCCGATTGCGTTCTGCCACAACACTCATCGGGGCGAACAGCTCGGCCATCTGCCGCAGGTGGGCCGCCCGGTCGAGACCCAGGCGGTGTCGGCGGGCGTTCTCGAGCATCCCGTACTGCGCGGGCGCGTTGGTCAGTCCGTGGAGCACGTTCTCCCGGGTGTTGACGAGATGCGTTCCGCGCCCGCGGTCGTCGACCGGTCCGGCGTCGACGGTCTCGGCGAAGTCGGGGACATCCCCGCCCGCACCGGCGCCGCGGCTGAAATGGCGCGTGGTGGACGTGACGTCGGCACCGAACACGACGGCGACCTCGCCGGCCCCGGCCGCGATCCGACCGCACATCTCGGTGATCAGGCTCTGTGGCGTCTGACCGCCGAGTGCGTCGTAGACCACATGCGTCGGCTCCGCACCGACGCGACGGAGCACCGCCCACGGGTAGTTCGTCGGCGCACCGAGCGGCGTGCCGAACCCCATCGCCTCGAACGACCGCGTCATCGCCGCGGTGTCGACCGCCGCGGCCAGGTCGTCCGTGTCGGCTCCCGTGTCCTCGAACGCGGACCGCAGCGCATCGGCCGCCATCTGCGCCTCGGATCGCGCCGCGTAGTCGGGGTCGTCGATGCGTTCGGACGCCTCCCCCACACCCACCAGCACCGGGGTGGACGGGTCGAGATCGTCGCTGGTCATCGACTCATGATCGCCACGAACTAGAACATGTGTCAATTTTTGTTCAGACCCAGCCGGAGAACCCCGACGGGTCGTGACGGCCCAGGCAGGCGTGCTCGAACATGCCGACGCCGCGACACGTCGTGCCGTTCTCGGTCCAGGTGACCGCCGGGACATGGTCGGAGACGCCGAACGGGACCTGTCCGGCCACATCGGGATCGGACAGGTCGTAGGTACGTCGCTCGACGAATCCCTCACCACACCACCGACCGTGGGTCCAGTCCGGGTCGCCTCCGTAGCCGCCCCCGATGTGCAGTGCGGTGGGCAGCAGCGATGTGACGTCGACGCGGATCTCGGTCGATCCCGACCGTGTCGTGACGACCGCCGACTCGGGGACGCGTGCACCGTGGCGGTAGGTGATCGCGATCTCCGGGCTGCGCAACTGCTCCCGCCGACCGTCGGCCCAGATGCGCACGGCGTCGTCGAGGGTCCGCGTGCCGTCCGGCTCCTCCTGGATCACCATGACCACACCGAAGTCGTCGAAAGCCAGCGGCAGGTACATCCACCACATCCCCTCGAACGGTGGGTCCGACGGTCGGCCCGCCGGTTCGGGCTCACCGATCGGCCGGACGCCCCAGGAGCGGTCGCGGGTGCCCACCCACGACGACGGGTCGAACTCCACCCGCTCGCCGTCGATCTCGAGCGTGCCGGTCCAGGTACCCACCTGGGCGAAGCGTTGCGCGTCGAGCGTGGTGCGGCTCCCTGCCCGCAGGATGTGTCGCTGCTCCTCGACGACGTCGAACGACCCCGTGAAGGTGGCGTCGAGCGCGATGCCCTCGGTCGCCTCGAGACGGAGGCGGACCGCCCGCAACGGTTCCACCACGTCGAGGGTGAACGGACCGACACCCTGACGGAGGCGATTGTGCTGGAACGTGTCCGAAAGGTGCACCGCCGTCTGTTCGTCACCACGGTGCACCAGGACGAACGCGTCGGTCACGCCCAGCACCGGGTAGTACCCGAGTCCCATCACCACGAAGATGTCGCCGGACGAGTCGTGGGCGTTGAAGTAGCACCGGTCGTAGAAGTTCCGATCGGTGGTCGCCGGCAGCGCGATCGGCAGGGGCGCCTGGTGGACGGGGTACTCGTCGAGCGGACCGATCACGACGCGTCTCCCAGCAGCTCGTCGATCAGCGGGTTGTGGAGCAGGTTCTCCTCCACGTCGGTGCCGGGCGGCAGTTCGCCGAAGCGGACACGCCGCGCGGTCACGCGCATCAGGATCGCCGACCACGCGACCGCGCACCAGACGTGGAACCAGCGGAGGTCGGCCACCGGAACGCCTGTCTCCTCCTCGTAGGTGGCGACGACGTCGGCCTCGGTGAGCGTGTCGGGCAACCCGGGCAGCCCCATCGACTCGGTGATGGACTGGAAGACGCGGTGCGCGAACATGATCCAGGCGAGGTCGAACTCACGGGGTCCGAGTGCGGCCATCTCCCAGTCGAGGACGCCCACCGGGACGAAGTCGCGGTAGACGACGTTGCCGATCCGGGCGTCGCCCCAGCACAGCACCGGGTCCCCGGCCGCCGGGCCGGCAGGGATGTTCGCGCGCAGCCAGGCGAGCGCGCGGTCGGCGCGGGCCGACGGACCGACCGCGTCGCGGGCGAACCCGTACCACTCCTCCAGCCACGACAGCTGTCGGTGCAGGGCGGTCTGGCCCGGCGTCCGCCGGTCGAGGAAGGAGAACACCGTTGCGGCGTCGGGAATCGAGTGCAGGGCCGCGATGGTGCGCACGGTGGCGCGCTGCGCATCCGCGCGACGCTGGGCCGGCGCATCGGCGAACCAGTTGTCGCCGAACGTGTACGGCAGCACGTCGGGTGGGATGACGCCGTCGATGTGCTCCATCACCAGGAACGGCACCCCGAGCACCGTGCCCGTCGGCTCGATCCCGCGCACCACCGGGACCGGCACGTCGGTGAGGTCCCGGACGAGACGCATGGCCTCGTACTGGTGATCGAGCCGGTACTCGGTGAAGACGGGCACGTCCTGCGACGTGGGGGCGAGCCGCATCACCAGGCGTTCACCCTCCGACGTGCCCGGCCAGGTCGCCGTCAGCGCGACGGTCTCCGACGACTGTCCGTTCTTCTCGATCGCGTCGGAGAGGACGACCGTCGGGACACCCCCACGCTCGGGGTCGTTCTCGGCCAACCAGCCGGCGACCACCTCCGGCAGCGCGTCGAGATCACGACTCGAGTGCTGGAGGGACGTGATGTCGGGTGGTGTCGGGGTCTCGGACATGCGCACCTGCTCTCGTGTTCCGCTACCGTCGGTAGCGTTATGACAGCACAATCGCCCACGCCCGCGGGCCGGAACGGGGCACGGGGTCGCCCACGGGACGCCACGATCGACGACGCCGTCCTGGAGGCCACCCGCGACCTGCTCGTCGACGAGGGCTACGGCGCGGTGACGATGAACGCCGTGGCCCGTCGTGCCGGCACCACGAAGACCGCGCTGTACCGGCGCTGGGCGTCGAAGACCGAGCTGGTGCACGAGGCTGTCCTGCCGAGCGGCGTCGACGAGATGGCAGAGCTCGACGACGACCCACGGACCGCCGTCGAACAGATGCTGCGGTGGACGCGCGACCGGTTCAGCGAGCCGGCGATGCGCGCCGCACTTCCGGGCATCGTCACCGACCTGCGTCGCGACCCCGCGCTCGCGACACGCATCCTCGCCCGTTTCGCACCCACGTTCGCCGTGCTGGACGCGCACCTGGCGAGCGCGCGCCGACGCGGGTCGATCGCGGCCGACGCCGACCCGATGACGGTGGCGCAGATGGTCGGCGGACCGGTGGTCGTGGCCCTGTTGATCGACCCGGACATCCGCCTCGACGAGGCCTGGATACGGACGACCGCACACCTTCTGACCTCGGGCTTTGCCGACGTTCATTCACATTAGCGAAGACAATGTGTAAAATTGAACGCTCTCGCGGAGTGGACGCGAGCACCGGGAACACCCTCGGGGGGTGAAACGGAGACCATCGTGCACCAGGCACGACCCCGCTCGACATGGCCCCTGATCACGCGGATCACCACCGCCGCCACCGGATTGGCGAGCGTCGCCGCCGTGGTGGGCGTCGTCGCGCTCGCCCCACCGAGCGGTCAGATGGCGGTGACCCCCGTCGCCGCGATCGTCGATTCGCCGACCACGGTGGGCATCTCGGACAACGACCTCTACTGGGATGCGAACAACCCTGCGTCCGTGCAGGAATCGCTCGACCGCATGCAGGCACTCGGCGTGCAGAACATCCGGATCGCGGTGCCGTGGGCGGCCGTGGAACCCGTCGACGGGTACTACGACTGGAGCAGCATCGACGCGATGGTGAACGCCGCCGACGCCCGCGGGATGGGCGTCCTCGCCGTGGTCAGCACCTCCCCGACGTGGACCCGCGGCACCGATTCGACGGTCTACACCCCTCCGTCCGACCCGAGCGCGTTCGCCGACTTCCTCCAGACCATGTCCTCGCGGTACGCCGGGAAGGTCGGCGCCTACGAGGTGTGGAACGAGCCCAACTACTACGCGGCGTACTCCCCGGCGCCCGACCCCGCGGGCTACACCGCTCTGCTCAAGGCGGCCTACCCGGCGATCAAGGCGGGTGACCCGGACGCGGAGGTGATCGGTGGCGTCCTCGGCTCCACCCTCACCTGGGGGTCGTACACGATGAACCCGGTCGACTTCGTCCAGCAGATGTACGCCGACGGCGCGGCGGGGTCGTTCGACGCCCTCTCGTTCCACCCGTACCAGAACACCCTGATGTTCTCGCAGGGACCGAGTGTCAGCACCGAGTCGCCGCTGAGTCAGCTGACGAGGATCCGCGACCTCATGAGCGCGAACGGTGATGCGAGCAAAGAGATCTGGGCGTCGGAGTACGGCCTGCCGACCGGTACCGTCGGAGACCAGAACCAGGCCACGTTCGTCGGCGACTTCCTCGACACCTGGAGCACGCTGCCCTACGCCGGGCCCGCGTTCCTCTACACGCTCGACGACCGCAACTCCGCGGACACCACGGATCCGGAGAACACCTTCGGCATCTACCGCGACGACGGCACGGCCAAGCCCGTGGCGGAGGTGATCAAGCAGTTCATCGCGACCCACCCGCAGTCGACGACCGCCGCGGCGCGCGACGCCGCACTCGTGTCGTCGGCGAGCAGCACGGGATCCGAGAGCAGCACGGCGTCAACGGGCAGCACACCGTCGACGAGCAGCGCAGCTCCGTCCACCACAGCCGAGCCCACACCGGGCGAGACCACCGCGGCACCGACGACGACGGAACCGGCGACCACCACCGTCCCGTCGACCGCCGCGGGATCGATTGCGCCCGCGACCGCCGAGACCACCCCGGAGTCGACGACGGCGACATCGGCCGCGCCGGCTGCGGCGACGCCCGCGGCCGCGGCGACGACCGAGCCCACGTCGCAGCCGACCACGCAGGAGTCGGCCGCGGGATCGACCGCGGCGTCACCGACGACGTCCGCGCAGACCCCGGTCACCACGGCCACGCCCTGACCGCGTCACCGACCACCGCCCGCGACGGGGGCCGGACCCTTAGAGTCCAGCCATGACGACGTCCATCGGCAGCCAGGTCCTCCGCCGCAAACCCGTGACCGGACCGGTCGACTCCGGCGAGGGCGGCGCGCGGCTGACGCGGAGCATCACCACGTTCCAGCTGACGATGTTCGGTGTCGGGTCGACCATCGGCACCGGCATCTTCTTCGTCATGGCCCAGGCCGTACCCGACGCGGGCCCTGGCGTGATCCTGTCGTTCGTGGTGGCGGGCATCGCGGCGGGACTCGCCGCGCTCTGCTACGCGGAGATGGCGTCGACCGTGCCGGTGTCGGGGTCGACGTACTCCTACGCGTACGCGACGCTCGGCGAGCTCGTCGCGATGGGCGTGGCCGCGTGCCTGCTCCTCGAGTACGGCGTGTCGACGGCGGCGGTCTCGGTCGGCTGGTCGGGGTATCTCAACGAGTTGCTGGCCAACGTCCTGCACGTCCGTCTGCCCGACGCGATCATCGCCGGCCCCTTCGATCCGACCCCGGGTGTCCTCAACCTGCCGGCGGTGGTGCTGGTCGCGATGTGTGCGCTGCTGCTCATCCGGGGTGCGAGCGAATCCGCCCGCGCCAACGCCATCATGGTGATCATCAAGATCGCCGTGCTCGGCATGTTCGTCGCCATCGCGTTCACCGCGTTCGACTCCGGCAACTTCTCGGACTTCCTGCCCTTCGGCGTACACGGCATCAGCGTCGCCGCGGGCACCATCTTCTTCTCGTTCATCGGACTCGACGCGATCTCCACCGCCGGCGACGAGGTGAAGGATCCACAGCGGGCCATGCCGAGGGCACTCATCGCGGCACTGTTCGTCGTCATCAGCGCGTACGTCCTGGTCGCGGTCTCCGCCATCGGGGCCCAGCCCTGGCAGGACTTCGCGTCGCAGACGGAGGCCGGACTGTCGACCATCCTGCAGAAGGTGACCGGCAACCTGTGGCCGGCCACCATCCTCGCTGCGGGAGCGGTCATCTCGATCTTCTCGGTCACACTGGTGACGATGTACGGGCAGACGCGCATCCTGTTCGCGATGGCCCGCGACGGCATGCTGCCGCGGTGGTTCGCGCGGGTGAACCCGCGGACCCAGACCCCCGTGAACAACACACTCGTCGTCGCGGTGGTGGTCGGGCTTCTCGCCGCGTTCGTCCCGCTCGACAAGCTCGCCGACATGGTGTCCATCGGCACCCTCACCGCGTTCATCGTCGTCTCGCTCGGCGTGATCGTGTTGCGGCGCACCCGACCTGACCTCCCGCGAGGCTTCAAGGTCCCCGGCTACCCGGTCACCCCGGTGCTCTCGATCGCCGCGTGCATCTACGTGCTCTCGGGACTGCACTGGTACACCTGGCTGTGGTTCGCCCTGTGGGTGGGCGTCGTCCTCGGCTTCTACCTGGTGTGGGGTCGCCATCACAGCCTCCTGGGCGGGGAGAAGGCCCAGCCGTGACGGTCGTCGTCGGCGTCCACCCGGACCGCGCCGCGGCGGACGCCCTCACGCTGGCGGCCTCGCTCGCGTCGCGGCTTGCGCAGCCGCTGGTCGTGACGACGGTGATCCCGACGCCGTGGACGACACCGTCGATGGCACGGGTCGACGCCGAGTTCGAGCAGTGGTCGCGCGAACTCGCCGAGCGTGCCGCCCGGGCCGCCGCCGACATCCTCACCGGCCTGCCGTCGGCGCCGGAGGTCACCTACCGTGCGGTGCAGCACAAGTCGGTGTCCGGCGGCCTGTTGCGTGCGGTCACCGAGACCGGTGCCCACACACTCGTCCTGGGGTCGGCCGACGGCCCCGAGGGCGAGGTGTCGCTCGGGTCCACCGGCGACCGTCTCCTCCACTCGTCCTCCGTGGCGATGGCCGTCAGTCCCCGCGGGTACGCCGGTCGCGGAGCGGGCTTCCCCCGGATCACCTGCGCCTACGCCGGGACGCCCGACTCGGTGGCCGCGGTGCGTGCCGCGATCGCGCTCGCGTCGACCCTCGGGATCGCGGTGCGCGTCATCACCTTCGCGGTCCGCGGCCGCACCATGTACCCGCCGGAGGTGGGCCTGCACGCCGAGGACGCCGTCCTCGCGGCCCTGACCGAGCAGTCGCACGCAGCCCTCGCCGCCCTCCGTGGTGACGGCACCATCCCCCCGACCGTCGAGACCCGGGTGGCCACCGGCGACTCGTGGCGGGACGCGCTGGCCGCAGCGGACCTCGCGCCGACGGAGCTCCTGGTGATCGGTACGTCACCGCGCGGACAGATCCGGCGGGTGTTCCTCGGATCGCGCGCGGCGAAGATCGTGCGGTCGAGTCCGGTGCCCGTCGTCGTCCTCCCGGGGTGAGCGGATGCGACTCTTCCTGTCGTCGTTGGGGTTCGGTGACCATCCGGACGCCCTCGTCGACGTCGTCGGCCAGGGTGCGCGCATCGGCGTCGTGGTGAACGCCGTGGACGACCGCCCCTCGGGCGACCGCGATCTCGCCGTCGAGATCGAGTCCGACGAGATGGCGCGCCTGGGGCTGCATCCGATCCACCTCGACGTCCGAGAGGTCGATTCCATCCGCCGCCTCGACGACCTCGATGCCCTGTGGGTGCGCGGCGGCAACACCTTCGTCCTGCGCGCGGCGCTGGCCGTTGCGGCGGCGGACACCGCGATCGTCGACCGCGTCCGCGCGGGGACGCTGGCGTGGGCCGGGTACAGCGCGGGCGCCGCGGTCCTCTCCCCCGACCTGCGATACGTCGCGGAGGTGGACGACCCGTCCGCCGCGGGACCGTCGCCGCTCACCGCCGGCCTCGGTCTCCTCGACCGGCCCGTGGTGCCCCACGTCGACGGGAGCTACGACGAGGCGCTGCGCTGCGCGGCCCTCAGCGCCCGACTCTCGCGGGAGGGTGTGGACCACCACCGCATCGGCGACCGGGACGCCGTGCTCGTCGTCGACGGGGTGGTCACCCGACTGTGAACCGCGCACAATCGGCGACCATGACGGACATCGAGGTGGTCACCGGCGACATCACGACACTCGAGGTGGACGCCGTCGTCAACGCGGCGAACACCCGGATGCGCGGCGGCGGCGGCGTCGACGGTGCCATCCACCGTGCCGGCGGCCCGGCCGTCCTCGACGACTGCATCACGCGCTTCCCGAACGGCCTCGCCACCGGCGACGCCGGCTGGACGACGGCCGGGGACATGCCCGCGCGATGGGTGATCCACACCGTCGGACCGAATCACGCCGCCGGACAGAACGACCGGTCGTTGCTGACCTCCTGCTACCGCCGGTCGCTGGAGGTGGCCGACGAGCTCGGCGTCGCCACCATCGCGTTCCCGCTCATCAGTGCCGGCGTCTACGGGTGGCCCAGGGACGATGCCATCGACGCGGCGATCGAGACCATCGCCGCGACGCCGACCCGGGTGCAGCGCGCGATCTTGGTGGCGTTCGACGCCGCCACGGCTCGTCAGATGCAGGCGGCTCTCGACGCGCGGTAGGCGGTTCGCCTGCGATCTGCCGGGTTCGCCACACCATCCGTGTTTCGCCCGCGACATCACGCGGGCGAACCGACGGCGCGGTGGCGAGACGTCGACCCGGCGAGCATTTCGGTCTCCCTGACCGCAACCAGATGTCGCACAACGCCCCTCGGTCATACTCCGTTCACCACATGGTGTGGTGGCCGTGTCGTCGACGTGATCAGGAGTGCTCGTGGGGGAAGTGGTCCACCTGTTCGGCAGGGCGTCGGCTCCCGCGGCTCGTGTGGCGCAACCGTCCCTCGGCGCCGACGTGTCCGCGGAGGCGGCACCGTCGGAGCGTCCCCCGTCCGACGCCGACCGCGCCCAGGCCGCCCTGTTCGCCGAGCTCCTCGCCGACCACCGCACACGGATCGCCGACGCGCTGCGAAGCGAGGGTCCGAGCGCGGAACAGACTCGTCTCGACCGCGCCGCACTGCGTCGGGAACTGCGTGAGGTGTCAGCCCACCTGGAGACGATCGACCGGCGATCGACCTGACGCGACCTATTGGTGCTGCTGCAGTTGCTGCGCGATCTGCTGGTTGATCTGTTGCAGACCCGGCACCGACAGACCGGGCAACTGGCCCTGGATGGATCGGACGACGGACGAGTCGTCGCGCACCTTCTCACTCGACTGCACCAGAACCGTTCCGCTGCCGGTGAAGTCGAACTGACGCTCTTCGCCCGAGTGCACCCCGAACCGTCGGCCCGCCGCGGAGATGAGGTCGGTGACCCACGACTCGTCGAAGTGGTGGCTCGGCGACGGGCAGTCGGCCCACCCGACCAGCGCCTCGGGGTCGACGCGCAGCGGCGGCTCGGCGAACATCACCGGCCCGTTCGACGACGCCAGGAACTTGCCCGTCCCGAGCAGCGTGAGGAACCCGGGGACGATCGACTGCTTGAGCGACAGCTGCGGTTGCAGCGCCAACAGATTGGCGGCGCGGATAGTGAGGTTGCCGTCGTCGAGGTCGTAGGCATTGATGTCGTAACCGCGGTCGCCGATGACCAGCTTGCCCTGCCCCTCGGCGATCACGAAGTCACCGAGGTACAGCGGTGCCGAGAAGCGTTGGGCCACCATGTGCAGCAGGTGCTGTTCGAGCCCGTGCTGCAGCGACCGGAACGACATCTGGCCGTAGTAGGCGATCATCGCCCCCTTGGACAGGAACCAGGGCTGCGCGAGGTCGATCGAGAAGGCGTAGTTGTTGCCGGGCACGTTGTCGTCGACGGGAAGCGTGTACGGGGTCCACACCGTGTTGAGATCGCTCACAGCTTCTCCTCCGACGCCTGCACGAACACCGTTCCCTGCCCGGTGCATTCGAGTTGCATGGCCTCGCCGCCGGTCCGGCCGACGTTGCGCCAGCTGACCGCCGAGCGCAGCGTCGTCGAGACCTGTCCGGCCGCGCCCACGTACGCCTGCGGGTCGACGATCACCGGCTTGTCCGGGGTGACGGGCAGGTCGAACACGCCGCCGTGTCCGAGGAGCACCGCCGAGCCCGGGCCCGACAGCTGCGTCGTGAACATCCCCTGACCGGTCACCGCGCCCGCCGCGGCCGACCGCAGGGAGCTGAACAGGCCACCGCCACCGCCGCCTCCGCCCGACGACGCGACGGACACCACCGACGCCTGCAGGCCCGACGTGTGGGCGAGCAACCGCGACGCCTCCACCCGCAGCTGTCCGCCGAGGGCGCCGACGTCGACGACGTGGGTCTCGATGCCTCGGAACCCGTAGTGGACCGTGCCGGTGCCCTGGGCGACCATCGTGGCCTCGTGCTCACCCGCGATCATGCGACCGGCCATGCCGCCGATCGCTCCCACGCCGGACATCCCGCCCCCGGCGCCGGGGATCTGGTGCGGCGCGAAGCCGACCGCCCCGGAGTAGAAGAGCATCGCTCCGCGGCGGGCGATCACCGGACCCGACCGCGCGAGGTCGATCGAGACCACCTTGCTGTTGACGGCGGTGAACACGGCGCTCCCCTATCGCTCGGCCGGTTGGATGGAGACGACGCCGGTGCCGTCCCAGCGCAGCGAGAAGGCCTCGCCGCCGCCCTGACCGATCGCGCTGCGCCACGAGACGTCGGTGACGAACGACTGCGAGAGCGTCCCGCGCGCGCAGACGAACGCGTCCGGATCGACGACGAGCGGGTACTGCGGACTCACCTCGAGGTGGATGAGCGGTCCGCCGCGGGAGAGCAGCCCGACCTGTCCGTGACCGGTGACCGTCGTGGTGAAGAGTCCCTGCCCGGAGCTCATCCCACGGACCCCGGCGAAGGTGACGTTCGTCGACAGGTCGCCGGCGAGGACGAGCAGTTGTTCGGACTCGACCTGCAGGGTCTCCCCGGCCAGGTCGATGACGGTGACCTCCGCCGCGTCGTGCGCGAAGTAGACGACACCGGCGCCCGCACACTCCATCAGCGACAGTCCCTCGCCGGTGGCACGCTGCTTGAACCCGGCGAGAACACCCTCGCCGCCGCCGAAACCCGCTGACTTGAAGGAGATCTGGCCCTCGTAGGCGACCATCGACCCGGACAGGGCACGCACTGCCGAGTTGTCGAGGTGCGCCTCGAGGACCCGCTTGGATCGCTGCACCAACCGCATCGCTCGGCCCTCCTCGCTCGGTGACGGCGAACGCCCGATTCGAGAGAAATGTAGACCCTACGATGACGCGATGCGAGCACTCCCGTTCCTCACCTTCCAGCCCGCGTCGCCGGATCGTGGTGCGGCCGCGGCGATGGCCGCCTACGTCGAGATCTTCGGCGGTCGCGTCGTCACCGATCGCCGACGCACCGCCGAGGAACCGGGCGGCGAGAACACGGTGTTCCTCGCCGAGTTCGAGATCGCCGGTCTCCTGATCCGGTGCAGCGACTCACCGATCGCGCACGCGTGGGACTTCACACCGGGCGTCTCGCTGTGGGTCGATTGCGACTCGGCCGACGATCAGCGCCGGATCTTCGGCGCCCTCGCCGCCGGCGGGCAGGAGTTCATGCCCCTGGGCGACTACGGCTTCGGGCCGTTCGGGTGGGTGCAGGACCGCTACGGCATCAGTTGGCAGCTGGGCGTCGCGTGATCGTCAGACTGCCGGCCTCGTCGTCCTGACGACCCGATTGGCGATCGCCACGCCGACGAGTACGACGGCCGCGCCGCACCATTGGAGCGCGCTGGGGTACTCGTCGAGGACCGCCGCGCTCAGCACGAGCGCGAGGACGGGCTGCGTCAACAGCAGCCCGGCCGTGGTGGTCGGCGGCAGCCGGACGCTCGCGTGGTTGATGAACACCCACGCGACCACCTGTCCGAGGACGGCGAGCAGGACGAGGTCGACCCAAGACCGCGGCGAGATGTCCGCGAACGAGATCCCGCCCGTCGCCGGGGACACCGCGGCGGTGGTCACCGCGGCGACCGCCGTCGACACGAGAAGCGGCTGCAGCAGCAACGTGTGCCTCCCCCGGCTCCCGCGGCGGGTCAGGAAGAGGTAGCTGCCGTACCCGATCCCGGCGAGGAGGCCGAGCACCGTCCCCCGGACCGGGTCGTCACCGACGGCGTTGTGGGAGCCGATCCCACCGACGAGCACCACCCCCGCCCAGCAACAGAGGTGTGGCGGCGAGGAAGCGCCGCGGGATGGCCTCCCTGTCCACGATGAGCGCCAGCGTGGGCAGCACGATCACCTGCACGTTGATGAGGACGGTGCTGATCCCCGCCCCGACGTCGTAGATCGACGCCGTCCACGCCGCGTAGTCCATGCCGAGGGCGACACCGGCCGCGACGGACCACAGGGATGCGCGCACAGACAGCGAACCGTGTCGACGCCTCTCCCAGAGGACGAACGGCATCATGGCCACGACGGCGAGGGCGCAGCGCAGGAAGGCGGTCGTCGGGGCGTCGGCGCCGGCGAGCTTCACCAGCACCGCCGACACCGACAGGCAGGCCGCGCCCATCAAGATCGATCCGTACAGCCGGGCACGGGACGTGTCGGAGATCGTCGGCGACGACGCGCTCGCGACCGGTGTGACACCCATGGCGTCACGCTAGAGCGGTTCACGGGAGGCGGCAGCGCCGCCCCGGCCGCCGACACGACGAAGGCCCCCGACACGACGAAGGCCCCCGGAGCGGACTCCGGGGGCCTTCGTCAGTGGTAGCGGGGACAGGATTTGAACCTGCGACCTCTGGGTTATGAGCCCAGCGAGCTACCGAGCTGCTCCACCCCGCGTTGGTGAACGCAACGTTACACACGCGGGGTGGCGCACTGCAAATCGCGCCCTGACCTGCAGTTACTTCGGCAGCGACTCGTATTGCTGCACCGCCTGGTTCAGACGATCGAGCGCCTGACCGTACGCGGTGAAGTTGCCCGAGCTCTGCGCCTGCTGCAACGCCTCGATCGCCGAGTTCAGGTTGGCGACAGCAGCATCCCGGTCACCCGGCGCCGCCGACGAGCTCGGCGCCGGCGACGACGGCGTCGACGGAGCGGTGGTCGGTATCGACCCCTGCTGCTGCGTCGGCTGCTGCTGACCGGACGTGCCGCCGGTGTCCTGACCCGTCGGGTTGTTGTCCGGGACCGCCGCCGCGGCCGGGCTGATGCCCGCCTGCTGCAGCGCCTGGGCGATGGTCGGCGCGTAGCCGATGCTCGGCTGCTCGGTGTCCGAACTGCGGTAGCGGACGATCACGCGGAACAGCCGCGGGAACGTCGCGTCCGAGTTCTTCGCCTGTGCGTACAGCGGCACCACGTTCAGAAGGCCGTTCTGCCCCACCGGCAATGTCAGCAGGTTGCCGAACCGCGTCGACGCCGTGTTCTCCAGGTTCTTCAGGTCGGCGTTGACCTGACCGAACGTCGACATCGCCGAGAACGCCAGCCGCGGACCCTCACGGGTCGGGTTGGACGGCACCTCGCGGATCGTCATCTGCCCGTACGTGTTCGGGTCGGACGAGACCGTCAGGTACGAGGCGAGGAAGTCACGGTTCAGGGTGTTCATCACGCTGGTCAGCTGGAAGCTGGCCACGTTCTGACGACGCGGATCGGAGGCCACGAAGTAGTACGGGGGCTGATCGAGTCCCTGGTCGAGGGCGTTCGAGTCGGTCGGGTCCGCGGGAATCGACCAGAACGAGTTGCCCTGGAAGAACGTGCCCGGGTCCGAGACGTGGTACTTCGCCAGCAGCGAGCGCTGGATCTTGAACAGGTCCTCCGGGTAGCGCACGTGCTCCTTGAGACTGGTGTTCGCGTCGAACTCCGAGCGCGGCTTGACCGTTCCCGGGAACACCTTCATCCACGTCTTGAGGACCGGGTCCTTGTCGTCGAACTGGTACAGCGTCACCTTGCCCGTGTAGGCGTCGACCGTGGCCTTCACCGAGTTGCGGACGTAGGCGACCTGACGGTTCACCTGGGTGCGACCGGTCTGTCCCTGCGTGAGCTCCTGCGCGTCGGTCGTCGCGTCCTGCAGCGACGTCTTCTGCGCGTACGGGTAGGCGTCGAGGGTGGTGTACCCGTCGACGATCCACTGGATGGAGCCGTCGCTCATCACCGCGGGGTACGTCTTGGAGTCGACGGTGAGCCACGGCGCCGCCTTCTTCACGCGGTCGCGGGGGTCACGGTTGTAGATGATCTTCGAGTTCGAGTTGATCGCACCCGAGAGCAGGATGTTCCGCTCGGTGTACTTGATCGAGTACGCGAGCCGGTTGAAGACGTTGCCCAGCGAGACACCGGCGTCACCGGTGTAGGTGTACCGGCTGTTCGGCGTGTCGTATTCGGTCTGCTGACCGTTCGACGACCCGACGATCGCGTAGTCCGGGTTGACCTTGGAGATCAACTCGCCGAAGTAGATCCGCGGCTGCTTCACCTTGATCGGTGCGGTCGCCTGGTAGTTCGGGTCGGCGATGCTGGCGAGATCACTGACGTCGAAGTCGGGCTGGCCACCGCTGGTGACATCCGTCCCCGACGACGCCGGCTCGTTCACCTTGTTGGCCGGGGCCGCGACGAACCCGTTGCCGTGCGTGTACACGGTGTGCTTGTTGATCCAGTTCTGCTGGTTCGCGGCGAACCGGGTCGGGTCGAGTTCTCGCACCGAGACGATGAAATCGCGCAGCTGGTTGTCGACGCGGTACCGGTCGATCGCGAGCTGCGTCGGGAACCCGTAGAAGTTCTGCTGCTGCTGCAGCTGGGTGAACGCCTGGGACACGATGTTCGGGTCCAGCACACGGATGTTCGAGATCGTCGCCGAGTCCGAGTCGACGTTCTGCTGGTTGACCTGACCGCCGGTCCAGTTCTCCTGGTAGGTGACCCGGTCGTTGCCGATCTGGTACGCCGCCCGTGTCGCGTCGATGTTGCGCTGGATGTACTCCGATTCCTTCTGCGCCGCGTTCGGCTTGACCGAGAACTGCTCCATCACCGCCGGCCAGCCGACGCCGATCACCAACGCCGACAACAGCATCAGCGCCGTCGCCAGGGCGGGGACACGCAGATCGCGCAGCACGATGCCGGCGAAGAAGGCCGCCGCACAGATGACGGCGATCGCCAACAGGATGAGCTTCGACGGCAGCACCGCGTTGATGTCGGTGTAGCTGGCACCGGTGAAGATCTCCTGCTTGCGCGTGCTCGACAGCAGCGAGTACCGGTCGAACCAGTAGGCGACGGCCTTGAGCAGCAGGAAGAGTCCCGCGATGACCGCGAGCTGGATGCGCGCGGCGCGGGTGAGCGCGCCGTTGCGCCCGGCGAGGTGGATGCCGCCGAAGATGTAGTGCGTCACCAGACTCGCGAGGAACGTGATCACGAGGATGACGAAGAGGAAGTTCAGGACGAACCGGTAGAACGGCAGATCGAAGGCGTAGAACGAGTTGTCCAGCCCGAACTGCGGGTCCTTCACGCCGAACGACTCGCTGTGCAGGAAGACCTGCACCGTCGCCCACGACCCCTGCGCGACCAGACCGGCGAGCAGACCGACCAGGGCCGACGGCAGGATCGCGAACCACCGGATCCGACCCATCACCACCGCGCGGTAGCGGGCGATCGGGTCACCGGGTCCCGACGTCGGCACGAACACCGGCCGTGAGCGGTACGCCAGTGCCAGACCGGCGAACACGATGCCGCCCGCGACGAGCGCGGTGACCAGGAAGAGGACGACGCGCGTCCAGATGATGGTCGAGAAGACACTGCTGTAGCCGAGGTCGTCGAACCACAGCAGATCGGTGTAGAGCCCGACGAACCGCGGCCCCACCAGCAGGATCACGAGGATCGCGACCGCGACGCCGATGAGGATCTTGCTCCGCTTGGACAGTGTCGGCATCCCTGCCGGACCCCGTACGCCCACTTGTCACGCTCCCACTGCGATACGACGACGCTGCCCGTGAGCACGCGTCTTTGCCATTACTTTACTGACGGCCGGACGGCGGTCCGGTCCGCACGAGTCCGACCGCCGATGATGACAGGATGATCCTGTGACGAGTCCCGACGACGTGCCCCTGTCCCCCGACGCGCTCGGCATCGCCGTGCGGGAGGTCGCGGAGTTCGTCGACGCCGGCGGCTGGGGACAGCCTCCCGTGCTGTTCGCGCTCGTGCCGACCGCCGTCGTCGCACAGGCGCAGCCGGACCTCGCGGACACGCTCGACGAGTCCGAGCTGACGCTCATCGAGCAGGAGGCGCTGCCCGTCGCACCGGACTCGGGGATGTCGGAGATCGAGCACGTGCTCGGCACCACCAGCTGGCCCGCGGCCGTCGCCGGCTGCGCGCTGGTGCAGGAGATCATCGTGCTCCCGCCCGATGCCGAGTCCGACCTCGACGACGCGTTCGGTCCGCTGCTCGCCGACCCCGACGCCGCCGACGAGGCCGCACGCCAGACCGCGCGCGAGCACCCCGAGGCGACCGACGCGAGGCTCATCGCCGCTGCGCTCCGGGACGGGCGGACGCTGTGTCTGCTGCAGCTCAAGCCGGCTCTGGGCGAGGAGGACGCGCCGATCGAGCTGCTGTCGCACCCGGAGCTCGCGCCGAACCTCGTCGCTGCGGTCGCCGCCACGCTGGACAACGACCCCGAGGACTGGTGACGCCCGACGCTCAGCATCGCGGCACGTCGCGACCCGCGCGGATGTCGCCGAGCGCGGTCACCGCGTCGGACAGGGTGTCCACCTTGACCAGGCGCAGACCGTCGGGAACGTCCGAGCGTGCCTCGGCGCAGTTGCCCTCGGGCACCAGGAAGTCGGTGGCGCCGGCCTCGCGGGCGGCGAGCGTCTTGTGGGTGATCCCGCCGATCTCCCCCACGTCGCCGTCGTCGGAGATGGTGCCCGTGCCGGCGATGAACCGGCCGCCGGTGAGGTCGGTGGCGCCGAGCTTGTCGATGACGGCGAGGGTGAGCATCAACCCGGCCGACGGTCCCCCGATGTCGCCGACGGTGAAGTCGATGCGCAGCGACGGGTCGGCGTTGACGAGTTCGGGCGTCACACCGAGGTAGCCCTTCGAGGTGTCGTCGGGGCGGGAACCGAGCACGACCGCGACATCCCGCGTCGGGCCCGACGCTGCGGCCACCCCGAAGGTGACGGTCGCCCCCGGCTTCGAGGACGACACCGACTGCCGCAGCTGGTCCGGTGTGGACACCGGTCGCCCGTTCACCGACACCACCCGGTCACCGGAGGTCAGCTTGCCGGCCGCGGGGCCCTTCGGGTCGACGACGACCGACAGCGCCACCGGCCGCTTGAGATAGCGCAGAGCGGCGACGGTGGCCGAGTCCTCGGACCCACCCATCTGCTGTTGGTCCTCCTGCCGCACCTCGTCGGCGGAGCGGTCGGGCGGGAAGATCTCCTCACGCGGCTGCAGGGCGTCGCGTCCCGAGAACCACATGCCGAGCGCCTGGAACAACGTCAGTCCGTCGGTGACGGACACCGTTGTGAGGTTGAGGTTGCCGTCGGTGGCGCGCACGGGCGCACCGTCGATGGCGACGACCGGCTTGCCCTCGACGCTGCCGAGGGTGTTGACCGTCGGCCCGGGGCCGAGGCTGACGTAGGGCACGCGGACGAACGATCCGACCAGCACGAGCAGCACCAGCAACACCAGGGTGACCGCCAGGGTCACCGTCCGCCGGTTGGCCGGGACGACTCTCACGCGCACCACAGTAGATGTGGCGAGCTCACCTCTCCGGTCCGAGCCGGACGACCTGTCCGGGTCGGGTCAGCGACGGCGCGGTCACCTGGCCCCCGTGCGCCTGCCGGATCACCTCGCCCTGCAGCGCCGTCAGGCACGCGGCCGCGGGCGAGTTGTAGGTCGCCTGCAGGACCGGCGCGATGCTCGCCGCGAACCGACCCTCCGACGCGATGAACTGCTCGCGGTAGGGCCCGTAGAACGGCAGGATCGCGGCGAGCACGACCTCACCGGCACCGGCGATGCCGTTCAGGATCGGCGTGATCCACGGCAGGTTCTGGTGGATCACCGGCTCGAGCTCGGCCAGGATCGGCCCCGCCAGCTGCATCATCGGCTGGATCGCGGGCCCGAGAGAGAACACCTCGGAGGCGAACGGACCGAACATCGGCGACAGCTCGACGATCGACGACAACCCACCCGACTTGGCGGGTTTCGGCAGGCCCAGCGGGCACGGGGGTTGCGTGTCGACCGCGGGGGCCGAGAACGCCGACGTCGCCGGGTCCAGCGCGGTGGACCCACCCGGCGCCGTGGCTGCGCCGCCGGTCGCACCGCCGAGCGGTGTCGACACACCCGGCGCGGCACCCCCGCCGGGGGTGACCGCCGTCGACGGCAGCGCAGCACCACCCGAACCCGGGGAGATCGCGACGGCGGCGCCCGGGACGGGTCCCCCGGGGGCGGCCGGCGCAGCCGGGGCCGTCGGACGGCCCGCGGGGGCCGAGGGCGCGACAGAGGGCACGGCGACCGCGGCCGCCGGTGCCTGCGCGGCGGCCGTGCGACCGGCGTCGGTGACGACGGTGCGTTGATCACCCGACACCCAGGTCGCGGTGGCCAGGACGGCGAGCACCGTCACGCCGGACAGCGCCCGGACCACGACCGGCGCCGAGGGGCCCCGGCGGCGGCGGACCGTCGGGGCCGGGGTGGTCCTGGACGGGGAAGGGCTCGGTCACGGGATCGACGTCGGGGTCGCTCATCGGTTCTCCAGACTCATCGTGTGGTCGAGGGCGGTGCGGTGGACGGGGCGGCGGCCGACGGCTCGTAGACGCCCTCGAGGTGCCACACCCCGGTGAAGCCGTTGAAGGGGCCGCCGACGATGAGGCTGGTCCACTCCAACGTGTAGCGGCGCGACGAGGCGTCGTAGGTCCCGGTCGCCGGCGGCCCGTCGCCCGACGACGCGTTGTCCTGGCCGAGCCACTTCTGGGAGACCCAGTCCCACGCCTTCGTCGCCTGGGCCACGCCCGGCACCTGCGGACCGGCGGCCGCGGGCGCGTTCGGGGCGCCCTGGTTGAACTCCTGGTTGTTCCACGACGCCGCCCACGCGGTGAGGTTCGCCGTCAGCTTCCCGCCGTCGGCGTGCACGGACGGCGCGACCACGGTCCGGCGGGTCTGTGGGTCGACGGCGTTGGTGGAGGCGCCGAACTCGACCCCGAAGAAGCGGGTGGGTTTCATGATCGAGCCCGACAACGAGTTGCCGTCCGGCGCGAAGCCGGGGGTCGGCTCGGACTGGAAACCACCGACGCGCAGCCCGCCCTCGGACCCGGGGCTCAGCAGCGTGACGGTCCCGCCCTGCGCGGGCGAGTCGCCGTTGGGCATGAACGGGCCGTCCTTCGGGGTCCCGGCCGGCTGGACCATCCTGAACCACGAACCGCTCACCGACGATCCGTCGACGGTGCCCGGGTCGAGCCGGAACAGGCCCACCAGATCGCCGGAGGCGGTGGCGTTCTCGTCCGACGAACAGCCCGCCGACGCGAGCGCGAGCGCCGCCGCGGCGACCGCGATAAGCAGGCGGCCCCAGCGGCCACGCCTCGTCGTCATCATCTCTTCCCCTGTCGTTCTCGACGTCGGTCGGGCGTGATGCCCAGTCCTGCAGCAACTCCCGTGAGTACGCCCGCGCCCACGAGGAACCACGGCAGGACGGCGAACGCGCCTGCCCCGAGTGCTGCGGTCCGATCGTCGAGCGCCCGGACACCGCGGTAGTTGGCCAGGTTGTCGTTCATGGTCCCGATGAGCCCCGCGAAGTCCGACGACATCCGCTGCCAGGAGGCGCGCAGATCGTCGACGGCCGAGACGTCCTCCCGCGGCGCGGTCGCGATGTCGGCGCGATAGCCGCTGTCGACGGACCCCACCGCGCCGACGAGCACCACGAAGTACCCCTGGACGTCGCGGACCTTCTCGGCGGTGAGGACGGTGGCGTACCGGTCGAGCAGCGGTGTCGCGGCGCGGGTGTCGGCCGGCATTCCCCGTACGAGCGGTGTCGCGACCAGTGCGATCGCCACGATCGCGACCAGGACCGCCGCGGGCACCGGGGATCGTCCTGTCCGTGCCCGACGCCACGCCCAGGCCGACCCGCCCAGGAGCAGCAGACCCGCGCCGATCGGCAGGAACGGGATCAGGTCGATGGGACGTAGGTCGGCGAGGCGGTCGAAGTCGGGACGGCCGGCGTCGATCTGGTCGATCAGACCGCGCATGTCGGCGTCGATGGCCGGGTACCGCGTCGCGAAACCGTCGATCTGTGGATATCGCGCCGCGTCGACGGCGCCGGATCGGTCCAGTCGCACGATCGCGGCATGGGCGGCGGACAGACGGTCGAGGTCGGCGCGGAACGTGTCGAGGCGTTGCTCGGTGACGTACGGGGCGAAGGCGGTCACCATCGCCTGCCCCTGCGCCGCCGGGTACAGCATCCCGCCCGCGAGGGGCACGACGACCAGGACGAGTCCGATCACCCCGCTGATCACCCACGGCCACGACCGCCGCCGCGGCAGCGGCGCGTCGTCGGTGGTCTCGATGGCCGGCATCGCCACATCGAGCGCGTCGCTCGTCGAGCCGGTGATCACCGGCCGTGCGCCCCCGGCACCGCCGTCAAGCGCGCCTCCGGCACGGCCGTCCAGCGCGCCTCCGGCACGGCCGTCCAGCGCGCCTCCGGCACGGCCGTCATTCGTCACCGGACGGATCCGCCGTCGAGGTCGCGCGCCGTCGGAAGAGACGATCGGCGTTGGTGAGCAGCGCGGCCGCGATCGCCGTGATGACGACCAGCACCGGGAGCAGCCAGCGGGGTTGGCCGGTCCCGGAGACGTCCACCGCTCGTGCGGTCAACGCCGGGTCGCCTGCGACGGCGGTCCCGGCCACCGGCTGCGCGGCCGCCGCCTGGCCCTGCCGGCCTGCCGGGGCCTGAGCGCCGGGGGCCGCGGTGGGTGCCGCGCCGTTCGGTGCCGGGCCGTTCGGCGCCGCGGTCGGCGCGGCGTTCGGCGCCGGGGCCGCGGCAGCGGTCTGGCCGGGCGCGGCCGGCGCCTGGGCGGCGGGGGCCGGCGCCGCACCGAGACCACCACCGCGATAGGTCCCGGCCAGGTGCCACAGGCCGGTGAAGTTGTTGAAGGGTCCGCCGACGATCTGGCTCGTCCACTCGATGACGAAGGCGCCGCTGGCGCGGTCGATGGTCCCGCGGAGCGCGGTCGTCTTGCCGGGCAGTCCGCCGCCCGGCTTCGGTGCGCCCTGATTGAAGACCTGCTTGTTCCAGGTCACACCGAAGGCGCTGAGGTCGCCGCTCAGCGTCGTGCCGTCGGCGGCCAGTTGCGGGAGGGCCGCGGCCGATCCCGTCTGCGGGTCGGTCGCGTTCGTCGCCGTCGCGAAACCGACACCGTAGAACTTCACCGGACGGGTGACACGACCCGAGACCGCGTTGCCCGCGCCGTCGAACGCCTGCGCCGGCTGCGGCTGGTACGAGCCCGAGGTCAGTCCGCCGTCGGTGCCGGGCGACAACGGCGTCACGCTCTTGTCCGAGCACCCCGAGTCGCTGTTGGACAGGAACGGCCCGCTGGTGGACCCGGCGGGAAGGATCATGCGGAAGAACGACCCCGTGACCGACCCGCCCGAGCACACGCCGCCGTCTATGGCGAAGAGACCGGTCAGCGGGGTCGGTGCCGCGGACGCCGGGGCGGCTGCGACCGACGCGAGTCCACCGGAGAGCACCACGGCACCGAGCAGCGCCACCACCCGCCGCATCGGCCCCCCGCGCACCTGCTGCGGTCGGGTCCTGTGCTGCCTGCTCGTCACGCGCCTGCTCCATCGATCGCACCCGCCCGCGCGGGATGTGGACGAATCCTGCGAAACGTAATGACGTTTGCGAATCGCTCACAGCGTTGTGGTCATCGTGAACACAAGTGCGCTGAGAGCGAAACGCGATGTCACCTGCGGTCGGCACGGGCGTCGGACCAGGCCACGCCGGTACCGTGGAGGCCATGAACGACCTGCCATTCGGATTCAGCTCGGGCCGCGGCGACGGTGACGACGACCGCGACCGCAAGGGCGACGGTTCCTCGTCGAACCCGCTCGGCGGGGATCCGTTCGGCGCGGGCGGTTTCGACCCGAACCAGTTGGGACAGATGCTGTCTCAGCTCGGCTCGATGCTCAGCGGGATGGGCCAGACCGCCGGCGCCGGTGGAGGTGGACCCGTCAACTACCAGGTCGCGACGTCGCTGGCCCGCCAGCAGATCGGGAACTTCAGCCCGCTCGACGACGGTCAGCGCACCGCGGTGACCGAGGCGGTGCGTCTGGCCGAGGTCTGGCTCGACGGCGTCACGACCCTGCCCGCCGGTGTGACGCAGACGACAGCGTGGACCCCGGTGCAGTGGCTCGAGGAGACGCTGCCGACCTGGAAGACCCTGTGCGATCCCATCGCGTCGCAGATCTCCGGGATGTTCGCGACCGGCCTGCCCGAGGAGGCCCGCCAGTTCGCCGGCCCGATGCTCGGCATGGTCACCCAGATGGGCGGCATGGCGTTCGGCACCCAGCTCGGCCAGGGTCTCGGGCACCTCGCGAAAGACGTGCTGACGTCCACCGATGTGGGTCTGCCGCTCGCGCCGACGGGGACCGCGGTCCTGCTGCCGGAGGCGATCGCGAAGTTCGCCGACGGGCTCGAGCAGCCGGCGCAGGAGATCATCGTGTTCCTCGCCGCGCGTGAGGCCGCGCACGTCCGTCTGTTCGCGCATGTCCCGTGGCTGCGGCAGCGCCTGCTGTCGACGGTCGAGGAGTACGCCCGCGGCATCACGATGGACTTCTCCGGTATCCAGGAGGCCGCGCAGTCGATCGACCCGACCGAGCTGCTGTCGAACCCGGGCAAGATCGAGGAGCTGATGTCCGCGGGCACATCGTTCGAACCCACGACGTCGCCCGAGCAGGAGGCCGCGCTCGCGCGGCTCGAGACGCTGCTGGCCCTCGTCGAGGGCTGGGTGGAGCGCGTCGTCGACCACGCCCTGGCCGACCGCATCCCCAGCGCGGGCGCGCTGGCCGAGACCATGCGACGCCGTCGGGCGACCGGCGGGCCCGCGGAGCAGACCTTCGCCACCCTCGTGGGTCTCGAACTGCGTCCGCGCAAGGTCCGCGAGGCGGCGGCGCTGTGGGACAAGCTGCTCGAGGCCTCGGACATCGCCACCCGCGACGGCGTGTGGGCCCATCCCGACCTCATGCCCGACGGCGACGACGTCGACTCCCCCGCCGCGTTCATCGACCGGGTGATCGGCGGCGGTCTCGACGACCCGATCGCCGAGCTCGAGAAGCAGATGGCCCAGGAGGCGTCGGACAAGGACGACTCTGCGGCCGACGGCTCGTCCGTCGAGCCGGACGACGACGAGGGCACCGACACCGGCAAGGGTGGCCCCGCGGCGGTCTGAGACACGCGCGGACCCTGTGGACAACTCCCGTCGGCGGCCACCGGCCGTCGGCGCGGGGTGCGACCGTGTGCGGCATGTCCCGCACCGAGTCCGCCACCCTGCGCCCTGACACCCCGGTGGTGCATCGGGGTGACCACACCGTGCAGATCGGCGGCGACGCCGAGGCCGGCCTCATCGTCGACCTCCCCGGCCACCTGTCGCCGCGGGCGTTCGTCACGTTCCTGCGGTCGTTGACCACCCCGCGCACGCCCACCGAGATCCGTCGGTCGGCGCGCGAGATCGGTCTCACCGCAGGCGATGTCACCGAGTTGATGCGTCGTATGACGACGGCCGGGGTGATCACGACGGTCGCGCCACCCGGCGACTTCCGGGTGCGCGTGCACGGTCGGGGCCCGGTCTCGACGCGCGTGACGGCACTTCTGCGCGACAGCGGGATGGCCGTGGAGACCTCGACCCAGCGTCCCCGCCCCCACCACGCCGACGACATCCCGCTGTCGTCGTGGACCGAGCATCTCGTCGTCCTGTGCGACGCCCTGGTCCACGACCCGTCGGTGGTCACGGGCCTGATGAGTCGACGGATCCCGCACCTGCAGGTGTGCCTGCGCGGCGGCGTCGGCGTCGTCGGTCCCCTTGTGCTGCCCGGGCGGACCACCTGCCTGCGCTGCGCCGACTGTCACCGCTCCGACCGCGATCCGCAGTGGCCCGTCGTGAGCGGTCAGATGATCGGCGCCGTCGGTCACGCGAGCGTCGCCACGGCGGTCGCGACCGCCGGCCTCGCGCTCGACCAGATCGATCACGTGGCCGAAGGACTGGCACGGGCCGCCCGTGACCCGGCCGATCTCAGTGTGCCGTTGCCGGCCAGCGTCGGGCACACCCTCGAGTACCGCAGTCGACCCGCGCGGCTGCAGATGCGGCGATGGACGCCACACCCGCTCTGCGGTTGTTGTTTTCGTGGGTGAACTATCGTGGTGGCGACGCAGGAGGTGCACCGTAGATGGCCGACATCACCGAGGGGCGGGGCCGCCGCAACGCGAAGCTCGCCGCACTCCCGCTGGGCATGGCCGGGCGCGCTGCCGCCGGGTTCGGGAAGCGTCTCGCCGGCAAGGACCGCGACGAGATCAACGCCGAGCTGATGGAGAAGGCCGCCGAACAGGTCTTCACCACCCTCGGCGAGCTCAAGGGCGGGGCCATGAAGGTCGGCCAGGCGCTGTCGGTGATGGAGGCCGCGATCCCCGACGAGTACGGGGAACCCTTCCGCGAGGCGCTGGTCAAGTTGCAGGCCGAGGCGCCGCCCCTGCCCGCCAAGAAGGTCCACCAGGTGCTCGACGCACAGCTCGGCACCGCATGGCGCAGCCGCTTCACCGAGTTCTCCGACGAGCCGGCGGCGTCGGCGAGCATCGGCCAGGTGCACCGCGGCGTGTGGTCCGACGGACGCGAGGTCGCGGTCAAGATCCAGTACCCCGGTGCCGACCACGCACTGCGCGCCGACCTCAAGACCCTCTCGCGGCTGTCGTCGATCATCCAGCGGATGACCCCCGGCACCGACGTGCGCGCACTCGTCGACGAGCTCATCGCCCGCACCGAGGACGAACTGGACTACCAGGCCGAGGCCGCCAACCAGCGCGCCTTCGCCGCCGAGTTCGACGGCGACCCCGAGGTGCTGGTGCCCAAGGTCGTCGCGAGCGCACCCAAGGTCGTGGTCAGCGAGTGGGTGGAGGGGACACCGCTCTCTCAGGTCATCGCCTCGGGGACGGCCGAGGAGCGGAACACCGCCGCGGCCAAGCTCGCCGAGTTCGAGATCAGCTCCCCCACCCGAGTCGGGCTGTTGCACGGCGATCCCCATCCCGGTAACTTCCGCATCCACGCCGACGGACGGTTGATCGTCCTCGACTACGGCGCCGTCGGGCTCTACCCGAACGGACTGCCGGCCGAGACCGGGCCGATCCTCGCCCTCGCCCGCGACCAGAAGTACGACGAACTCGTCGAGGCGATGGTCGATGCCGGGTTCATCACCGGGGCCAACAAGGACCGCGTGTCCGCGGTGGACATCGAGAACTACCTCAAGCCCTACGTCGATCCGCTGCTGTCGGAGTCGTTCCACTTCACGCGGAAGTGGCTGCAGCGGGCCGCCGGCAAGGCGACCGACCTGAAGGGTGACGTCTACAAGACCTCGCGGCACCTGAACGTGCCGACCGAGTACGTGATGGTGTTCCGGGTGCTCGGCGGATGTGTCGGCATCGCCGCGCAGCTCGACGCGGAGGCGCCCTACCGTCGGATCATGGAGAAGTGGGTGCCGGGACTGCGGTCGGAGTGACCACAGCCCCGGCACCGGGACTCACGCGGCGGTGAATCCGTTGCCGCTCACGCGGCGCTGGATCCACTGCCGCTCACGCGGCGACCGCGTTCTTGCGCGGACGTCCCCGCGGGCGCTTGCGGGCGATGACGGTCCCCTGATCGAGGATCTCGCCACCCCACACGCCCCACGGCTCGGCGCGCTCGAGCGCCGCCGCGAGGCATGCCCGACGGAGCGGGCACTCGGCGCAGAGCGCCTTCGCCTGCTCGAGGTCGGCCGGGCTCTCGGCGAACCAGAGATCCGGGTCGGAGACACGGCAGGGCAGACGGAGAGCGGCGGCCGCGGTCTCGGGTGTGAGGTTGGTGTCGGTCGGTCGGGTGTCGACTGCCGGGGCGGTCATGTCGGCTCCTCCACTGGGATGGGCGGGATCGGGGTCATGTGTGGCTGGTGACCCGGACGGCGCCTCTCCGGTGGTCCGATCAGGACCGGGAAACGAAGAAGGCCACGGGTCTCGCTGCTGCGATCGCCGTGGCCTTCGATGTCGTCAGCGCTGCTGCGCTGAATCGAGATCTAGGTGTGCACGGGGATCGCGGGGCGGATGGCGGTTGCCTGGGCGGCGGCGGCGTGATGCGCGGCGGCCAGCGGGGCGTGGGCGAACGACCCCATAGCGGCGGCGGTACGCGGACGCTCGACCAACCAGCGGCTCGCGCCGGCGGGCGCGGACACGGAGGCAGCGAAGCCGTTGACGAATGCGTTGTTCATCCGACTCACTCCCTTCCGCTCATCGAGGCGTCGCACGGAGATCCCGTACCGACGACCAGAACACTACGAGATGCTTCGCGATCCGCACAACCATTTTTTGACCTGCGGTTTTGCGTGTCGTCGGATCAGCGCACCGTGTCGGCGACGAGTCCCAGCACCATCTCGCCGTACTGGTCGAGCTTCTTGGCGCCGATGCCCGGGATGGCCACCAGACCGGCGACGTCGGACGGCTTCTGCTCGGCGATGGCGATGAGGGTGTTGTCGGAGAACACGACGAACGCGGGAACCTTCTGCTCGGCGGCCTGCGACCGTCGCCACTCCTTGAGCGCGACCAACAGCTCCTCGTCGAGGTCGGACGGGCAGTCCTCGCACCGACCGAGCAGCGACGGCGTCTTGCCGATCAGTTGCTTCCCGCACACCCGGCACCGGGGGCGCCGCCCCGGTTTCGTCGGCTCGGCGATCCGCGACGCCGGTGAGTCGTCGGGGACGAGGCCGACGAGGAAGCGGGACCGGCGGCGGCTCTTCCGGCCACCCTCGGCGCGTGCGAGCGCCCAGGAGATGTGCAGGATCTCGCGGGCGCGCGTGATCCCGACGTAGAAGAGGCGACGTTCCTCCTCGACGTCCTCGTCGGACCCGTTGATGGCCTGGTTGATCGGCAGCGACCCGTCGGTCACGCCGGCGAGGAACACCGCGTCCCACTCGAGGCCCTTTGCCGCGTGCAGCGACGACAACGTGACGCCCTGGACCGTCGGTGGGTGCCGCGCCTGGGCACGCGCGGCGAGTTCGTCGACGAGGCCCGCGAGTGCGAGGTCCGGGACATCGGCGACGAGATCCTCGGTGAGCGTCACCAGTGCCCGCAGCGACTCCCAGCGCTGCTTGGCCTGCGTGCCCGCGGGTTCCTCGTCGGTCAGGCCCAGCGGGACGAGGACCGCACGCACGAGCGTCGGCAGTTCCGCGTCGGTGGGGAGGTCGTCGCGGCCTGCCGCGGACTGCAGGGCCCGCATGGCCTGCCGTATCTCGGCGCGCTGGAAGAACGCCTCACCACCACGCACCTGGTACGCGATGCCGGCCGCGGTGAGCGCATCCTCGTGGGCCTGCGCCTGCGCGTTGACGCGGTAGAGGATCGCGATCTCCGACGCCGGGGTGCCACCCTGCAGCAGTTTCTTGATGCGCGTGGCGACGGCGGCGGCCTCGGCGGGCTCGTCGTCGTATTCGGCGAACTCGGGTTCGGGTCCGGGCGGGCGTTGCCCGACGAGCGCGAGGCGGGTGCCCGCGACCCGACCGCGTGCGGCACCGATCGCCCGGTTGGCCAGGCTGACGACCTGCGGGGTGGAGCGGTAGTCGCGCTCGAGACGGACGAGGTGTGCCTCGGGAAGCGACGGGTGAAGTCGAGCAGATAGCGCGGGCTCGCCCCGGTGAACGTGTAGATGGTCTGGTTCGCGTCGCCGACGACGGTGAGGTCGTCGCGGTTGCCGAGCCACGCGTCGAGGAGGCTCTGCTGGGCGGGGGTGACGTCCTGGTACTCGTCGACCACGAAGCAGCGGTACCGGTCGCGGAAGACCTCGGCCAGTGCGGCGTTGTCGGCCAGGATGCCGGCGGTGACGAGCAGCAGGTCGTCGAAATCGAGCAGTTGGTCACCGTCCGGCGAGACCTTGGCGGCCTCGTACCCGGCGTAGACGGCGGCGACCTTCTCGGCGGCGAACGGGGTCTCCCGTCGCCGCTTGCCGACCTCGGCGACGTAGTCGTCGACGCCGATGAGGGACGCCTTGGCCCATTCGATCTCCGACGACAGGTCGCGCAGGGTCTCGGTCGAGGTGTCGAGGCCGGCGCGGCGGGCGGCACGGGAGACGACGGGGAACTTGTTGTCGAGGAGTTCCCACCGGCCGGACCCGACCGCCTGCGGCCAGAAGTACCGCAGCTGGCGCATGGCGGCGGCGTGGAACGTCATGGCCTGCACAGCGTTCCCGGAACCCGACAGCCCCAGCGACCTCAGACGACCGCGCATCTCGCCCGCCGCGCGCGCGGTGAAGGTGACGGCGAGGACCTGGTCCCCGCGGACGTGACCCTCCCCGACCAGGTGCGCGATGCGCCTGGTGATGGTGCGGGTCTTGCCCGTGCCGGCGCCCGCGAGCACACAGACCGGTCCGCGCGGCGCGAGGACGGCGGCCTGCTGTTCGGGGTCGAGACCGTCGAGCGAGCGCATGGGTCCAGTATCCCTGCACCCACCGACAGCGGAATCTTCGGCGGCCCCCGGTACGTTCTGGTGTTCATGAGCAGCGAGAACCCCGCCCTGACCATGTACACCACGTCGTGGTGCGGCTTCTGCGCGCGCCTGAAGACCGGGCTGCGCAGCCAGGGTGTCGAGTGGACCGAGATCGACATCGAGCGTGAGCCGTCGGCCGCCGAGTTCGTCGGCAGCGTCAACAACGGCAATCATGTGGTCCCGACGGTCAAGTACGCCGACGGCACCACCGCCACCAACCCGTCGGTGAAGGACGTCCTCGCCAAGCTCGGCAGCTGAACTGCCCCATCTGTGGCGATTCTTCCCGCTCAGCGGGAGATCGCCACGGATCAGGCGTCCGCCCAGGCGGTGACCAGGGCGCGGGCGATCGAGATCGAGCCGGGCAGGCGCAGACGGACCGACGGGTCGTCGGCGGTGCCGGCCGGTTCGCCGCGAAGCCACTCGTCGCCGCTGTTCAGGGCGGCGACGACTTCGTCGCGCGGGAACCACACCGCCTCGGTGATCTCTCCGTCGAGGAAGTCGAGGGGTTGGTCGCGGTCCGCGCGGGCCTCGAACCCCAGCATCAGCGAGCGCGGGAACGGCCACGGCTGGCTGCCCAGGTAGCGCGGGTCGACCACGTCGAGGCCGGTCTCCTCGTGCAACTCGCGCACCACGCACTGCTCCAACGATTCCCCCGGCTCGACGAACCCGGCGAACGTCGAGAACCACTTGTCCGGCCACCCCGACTGCCGGCCGAGCAGCACGTGGTCGGCGCCGTCGTGGACGACGGTGATGATGGCGGCGTCCGATCGCGGGAACTCCTCCCGCCCGGTCACCGTGCTCTTCCGTGTCCATCCGGCACGGGCCGGGACTGTCGGGCTGCCGTCGACGGGCGAGAACCGTGCCGACGCATGCCAGTTCAGGATCCCGAGCGCGGTGACCAGCAACCCGGCCTCGTCGGGTTCGAGCCGCCCCAGGCTGCCGCGGGGGTCGGCGGTCTTGCCCTCGATCGTCTCCACGCGGATCGTCCACAGATCGATGCCGTCGCGGATGCCGATGAACACCGCGTCCTCGGGGATGGTGCTGCCGAACGCCGACGACGGCTCCCACCGCAGGCCGTCGGGGCCTATCCCCGACCGCCCGTTCCCGTCGACGAGGAGCACCCGGGCGTCCGGCCAGCCACGCGCGAGCCGCTCGGCGTCGTCACGGATCTCGTCGGCACGATCGATGGTCGACCGCGACAGCAACGGCGGTTCGGCGAAGGTGAAGATGGCCACCTGCCGAGCCTAACGATCGCGGATCAGGCGGCACCGCGGCGTGGGGTGTAGGTGTCGACGTACGGCCATCCCGTCATCGTGGATGTGGCACGTCGGTCCGCGAACGTGCACTCGATTCCGCCGATCGTGCACCAGATCACGTCGACTGTGCGGAGGGTTCGACGCGGCCGACGTCGAGTGCACGCTCAACGCGATCGAGTGCACGGTCGGCGCGATCGAGTGCACGCTCGACGGGTCGCGTCAGGCGGGACCCTTGCGGACGTAGAGCAGGCGGTCGCCCTCCTCGATCGCGTCGACCTCGCTGTCGTCGACGCGATAGAGCCGACCGTCGCGGACGACGCCGAGGACGATGTCGACGAGGTGCTGTGGGCTGGCGCCGTGCTCGTCGCGCTCGACGTCGCGTTCGGCGATCGCGTAGCCCTCGTCGGGGGTGAGGAGGTCCTCGATGACCTCGACGACCGCGGGGGTCGAGGTCGCGAGTCCGAGCAGTCGACCGGCGGTCTCCGAGGAGACGACGACGGAGTTGGCACCCGACTGCCGGATGAGGTGGGTGTTCTCGGCCTCGCGGATGGAGGCGACGATCTTCGCGCGCGGTGCGAGTTCGCGTGCGGTGAGCGTGGCGAGGACGGCGGTGTCGTCGCGGTTGGCGGCGATGACGATCGAGGCTGCGTGCGCGACCCCGGCCAGGCGCAACACGTCCGACTTCGTGGCGTCGCCGCGCACCGTGACGAGCCCCTCGGCGGCCGCACCGTCGAGGACCACCTGTTGGGAGTCCACGACGACGATCTCCGACGGCTTGGTCCCGTCCGCCAGCATCGCGCGCACCGCGGTCTTGCCCTTCGTGCCGTACCCGACGACGACGGTGTGGTTGCGCACCTTGCTCCTCCAACGCTGGATCTTCAGGGCCTGCCGGGACCGCTCGGTGAGCACCTCGAGGGTCGTACCGACCAACACGATCAGGAACATCACGCGCAGCGGTGTGATGACGAGGACGTTGATCAGACGCGCCTCGGGGGTGAACGGGGTGATGTCGCCGTAGCCCGTCGTCGACAGCGACACCGTCGCGTAGTACAGGCAGTCGAGGAACGACAGCTCGTTGTCCTGGACGTCGCGGTATCCCTCGCGGTCGAGGTAGACGATGATCACCGCGGCGAAGAGCGCCACCAGCGCGAACAGGACCCGTCGGCTGATGGCCCGCACCGGGCTGGCCTGCATCTCCGGGATGCGGACGACACCGACCAGCGCGTGGTCGGGCATCGCGGTGAGGTCGTCCGGACGCAGGCGTCGACGAATGGGTCCAGGCATCACGGGGACTCTAGCCCGATCGGGGGCGGCGATCAGGCACAGTGGTGCCCATGGCAACGCTCCTGGACAGACTTCCGACCCCCGCCGCGGTCCGCCGCCGACGCGCCGCCGAGCGTGACGCCCGGATCATGGGTGGCGCACTCATCGGGATGGGCGTCCTGCACTTCGCGGTGCCCGGACCGTTCGACTCCATCGTGCCGCCCGAGATCCCCGGCGACGCACGGACTCTGACCTACGCGTCGGGCGCGGCAGAGGCGGCGATCGGTGCCGGGCTGCTGATCCCGCGCACACGTCGACTCGCCGCGACCGCCGCCGTCGCACTGTTCGTCGCGGTGTTCCCCGCGAACGTGAACACATTGCGACTCTTCAAGGACAAGCCGGTGCTGCTCGCCGGCGCGGCTGTGCGCCTGCCGCTGCAGATCCCGATGATCACGACGGCGCTGCGGATCCGTCGGGAGTCCTGACCGCGAGCAGGCGGGCGAGTCCGTCACGGTCGGGCAGGTCGTCGGGTTCGACGGTGACACCGGGCCGCACGTAGTGGAAGGCCGCGCGGACGCGATCGAGCGGCACACCCGACAGCTCCGACCACGCCACCCGATACGTCGCCAACTGCACCTGCAACGACGCCCTGTGGGCGGCGTCGGGGAGTGCGCCGGTCTTCCAGTCGACGACGATCGCCGACCCGTCGCGCTCGGTGAACACCGCGTCGATCCGTCCGCGGACGACGGTGTCGCCGACGACGGTCTCGAACGGCACCTCGACCTCGGTCGGCGTCCGGGATGCCCACGGCGACGCCAGGAACGCCTCCCGGAGCGCCGCGAGGTCGGCGTCAGCGTCGTTCGACTCGTCGGCGGCGCCGGGTAGCTCGTCGGTGTCGAGCAACCGGGTGGCACCGAACCTGCGCTCGACCCACGCGTGGAACGCGGTGCCACGCCGGGCCAGTCGGTTCGGCTTGAACGGCATCGGTCGACGCAACCGGCGCGCGAACGCGGCCTGGTCGCTGTCGAGTTCGACGAGCTCGCTGACCGACAGATGTTGCGGCAGCGCGACTTCGAGGTCGTAGACGGACTCCGACGCGCGTTCGGCGAGCAGCGCGTCGACCTCGCGTTCGAGCACGGTGAGGTCGTCATCGGGATCCGGGTCGCCGACATCGACCGCTGTCGGGGTGTCGAACAACCCGGGCGCACCGCGTCGTCGCAACGCCTCGCGGACCCGCTCGGCACCGGCCACGATGGACGCCCGGTGCGCACCCAGGGGATCCCGCGGCCACTCGACGGCGACGGCGTGTTCGGCGAGCGGGTTCGTCGCACCGTCGGCGGGATCGTCGGCCCAGGTGACGATGCGCATCCCCGGATCGTCGGCGTCCCGGACGATCTCGGCGATCTCGGCCAGGAACTCCGACGGCCCCTTCGGCTTGTCGTGCTTGGCCGTCCAGTGGTGACCCGACACCAGCAGGCGGCGTTGGGTGCGGGTGAGGGCGACGTAGAGCAGTCGCCGGTCCTCCTCGAGCTTGCGGTCCCGTAGCGCCTGCTTGTGGTCGTCGATGCGCTCGACGAGTTCCCTGCGGTCGTCGACGCCCTCGAGCCGCAGGGGCGGGAAGCCGACCCCGGTGGCGTCGGCGAGATCGCCGCGGAGATCGGCCGGCAGCTCCCGGGCGCTGCCCAGCCAGGTCCCGTCGGCCTTGCCGCCCGGGAAGATGTCGGTGCACACGTGCGGCAGGACGATGACCTCCCACTCGAGGCCCTTCGCCGCATGCATGGTGAGGATCTGGACCCGGTCGTCGGCGATCTCGACCGCGCCCATCTCCAGGCCCTTCTCGACGGTGGCCGCCGAGTCGAGGAAGGCCAGCAGCCCCGACAGCGTCGCCGCGGGACGTTCGGAGTAGGTGGCGACATGGTCGACGAAGGCATCGAGGTGTTCGCGACCGGTGATGACACCCCGCATGCGCCGCGCCCGCACCTGCGTCTCGACCGCGACCCCGAGGGTGGCCTCGACGTCGGCGACGAGATCCGGCAGCGACTGCCCGATCCGGCGCCGCAGCCCGTCGAGCATGTGCCCGAGATCGACGATGCGCTTGTGCCCGGTCGGGCTGTACCGCGACGCCTCCCCCGGGTCGGCGATCGCGTCGCCGAGACCCGCCTGGTCCGCGCTGTCGGAGGGGAGCACCGCGTCGAGCGCGTCGTCGAGGGCGGCGACGTCGTCGACGGTTCCGGTCGTCCCGGGCCCGCCGGTGACCGCGAGTTCGCGCGCACGACGCCACAGCGCGGCGAGATCCGCCGCGCCCAGGCGGAACCGCGCACCGGTGAGCAGACGCATCGCGGCCGTGCCGGCCATCGGGTCGGCCATGAGACGTAGGGTCGCCACGATGTCCTGTATCTCCGGGACGAACAGCAGTCCGCCGATGCCGACCACCTCGACGGGTATGCCCCGCGACTCCAGCTCCGCCGCCAGGGGCGCCGAGTCCTCGTTGCGGCGCACCAGGATCGCCGTGGTCGGCGGGGACTGTCCGGCGCGCTCGGCGGCGTCGTACTCCTGGGACACGACGTCACCGATCCACGCGCGTTCGTCGACGACGGTCTCGTGCAGGGCGACGTCGACCGTCCCCTGCGGGGCGTCGTCCCGGGACCGCAGGACGCTGACGGGGATACCGGCGGCGCGGAGATCCTCCGACACCCGGTTGGCCAGCCGCAGTGCGGTTCTCGGGTTGCGCCAGCTGGTCAACAGCTCGCGGCGCGGCGCCGGCGCACCCGAGGCCGTCGGGAAGTCGGTGGCGAACCGCGGCAGGTTCGCCGCCGACGCACCGCGCCACCCGTAGATCGACTGGATCGGGTCGCCGACAGCCGTCACCGCCACCAGGGGGCGGTCGAGTCCCGCCGGTCCACCGAACAATCGCGACTGCAGGATCCGCTGCGAGTGACCGGTGTCCTGGTACTCGTCGAGCAGGACGGCGCGGACGGTCGCGCGTTCGGCCTCGGCGACCTCGGGGTGGTCGCGGACCAGGCGCGCCGCCAGCGACATCTGACTGCCGAAGTCGAGGACGTTCTGGCTGCGCATCGTGTCGGCGAGACGCTGCACCAGTGGGACCAGCCGGTGTCGCTCGGCGACGACCTCCTGCATCGCGCGGAGCGCCTGCGCCGGCTCCGCACGCTGGCGGGGACCGGGTGGCAACGTCTCGATGAGCCGGTGCAGTTCCGTTCCGCTGCGGGCGATCTCGGACAGGTCGACGAGGTGCTCGGCGGCGTCGGAGTACAGCGACAGCACCGACTCGGTGACGCCCTGCGGGGTCTTCGTGGTCTCGAGATCGTCGGTCCAGCCGCCCACCACCTCGAACGCGACCTGCCACAGCTCGGTCTCCGACAGCAGCGTCGACGCCGGTTCCACCGGCAGCAGCAGTCCGTGGTCGGCGATCAGGCGACCCGCGTAGGCGTGGTACGTGCTCACCTCGGGGTCGGCTGCACGCAGCACCGCCCGGGTCGACCCGTCGGGGTCCCACTGCAGCATCGCCGACGACGCCGCGAGCATGGCCAGGCGCCGGCGGATGCGGGCGGCCAGCTCGGCGGCGGCCTTGCGGGTGAAGGTGAGTCCGGTGATCTCGTCGGGCGACACCATGCGGTTGGCGACGAGCCACACCACCCGCGCGGCCATGGTCTCGGTCTTGCCCGCGCCGGCACCCGCGACCACGAGCAGCGGCTCCATCGGCGCCTCGATCACCGCGACCTGCTCGTCGGTCGGCGGCGGGAGACCCAGTGCGGCAGAGAGGCTCCGCGCCGAGATCACCGGGCGGCGGTGAACGCGCCCGGGGTCAGGACGTCAGTCATCGGTGACGGCCTTCCCGGCCGCCGAGGCCGGACACGACGCGGTCAGCGGACACCGCACGCAACCGGGGTTGACGGTGGCGAGGAACGTCGGCCCGGCGCTGCGCCGCGCCGCGTCCCGCACCAGCTGCGTCCACTCGGCGATGTGGTCGGCGGTGAGCGGCGGCTGCACGCGTTCGGCGGCACCGGTCGTCCGGTTCGACGACGAGACGTAGACCAGCCGTCCGCCACCGGGTTCGGTGCGCGGCACACCCTCGACGCCCCCCAGGTGCACCGCGAGCTGGTAGGTCGCCAGCTGTGGGTGGTCGGCGGCGTCGTCCTTGCTGATCGGCGTCTTGCCGGTCTTGACGTCGACGACGACCGGCCGCCCCTGCGCGTCGCGCTCGAGCCGGTCGATGCGTCCCTTGATGCGCACGCCCACGGCGTCGTCGGGGTCGGGGGGAAGGACGACGTCGACGTCCACCTCGACACCGATCTCCTCCAGGTCGCCGCGGGACCGTTCCAGCCAGGTGCCGAAGTGGTCGAGCATGGACTCCACCCGCGCCAGTTCGTGCGTCGAGTACCACTGGGCGCCGACATCGACCTGGTCCCAGATGCGTCGCAGGGACGCCGACACCTCGTCGGGCGGGATCTGCCCGGCGAGCGCCTGCACCAGTGTGTGCACGACGGTGCCGGCGACCGCGGGTGCCGAGTCGCCGTCGCGGCCACCGGCCCGCTCGAACATCCACCGCAGCGAGCAGCGGTGTACCGCCTCGACACTCGACGGCGATACGGTGATCGGTCCGCGGGACGGATCCCACAGCGGCGCATCGGTGCTCGGCTCGGCGATGCCGAACCAGTCGTCGGGGTGGGCACCGGGTACGCCGGCGTCGGCGAGGCGCGCGAGCATCTCCGCGACGCGCGGGTCGGCGTCGGGTGCGCTCACCCGGGCCCGCAGCGCCGCCACGACGGATGGCAGCGACAGGGTGCGTCGGACCGCGGGGGCGACCTCGAGCAGGCCGTCGGCGGACACGACCGGCGCGTCGGCGTCCTGGTCGGCGTCACCGGCGACGAGCGCGGCGAGCTCCACGAGGAACCGTGACGGCGCGGCATCACCACTGCCGTCGTCGACGGCGGTCACGAGCAGTCGTCGCCGGGCGCGCGAGCAGGCGACGAGGAAGAGCCGGCGCTCGTCGGCGACGGCGACCGCGGTGCGGGAGACGGTGTCGAGGCCGTCGAGGGCGACACCGTCGAGGAGGTCGACGAGGGCGGGTGTGCCGAGGATGCCACCGCGGCTGCGCAGCGCGGGCCACAGCCCGTCCTGGACACCGGCCACGGCGACGACGTCCCACTCGCGGCCCGCCGCGCTGTGCGCCGACACGATGGTCACCGCGTCGGCGCCGCCGGTGCGCCGCGGCGCCTCCCCGGCGATCCGCAACGCGCACACGTGGTCGACGAAGGCGTCGATACCGGCGGCCGGGAGGTTGTCGGTGAATCCCGCGGCGACGTCGAAGAGTGCGACCACCGCGTCGAGGTCGCGGTCGGCCTGGTCGGCGGCGGGGCCGCCACGCAGCGCGGTCGCCGACCACCGGCGAGCCAGTCCGGTCGCGTCCCACGCGGCCCACAGCACGTCCTCGACACCGCCACCGCGGCGTTCCTCGCGGCGCGCGGCGCGCACGACGTCGCGCACACGGACCAGCGGTGCGCGTTCGGCCGCGGTGAGTGCGTCGAGCCGGGCGGCTGCGTCGGTCCCGGCCGGGGTGTCCGGGTCGTCGGCGAGGACCGCGACGATGACGTCCACCGAATCATGTACCACCGCTGCCGGTTCCGCGTCCAGGCTGCGTCGCAGCCCGCGCCGGAGGCGACGTACCGACGTCGGGTCGGCCCCGCCGATGGGACCGGACAGCAACGCGAGTGCCTCCTCGCCGTCGATCACGCCGTCGACCGCGCGCAGCACCGACAGCAGCGCCGCCACCGCCCTCTGTCTGTGCAGCGGCAGTTCGGACGCCGGGGTGACCACGGGCACCCCGGTCGCGCGCAGCGCGCGGCGCAGAGCCGCCGCCGACCGCGCCACCGATCGGGTCACGATCGCCATCTGCGACCACGGGACACCCTCGAAGACGTGCGCGCGGCGCAGGGCGTCGGCGATCGCGGTGGCCTCCTTCGCCGCCGACGCGTAGGCCTCCACGCGCACCGCCGGCCCGGCACCGAGCACGCTCGTCGGCGCGGTGTCGTCGGCGGGGTGGTCCCCGGGCCGTCGTGCGGGCCGGACGGCGCCGGGCAGACGCGCCGCGATCGCGTCGACCAGGGAGGTGATCTCCGGCGACGCACGACGGTCGGTGGTGAGCACGACGTCGTGCGGGGAACCGTCGTCCACGAGCTCGTCGAGGAAGCGGGGGCTCGCACCGCGGAACGCGAACACCGTCTGGTCGCGGTCACCGGCGACGACGGTCTCCGCCGCACCGGTGCCGATCAGCCGCACGAGGTGCGCGGCCTGCGGGTCGAGGTGCTGGGCGTCGTCGACGAGGAGGTGGCGGATCCGCGCGCGTTCCCCGGCCAGCAGCGCGTCGTCGGTGGAGAGCGCGGTGAGCGCAGAGCCGATGAGCTCGGCGGCGTCCACGGCCGGCGAGGTGGCCTGCGGTGACGCCGACCCCACCGCGGCGCGCAGCAGCGTCGTCTGCTCGTACTGCCGGTAGGCGACACCGGCGGCGACCCACTCGTCGCGGCCGTGGGCACGGCCGAGGGTGATGAGCTTCTCCGGCCCGACCCCCCGCTCGGCGGCACGCATGATCAGGTCGCGCAGGGCCTGGGCGAACCCGTCGGTGTGCAGGGCGGGGCGGAGGCGTTCCGGCCAGTCACGCGCACCGTCGGCGACGTCGCCGGCGAGCAGTTCCCTCAGGACCGCGTCCTGCTCGGATCCGGTGATGAGGCGCGGCGGCGGGTTGCCGTTCGCCGACGCCTGCAGCCGCAGCACCGCGAACGCGTACGAGTGGACGGTCCGGACGAGCGGCTCGCGGGTGGACCGGTGTGCGGCGTCCTGCTCGGGCCGGGCGAGGACGCGGCGGGTGATCTCCTCCCGTAGACGCACGGCGGCGCGACGGTCGGAGGCGAGGACCAGGACGGACTCCGGATCGGCCCCGGCGGCGGTCAGACGGGACACGGCGACGTCGACGACGAGGGCGGTCTTCCCGGTGCCGGGACCACCGGTGACGCGGGTGGGCTGCCAGTCGCGTCCCGCGCGGGGCAGCGCTGCGTGCACCAGCCGGTCGGCGGACCCGTCCCAGGTGCGGACCGGCGTGTCGACCCGGGCAGCGGTGACCAGCGAGGCGGGGACCTCGACCCGCCGCCGCGAGCGGCCGTCATGCGGCGACCCGTCGTACATCGCAGACCTCCTCCGCCTCCGGTCGACCCACCCGAGTCGACTGAGATCAGATCACCCGCCACCGACAACCGCGACGGCCGGTGCCAGGAACCGTTCCACACATCTCCTCTCGTCGTCGGGGGTCGGTTCGGGCATCACGACGAGGGCGATGATCGATCGCGTCAGCCACCGCGCGGTCGCGGTCGCGTCCGGCCCGTCGCCGCCCATCACGGTCCGCACCGCCTCGGCGATGGCCGGGTGCGACACGGCCAGCCGCGCGGGCAACCCCGTGTCGGTGGAGAACCACGGGCCCAGCGCGAGATCGGCGCGGATCGCGGCCAGGGCCGCCGTCACCGCGGTCACCGTCCGGAGCCGGGGGTCGTCGACGTCGGCGGTGTCACGGACGATCGACCGCAGGATGCGTTCGGTGGTGACCCGGATGTAGGCGGCGAGCACGTCGGCGCGCGTGGGGAAGTAGCGGTACAGCGTGGCGCGCGAACACCCCGCGGCCGACGCGATGTCGGCCATGGTGACGGCGTCGACACCCCGGTCGGCGAAGAGGTCGGCGGCGACGTCGAGCAATCGACGTTCGGCCAACCGCACCCGATCGGTGGCGATCCAGTCGGTCATCGGGGGCCGAACCGCACGGGGACATACGTCGGCCGGCGGACGTGGTTGCCGCGTGCCCAGGTGATGGCCGCACTGTCGACGGTGAAGTCGCGGTGGGTGGCCAGCAGCTCCTCCAGCGCGACGCGCGCCTGCATCCGCGCGGCCGCCGCTCCGAGGCAGTGGTGGGCGCCCCGGCTGAACGTCATGATCTGTCGGGGCGCGCGGTGGATGTCGAGACGGTCCGCGTCGTCACCCCACCACCGCTCGTCTCGGTTGGCCGAGGCGTACAGCAGCAACACCTTCCGGCCGGCCGGGATGGACACATCGTGCAGTGCGACGTCGGCGGTCGTCGTCCGCGCCAAGCCCTGCACGGGTGAGGTGAGACGGAGCAGTTCCTCGACGGCCGCCGGGACGAGGGTGGGGTCGTCGGCGAGCTCGTCGCGCTGGTCGGGGTGGGCCGCCAGCAGGTCGACGGCGCCGCCGAGGAGGCCGGTCGTCGTGTCGTTGCCGCCGGCGACCATCGTGAACGTGAACGCGAGGATCGACAGCAGGCCCGCCGGGTCGTCGCCGACCCCCGCGGCCACCAGGTGCGAGACGGTGTCGTCGCCGGGTTCGGTGCGACGCCGCTCGACGAGGTCCGTGAAGTACCCGAGCATCTCCCCCACCGCGTCGCCGGCGGTCTGCATCGCCCCACCGAGGTCGCCGGTCGGGTCGGCCCCGACGATCGCGTCGGTCCAGCCGTCGAAGCGGCCGCGGTCGGTCTCGGGGACGCCGAGGTAGTGCGCGACGACCATCGACGGCAGCGGTTTCGCTAGGAGGGCGATCAGATCGATCTCGTCTCCGGATGCGATCGTGGCCAGCCGTTCTCGGACGAACCGGCGCACCTGCGGTTCGACGTCACGGACCTGCGTCGGGGTGAACCCGCGGGCCACCAGCGACCGGAACCGTGTGTGGTCGGGCGGGTCGAGCATGACCATCGGCGGGTTGTCCGTCATGCCGATCGACTCGAGTTCGCCGTAGGTGACGGTGAGCCCCTGGGCGGAGGAGAAGGTGTCGGGATCGCTCGCCGCGGCCACGACGTCGTCGTGACGACTGAGGACGTACCAATCGTGGTCGGGGGCGTGGTCGGGCACGACGTGATGCACGGGGTCGTGGTCCCGCAACCATCGGTAGTCGTCGAAGGGATTCGCCCACGACTCCCCGGAGCGGAGCTCGAACCGACGAGACAGATCAGCGGTCATGTCTCATGATCGGGACGTCGTCGCCTGTTTGTCAATGACGCCCTCCGCGCGCCCCGGGCCGCGTCGCCCGGCATGATCAGGACCCATGACGACGATGGCGGTGACCACGTTCGGACCGGCCGACGGCGAGACGGTGCTGGTGGTGCACG